>JAFIFV010000146.1 GCA_020831845.1 Ectothiorhodospiraceae bacterium
CCCCCCCCCCCCCCCCCGGGAAACCACCATTCTTCTTCCAGTGTATCAGTCAGTCCGGGAAAGGCAGCGTATGCATGCGCCAGGTGTGCATGCCGTCTTCACCGCGTTCCGTCCAGATGACGTGACCCCCGCGCCGTGTCAGCGCGGCCTGTGGGTGGCTGGCACGATGGTCGGCATTGCTGAGTCGTTGCGGGCTGCCGGGGCGGTCGCCCCGAACCCAAGCCGCGAAGATCGCGGCGTCCGCGCCAGTCTGGTCCCAGGCGGCGAGCACTGCATGGCCAGGCAGGCTGGCGAGGTCGGCGTTGCGCGCGTCCCGGCTGCCAATACGACGTGGCTCGGACCAGGCAGCGGCGTTGGTCCGCCTGTGCAGGTGATGCAGGCCGAGGTGATCCTCATGGGCGGTCCAGACCAGGGCGTGCAGCCGTGCCGCTTCCGTGTCCATGGCCAAGCCACCACCCACGTGCGGACAGCCGTCCACCTGCCAGTCGAAGGTGCCCACACGGCCCGTGACCTGCCAGTCCTCCGCGTTCCGGCGCTCGGCCAGGCCCATGTCCCTGGGCTGCTTGCCACGGAACAGCAGGTAGTTGCCGTGCGTGGTGTGCAGCAAGCTGTTCCAGCAGCATTCGCAAGTGGTTTCGGCAACTGTTTTCACGGTCCACGCACCGTCGCCGCTGGCGGTCGCATGCAGCAGGCCTTGCTGGCCATGGCGGTTGTCCAGCCAGGCGAGATTCACCCGTTCATCCAGATCCACGGTGAGCGCGAAGAAACCATGGCTTGGGCTGTCTTCCGTCGTTGCGGGGGGTGCCATCGCCTGCCAGGTGCCGCCGCCGTCCGGCGAGCGGGCCAGAACCATCGGGCCGCTGCCGCCCCAGCCCTCCCCTCGGGTCTGCCAGACCACGTAGACGGCATCGCCGCTGGCGGCGACGCGGATGTCGTTGCTGCGATGCACGCGATCGGGTGGTGGCTGGCCGGTATCGATGTTGGTCGGCGTGGACCAGCTGGCGCCGCCGTCGTCGCTGCGGCTGTGCCGCGCGATCGGGCCGGTCTCGTAGATATCCTCGACCCAGACCAGATGCAGGGTATCGTCCGAACTGGCAATCGCAAGGCTGAGTACGTCGCCTTCGCCGCTGTAGCGATAGCTCTCGCCCGTCCGTTCCGGTTCCCGGTCTCCGCAGGCGGACAGCAGGGACGCCGATAGCAGTACCGCCAGCAGTGGTCGGCTTACCATTGCCATTCCACACCTCCGTAGACCGAGCGCGGAGCGCCAGGGTTGTAGACGCGATTGTCGTCCCGGGCGTCGGCCACCACCGCGGTACTGGCAATATAGCGCCGGTCCGTGAGGTTGCGCCCGTCCAGGAACACGCGCCAGCCGTCCGGGCTCCGGTAGCCCGCACGAGCGCCCCAGACCAGATAGCGGTCCGCCCGTTCGGTGTTGGCGAAATCCACCGCGTAGCTGCCGCCGGCCTCCAGTACCGGTCCCAGGTAGACGCCGCTAGCATCCTGGTAGCGCAGCTCCAGGCGGGCCAGGTGGTCGGGTATGCCGGGCAGCGCGTTGTCGTCCCATTGGCTGTCGCCGTCGAAACGGAAACGGTGGTAGGTCCAGGTGGCTGACACCAGGAGCTCACCGCGCTGCAGCGGTTGCGCGTAGTCCAGGCCCAGTTCCACTCCCTGGTGGAAGGTGCGGTCGGCGTTCTCCGCCAGCGTCAGGTCCGGGTTGTCCGGATCGCGGAACAGCAGGATCTCGTCCCTGACTCGGGCGTGGTAGACAGCCGCTTCCCAGCGCAGACGTTGATGATGGCCGCGGAGCCCCGCTTCAACGGAGTCCGCCCGCTGGGCATCCAGGGTGCGGTCGTCGAACCCGACCAGCTCCCCGTTGATGGGCGGTTCCACGCTGCGGCTGATGTTCGCGAACAGTTGCAGCTCGGGCGTCAGTTCATGCAGCAGGCCCAGTCGCGGGCTGATCGCCCGGTACTGTTGCCGGGCTTCGGCGGCATCGCCGGCAGTGACTTCCACCTTCCTGGAGGCCCAGGAGAGCTGGGCGCTGGTGATCAAGCTGGTGCGCTCACTCAGAGCAAGCATGTTGTCAGCGTAGAGTTCGACTGTGGATGCGCGGTAGTCCCGCTCGGTGACCGCCCCGGTGAAGCGGTTCTCCTGGCGGTTGTCCTCCCGGCCGGTGACCGCCAGCAGCCCCCAACTGAAACGGTTGGCTTGGCCCAGCAGGCGACCGTCGATCTCGTGGCGTACGGACAGCCCGACATCCTGCTGGTCGCCGTCGATCTGGGCAAACGGCAGTGGGTGGTCCATCTGCAGATCCTGGATGAATCCACCGATGAGCAGCCGCTGGTCTCCGCCCAGCGGTGCAGCATGCTGGACTGTCAGCCGCGCCAGTTTCAGGTCTCGGGATGCGTCCACGTTCTCGTGGTTCGGCGCAGCTTGACGCGGGTTGTTGCGGTATTCCTGTCGGGTTAGTGAGCCGGGAAGCTCCAGTCGCGAATCCTGCAGTTCCAGGTGTGCCCGCGTTTCGCCACCTGACGCGTGTTGCAGCCCGGTGTTGCCGTAGAAGCGCAAGGCCTGCTGCCCGGACTGTCGCCGGTAGCCGTCCTGGAGGCTGCCGGTGATGGTTGCGAAGGCGTCGCCGCGCTCCGCCCCCATCCAGGCGCCGCTGGCCTGCAGCCGGCGGTAACCGAACGAGCCCAGCTCGCCGCGCAGACGCAGAGGATCAGCAGTGTAGCCGGTGGGGGAGACCAGGTTGACCGCGCCCCCAAGCGTTGCCGCTCCGTGGCCCATGGCGTTGGCACCCCGGTACACCTCGATGTGACGGGCGGTGAGGGGGTCGATGAGCTGCGTCCGTGTGTTGCCATCGGCCTCGGTCACCGGCAGCCCGTCCCGCAGCAGCCGGACGCCGCGACTGTTGAAGGTGCGTGATATGCCGGAGCCGCGGATCGACAGCCGCGTTTCGTCCTGCCCGAAGCGGCTGCGTGCGTAAACCCCGGGTACGGTGGCCAGGCCGTCTTCCAGGTTCGCTGCGCGACCGTCCCGCAGCGTGTCTTCATCCACCAGAGTGGTAGCGCCGGGGATTCTGCTCAGGTTCTCCCGCGCCTCTTCGGCGGAAGGCGTCGTGGTGGTGGGACGTGCCGCCTCGATCGTCAGCGGGTCCAGCGCTGTATCGTTCGCTGACGCCACGCATGGCGTCAGCCAGCAGGCACCGGCCAGGATCAGGCAGGTGCCATGTTGTCGTGATGACATGATGGGCCTCTCCAGTCAGGCAATGACAGGTACCCGCACCGATGGGAGCGGGTCATGTGTAATGCGATTGCCAGGGCGCACGGGACGTCCTTGTTGCGTCACGCGGGCGAATGGACGTTTCGCGTGAACGAGGAGCGGACGAAGTCCGGCGTTCCTAGGACTGGAGAGGGGGCGGGCCGCGGCTGGGCGGCGTCAGGGCGTGGCCGGCCAGCGTGGCACTGGCCAGTGTCGGACAGTGGTCGGTTTGCAGTTGCCGGGCCAGCGCATGGGCCGTGGGCAGGTCGGGCATCAGGACCGGGAGTTTCGCCAACTGGCAGAGCAGGCAATCGCACTGCATGCGCTGGTGCGATTCGTGGACGGCCGCGCTGTCGTCCTCGCAGGCCGTGTGGGCCTTGTGGTCGCCCCCGTGCTCATACTGGCCGGAAGGGGCATCGTGGCCATGGTGGGCATGCGCCTGCCCCGGCGCGTGCGCGCCCTGCGAATGCCAGGCATGCACCAGCGGCATCCCGGCAGTCAGCAACACCGCCATGAACAGGCAGTGGAGGCTGAACCATCTTAGGCGGGGTGACTGGTGCACCGGCGGACCCGTTAACGGTGTGGAACGACCAGGGAAGCGTGAATACGTCAGCGCTTCCCTAGTCTATGCCAAGTTCGTCCCAGCGGTCATCAACGCGGCGGCGGATCTCCGGGTCCATCACGATGGGTCGCCCCCATTCGCGTGTCGTTTCGCCAGGCCACTTGTTGGTGGCGTCGAATCCGATCTTGGACCCCAGCCCCGAGACGGGGGAGGCAAAGTCCAGGTAGTCGATGGGCGTGTTGTCGATCATCACCGTGTCGCGCTGCGGATCCATCCGGGTGGTCATGGCCCAGATCACGTCTTTCCAGTCGCGGGCGTTGATGTCGTCGTCGGTGACGATGACGAACTTGGTGTACATGAACTGGCGGAGGAAAGACCACACACCCAGCATGACGCGCTTGGCGTGACCGGGATACTGCTTCTTCATCGTCACCACCGCCATGCGATAGGAGCAGCCCTCCGGGGGCAGGTAGAAATCGACGATCTCCGGGAACTGTTTCTGCAGTATGGGGACGAACACCTCGTTCAGCGCCACGCCCAGAACGGCCGGTTCGTCCGGCGGCCGGCCGGTGTAGGTGCTGTGGTAGATGGGGTCGCTGCGGTGGGTGATCCGCTCCACCGTGAACACCGGGAAGTCGTCCACCTCGTTGTAGTAGCCGGTGTGATCGCCAAAGGGGCCTTCCGGTGCCATGTCCTCCGGATAGATGTGGCCCTCCAGCACGATCTCGGCGCTGGCGGGCACCTTCAGGTCCGAGCCCAGGCAGGTGCCGAGTTCCGTCTTGCTGCCGCGGAGCAGGCCGGCGAAGGCGTACTCCGATAGCGTGTCCGGCACCGGCGTCACGGCGCCGAGAATGGTCGCCGGGTCGGCGCCCAGTGCCACGGCCACCGGGAACGGTTCGCCTGGCCGGGCTTTCTGCCATTCGCGAAAATCCAGCGCGCCGCCGCGGTGGGCGAGCCAGCGCATGATCACGCGGTTTCTGCCGATCACCTGCTGGCGGTAGATGCCGAGGTTCTGGCGCTCCTTGTGCGGGCCGCGCGTCACTACCAGGGCCCAGGTGATCAGCGGGCCCGCGTCGCCGGGCCAGCAGGTCCAGACCGGGATCTTCGACAGATCCACCTGGTCGCCTTCCAGCACATGCTCCTGGCAGGCAGGCCGGCGCACGTTCTTCGGCCCCATGTTGAGCACCTGCTTGAAGATCGGGAGTTGCTGCCAGGCGTCGCGCATGCCCTTCGGCGGCTCCGGCTCCTTCAGAAAGGCCAGCAGCTTGCCGATCTTCCGCAACGCCGCGGTGTCCTCGGCACCCATGCCCAGGGCTACCCGATGCGGCGTCCCGAACAGGTTGCCGAGCACCGGCATGGTGTGGCCGACCGGGTTCTCGAACAGCAGCGCCGGGCCGTCGCGGCGCAGCGTGCGATCGCAGATCTCGGTCATTTCCAGATGCGGATCGACAGCCGCGCGCACCCGCTTGAGCTGGCCGTCCCGCTCCAGCCGATCGATGAAATCGCGCAGATCCCGGTATTTCACGTCACTCATGATTCACTCTTGGTACGGTACATCAGACCAGATCGAAGGTGGCCACAACCGGGGCATGGTCGGACGGCCGCTCCCAGCGGCGCGGTTCCTTGTCCACCCAACTGGCGGTGCAGGCCGCCTGCATGGCCGCGCTGGCCAGGATCAGGTCGATGCGCAGGCCGCGATTGCGACGGAAATTGTTCATGCGATAGTCCCACCAGGAAAAAACCTTCTCCTCCTGCGGGAACTGCCGGAAGGTATCCCTCAGGCCAAGCGCGAACAGCCGCCCCAGTGCCTGGTGTTCCGGTTCGCTGAACAGGATCTTGCCGCGCCATTCCTCGGGGTCATGAACGTCGGCGTCTTCCGGTGCGATGTTGAAATCCCCCACCACGACCAGGCGTTCATGGGCGGCGAGTTCGTCCTGAAGCCAGCCATGCAGTTTGTCCAGCCAGTCCAGCTTGTAGGCGTACTTCTCCGAACCCACCTCCGAGCCGTTGGGGACGTAGAGGTTGATGAAGCGGATGCCGTTCACGGTCACGGCCATGACCCGGCGCTGCGGATCTTCCAGGCCGGGGATGTCGGTGACCGCCGCCGCCATGTCGGAACGGGCCAGGACGGCCACCCCGTTATAGGTGGGCTGCCCCGACCAGATGGCCTGGTATCCGGCTTCGCGCAGCACGTCGGCGGGGAATTTGTCGTCGGTGAGCTTGGTTTCCTGCAGCCCGAGAATGTCGGGCTTTTCGGTGTCCAGCCACTGCTGCACCTGGGGCAGGCGCACTTTCAACGAATTGACGTTCCAGGAAGCCAGTTTCATCGCTGAGCGGGTTCTCCGGGTTGGCGCCGCCAGCCGACCTGGCCGGCTGGCGCGCATGCGTGGTCAGTCCAGGGCGGCGCGTATTTCCGCGGCGATGGCCTTCAGTTCTTCCGGGTCCGCCATGTGCTCGCCGTGGGAGCGGCGCGGCTGCCCTTCCCAGCGTGGTGTGACGTGCTGGTGGTAGTGGAAGACCGTCTGGCCTGCGGCAGCGCCGTTGAACTGGGTCACGGTCATGCCGTCCGGTTGCAGAGCCTTGCGGGAAGCCAGCGCCAGCCGCTGGCTGGCCTGGGCGCAGATGGCCAGCAGCGACGGCGGCATTTCGAAGACGTCGGGGTGGTGCGCGCGCGGGATGACCAGTGCGTGACCCTTGCTGGAGGGGAAGGCGTCCATGAACGCGATCACCTCGTCGGTTTCGAAGATGATCGCCGCCGGGATTTCGCCGGCGACGATCTTGCAGAAGATGCAGTCGGGGTCGCTGTTGTTATCGGCCATATCAGTTCCTTGTGCGTTCTGTCAGGCCGCCAGACCCTGGTGCCGCAGCAGCGCGTCGATGGTGGGCTTGCGGCCGCGGAAGGCGATATAGAGATCCATCAGGTCTTCCGAGCCGCCTTTCTCCAGTATCTGCGAGAGGAAGTCGTGGCCTGCGTCGGCACTGAAGATACCTTCTTCCTCGAAGCGTGAGTAGGCGTCCGAAGACAGCACCTCGGCCCACTTGTAGCTGTAGTAGCCTGCAGCGTAGCCGCCGGCGAAGATGTGGGAGAAGCTGTTCGCGAAACGGTGCCAGGCGGGGGGGCGCACCACCGCCACCTGCTCGCGCACTTCTTCCAGCAGCTCTTCCACACGACCGCCTCGCTGCGGATCGTATTCCAGGTGCAGGCGGAAATCGAACAGGCTGAACTCCAGTTGCCGCAACATCTGCATGGCCGACTGGAAATGCCGGGCCGCCTGCATGCGCTGGTAGAGATCCCCGGGGATCGGTGCGCCGGTGTCCACATGGGCGGCGAACAGGTCCAGCGCCTCGCGCTCCCAGCACCAGTTCTCCATGAACTGGCTGGGCAGTTCCACGGCATCCCAGGGTACGCCGTTGATGCCCGAGACCGCAGCGCAGTCCACGCGGGTCAGCATGTGGTGCAGGCCGTGGCCGAACTCGTGGAACAGTGTTTCCACCTCGCCATGCGTCAGCAGCGCAGGCTTTCCGCCTACCGGGGGGGTGAAATTGCACGTGAGATAGGCCACGGGGGTCTGAATGCCCGTTTCCGTGCGGCGCCGCACGCGGCACTCGTCCATCCAGGCGCCGCCGCGTTTCTTCGGTCGGGCATAGAGATCGGTGTAGAACTGACCGCGCACGCTGCCGTCACTGTCGCGGATCTCGAAGAACTGCACATCCGGATGCCAGGTCTCGACCTCGTTGGTGCGCTCCACAATGCTGACCTGATACAGGCGCTCCACGACCTGGAAGAGTCCCGCGATCACGCGGTTCGCGGGAAAGTAGGGACGGAGGTCCTCCTGGCTGAGCTGGTAGCGCGCCTGGCGCAGTTTTTCACCCGCATAGGGAATATCCCAGGGCTCCAGCGTCTCCAGACCCAACTCGGCTGCGGCGTGCTCGGCCAGCTCCTGCAGCTCCTTCTCCGCCTGGGGGCGCGCCTTCTCCGCCAGATCGCTCAGGAACGACAGCACCTCGTCGGGCGATCCGGCCATCTTGGTGGCCAGGGAGAGCTCGGCGTAGTTTGCGAAACCCAGCAGTTGCGCCTGCTCGTGGCGCAGGGCCAGTATCTCCTCCATGATCTCCCGGTTGTCCCACTGCCCCGCGTGCGGCCCCTGGTCGGACGCGCGGGTACCGAAGGCGGTATAGAGCTCCCGACGCAGATCCCGATCGTCGGCGTAGGCCATGATCGCGTAGTAGCTGGGAAAATCGAGCTTCAACAGATAGCCGGACTTGCCCTCCGCTTCGGCGGCCTGCCGCAGCATGTCCAGGCTGGACTGGGGCAGCCCCTGCAAGCGGTCAGCGGATTCCAGGCGCAACTCCCAGGCGTTGGTGGCATCCAGCACGTTCTCGCCGAACCTGGCGAACAGTTCCGAGAGGCGGCTGGCGATGTCCCGGTAGCGGTCCTTCTTGTCCTGGTCCAGAGCCACACCGGCCAGACGGAAATCCCGCAACGCGTTCTCCACTGTTTTCCGTTGAGCGGCGGCCAGTTCGGGGAAGCTTTCGTGTTCGCGTACCTGCTGGTAGGCCCGGAACAGAGCCTCGTTCTGCCCCATCTCGGTGGCGAAGGCAGACAGTTTCGGCAGGCAGGCGTTGTATGCCGCGCGCAGCGCGTCATTGTTCTTCACCGAGTTCAGATGACTCACCGGAGACCATGCCTTGCTCAGGCGGTCGTCCACGGCTTCAAGAGGGCGGACCAGGGTGTGGAACGTGTTTGCGTCGCCGCGCTCCAGCAGAGCGCCGAGCGTGTCGCGGCACTCTTTCAGCAGCGCGTCCACGGCTGGCTCCACGTGCTCCGGCCGGATACGGGAGAACGGCGGAAGGCCGTCGGTTTCGAGTAGCGGGTTGCTCATGTTCCACCTGAAGTGATCGGACAGTGCATATTACTATGCGGGTTACATTGCGTGCTTCCAAGGCATAGGCTGTGGGCAGTCCAGTTTCAACATCGAGGTATTCATGAGCCAGCATTTCGATCTGATTGCGATCGGCGGGGGCAGTGGTGGCCTGGCCACCGCGCGGCGCGCATCAATCCATGGTGCCCGTGCCGCCGTCATCGAGTCGGCGCGGCTGGGGGGCACCTGTGTCAACGTGGGCTGTGTGCCGAAAAAGGTCATGTGGCAGGCGTCGGAGGCGGCGGAGATGCTGCGCCGCGCGTCGGATTACGGTTTCCAGTCCGTAGAGCCCAGCGTCGACTGGCCCTTGCTGAAGCGCCGGCGCGACGCCTATATCGAGCGGCTGAACGGCATCTATCAGCGCAACCTGGACAAGGACGGCGTGACGCTGTTCCGCGGCCACGGCCGGTTTCTGGATGCGCGCACCCTGGAAGTGGGAGGAGAACGCCTCACCGCGGATCACATCGTCATTGCCACCGGTGGCAAGCCCCGCTGGCCCTCGGTGCCCGGAGCAGAGCTGGGGCTGGATTCCGACGGTTTCTTCGCCATGGAACAACGGCCCGAGCGGGTCGCGGTGGTGGGTGCGGGGTACATAGCCGTGGAACTGGCCGGCGTGCTGGCCGGGCTCGGTTCGGACACCAGCCTGGTCGTGCGGCACCACTCGCCCCTGCGGGGTTTCGACGCCATGCTCCAGCAGGGGCTGGTGGAGGCGCTCCCCCAGCACGGCGTGGAAGTGGTGAGCCAGTTCATTCCGGCGGCGATATCCGGCCGGCCGGGCGAACTGCGCCTGGAAGCCGGGGATGGGCGCGCGCTGGAGAGGCTGGATGCCGTGATCTGGGCGATTGGCCGTGATGCGAATACCGATGACCTCGGGCTGGAGCAGGCCGGTGTGGGCACCGATGCCTACGGCAACATACCCGTGGACCAGTGGCAGGCCACCAACGTGCCGGGCGTGTACGCGCTGGGCGATATCACCGGCCAGGTTCCGCTGACGCCGGTGGCGATTGCGGCGGGGCGGCGGCTCAGTGACCGCTTGTTCGGCGGTATGCCGGAGCGCCGCCTGGAGTACCATTGCATACCCACCGTGGTTTTCAGCCACCCCCCGATTGGCACGGTTGGGCTGACCGAGGAAGAGGCCAGGGCCGTGCACGGCAACGCCGTTGCCGTCTTCAGCACCAGCTTCGTGGCCATGCATTATGCTCTGTCGGAGCACAAGATCCGTACGCACATGAAGCTGGTTACCGTCGGGGATGAGCAGCGCATCGTCGGTGCGCACATCATGGGGGTTGGCGCCGACGAGATGCTGCAGGGCTTTGCGGTGGCGGTACGCATGGGCGCCAGGAAGGCGGATTTCGACGATACCGTCGCCATACATCCCACCAGCGCTGAAGAGATGGTGACCATGACCTGAGTTTGGAGGCACACTGAATAATTCCCGCGCTTGCGCTATGGTCGGCGTGTCGCCGGGGCAACATAGAAGAAGGCGAACAACATGATACGCACGTTTGCAGACAGCAAGCCGGTGCTGGCGGCGTCGGCCTGGGTGGATTCAACCGCGCTGGTGATCGGGGACGTGGAACTGGGTGAGCAGGTCTCGGTCTGGCCCATGACTGTGGTCCGTGGCGATGTCAACTACATCCGCGTGGGAGCGCGCACCAATATCCAGGATGGCGCCGTGGTGCACGTGGCCCATGCGGGTGAGTTCAATCCCAGCGGCCACCCGACGCTGATCGGGGAGGACGTCACCATCGGTCACCGCGCCGTGGTGCATGCCTGTACCATCGGCAATGCCTGCCTGGTGGGCATGTCCGCCACGGTGATGGACGGTGCCGTGCTGGAGGACGAGGTGATGCTGGCGGCCGGTGCGCTGGTGGCTCCGGGGAAGCGGCTGCAGGGTGGCACGCTCTACGCCGGCGCGCCGGCGCGGGCGGTTCGGGCGCTGAGCGATCGGGAACGGGAGTTCCTGCGTTACTCCGCCGCCCAGTATGTGGGCCTGATGGAGCGCCACCGCAGCGGGCGATGACGGCCGGGGGGGCGGGCTCAGGGTGCCCGTTTGCCAAAGATCAGCGAGGCCAGGAACAGCACGATGAAAACCACGAAAAGGACCTGCGCTATCCAGGCCGCGGTGCCGGCGACGCCGGAGAAGCCCAGCACGGCGGCGATGATGGCCACGATCAGGAAGATGAGAGCCCAGGACAGCATGGTGGTGTTCCTTGTCGGTGATGGGCGGCATCGCGCCGCCAGGGAAGGGGTTCCCAGTACCTTAGCCGCGCAGCGCGGGCTGTCAAATGCGGTGATGCGCGCCCGATGAGCGCTTCGGCGTATTTCGAGATCGCCGGTTGCCATGTGCCTCCGGGGACCCGCCATACCGTGGACCTCCCGGCCGGCCACCTCTACACCCATACTCCGCTGACCATTCCGGTTCAGGTGGTGCACGGGCGCAAGCCAGGCCCTTGCCTGGTGGTTTCGGCCGCCGTGCACGGTGACGAGATCAACGGTGTCGAGGTGATTCGTCGGCTGTTGCGGGAAAAGGTGCTGGGCAGGTTGTCCGGTACGCTGGTGGCGGTGCCCATCGTCAATGTGCTGGGGTTCACGGCGCGTTCCCGCTATCTGCCGGACCGGCGCGACCTGAATCGCTGCTTCCCCGGCTCAGAAACCGGTTCCATGGGCTCGCGGCTGGCCTGGCTGTTCAGAACCGAGATTCTGCAGAAAGCCAGCCATGCGATCGATCTGCACACGGCGGCCATACACCGCGACAACCTGCCGCAGATGCGTGCGGACCTGGATGATCCGGGGGCGGAGTTCCTGGCGCGTGCCTTCGGAATTCCCGTGGTCGTGCATTCGCCGGTGATCGAAGGCAGCTTGCGCCAGTCGGCGCGCGATCTGGGAGTGCCGGTGGTCACCTACGAGGCCGGAGAGGCTCTTCGTTTCGACGAGGCGGCCATCCGGGCCGGGTTGCGGGGGGTGCTCCGGGCCATGCGTGAGCTGGGGATGCTGCCTGCCCATCAGCGTCCGGCTCGCAGCGCCCTGGAGCCCTTCATCGCCGATTCCACCAGTTGGGTGCGCGCAGGGCAGGATGGCATCCTGCGTGCGGCGGTGGCGCTGGGCGAGCGCGTGCGCGCCGGTCAGCCCCTGGGATGGGTCTCGGATCCGTTCGGCGAGCATACCAGCTTGGTGGAGGCGCCGGATGCCGGGCTGGTGATTGGCAGGACCAATCTGCCGCTGGTGCACCAGGGTGAGGCGCTGTTCCATATAGCCCGTTTCGAGCGGATGGGGCCGGTGGCCCGCCGGCTGGAGCGTTTCAGCCAGGATCTGGAGTCGGGTGACGAGTCCCAGGAGCCGCCCATTGTCTGAGGGAGCGGCAATGGCTCAGCTTGTGGCCGGCAGGGGTTCCCGTGTATCGGTGTCGACGTCGCCGGATACCTCGCCCCGCAGGCGCGCCTGCACCCACCGGACCAGATCCCGGTAGACCTCATCCCGGTTGGTCTCGTTGAAGACCTCGTGGCGTGCCTCAGGGTAACTGATCAGTTCCACCTGCCTGACGCCGTTTTTCTGGTAGGCCAGGGCCAGCTTCCGTACACGTTTGCCGCCGGCGCTGAGCAGATCCGCTGTTCCCACCAGCATCAGTATCGGCAGCTCCGCCGGGGCGCGGCCCCGCAGCCGGTAACTGATGGTCTGCATGCCCTCGGCGATGGCGCGCCACATGGCGTTTCCGGGTTTGAAGCCGCACAACGGGTCGGCCAGGTAGGCATCCACGATGTTGTCGTCGCGGCTGAGCCAGTCCTGATCGGTCCGGCGATCGGGCATGGAGCGTTTCATGGCCCCGACGCCCATGGAATAGAGCAGTTCGCTACGGTGGTCCGGACCCTGCAGTCGCTGCAGCAGGCCGCTGATATGCACGCCCGCCCTGGTTATCAGGCCAGGGCGGCTGTCCGTGGCGGAGAGGATCAGGCCGTGCAGGCGGTCCCCGTGAATGGCGGCATAATGCTGGGCCATTATTGATCCCAGGCTGTGGCCCAGCAGGAACACCGGGGTTTTCGGGTGCAGTGCCCGCGCATGGGTGATCATGTGGTTGATGTCGTGTATCCAGTCCAGCCAGCCATTACCTGCGGCGAACTGGCCCAGCCGCTCGCGGTCTCCGGCCGTGAGACCGTGACCGCGGGTGTCGTAGGCGTAGACGTGGAACCCGTGACCGGTGAGATGCTCCGCCAGGGGCTGGTAGCGGCCGCTGTGTTCGCCCAGGCCGTGCACGATGACGAGCACGGCGACAGGAGGTTGTGCGTCCGGTGCCCAGCTGCGACAACGCAGAGCCGTGTCATCGTGCGTCTTCAGGTCGAAACTGTCCATGCTGCGCGATAGCCCCTTGCCTCGGTACCCGGCGGTCTTCGTTATCGGCTGTCCCGTTGTTGCGGCGCTTGACCGTGGAACCACCACGGCGCTGCGCACCGCGCCTTGCATCGCGAAAAATCCAACTGTAACGCGAGCGCGGGAATTGATCAGTGTTTCCTTAAACGGTATAGACCAACTGCGGCCAGGAAAAGTCCCGCGCCCAGTTGCAGCATCCAGCGGTCGTCGCGCGGGCTTCCCAACCGATAGAGGGAGCCGGCCGCGATCCAGACGTTCTCCTCCAACGGCACCACCCAGCTCACGCTCTGGTCCAGGCCGCCCGGCGGGTTGTTCACTTCCTCCCAGCGGCCCTGGGTTTCCAGCGTGCGCTCCCGCTCCACCAGCCGGACCTGGTAGACACCATCATCGCTGCCGGCCCAGAGTATGGTCGTGTCATCCACGTGGCTCCGACCCAGCGCCAGAATGCGGCGCGTACCAAGCCCGGCATCCACCCGGCGCCATCGTTCGCTGTCGCTTGCCTGCCAGAACAGTCCCTGGTCGGTACCCGCCAGCAGGGCGTCGTTGCCGGCGGTAAGCAGGCTCAGCACATTCACCGGTTTCGGCAGGCCCTGGTTGTTCTGCCGCCATTCCGCTCCGTCCTGGCCGACATCCCCGACGGGCAAGGACCAGACACCGTCGGCGATGGTGCCGACGTGCAGGGTTTCGACGTCCGTGCGTGATTGCATCTGCAGCCGGTATACCTGGGCCTGCAGTGCGCCGTCGCGCCATTCGCCTTCCGCCCGCAACAGGATGCCGTTGCCGGTTCCCACCAGCAGCCCGCCTTCCACCGGCAAGACATGGCTGACGCGCGGAGAGCCCGGGGGCGACAGCATCCGGCCCTCACGCCAGTCCCAGACACCCTGCGTGGTCATGGCAAGACCGTGCTCGGGGAAGAGGCCCAGTATGGCTTGCTCCCCCGGGCTCGTGCCGGCGGTTGTCCAGCGGCCGTCCCGCCGCTGAAGCAAGTTACCGGACTGGTTGCCGGCGTAGAGCGTCTGCCCGTTGCCGGCAGCCAGGGCCGTGATGTGCCCGGGCCGGTCCGGGTCGTCCAGCACCCAGCGCTCGCCACCGTAAAGCCAGGGAGCGCTGAGCGCCAGCAGCAGCCCTGCGCCAAACAATGCCCAGGCTCCCGGCCGGAGCTGTCGCCCGCTGCGGGTCCGGTCAGTGCTGTCTTCGATAAACGACATTAAGACTTCCCGTTAACTCGTTATTAAAAAATCGTTTTTTGAATGTATCATGTTGTGAAGCAGGACACGGTGTCCGGGATCTGTCGCGGTTACTCTAAGCATAACAAGGACATCACTATTGTCCGGTTGGGGACTCCACAATGCCACAACGCAAACACCTGCCGCGCCGCGTGCGCGGCGTGATCACGGCGTGCTGCCTGCTCCTGGCCGCAGCGCAGCCGGTACTGGCCGAGGGCCCGGTTGATGAGCGCGACGACTGTGAGGTGATGCGTTCGCTGTACCAGGGGTTGTCCGATACCGAGGCGCATCAGGAAGCGCGCCGTCATCTGGCCAAGGCATTGCTCGCAATGCCGGGTTGCGTGCGCGCCGAGGGACGGTTGCAGCGGGCCCGTACCCTGGACGGTGTCGATGTGTTCACGCCCGGAAGGCTTGGTCCGGCCAGCGAAGGGGAGTTGCAGTGAAGCTTCGTTGGCTCTGCGCGCTGTTGCTGCTGCTGCCGGTAGCCGGCGGGGCCGAGAGCATGCGCAGCATGGAACCCATCGGCGGGACCGAATCAGATCAGTCGGAACTCGCCGCGTTGTCCGTGCCGCGCGAGGACGTGGAAGCCTTCGTGCGGGATCTGGCTGAGGCCTGGAACATCGGCGGGCTGGAGCAACTGCTGGCGGAAGACTTCCCGGACCGCAACCGCCTGATTGGTGATCTGGCTGATTTGCCGGCGGATGCTCGCTTGCGCGTGCTCTCCATCGGACCGATCAGAACGCTGGAAAACCGCTGGCTCGATGACGGTCTGGAGAGTCTTGTGCTTGTGCGCGTGCGAGCGCAGGTGGAGATCGAGGGCGAGGCGGGCCTGGAGCGACGGGACACGACACAGGAGCTGGTGGTCCGCTTTGTGCGGCGCTTTACGGAATAAATGAGAATAAAAGTCTGGCTGACAGGGTGGCTGCTCCTGGCGGGAGGGAGCGCGCATGCGGATGTGAATGTGTCCGGTGACACGACGCTGCGCATGGAATACTACAATGTCAGCGGCGACGAAGCCCAGAGCCCCTACCAGCACACGGGGGCACAGCTCTACCAGGATCTGAACCTGCGCATGACCGGCAGCCCGGAAAAGGGGCGCTACTGGGAGTTCAACACCTCGGCCGTCGTGAACCAGTCGGATTACCGGCACGAGGACCGTGGCGTGGTGCCGGAGTGGGTGCATCTGCGCTACGAGGACGGTACCGTGGCCATTCCTTACCGCCTGGATCTGGGCGATCAGGCCACCTCCTTCACCCCGTTGACGCTGAACCAGCGCCTGCAGGCCGCCAGGGTGGAAATGCAGCCGGTAACGGGCGGCAACGGTCGCCATTCCGTGGTCTGGCTCTCCGGACGAGACAGCACCGACTGGAACGACCCGGCAGCACTGCAGCGCCGCTACCATGGCACCACCTACCATGGCGCTTCCTGGCTCACGGAAGGGGTGGGGCCCGGCCGCTACAGCGTGAATCTGCTCTATCAGGATCCGGACCAGGATCTGCTGGCCATGGAATCCAGTGTGATCGCCAGCATCGCCGGTGCCTGGAACTTCGATTTCGCACAGCAGCAACTGGCGGCGGAAGCGGAATGGGCCCGGCTGGACGAGCACGGTGCCGATCAGCCGTTCGATTCCGACCAGGCGATGCGGCTGAGTCTTTCCGGGGCCGCTGCCACATTGCCGATGGACTACCGGCTGCGCTACCGCCGGCTGGGGGACGGCTTCCGTCCGCTGGGCACGGATCTGGATCCGGACAGTCGCATGATGGGGGCTAGCGCCGGCGTATCCGCGCCGCGGGGAGTGAGGCTCGCCGGCAACATCGATCGCTATGCCGACGGGGTGACCATGCAGCGGTTGCTGACCGACGACTACGGTGTAACCCTCAAGGCGCCGGCCACCTTCGGCATGGTGGGCTGGATGGACCAGGAGTGGGGTGTCCGTATCCGTGACCGGGAGAACGACAGCGGCAGCATCCGGGATCGCGCCACGGAGGCCCATTGGACGGTTCGCGTCGCCGGCAGCGAACGTTCCGATACCCGCATGGCTGCCCGCTGGCTGGGTGTCGAGGACGATTCCCCGCTGGACCGGGACCGGCAGGAACGCCGGCTGGCACTGAGCCATGCCCAGAGGCTATCCATGGGTCCGCTGGATTTTACCGCCACCCCGGGGGTGGACTACCGGCACCGGACCGGTACCTGGCCGATGACGCTGGTGCACCCCACCTTGCGCCTGGATGCCAGTCACAGCACGCACACCATGGGGCTGGTGCTGGGCTATCGGGGACTGGAGCGGCGTGACGCGCTGATGGACATCGAAGAGTACAGCGTCAACCTGAACTATCGCGTCCGCATGGATCGGCATGTGTTCGGTCTGGAGTACGACCAGCTATTGCGCGAACCGGAGGTGGGAACGGAAACCGAATCCTGGCGTGCCGGCATGTTCTGGCGGTACGAGTTCCAGAGCCTGGATGGCTGGTCCATGGCCCGGTAGGTCTCAGCGTCGGAACCCGCCGTAACCGAGCCCGCTGCGCCAGTACTGGATCAGCAGGAAGCCGAACAGCATGCCGCCCAGGTGAGCGAAATGGGCAACCCCTGCCATGGTGCCGGTCATGCCCGCCCAAAGCGTGAATGCCCCGTAACCGATAACGAAGTACTTCGCCTTCAGCGGGATGGGCGGGATCAGCAGCATGATGCGCTGATTGGGGAACAGCATGCCGAAGCCCAGCAGGATGCCAAACACCCCGCCGGAGGCGCCAACGGTAGGATACGGCAGACCGGTGCGGGCGGCATGGGTGGCCACGATCAACTGGATCAGACCGGCGCCCACCACGCAGAACAGGTAGTAGAACAGGAACCGCCCCGATCCCCAGCGGTGCTCCAGCGCCGTGCCGAACATCCACAGCGCGAACATGTTCACGAACAGGTGCAGCAGGCTGCCGTGCAGGAAGCCGTAGCTAAGCAATTGCCAGGGCCGGAAGCCGTCCAGCGCCACCGGCCCCATGGGCGTCATCACCACATCCGGTGTTCCCAGTGGCCACAGCGCAAACCATTCCAGCAAGGGCAGGCGCAGCAGCGCTTCCAGGAAGAACACCCCGGCGTTGATTATCAGCAGGCCCAGAATCACCGGAGGGAAGGCTGACGGCGCGCGGAACCCCGAATAAGGTCTGGCCGGGCCGGAGGACTGTGGGTCGAAGGAGGTCATGGTTCTCCGACTTTAGACTAGCTATGAGTACGAGACAATGACTTCGAGCGGCTGCTCGCCAGGGAGGGGCGGGCAGCCGCTCTATGGTGTCATGCCTGCTGCGCTTCCAGCCGGCGTTGACGTCGCTCGTCAAGGCGTTCCTTGCCGTTCTCCAGCAGGGAGTAGACGGCCGGGATGACGACCAGCGTGAGCAGCATGGAGGAGACCATCCCACTGATGATTGCCACGGCCAGCGGACCCTGGGTTTCGGCACCGGCGCCAATGCCGATGGCTGCAGGCAGCATGGCCAGAATCAGCGTCAGCGAGGTCATCAGAATCGGCCGCAGGCGAATCGGGCAGGCCTGTTGCAGCGCCTCGTTGACGCTCAGCCCTCGCTTTTCCCGGTACTGATTGGTGAGATCCACCAGCAGTATGCCGTTCTTGGTCACCAGCCCGATCAGCAGCACCAGCCCGATCATCGAGTAGATGTTGAGTGTGTGGCCGAACAGCCACAGCCCGACGATCCCGCCCACCATGGCCAATGGTAGCGCGGCTAGAATGATGAACGGCTGCAGGAAGGAGTTGAACTGGCTGCCCAGCACCATGAACACCAGCAGCGTTGCGACCACGAACACGAAGATAATGGCGCTTGCCGTTCGTTCGAACTCCTCCGCCTGACCGACCAGGTTCAGGCTGTAGCCCAGGGGCAGCAGGTCCGCAGCTTCCTGTTCCACGAGTGATACGGCCTCGGCCAGTGGTACCGCCGGATTGGAATAGAACTGGGCGGCGTACTGCAGGTTGTAGCGGCCGATCACTGCCGGCCCCAGCGTGGGTTGGAACGAGGCTACGGTGTCCAGCCGCACCATCGTGCCGTCCGGTGCCCGCAGGAAGATGTTCCGTAGATCGTCGGGCGAGGTGATCGAGCCTTCCCGCGCCTTCAGGCGCACGTCATACCGCTCCCCGTCGCCCGGATCGTCGTTATAGCGGGCGACATCAATGCCTCCGGCGAGCACGTTGGCCGCGCGGGCCACTTCGAAGGTGGACAGGCCCAGGCTTCGGGTGCGCTCGCGATCCACGTTCAGCACCAGTTCGGGCTGGTCCAGGTTAAGGTCCAGATCCAGCGTCGCGATACGGTCGTCCCGCTGCAGCCTGTCCTCCATCTCCCGCGCCAGCCGGGCTACTTCTTCCAGGTCCGGGCCGCTGATGTTGAACTGCAGCGGCTCGCCGCGTTGCCCGCCAATCAACGGCACCGAGGTGGCGAACGCACGGATACCCGTGAGTTGGGCGAGCTGCTGCTGCACCTGCGCGGTGATCTCCTGCTGGCTGAAGCGACGCTCGTCCCGGGGTTCGAGACGGACGAAGGCGATGCCCTGGTTGACCTGGCCCTGGTCGCCGAGGCCGATGGCGGTGAAGTAGCTGCGAATGCCCTCCTGGTTGCCCAGGACCTGTTCCACTCCCTGCAGCTTTTCGTTGGTGAAGGTGATGCTCGATCCCAGGGGAGCCTGGAAGATGACCAGGAACTGTCCTTCATCCTCCTCGGGCGTGAATTCTCCGCCCAGCTGGCCCATCAGGCTCATGGCAAACACCGTGACCAACGCCACCACGCCCAGGGTACTCCAGCGGAACCGAAGTGCCCCGCGCAGCAGTTTCCTGTAGCCGGATTCCATGCCGCGGAAGCCGGATTCGAGCACGTTGTAGACTTTGCCATGCTGCTTTGGAACGGAGAGGAAACGCGAACACAGCATGGGTGTCAGCGTCAGCGCCACCAGGCTGGAAGCGATCACGCCCAGCGCCACCACCACCGCGAACGACTCGAAGAAGCGGCCGATGATGCCGCCCATGAACAGCACGGGGAGGAAGATGGCTACCAGCGACAGCGTGGTGGCGATGATCGCGAAGAAGACTTCGTTGGACCCGCTGATTGCTCCTTCCACCGGGTCCTCGATTCCCTCCTCGCGGTGTCGGAAGATGTTCTCCAGCACGACGATGGAATCGTCCACCACCACGCCGATCAGCAGCAGCATGGCCAGCATGGTGAGCGAGTTCAGCGTGTAGCCGAAGAAGAACACCACTGCGATGATGGCCGCCAGCGAGATCGGGATGGAGAGCACCACGATCAGCGTCGAGCGCAGGTTCTTCAGGAACAGCCAGAGCACCAGTGCGGCGAACAGGATGCCCAGGCCGATGGTCATGTAAAGCGTTTCCACCATCTCGAGGATGAACACCGACTGGTCCGAGGCGATGTTCACCTCCATGCCGGGCGGCAATTGCGGCCGGATCTCCTCGTTCAGCCGGCGCTTGACCTCCTCGATAATGGCCACGGTATTCGTGCCGGAGACCTTTATGATGCCGAGGCCCACCGTGGGCTCGCCGTTGAAGCGCGCGAGCGCGCGGGCGTCCTCCAGACCATCCACCACCGTGGCCACGTCCCGAAGCCTGATCAGTGAGCCGTTCTGGCTGGCCACGATCAGCTGTTCCAGTTCTTCCGGCCGGTGGTATTCCAGGTCCAGCTTGATCAGGCGTTCACTGCGGTCGCTGACCAGGAAGCCGCCAGGGAGCTGGAAGTGCTCCTGTTGGAAGGCATTGACCAGGTCCTGCACCGTGAGATCGAAAGCCGCCAGCCGGTCCGGTTCCACCTCCACGCGGATGTTGCGCTCCAGACCCCCGCCGATCTGGATTTCGCCGACCCCGTCGATGTTCTCCAACTGCGGGCGGACCACGTTGCGGGCATAGACGCTCAACTGCTGCAGCGTACGATCGCCCTGCACGCTGAGCCACATGATGGCCTGCGCGCCGGTATCCACTTTCTGGATCACCGGGGCCTCCGCATCCGGCGGGAGCTGCTGGCGGATCTCGTTGACCTTGGCCTGGACTTCGTTGAAGCCCACGTCCACGTCCTTGTTCAGGTCGAAGGTGACGACCACCACGGAAACCCCGGGGGAGGAGGTGGACTGGATGTTGTCGATGCCGGGGACGGTGTTCACGGCGCGTTCCACCACGGAGGTGATGGCGGCATCGATGATGTCCGGATCGGCGCCGGGCTGCGCCACCACCACCGTGACCACCGGGAAATCGATATCCGGGATACGGTCGGTGCCGATCTGCTGGTAGCCGATCACGCCGAACAGCACTAGCACAGCACTGAGCATCACGGCCATCACGTGCCGGCGTATGGACAACTCCGGTAGGGTCATGGCGGCTTACTCCTCGCTGGTGCGGATCTCGGCGCCGTCCGAGAGGAAGCCTGCGCCGTCGACGGCGACTTCCTCACCCTCTTCCAGTCCGCTCAGAATCTCGATGCTGGATGTCCGGCGAATGCCCACCTCCACTTCGCGGGCATGGGCCTTGCCGTTCTCGATCACGTAGACCACCTCGCCAGCGGGTCGCTGCACCACCGACTGGTTCGGAACCACCACGTTTTCGCGGCTGGCAACCACCACATCGACGTTGACGCTACCGCCCTCGCGCCAGCCGCCCGGGTTCTCCACGTTCACGATCGCCTCCACTGCGCGGCTGCCTCCCATCAGTGCCGGCCGCAACTCGCTGATGCGGCTTTCCACTTCACCGTTGCCGGACAGGGGTGAGCGCATGCGCACGGCCTGGCCGACCTCGAGTCGGGAGCTCACGGTTTCCGGAAACGGCAACCGTACCCGTAGCAGGTCCTGGCTGACCAGACGGAACACGGTCTGCCCCGGCTGGGTGTAATCGCCCACAGACACCATGCGTTCATCCACTGCGCCGTCCACCGGCGAGGTGACGCTGGTGTTGCGCAGGTCGCGCTCGGCATTCCGCACCTGGACCCGGGCCGATTCCAACTGCTCGCTCAGGTTCTCGTATTCCGCTTCGGCGGAATCGAACATGGACTGGGTGACGAAACCTTCCTCCAGCAACTCCCGGTTACGCTCCAACTCGCGCTCCTGCGAGCGGATCAGCGCCTCCAGCCGGCGGATGTCGGTCCGCGCGGATGCCAGGGCCAGCTCGTAGGGCTCGGGGTCGATCTCCAGCAGCAGGTCGCCGCGGGATACGTTGTCGCCTTCCTCGACGTGGATCTCCAGAATGCGGCCGGTGACTTCCGCGTTCACCGAGGGGGCAGAGCTGGAACTGATGCGACCGATCGTCCGTTCAATCAGCTCCACGGTTTCCACCTCCACCGTGGCGGTGGAGATCAGCGTGCGGCGGTCAGGCCCTTCGACCTCGGCGTCATCGCCGTTGTCGCCGCAGCCAGCGAGAAGAAGCAGACTCAGTGGAAAAACAAGAAATATCCTTAAGGCTTTCATGAATCAGATTCCATCTGGCTTGGGCTTCAGGAGGCAGGGTGGTCCGACGGTGAGGAAGAGTCAGACGCAGCTCCTGTCGAAGGGGTGATCAGGCGGATCAGGGAGCGGCTGAAGTCTTCCGGGGTGACCCGGCTCTCGGGGTCGAACAGACCATTCAGCAGGTGACGTAGCTGGAAATACATGAAATTGCTGCCCAGAATGGCAAGGACCAGGGTCAGCGGATCGATTCTCTGGGACAGTTCCCTGTTCTGCTGCACTTCCTCCAGGACGTCCAGCAGGGAACGCAATCCCCGCGTAATGACTTCCTCGGTCTTGCGTCTCTGGGCTGTGTGCCGGTTGTCCATCAACTGCCGCAGGAACAGGTAGACGCCATGCGGATCCGCCAGTTGGTGCTGCAGATCCTCCGCGGCGAAGTCGGCGATCCGCTCGGCGATACTGCCCGACCCGTTCTTCAGCAGGTCCAGTTGCGCATCCCAGTCCGCGGTGGCGTGTTCCAGAACGGCTTCGTACAAGCTCGCCTTGCTGGTGAAGTGATGAAATACATTGGCCTTGCTGACCTTGGCGCGGTCAGCGATGTCGCGGATGGACACGCCTTCGTAACCCATATCGGCGAAGAGCGACTTCGCGGCTTCGAGGATGCGCAGGGCGGCCTCGGTACGAGGTCCTGCCGGCGCCTCCGTCGATGTGCTTTGCTGCATGCGGATTCTCGCTTGGACTGATCGATCGGTCAGTGATTGATAGGCAATTTACAGTTTGCGGCCCTGCGGTGCAAGCTGCGGTCGATCCGGCGCTGCTCCTCCATCCCTGATGGCTGTAGAATGGCGGCTGAACCTTGCAGGGCGCCACAGTCCGCCCAAAGCAAAAAGACGGTTTGGAGGAGTAGCGTCATGAATCCACGATTTCATCTCGCGTTCCCGGTTACCGACCTGGAGGCCGCGAGAAGGTTCTACCTGGATGTGCTGGGGTGCCGGCAGGGTAGGGACAGCGAGCGCTGGGTCGATTTCGACTTCCAGGGTCATCAGATTACCGCCCACCTGGTGGATGATCGGCCGGGGGAGCCCACAAACCCGGTGGACGGAAAGCAGGTTCCTGTACGGCATTTCGGGCTGATCCTGGAGTGGGGTGCCTGGGAGCGGATGGTGGAGCGCCTGCGCGCCGCAGGTGTTGATTTCCTGATCGAGCCGGGCGTCCGCTTCAAAGGCAAGACCGGCGAGCAGGCAACCTGCTTTTTCACCGATCCCTCCGGCAATGCGCTGGAGTTCAAGGCCTTTCGCGACGATGCACATGTCTTCGACACCGGGAATGCCAGGTATGACTGACACCGTCGAACTCGAGAACCTGATCGGCGAGCAACTGCAGCCGCATCTGGATGCGCTTGCCGCGTTGCGCATCGAAGTGTTCCGGGAATACCCCTATCTTTATGACGGGGACACCGGCTACGAGCGCAATTATCTCCGCACCTACGCCAACGCCGAGCGCAGTTTCTGCGTGCTGGCGCGGGACGGCGCAGACATCGTTGGTGCCGCCACGGGCATTCCGCTGGAGGACGAAACAGAGGAGTTCATCGCCCCGATCCAGGCGGAAGGGTTGCCGGTGGGCGATATCTTCTATTTCGGTGAATCCGTGCTGAGACGCAGCTACCGCGGCAGGGGGATCGGCGCCGCGTTCATGCGCGAACGCGAGGCCTATGCCCGGGAGCTGGGGTTTCGCCAGCTCATGTTCTGCTCCGTGCTGCGTCCGGAAACGCACCCTCGCAAGCCGGCCGGCTATCGTCCGCTGGATGCGTTCTGGGAGAGTCGCGGTTTCCGGCGCCATCCCACGCTGAAGACCTGGTATCGCTGGCGCGATCTGGACGATCACGAGGAAACGCTGAAGCCCATGGTGTACTGGGTGAAGACGCTGAGCTGAACCCTGCGCCGAAGGTGCGGGTGACAGCGCGCGTACGCCGTCACAGCCCTCCGAGCAGCACGAAAAAGGCCACCAGCGCCATGGAGGCATGCAGCATCACCAGCGGCAGGATCGGCGTCTCGCCCCGTTCCCGGACCAGCCAGGCGAACCCACCGCCGATCAGGGCCAGCAGGAACAGGAAGAGGGCCGTGTTGAACCAGAGATTCTCCGGCCCGATAAGAATGCGGTAAAACAGCAGCCCCATGGCCGAAAGGGCGACAGCCCCGTGGGCGTGGCCAAGCAGCGGGATCGCCCTGCCGCGCTTTCTGCTGAGTATGCCGTTGGCCGCACCCAAGCCCAGGGCGGCGAGAAAAGCGAGTACGATCAGGGTTTCCAGCATAAGCTATGTTCCCGCGCTCCAGTGTGACTGTCCCGGAAACCGGGAGTTTTTCGGCGATCCTGCGGTCCATGGGAAAAGGCCCCAGGGAGACACTGAACCAGCCATGCTGCCGCGTGCATGTCTCGGTGGATCCCCAGCAGAGAGGATCATGGCATGAGACTGCGGATTCCTGCGTTGTTGGCATGTGCCCCGCTGTTGCTGTCCTGCGCGACCAGCGCGGACACCATCGATGTCGGCGATGACGAGCCGTGGGAGATTACCAGCGAAATCTCCGATTTCAATCGCCAGATCACGGTCTATGTGGATGGCGAGGAGGCCCTTGTCGGGCGTCTGGCGCCCATGCCTGATGCCGGCACCCGGGACCGGAGCACGCACAGGGGGCGCGACATGCTGATCAATTGCCGCAAGAACCCCATCGTCTATGGTGTCGATTGCGTGCTGCGTGTGGACGGGCGGCCCGAGCTGACGCTGACGCACGTATTCGAATAGCGGCTGACGACCGCCCTACAAGGGAAGAGCTGAGGTATTCCCACGTTCGCGCTCGAGTCCGGTTTTCGTTCGTGGGGATCAATCAGTGCTACCGCAATCGCGGGAGCCTGTGTCGATGCGCGCCACATCGGTTTCATCCGCGTCGGGCGGCTCGTACCAGCCGAGCTGGCTCTCCAGTATCGATTCATCGGCTTCCGAGGGATCAAGCCCCTGCTCGTTGCGCCGCCTGATACGTTCCCGCAGCTCGGCCGGATCCGCCTCGCACCACAGCACCGTGCACGTCACTCCGGCCTTGGTCGCAAGCTGCCTGAAGGCGTCCCGCTCCGACCGTTTCAGGTTGGCGGCATCGACGATCACTGGCCATCCCGCTTCCAGCAGTTGCTGGGCAAGCTGTTGGAGGTGGGCGTAGGTGCGCTTCCCGGCATCCGGACTGTAAATGCCCTGGCCGGCAGCGGAATGCGTGCGTGCCCGGCTCCCCAGCCCGAACAGCCGTTTGCGCTCGACATCGGAGCGCAGGCGGATGGCGCCATGACGCTGCACGATATCCAGCGCGACCGTGGATTTGCCGCTGCCGGACAGACCGGCAGTGATCCAGAGGCGTGGGGCGGGCCGCCGGGCCAGCGAGGATGCAAGACGCAGATAGCGGCTCAGGGTGGCCTCGGCCTCGGCCCGCGCGTCGCCATCCGGTGGCAGCTGCCCGAGCCGGATGGCATTGATCTTTGCCCTGACCAGCGCACGGTAGCACAAGTAAAGAGGGAGCAGAGGCAAGCCAGCATGGTCGCCGCTTGCATCCAGGTAAGCGCTGAGCAGCCGCGCTGCGAGGTCCGGACGTTCGTGGGCGTGCAGGTCCATCAGCAGGAAGGCCAGATCGTTCAGCACATCGATCCAGCGCAGTGCCTCGCTGAACTCGATGCCGTCGAAGGCCAGGAAACGACCCTCCAGGCGTACAAGGTTCGCCAGATGGAGGTCACCGTGGCATTCGCGTACGGCGCCTGCACACCCTCGCTGGCCCATCAGTCGGCGGTGCAGACGCAATTGCCGCACGCACCAGTCGCGCAATGGTGGCAGCCCGGCGTCATTGCCTGCGAGTTGCTGGAGCTCCCGCAGGTTGTCCGCGACGGGAGTACACTGCCTGGCGGCGCTGGTCCACGGCGGCGTGGCAGGAGGCGCTGCCCGGTGCAATGCCGCCAGCTCTTCACCTAGTGCTTCCATGTCCTGCCCGTCGAGCGCCCCCGCATCCAGCAGATGGTCCAGCCTGGCCTCTTCCGGGAAACGCCGCATTTTCACTGCGTACTCCAGCGCGGGCCCGTCACCGGCCACCAGCGGGCTTTCCGGTTCTCCGGTGATGGCCACGCATTCCAGGTAGATCCAGGCGGCGCGGCTGCGGTTGATCCGCAGCTCCTCCTGGCAGAAATGCCTGCGCAGCTGCAGGGTGGAGAAATCCAGGAAATCCAGTTTCAGCGGCTTTTTCAGCTTGTAGGCGTAGTCACCGGCCAGCAGGATGGTGGAAATGTGGGTTTCCAGTACCTCGACCTGGTCCACCGGGTGGGCGTAGCAGCGGGGGGACCGCAGGGCCTCGACAAGGGCACGCTGGTCTTTCAGCGCCTGTTCGCTCTCCGCCGTGCGTGGCGATGTCATTGCCCCAGATGCTCTCGCAGTTCGTCCAGCAGGCAGCCAGTGTCCGGTCTGACGCCCCGCCAGAGAAGAAAGGATTCGGCAGCCTGCTCCACCAGCATGCCCAGCCCGTCGTGTACGCGCGTGACGCCCTGTTTCCGTGCCCACTCCATGAACCTGGTGGGCCGGGGGCCGTAGACCATGTCGTAGGCAGCGCCTTCGGCCGTGAATAGGCCATCCGGCAGCGTTGGCATCCCGCCGCTCAGCCCCGCGGAGGTGGCGTTGATGACCAGGTCGAACCGCCGTCCGGCCAGTCCGGCAAACGTGCAGGCGGTTGCCGGGCCGCTCGAGGATGCTTCCCGGGCCAGCGCCACGGCCTTGTCCGGGGTGCGGTTGGCGATGGTCAGGTCGGCGGGAGAGGCATCCAGCAGCGGCAGCAGCACGCCGCGGGCGGCTCCGCCCGCGCCCAGCATCAGTAGCCGACGGCCGGCGAGTTCCAGCCCGAGGTTCTGTTGCAGATCTCGCACCAGTCCGGCACCGTCCGTGTTGTCGCCGAACAACCCGTTGTCACGCATCAGCAGTGTATTGACGGCGCCAGCGGATTCCGCCCGCCGGCTGCGGGACGCACACAGCGCCCAGGCCTGCTGCTTGAATGGAACGGTGACGTTCAGGCCCAGGCCGCCATCGGCGAAGAATTGTCGGACTGCCTGGGCAAAGCCCTCCAGCGGCACTTCCTGCTTGCCGTAATGCAGTGCCTGGCCGGTCTGCTCCGCGAACCGCGCGTGAATCCAGGGCGACAGGCTGTGGCTGACGGGGTTGCCGAATACGGCGTACTGGTCGGTCATCAGGTCTCCGGGGGTCTGGGCCGGCCGGAGCGAGCCGGTCAGCCGAAAATCAACGACAGTATCTGGAAGAAGATGATGGCCAGTATGCCGCCGACGGGCAAGGTGACGATCCAGGACAGAAAGATGCCGCGCACCACGGTCAGGTTGAGTGCTGCAATGCCGCGGGCCATGCCGACACCAAGGACGGCGCCTACCAGCGTATGGGTGGTGGAGACCGGAATGCCGAAACCGGAGGCCATCACCACGGTGCCGGCGGCCGCCAGTTCACAGGTGAAGCCGCGGCTGGGCGTGAGCTGGGTGATCTCCCGCCCAACGGTGGCGATGACACGGTGACCGAGCATCAGCAGGCCGGCTACCAGGCCGCTGGCACCGAGCAGCAGCACCCAGGTGGGGACGGCCGCCTGGGCCTGCACTTCGCCCGTCTGCACCGCGCTCAGCACGGCTGCCACGGGCCCTATGGCATTGGCGACGTCGTTGGATCCATGGGCGAAAGCCATGGCACAGGCGGTGACGACCATCAGTACCGCGAAAATGCGCTCGACGTTGGTGTAGTGAAACTTGCGGTCCAGCCGCGGATCGATGGGAATGCGATCGATCACCAGCTTGCCGATAACGCCCATTGCGGCCCCGATCACCCCCGCAATGGCGATTGACTGCGCGAGCGTCAGGTCCAGGCCCACATGGGTCAGCCCCTTGAACAGCGTCATCAGCGACATGATGAAGCCGGTCAGGAAGATATAGATCGGCACGTAGCGACGGGCACTGCTGATCGGATCGCGGCGATCCAGGATCAGCAGCTGGACGCTGCGGAACAGCATGTACGCGACGAAGCCGGCCAGCAGGGGGGACACCACCCAGCTGACGGCGATTGAGCCAATCACCGGCCATTGCACCGCGCCCCAGCCCAGGCCCGCGATGGCAAAGCCGACAATGGCGCCGACAATGGAGTGGGTGGTGGACACAGGCCAGCCCATGCGGGAGGCGATCAGCAGCCAGGTTCCAGCTGCCAGTAGCGCGGCCAGCATGCCGAAGATCAACTGCTCCGGCCGGCCTTCCAGCAGGCCGACGTCGATGATCCCGGAACGGATGGTATTGGTCACCTCGCCGCCGGCGAGCACGGCCCCGGCAAACTCGAAGACGGCGGCGATCAGGACGGCCTGCTTGATGGTGAGAACGCGGGAGCCAACGGAGGTGGCCATGGCGTTGGCGACGTCGTTGGCGCCGATACCCCAGGCCATGAACAGCCCGAAGATGGCCGCCAGCAGCAGGTACGTCGTGCCGAATTCCATCAACCCCCCTTGACGTCCGCTTCAGCGCTTCTTTACTTGGCGAGCATCATTTGCAGACGGCTGCCGGCCCGTTCCGCCAGATCGGCCAGCTTGCCGACCAGCTCGATGATCTTGTAGAGGAACATCACATCCACCGGCGGCAGCTCGGTTTCAAGCCCGCGCAGGGTGGCACGCAGCCGGATCTGCATGTTGTCGGTGTCTTTTTCGATGCGGCCCAACTCCTCCAGCAGGGTCTGCACCAGTTCCACTTCGGAGCCGCGAAAGCCGGTTTCCACCAGTTCGTCCAGTTCCTCGACAGTCTTGTGTGCCTGGCGAGCGGCGTCGATGGAGCGTTCCACGTAGGCCACGAACGGCTCCACCATGACCGGGGGGAGGGTCATGCGCCGCCCCAGGGTCAGGCCGGCGATGTCCTTTGCCTTGTTGGCAATGTTGTCCTGCAGGCGCAGCAGCTCCAGGAGGTCGCGCCGATCCACCGGCAGGAACAGCGTATTCGGGAGCTGCATGCGCAGTTCCCGTTTCATGTCGTCGGCAACGTCCTCGAGAGCGGCCACTTTTTTCTGCTGGGCCTCCACCGCGTCGAAGTCGCCGCGGGCCACGGCATGAAACAGCGGCACCAGTTCCTCGGTGCATTCCACCACCTTGGCCATGTGTTCCTGCAAGGGCTTGAACGGCGAGCTGCCGAAAATCCCGGAGAAATAGCTTCTGCTGAACATGATGTGGCTCGTTGTCATCGCAATGACATGAATTTGTCATATTGCGCGGCAGTATAGCGGAGCGGGGAGCGGAGCCCAACGGGGGAGCGGAGGGGATGTGGAAGCAGGGCACAGCGGGTGGCGATGTCCGCCGTGCCAGGGCGGCGTCAGTTGGCGTCCTCGCGTAGCCACTGGGCCGCGCGCTTGGCGAAATAGGTCAGAACACCGTCTGCGCCGGCCCGCTTCATGGCGGTCAACGCCTCAAGGGCGCAGGCGCGCTCGTCCAGCCAGCCATTGTTGGCGGCCGCCATCAGCATGGCGTATTCACCGCTGACCTGGTAGACGAACGTCGGAACGCCGAAGTGCTCCTTGACCCGCCGGACGATATCCAGATAGGGCATGCCTGGTTTCACCATCACCATGTCGGCACCTTCGTTGAGGTCCATGGCGACTTCCCGCAGGGCTTCGTCGCTGTTGGCCGGGTCCATCTGGTAGCTGTGCTTACCGCCGCCGCCCAGGTTCCCGGCGGAGCCGACCGCGTCGCGGAACGGGCCGTAGTAACTGGAGGCGTACTTGGCGGCATAGGCCAGGATGCGCACGTTGTAGTGCTCGGCCGCTTCGAAGGATTCCCGGATCGCCGCGATACGCCCGTCCATCATGTCGGAGGGCGCGACCACGTCGGCTCCTGCCTCGGCATGGCTGAGGGCCTGGCGCACGAGGATATCCACGGTGGCGTCGTTCAGCACGTAGCCGCTGGCATCGAGCAGGCCGTCCTGGCCGTGGCTGGTATACGGATCGAGGGCGACGTCGGTGATCACGCCCAGATCCGGAAACCGGGCCTTGATGGCGCGCACCGCGCGGGGCACCAGCCCGTCCGGGTTATACGCCTCGCGGGCGTCCTCGGTCTTTCGTTCCTGGGGCACGACCGGGAACAGTGCCACGGCGGGGATGCCCAGGGCGGTGACTTCCTCGAGCTCCCGCAGCAGCAGGTCCACCGAGAGACGCTCCACGCCCGGCATGGAGGCAACGGCTTGCCGCTCCCCTTCACCTTCCAGCACGAACATCGGGTAGATCAGATCGTCCGTGCTCAACCTGTGTTCGCGCATCAGCCGGCGGGAAAAGCCATCGCGGCGCATGCGGCGCATGCGGGCACCCGGAAAGTCGCCGACGGTCAGGTTTCTGGCTGTCACGGTGATACCTCCTGCGCGGGGAAGATGCACATTATGCCTATACCTGCCCCTGGACACCAAAACGCCCCGATGGTGCGGGACGTTCTGGTATCCAGGGGCAGGTGGATCGTCAGAAAGCGAAGCGCACCTTGCCGATCAGGCCCAGGTTGCCATCGTAGACGTCCAGTTCGCCGATCAGACCCAGATCCGGCCGGACGAAGTACTGGGCATAGGCGCTGAAGCCCACGTAATCGAAATCGCCGGTCACGGCCCGGATCTGGCCGCCAAGTTCCACTTCCTGGGTCAGACGGTGGCGGAGACCGCCGCGAATGCCCAGCGCGGTGTCGTCCTCGGAGCCGTTATCGTAATCGACTTCCTGGTATTCCAGCGTCAGGCCACCATAGATGTCGGTGCGCGGATCCAGCGCGAAACGATAGCCGGGGCCGATGTGGAAGGCGATCAGATCGACATCATCGGTGAGATACTTCATGCCGCCGAATACGAATATGTCGGGGGTGATGGCGAAGGAGGCGGTAGCGTCCAGGCCAAAGAAGGTTTCGTCCTCGAAATCAGGGTAGAACGCCAGGCCGGCATCCACGTAGTTGTAATTCAGGTTCTGGGCGCTGGCGATAGCGGGCACCATCAGGCCGGCGGCCAGCAGGCTGCTCAAGGTCGTTTTCATTGTGAGATTCCACTCTAGAGTATGTGTTTCTGGAAACCGGGTGTGCCGGATGCCTGTCAAAGCGCCGAGGCGCGGGAAATCGCTCCGACAGCGTGTCCGCACGATACCCAAAACGGGATGGCGAGCGCAACGAGGGCACTGTTAGGGAAGCGCTGAAGTATTCACGCTGCCGCGTTCCCGGTGTTACTTACGCTCCGCCGAGCGATGCGTTCCATGCGCCGTCTCCTGGGTGCCTTCGCGAAGTCGCCTTTCCGCCCACTCCAGCACCCGGCGCACCCGAGGCGAGGCGAGCTTGCGTGCGGTGCGAAAACCGACCCACCGATACTCCTGGTGCTCCGGACGGCCAAGATCGGGACTGATTCCCATGACAACACGGCGGGTGCCGGTTCTGGCCAGGTAATAACGGGCCACCTTGCCCTGGGCGTAGGGGCCGGTCTCGATATAGTCGTGCCCCAGGAAGAAGTCGAGATCGGTCAGACCGGTTTCCTCCTGGACTTCGCGTACGGCGGCCTGCAGCGGCGTTTCGCCATCCTCCACGCGGCCCTTGGGGGAATCCCAGTACTGGAAGGCGCGCAGCAACAGCAGGCGCCAGCTATCGTCCTCCTCTCGGACGACAACCACTCCCGCTGACATCGTGCGTATCTTCATGGCTGCTTCCTGTGCCGTGGCGTACGGACCCGACTTTGCAGTGCCGGGCGCGGTTCAGCCGGTGGCAGCTGGTCACCCGTGGTACTGCGGACTCAATTCGTGGACCGCCGCGATCATCGCGCCGGCATGTTCCGGGTCCACTTCCGGGTGGATGCCGTGCCCCAGATTGAACACGTGGCCGTGGCCATGGCCATAGCTCCGCAGAACGGTACCCACCTCGCGCCGGATGACGTCCGGGGAAGCATACAGGATGCTTGGATCGAGGTTGCCCTGCAGGGCAACCCTGTCGCCAACGCGGCGGCGGGCATCCCCCAGGTCCTGGGTCCAGTCGATGCCCAGGCCGTGGGCGCCGATCGTCGCCATGTCTTCCAGCCAGGCCCCGCCGTTCTTGGTGAAGAATACCAGCGGTACGTCGCGCCCCTCATGATGTTTGGTGACCCCGGCGATGATTTGTTCCGCATAACGCAGGGAGAATTCGCGATAGGCGGCGGGTGTCAGTATGCCGCCCCAGGTATCGAACATCATCAGCGCCTGGGCGCCGGCGGCGATCTGCGCGTTGAGGTAGGAGGTAACCGACTGCGCCAGCTTGTCCAGCAAACGGTGCATCAGTTCCGGTCGGTCGTACAGCATGCCCTTGGCATGGGCGAAATTCTTGCTGGAGCCGCCTTCGATCATGTAGGTGGCCAGCGTCCACGGGCTGCCGGTAAAGCCGATCAGTGGCACGCGGCCCTTGAGTTCGCGACGAATCAGGCTGACGGCATCGGTGACGTAGCGTAGTTCGGCGCCGGGGTCGGGGACCGGAAGCCTCTGGATGTCGGCCTCCGTGCGGACCGGTCGCTCGAACTTGGGGCCTTCGCCCTGGGCGAAGTACAGGCCCAGCCCCATGGCATCGGGGATAGTGAGTATGTCGGAGAACAGGATCGCCGCGTCCAGTGGAAACCGTTCCAGTGGCTGCAGTGTGACCTCGCAGGCCAGCTCCGTGTGCTTGCACAGATCCAGGAAGCTGCCGGCCTGCTGACGGGTGGCGCGGTACTCCGGCAGATAGCGCCCGGCCTGGCGCATCATCCAGACCGGCGTTCGTTCGGTGGGCTGCCGAAGCAGGGCGCGTAACAGCAGGTCGTTATCGAGTTGAGCCGTCATTGACGAACCTTCAGCCGTGAGGAGCCAGGGCCGGCGGCGCGGGGCGCCGGCGTGTGCTATACGCCAAGGTAGTTCAATATGCCCTCGGCGGCTTGCCGGCCCTCGTAGACGGCGGTGACCACCAGGTCCGATCCGCGCACCATGTCGCCGCCGGAGAACACCTTGGGGTTGGCCGTCTGGCCGAAATACTGTTCGTCCTTGCGGATGGTGACCCGGTCGCGGTCATCCGTTTCGATCTGGAATTCGCCGAACCAGTCCGCGGGACTGGGGCGGAAACCGAACGCGACGATGACGCGGTCCGCGGGAATCACTTCTTCCGTTCCCGGAACAGGCTCGGGGCGACGGCGGCCACGCTCGTCCGGCGCGCCCAACTGCGTGGTCACCACCTTCACGCCTTCCACTTTGCCATCGCCGACGATTTCCACCGGCTGGCGGTTCCACAGGAACTTCACGCCTTCCTCCTTGGCATTCTGCACCTCACGCCGGGAGCCGGGCATGTTCTCCTCGTCGCGGCGGTAGGCGCAGGTGACGCTGCGTGCCCCCTGGCGGATCGAGGTGCGGTTGCAGTCCATGGCGGTATCGCCGCCACCCAGGACCACGACGCGCTTTCTCTTCATGTCGATGAACTCGGACGGATCCTTCTGGTAACCCAGCTCGCGATTGATGTTGGACACCAGGAACGGCAGCGCCTCGTGGACGCCGGGCAGTTCCTCGCCGGGGAAGCCACCGCGCATGTAGTTGTAGGTGCCCATGCCCAGGAACACGGCGTCGTACTCGTCCAGCAGTTGCTGGAACTGGATGTCGGTGCCGATCTCCGTGTTCAGGCGGAACTCCACGCCCATGCCTTCCATGATCTCGCGCCGGGTGCGGACGATTTCCTTCTCCAGCTTGAATGGGGGGATGCCGAAGGTCAGCAGACCGCCAATCTCGGGGTACTTGTCGAAAACCACCGGCTTCACGCCATTGCGAGCCAGGATGTCCGCGGCTCCCAGCCCGGCTGGGCCGGCACCGATGATAGCCACTTTCCTGCCGGTATCCACCACGCCGGTCATGTCCGGGCGCCAGCCGGCCTTGAAGGCTTCGTCGGTGATGTAGCGCTCGATGGAGCCGATGGTGACGGCGCCGAAGCCGTCATTCAGCGTGCAGGCGCCCTCGCACAGGCGGTCCTGCGGGCAGACGCGGCCACAGACCTCGGGCAGCGAATTGGTCCGGTGGGACAGCTCCGCAGCCTCGAACAGGTTGCCCTCGGCGATGAGCTTGAGCCAGTCCGGGATGTAGTTGTGCACCGGACATTTCCACTCGCAGTAGGGATTGCCGCAGGCCAGGCATCGGTCAGCCTGGCTGGCAGCCGTCTCCTTGTCGAAGGTGCCGTAGATCTCGCCGAACTTGTGGATCCGGACTTCCACCGATTCCTTCTTCGGATCCTGGCGGGGGACTTCCAAGAACTGAAAATTGTTACCCATGAGTATCCGTCAGTCTTTATTGTGGGCGCGCGGGCGCCAGTGTCCATGGACTGCCCGGCGGCATGCCGCCGGGCAGAGGATCACGCCGCCTGGCGCAGGGTGTCCAGTATGCTCTGCAGGTCCGTGGCCTTGGGCTTCACCAGCCAGAACTTGCGTACGTAGTCGCGGAAATTGTCCAGGATCTCCTGGCCCCAGGTGCTGCCCGTTTCCTCCACGTACTCCTTGATGGTGGAGTACAGGAAGTTGCGGTGCGCCTCCATGGCTTCCGACTGTACGCGGTGGATATCAATCAGTTCGTGGTTATAGCGGTCCACGAACTCGTTATCCAGATCCAGCACGAAGGCGAAGCCGCCGGTCATGCCGGCGCCGAAGTTCAGGCCGGTACCGCCCAGCACGCAGACCACGCCCCCGGTCATGTACTCGCAGCCGTGGTCGCCAACACCTTCCACCACCGCATGTGCCCCGGAGTTGCGGACCGCGAAGCGCTCGCCCGCCTGGCCGGCGGCGAACAGCTTGCCGCCGGTGGCGCCGTACAGGCAGGTGTTGCCCATGATGGTGGTCTCGTTGGACTTGAACGCGCTCCCGGCGGGCGGGTGTATGACCAGCTTGCCGCCGGCCATGCCCTTGCCCACGTAGTCGTTGGCGTCGCCTTCCAGGTGCATGTGCAGGCCGCCGGCATTCCAGACGCCGAAGCTCTGCCCCACGCTGCCGGTCAGTCGCAGCACCAGCGGATGGTCCGCCATGCCGTAGTTGCCGTGACGCTTGGCGATCTCCCCCGAGAGGCGGGCACCGATGGAGCGGTTCAGGTTCTTGACCTGGTAACTGAATTCCCCACCGGTCTTGCCTTCAATTGCGGGCAGGCAGTCCCTGACCATCTGTTCCGCCAGTTCGCCCTTGTCGAACGGGTCGTTCTGGGGTTTCAGGCAGAACTGTGGCTTGGTGTCCGGCACGCCGCCATCGGAGAGCAGCGGCTGCAGGTCCAGCCGGCGCTGCTTTGCGGTTTCGCCCGGCAGGGTCTCCAGCAGGTCGGTACGGCCGATCAGGTCTTCCAGTCGCTTGACACCCAGCTTGGCCAACCAATCACGGGTTTCCATGGCGACGAAGCGGAAGTAGTTGGCGACCTTCTCCGGGGTACCGATGAAGTGCTTCAGACGCAGCACCTTCTGCTGGGTGGCGACTCCCGTGGCGCAGTTGTTCAGGTGGCAGATACGCAGATACTTGCAGCCCATGGCGATCATCGGCGCGGTACCGAAGCCGAAGCTTTCCGCCCCCAGGATCGCCGCCTTGATCACGTCCAGTCCGGTCTTGAGTCCGCCGTCGGCCTGCACCCGGACCTTGTCGCGCAAATCATTGGCGCGCAAGGCGTGGTGGGTTTCCGCCAGGCCCAGTTCCCAGGGGGCCCCGGCATACTTGACAGAGGTCAGCGGGCTGGCGCCGGTACCGCCGTCGTAGCCGGCGATGGTGATCAGGTCGGCATAGGCTTTGGCCACGCCCGCCGCGATGGTGCCGACACCAGCCACGGAGACGAGCTTCACGGACACCAGCGCGTCGGGGTTCACCTGCTTCAGGTCGAAGATCAACTGCGCCAGATCCTCGATGGAGTAGATGTCGTGGTGCGGTGGCGGTGAGATCAATGCCACGCCGGGTTTGGAGAAGCGCAGGCGGGCGATCATCTCGTTGACCTTGTGGCCGGGGAGCTGGCCGCCCTCGCCGGGCTTCGCTCCCTGGGCCACCTTGATCTGCAGTACCTCGGCGTTCACCAGGTAATGCGGTGTGACGCCGAAGCGCCCGGACGCCACCTGCTTGATCTTGGACATGCGCTCGGTGCCGTAGCGGGCCTCGTCCTCGCCGCCCTCGCCGGAATTGGAGCGTCCGCCGAGACGGTTCATGGCGATGGCCAGCGATTCGTGCGCTTCGGGGGACAGCGCGCCCAGGGACATGCCGGCGGAGTCGAAGCGAGGCAGTATGTCCTCGACCGGCTCCACGTCATCAATATCCAGCGCCTTGTCGGCCAGCTTCACCTTCAGCAGATCGCGCAGCACCGACGGCTGGCGATTGTTCACCAGGTCGGCGAACTCGCCCCAGTCCTTGTAGTTGCCGGATTCCACGGCCGTCTGCAGCGTGCGGACCACGTCCGGGTTGTAGGCGTGGTATTCGCTGTTCTGCACGAACTTCAGCAGCCCGCCCTTGCGCACCGGACTGCGTGGGCTCCAGGCCTCCCGGGCCAGCACCTTCTGGTCGTCTTCAAGCTCGGCGTAGCCGCTGCCCTGGATTCGGCTGACGCTGCCGTGCAGGCACAGGTCGACCACCTCGTCGGCCAGGCCGACCACTTCGAACAGCTGAGCGCCGCGATAGCTGGCGATGGTGGAAATACCCATCTTGGAGAGGATCTTGTAGAGCCCCTTGCTGATGCCCTTGCGGTAGTTGCGGCGCAACTGGTCTGCCGGGGTTTCCTTGATGTGGCCGGAGCGGATCATGCCGCGCAGGGCGGCGTAGGCCAGATACGGGTACACCGCGGTGGCGCCATAGCCGATCAGGACCGCGAAATGGTGCGGGTCCCGGGCGGTTCCGGTTTCCACCACGATGTTGGCGTCGCAGCGCAGGCCTTTCTGGACCAGGCGATGGTGCACGGCGCCGGTGGCCAGCAGCGCGTGCACCGGCAGTTTGTCCTGCTCGATGGCGCGATCGCTCAGCACCAGGATGACCTTGCCGTCCCGTACCGCTTGCTCCGCCTCGTCGGCGATGCGCTCGACCGCGGCCTTCAGGCCTTCGGCTGGAGCGTATTGCAGGTCGATGACGTAGTTGGCGTATTCCGGATCGTCCTGGTTGAGCAGCAGAAGGAACTTGGTGCGCGACAGCACCGGTGATTCCACCACCAGGCGCTTGGCGTGTTCCTCGGTTTCCTCGAACACGTTCTTCTCGCGGCCGAAGCAGGTCTCCAGCGACATCACGATCTGTTCACGCAGGGGGTCGATGGCCGGATTGGTGACCTGGGCGAACTGTTGCCGGAAGTAGTCGTAGAGAGACCGCTCCTGAGTGGATAGCACCGGTAGCGGCGTGTCATCACCCATGGACCCCACGGCTTCCTGGCCGGCTTCGGCCAGCACCCGCAACACCTGATCGTTTTCTTCCAGCGTCAGGTTGTACAGCTTCTGGTAGACCGGCAGCATCTCGGCACTGATCGGGCTGCCGTCTTCTTCCAGCTCGGTTTCCTCCAGCGTGGATTCGAGCCGTTGCTGGTGCTGGTTCAGCCAGTGCTTGTACGGCTGTCGGTTCTTCAGGCGCTCGTCCACGTCCTGCGGCAGGATCAGTTCACCGTTCTCGGTATCCACGGCCAGCATTTCGCCGGGCTTCAGCCGCCCCTTGGACACCACGTCCTCGGGCGCGTAGTCGTAGACGCCGATTTCAGAGGCCAGCGTGATATGACGATCCCGGGTGATCACGTAGCGCGCCGGGCGCAGCCCGTTGCGGTCGAGGACGCAGGCGGCATGACGACCATCGGTCAGCACGATGCCGGCAGGACCGTCCCACGGCTCCACGTGCATGGAGTGGTACTCGTAGAACGCGCGCAGGTCGCTGTCCATGCTGTCCACGTTCTGCCACGCCGGCGGGATCAGCAGCCGCATGGCACGGAAGATGTCCATGCCGCCGGCGAGCAGCGCGTCCAGCATGTTGTCCAGGCTGCAGGAGTCCGACCCCTCGCTGCTGACCAGGGGGCTGACCGCCGCCATGTCCGGAATCAGCGGCGTTTCGAACTTGGCGGCACGGGCATTGGACCAGTTGCGGTTGCCCTGGACGGTGTTGATTTCGCCGTTATGGGCCAGGAAGCGGAACGGCTGGGCCAGGCGCCACTGCGGCCAGGTGTTGGTGGAGAAGCGCTGGTGGAACACGCAGATGGCGGTTTCCATGCGCGCGTCCTGCAGATCCTTGTAGAACACCGGCAGGTTCGCGGGCATGACCAGGCCCTTGTAGGACAGGACCTGGCTGGACAGGCTTGGTATATAGAAGACCTCGTCCCGGTCGTCCAACAGCTTTTCCGCCTTCCGGCGCGCAATGTAGAGCTTGCGTTCGAAGTCCAAGGCGTCCATGTCGTCCGGCGCATTGACGAAGACCTGCTCGATGTGTGGCAGTGTCCTCAGGGCTTCCTTGCCACAGGCTGACGGATCCGTGGGCACCAGGCGCCAGCCGGCAACGGCCAGCCCCTCGGCAACAAGGCTGGCGTCCACGACCTTGCGGGCCTCGTCCGCCAGCGATTCCTCCGGATTCAGGAATACCACGCCGACGGCATACTCCTGTGCCAGCGTCCAGCCGTTGTCCTCGGCGAGCGCGCGCAGGAATGCATCGGGCTTCTTGATCAGCAGACCACAGCCGTCGCCGGTCTTGCCATCGGCTGCGACCGCGCCACGATGGGTCAGTCGCGCCAGCGATTCGATGGCCGTTTTCAGAACCCAGTGGCTGGGTTGGCCATCCATATGGGCAATCAGCCCGAACCCGCAGTTGTCCTTCTCGAAGCTAGGCCGGTACAGAGTCGGCCGGTCAGCGTTCTGATATCTCACGGGGAATGCCTCTGCGTGTGGGTTGAAGTCGTCCGGGCGGGGGCAAGGCGAAGCGGGCGGGAGACCCCGCTGCTGAAGATCGCCGCCTCCGCAATCAATCGCCCCTGCGTGCCTCGAAACGCAAGCCTCCGCGCAGACTTGCCGCCCGTTCGTGCAGCAGCACGCCTGGGCCGGCAGAATCGCGCCGGGAGTTGCTCGGGCAGCCCGCCTGTTGAGCCCTTGGAGGGCCTTGGCGGTGCCCTGATTCAGGACCGCTCAGGTTACGCAAATCATAGCTCCCTGAGCAAAGGGCCGCACAGTATAGCGTCTCGGCGGAAAACGCTCAAATAGGCGCAGGGGCCTGCTTGAGGAAGCGCTTCCCTAAGTCAGGCGGCGGGGGTCGAACAAGCGCTCGAATTCGTCGATGGCATATCGGTCGGTCATGCCGGCAATGTAGTCGGCCACGCCCCGGGCACGACCGACGGTGCCTTCCTGGTCCTCCATGGCCCGGGCTTTCTCATGCTGTTGAGGCGGCATCAGTGCGATGTCGTCCATGAATGCCTCGAACAGGCGACTCACGGTGCGTTTCGCCTTCTCGGCCATGCGGTAGACCCTGTGGTGCCGGTACAGCGATCGGAACAGGAAGCGCTTGAGCTCCACATGCTCCTGTTGCATGGACTCGCTGAATGTAATCAATGGCCTGGTGTGTTGCCGGACGTCGTTGCCGTCCGCGGGGTTCTCCCGCTCCAGGGCGGCTCTGGTTGTCTGGATCACGTCCGCCACCTGGTCGCCGATCATCCGTCGCACGGCTTCGTAGATCATGCGACGGCGGGGCAGGGCGGGGTGGTGGCGGCGGACGTCAGCGAACAACCGGCCCATCAGGCCGAACTCCTCCAGTTGCCCCACGCTGATCAGCCCCGCGCGCAGGCCGTCGTCCACGTCGTGACTGTTATAGGCCAGTTCGTCTGCCAGGTTGGCGAGCTGGGCTTCGAGGCTGGGCTGGGTGCGCTCCAGGAAACGCCGACCCAATTCGCCCAGTCGGCGGGCGTTGCCGGCGGAGCAATGCTTGAGTATGCCTTCGCGGGTTTCGAACGTGAGGTTCAGGCCGTCGAATTCCGCGTAGCGCTGCTCCAGTTCATCCACAACCCGCAATGACTGGAGGTTGTGCTCGAAGCCCCCGTAGTCCCGCATGCAGTGGTTCAGCGCCTCCTGGCCGGCGTGGCCGAAGGGGGTATGGCCCAGGTCGTGGGCAAGCGTTATCGCCTCGGTGAGGTCTTCGTTCAGGTCCAGCGCGCGGGCGATGGTCCGGGCGATCTGACAGACTTCCAGTGTGTGGGTCAGGCGGGTTCGGAAAAGATCGCCTTCATGATTGACGAAGACCTGGGTCTTGTACTCGAGCCGCCGGAATGCCGAGCTGTGGATGATACGATCACGGTCGCGCTGGAACTCGCTGCGCCAGGTGGGAGGGGGTTCCGGCCGTCGCCGGCCGCGACTGTGGTCCGGGTCCTGCGCGTAGCGGGCGAGGGGGCGGGGGGTGCTGTGGACGGCCATCGGCTGTTCAACTTCCTGCCGCGGTGAAATGGCGCAGGGTGCTGTCCAGCGCGGCGCTGTCGAAGTCACCCGTGATCACGGCGCTACCGATCCCCTGCTGCAGTACCAGGCGAAGCCGGCCACCCTCGGCCTTCTTGTCCACCGCCATCAGTTCGAGGAACTGTTCCGGTGTCATGGTGGCGGGCGGGCGGGGAGGGAGGCCCGCGCGGTAGATCAGCGACTCCACGCGTTCGTAGTCCCTGGTTTCCAGCCAGCCCAGCGCGTGGGAAAGCCAGGCAGCCATCAGCATGCCGGTACCCACGGCTTCGCCGTGGAGCCAGCTGTCATAGCCGGTGGCGGTCTCGATGGCGTGACCGAAGGTGTGGCCCAGATTGAGGATTGCGCGAATTCCCTGTTCGGTTTCATCGGCCGCCACCACATCGGCCTTGGTCTGGCATGACACGCGGATGGCATGCGCAAGCGCCTCGGGTTCGCGACCGAGCAGTGCGTCCATGTGCGTTTCCAGCCAGGTGAAGAAGTCGGCGTCCCGAATCAGCCCGTACTTGATGATCTCGGCGATGCCGGCGGCCAGTTCCCGCTCCGGCAGCGTGGCCAGCGTATCGGTGTCGGCGAGCACGAGCCGTGGCTGGTGGAAGGCGCCGATCATGTTCTTGCCCATGGGGTGGTTGACCCCCGTCTTTCCGCCCACCGAGGAGTCCACCTGGGCCAACAGTGTGGTCGGCACCTGGATGAAATCCACGCCACGCTGGTAGGTGGCGGCGACAAAACCGGTCAGATCCCCGACCACGCCACCGCCCAGTGCAATCAGCACGGTCTTGCGGTCGTGGCGATGCTCCAGAAGCCGGTTGTAGATGCTCATGCAGGTGACCAGGTTCTTGTGGCCTTCGCCGTCCGGCAGGGTCACGGTGTCCTGGCGGATGTCAGCGCCCAGCGCCCGTTGCAGGCGCTCGAGATAGAGCGGCGCCACTGTTTCATTGGTGACGATCAGCGCCGATCTGCCACGCAGCAGCGGGCGGATCAGTTCTCCCTGGTCGATCAGGCCCGGTCCGATGTGGATCGGGTAGCTGCGACTGCCCAGGTCGACGTTAAGCGTTTGAGTCATCGGTCGTCTCCAGCGTCTGCAGGCCGATGAGTATGGCATCGAGGATGGCCGGAATGGAGCCTTCCGCGGTGGACACCGTCAGGTCTGCAACATCGCGGTACAGGGGTTCGCGCTCGGCCAGCAGGTTCTGCAGGCGTTCCCGCGGGTTTTCCGTTTGCAGCAGCGGCCGGTTGCGATCGCGGCGGGTTCGGCGCAACTGCTCGTCCACCGGCGTCTCCAGGTAGACCACCGTGCCACGCTCCCGCAGCACGCGGCGGTTTTCCTCGTCCAGGACGGCGCCGCCCCCTGTGGCCAGCACGATGCCGTCCTGGGTGGTGAGCTGCTCCAGCATGGCCGACTCCCGCTTGCGAAATCCCGATTCGCCTTCAAGCTCGAAAATCAGCGGTATGTCCACCCCGGTCTGGCGCTGGATCTCGTGATCACTGTCCAGGAAGCGCAGCCGCAGCGTGCGCGCCAGCCGGCGCCCGATGGTGGATTTACCGGCCCCCATGGGGCCGACCAGAAAGATGCGTCGCGTCGTGGCCATGATGATCGCTATTTGAATGTTGCCGAATCATAGCGCACTGCCGGCCCATGAATCGAACAGCGCCGCGGCCGGGAAATGGGGTGTTGGAAAAGAAGAAGGCCCGCATTGCGGGCCTTCTTGATGGGATTCCGGTAGCGATCAGTTGAGGCTGCGCGATGTCAGACTCTCATCCAGGATGCGCGGCGTCACAAAAATCAGCAGCTCGCTGTTCTCGTCCACGTTGAACGTAGTCCGGAACAGCCAGCCCACGCCGGGCAGCGAGCCGAAGAACGGCACCCGGGACACGGTGGTGCCGCGGTCACGCTCGTAGATGCCGCCCAGGACCACGGTCTCGCCGTTGTCCACCAGCACCTGCGTGGTCACGGACTGGGTGTCGATGCTGGGTACACCGGCGAAGATCGTGCCGACGGTATCCTTGCTGACCTCCAGGTCCATGATGATGCGATCGTCCGGCGTGATCTGCGGCGTCACGTCCAGGGCCAGCACGGCTTCCTGGAAGGACACGCTGGTGGCACCGCTTGCGGAAGCCTCCTGGTAGGGAATCTCCACGCCCTGCTTGATGCTGGCGGTGCGCTGATTGGCGGTGATCACGCGCGGGCTGGAGACCACTTCACCCCGGCCCTCGGTTTCCATCGCCGACAGCTCCAGCTGCAGCAGGCGGTCGCCGATGCGGCCCACGGCCAGGCCCACGGCGCCGGCGGGGTTGTTGACAGGCAGGTCGACCAGCATGCCATCGGGGTCGCCGAAACCTGTCCCGCCGCCGACCAGGCCGCCCGGACGGGTGCCGCCGATACGGCCCACGCGGCCACTGTCACCCTCACTCTTCCGAGCGCTGGCGCCGAAACGTACGCCCAGCTCGCGGCTGAAGTCGTCGTTGGCGAGCACGATGCGGGATTCGATCAGCACCTGGCGCACCGGGATGTCCAGCCGGTTCAGCAGATTGCGGATGTCGGTCAGGTTCTGATCGGTGTCACGGATGATCAGCGTGTTGGTGCGTTCGTCGATGGTCACGGTGCCGCGTTCGGACAGCAGCGAAGCGTCCTGCGAGCGCAGCAGAGTGGCAATGTCGCCGGCCTTGGCATAGTTCACCTGGAAGAACTCCGAGCGGATCGGTGCCAGTTCCTCGATGCTGCGCTGGGCTTCCAGTTGCCGCTGTTCGCGGGCGGCGATTTCCTCTGCCGGGGCCACCAGCATCACGTTGTCACGGATGCGTTTGTCCAGGCCGCGGGTCTGCAGGATGATGTCCAGGGCGTGATCCCAGGGGACGTTCTGCAGGCGCAGCGTGATGTTGCCGGTGACCGAGTCGCTGACCACGACGTTCAGGCCGGTGAAATCCGCGATCAACTGCAATACCGATCGGACCTCGATGTCCTGGAAGTTCAGGGAAAGCCGCTCGCCGGTGAATTCCTGCTCCCGACGCTCCTCCACTTCCCGTTCGGTCAGCGGCTGCACTTCCACCACGAACTGGCCGCCGGTCTGGTAGCCCATGTGGTCGTAGTTGCCGGTGGGACGGATGACCATGCGGACATCGCGGCCGTCCTGGCGGGTTTCGATGGTTTCCACGGGCGTGGCAAAGTCCACCACGTTCAGTCGGCGCTGCAGACGCTCGGGCACCCTGGCGTCCTGGATGCGCACGATCAACTGGCCGCCCTCACGGCGCAGGCTCACGGGGGCATCCGGTGTGGACAGGTTGATCAGTATGCGTCCGGTTCCATCGGAACCACGGCGGAAGTCGATGTCCTCCAGTTCCGAGGCCGCGGTCGAGACCGGAGCGGGTGCGGTCCGGCGCGGGCCTTCGGCATCGGCCCGGGCAGAGGGGCCGCGGTCACGAAGGAACACATGCAGGGTGTTGCCTTCCACTTCCGTGTCGTAGGCCATCATCTGCGAGAGTCTGACCACCACGCGTGTACGGCCCGCCGCCTCGGCGGTCGTCACCCCTTCCACGCGACCCACGCCGATGGCCAGCGACCGGTCGGCGAAGCGGTTGCGCGTGTTCGGGAAGTCCAGCGTGATGCGCGCGGGATCATCGATGGTGAAGCTGCTCGGGGTTTCCGGCGGCTGCTCCATCTCCAGCGAGATCTGGACCTGGTTTCCTGGCAGTGTGGAGTAGCTGATATCGCGCAAGGCGTTTTCCGCCAGAGCACTCCCTGCCCAGAACGTTGCGGCCAGCCCCAGTGCCAGGGCCGACAGCCAGCGCCCATGTGCCGTGCGGGCACGTGAGGCGCGGCGTGCGCGATTGGATGCGAACATAGTCATTGTTATCGACTCCCTTTCCTCTACTCCCTCGATGCCAGGGTTGCGGAGCGGTGTTGCCAGCGCTCGTCACCCGTGCGTACGAGTTCCTCTAGTTCCAGTGCCCGCTCCGTGATGGTCACGATGCGGCCGTGATTCTGACCCAGATAATTGCCTTCCCGAACGCGGTGTATGGTGCCTTGCGGATCCCGCACCAGCGCCCAGCGCTCGCCCTGTCGTTCCAGCACGCCAGACATCCTCAACGCATCCAGCGGGTACTGTTCCAGCTCTTCCTGGCGCCGGTTAGGATCCGGCCGGGGGCCGGATGCCTCCCGGGCCGAGACACGCGGCTCCACGAAGCTGAGCCTGCTGAAGGGGTCACGGTCCAGCCCGCTGGGATAGGAGTGGCTGGGCAGGTCCTCGGGCGGCTCGAAGCGGTCCGGTGGAGGCGCCGAGCGCTGCAGGGTGTCGCTGATGTAGCGGTCCAGGTCGTCCGTGCTCTGCGAGCAGGCGCCCAGGGTCAGGCCTAGCAGGGCGAGCAGCATGGCCTGGCTGCTACGCATGATGGCGGAACGTTTCTCGTTCATCGCGCCGCCTCCTCGTCGTCGAGATACCAGTAGGTCCGGGCCACAGCGCGCATGTTGAGGCGATCGGAGTCCTGAACCCGGGAGATGTTCACGTTGTGCAGGGTCACGATACGCGGCAGGTTGGCCACCTCGCTGATGAACTCGCCGAACTGGTGGTATGTGCCCCGCACCTCGATGTCGATCGGCCGCTCGGCATAGAAGTCCCGTTGCACAATGCTGCCGGGACGGAACAGTTCGAAATCCAGTCCCGCGCCAAGCCCTGCCTGGGAGATATCGGCCAGCAACTGGGGGATCTCGCCTCGGCTCGGAAGCTGTCGCAGACGATCGGACAGTTCTTCCTCCATTTCTTCCAGCAAGGCTTCATAGGCCGGTAGATTCGCCGCGCGCCGCTGTTTCAGTTCGAAATCCTGGCGGAGATTCTGCTCCTGAGCCTGCAGCCGGTCGCGCTGGTCGACCAGGTTGCTCCAGTTCAGATACCAGCCGAGAAAGACCACAACGCCGAACACGATGGCGATGACAATGGCCTTGAAGGCCCAGGGCCAGTCGCCGATGTTGTTCAGCTCGAGTTCGTTGATTTCGACGCCTTGCAGCTTCATTGGGCTTCCTCCCCGTTGTCAGCTGCGGTGGGATTGGTCTGCTGCACCCGTAGCGTGAAATTGCTGACCCGGATGCCATCCCGGTCCCGGACTTCAATCACGTCCAGGTTCGGATCGCGCAACCAGCTCGAGGAATCCAGCCGCTCCATGTAGTTGGAGACGCGCGCGTTGGACTGGCCGACACCAGTGAGAGTGATGATGCCACCCTGCTGCTGCAGGGTGTTCAGGAACACCCCGTCCGGCAGGGTCAGCACCATCTGCTCGAACAGGTGAACGATTTGCGGGCGCCCGGTCTGCAGTTCCTGAATGACGCGCATGCGCGCTTCCAGTTGATCGCGCGTTGCCTCGAGATCCCGGATGCGGGCGATCTGCCGGTCCAGCGTACGGATCTCCTGTTGCAGCATGTTGTTGCGTTGCTGCTGGTACTGGATCTCGCTATTGAGGTGCCAGCGCCCGCCAAACCAGACCGCCGCGCCCACGGCGGCGGCGATACCCAGCACCACGAAGAACTCCGTCTGGCGCTGCTTCTTCTGCTCTTCCCGCCAAGGCAGGAGATTGATGTGCGTACTCATCAGTCGAAACTCCTCAGCGCAAGGCCACAGGCCACCAACAGGGAGGGTGCGTCTTCGCTGAGCATCTGCGGACGGATCCGGGAAGAGACGGACATATTGACGAACGGGTTTGCCACGTAGGTCGGTGTTCCGGTCTGTTCCTTGACCATGTCATCGATGCCCTCGATCGAGGCGCAGCCGCCCGCCAGGACCACGTAGTCCACGGTGTTGTGCTGGCTGGCGCCGAAGAAGAACTGCAGCGACCGGGCGATCTGCTGGGCCATCGCCTCCTTGAAAGGCTCCAGGACTTCCTCTTCATAGCTGTCGGGCAGGCCGCCCTGACGTTTGGCGCGACCGGCTTCCTCGAAGGAGAGTCCGTAGCGCCGCATGATTTCCTCGGTAAGCTGCTTGCCGCCGAAGACCTGCTCACGCGTATAGATGATGCGCCGGTCCTCCAGCACGGTCAGCGTGGTCATCGTTGCGCCGACATCAACTACCGCCACGGTCTGACCCACACCCTGGCCGGGAAGCTCTTCCGCCACCAGCTCAAAGGCGTTCTCCGCGGCATAGCTTTCCACGTCCATGACCTTCGGCTGCAGTCCTGCGGCCTCGCAGGCGTCAACGCGGACTTCGACATTATCCGTGCGGGATGCCACCAACAGCACGTCGACGGTGTTGGGGTTGTCCCTGGACTCCCCGAGCACCTCGAAATCCAGGCTGACTTCCTCCAGCGGGTAAGGCACGTACTGATCGGCCTGCAGCTGGATCTGGGCCTCCATGTCATCCTTGCCAAGATCCGCCGGCATGCTGATGACCTTGCTGATGGCGGCGGAGCCGGGAACGGCCAGCGCTGCCATCTTCAGCTTGGAGCGGGATTTCTTGACCGCTTTCTTGATAGCCTCACCAACGGCTTGCAGGTCGGCGATATTCTTTTCCACCACCGCGTTGGCGGGCAGAGGCTCCACGGCGTAGCTCTCCACCCGGAGGCGCCCATCCTGCTTCTTCAGCTCGATCAGCTTCACCGCTGTTGAACTGATATCGATACCCAGGATAGGTGGGCGTTTCTTCCTGAACAGTCCCACGGGCTTTTTCCTTATACTTGTATCGGTTAGACGAATTTACTATGAAACAACATCGCATTCCAGACTTAACTGTCCCCTTTTGGGCGACAGGGCTCCGCACCGTGTGTCGCCCGATCAGGGCAGTTCATCGGCTTGCGGTACGATCGGGGAACCAAGAGCCGTCACCGGGGTCGGTGTCGGTAACTCCGCCAGTCTCGTTATGCAATGTATAAGTCTTTATACTTCCCAATAACGAGATCCTGTAGACAAAATTGGTAATCAATGCGCCGTCTTCCCCGAGTCCTGGCCTACCTGTTGGCCACCTTGTTGTCACTGGCCCTGCTGGGAATCGCCGGGGTTGGTGTGCTTTACCTTTACCTTTCGCCCCAACTGCCGGAAGTGGATTCGCTACGCGATGTTCGTTTCCAGCAGCCGTTACGTGTGTTCAGCGCCGATGACGAGCTGATCGCGGAGTTTGGCGATTATCGCCGTGAGCCGTTGCGCTACGAGGAGATCCCCGAGCGTCTCAAGCAGGCTTTCATTGCCGCGGAGGACGAGCGCTTCTTCTCGCACTATGGGGTCGACCCTGTCGGGCTGGCACGGGCTGTGGTGTACCTGGCCAGGCACCGGGAGATCGGACCCGGCGGCAGCACCATCACCATGCAGACGGCGCGAAACTTCTTTCTGAGTCGCGAGCAGACCTATTTGCGCAAGCTGAACGAGATTCTGCTGTCGTTCAAGATCGAACGGGAGCTGGACAAGGAGCAGATTCTCGAGCTTTACCTGAACAAGATCTATCTTGGCCAGCGCGCCTACGGCGTTGGCGCGGCGGCACGCATCTATTACGGGCGACCGCTGTCGGAGCTGACGCTGGCGGAAACGGCGATGATCGCGGGTCTGCCCAAGGCGCCGTCTATCGCCAACCCGATCACCAACCCGGAGCGAGCCCTGCACCGCAGGTCTTACGTGCTGCGGCGGATGCACCATTTGGGCTACATCACGCAGGAGGAATTCGCCGAGGCTTCGGCTGCGCCGGTGACAGCCGCCATGCGCGTGGCGCGGCCGGGGCTGCAGGCGCCCTATGTGGCGGAAATGGCGCGTGCGCTGGCGGTGGACCTCTACGGAGAATCCGCCTACGAGGACGGTTACCGCGTATACACCACGGTGGACAGCCGCCGCCAGGAGATGGCGAACGAGGCGGTGTCCCGCAATCTGCTTGCCTACGACGAGCGGCACGGCTACCGCGGCAGTGAGGCGCGTTACGATCTGGATGAACACGCTGAGGCAGATGCATGGAACCGCCTGCTCCGCCAGCATGGCCGGGTTGCGAATTTGCAGTCCGCGTTGGTCCTCTCGGTGGATGACGAGGCAGGTCATGCCGAAATCTATACGGGCGGCGAGCGGGTGGAGCTGCCGTTTTCGGCGATACGCTGGGCGCGGCCCTGGGTGTCCCAGGCGGTGGTGGGCCAGGCCCCGGAACGCCCTTCCCAGGTGGTCTCCGAAGGTGACCTGATCCGCGTTCGCGAGACGGAAGACGGTTTGCGTCTGGCGCAGGTGCCGGACATTCAGGGCTCGCTGGTCAGTCTTGCGCCGGATACAGGTGCCATCGTGGCGCTGGTCGGTGGTTTCGATTTCCGTGGCAGCCAGTTCAACCGCGCCGCACAGGCGCTGCGCCAGCCGGGGTCGGCGTTCAAGCCGTTCATCTATTCAGCGGCCCTGGAGCGGGGGTTCACGCCGGCCAGCGTGGTCAATGATGCGCCGGTGGTGTTCGAGGATGACGCATTGGAAACCGTGTGGCGGCCTGAGAACTACAGCGGCCGCTTCTACGGTCCGACGCGCCTGCGGGAGGCGCTGGCGCAGTCGCGTAACCTCGTTTCCATCCGGGTGCTTCGGGATATCGGCCCGCGTTATGCGGTGACGTTCCTCGACCGCTTCGGTTTTCCCTCGGAGCGCATGCCAACCGATCTGTCGCTGGCGCTGGGCAGTGCCGCGGTCACCCCGCTGGAACTGACGGCCGGCTATGCGGTTTTCGCGAACGGAGGCTATCGGGTCGAGCCCTATGTCGTCAGCCGTATCGAAGATGGCCGAGGTCAGGTGGTCTATGAAAACGTTCCGACGCTGGCATGCGAGGATTGCCAGGAGTTGGAGGGCGGGACGACCGGACTGACCCCGGTGGCCGCCAACGAGGTGCAGGGAGAGGAAGAAGCGGAGCCGGTCGCCGTGCCACGCTTCCGTCCTGCCGAGCGGACACTGAGCGCCAGCAACGCCTATCTCATGACCAGCATGATGCAGGACGTGATCCGCTCGGGCACCGGGCGCGCGGCGCGTCAGCTCGGGCGCGACGATCTGGCCGGCAAGACAGGCACTACCAATGACTTGCATGATGCATGGTTCGCCGGGTACAACGCCGAGCTGGTCACCACGGCCTGGGTTGGCTTCGATCAGGCCAGGTCCATGGGACCGGGCGAGACCGGTGCACGTACCGCCTTGCCGATGTGGCTGGATTATATGGGCAAGGCGCTCGACGGCGTTCCGTCGGGAACCACACCGCGCCCCTCGGGCATGGTGACCGTAAGAATCGACGCCGATTCCGGGCTGGTGACCAGTGCCGACAACCCCCGGGCCATGTTCGAAACCTTCCGGCAGGATCAGGTGCCCGAGCAGGAGCGCTCGTCCGATGATCGGAGGGGTGGCTCGGGTTCGTCCTCCGGCGGAGGCTCCGGGCAGCCGCTATTCTGACGTGCGCCACAGGGTCAATCTATTTCTCATGTTTGCCGGGCTGCATCGATGGTCGGTTGAATCACGCGGGAGGCGCTGTCATGGCCAAGAGCCCCACGACAAAGGACCAGCGCATGCGCCAGCGCCTGACGCTGGAGGCGGCGAAAATCATGGCCGAAGAAGGGGTGCGCGACTACTACCTGGCCAAGCGGAAGGCGGCCGATCGACTGGGCGCCCCGGGTACGCAGAACATGCCGCGCAATCAGGAGATCCAGGAAGCGTTGCTGGAGTACCAGCGCCTGTTCAAGGGGGAGTCGCAGGCGGCGCAGCTGCGTCACTTGCGCGAGGTTGCGCTGGAGGCCATGCGGTTCTTCCGGCGATTCCGGCCCCGGCTGGTGGGGGCGGTACTGGACGGAACAGCTGGCGAGTGGTCCGATGTGGCGCTGCACCTGTTCGCAGATACCTCGGAAGAGGTTGCCATTTTTCTGATGGACGAGCGTATTCCGTTTGAACCTTCGGAGCGCCGCCTGCGCGTGGAGCGTGACGCATGGGAAACGTACCCGGTTTACCGTTTCCTGGCTGGCGATGTCGTGGTGGATCTGACCGTGTTTTCCCATGAGGCCATCCGGCATCCTCCCCGAAGCCAGGTGGATGGCCAGCCCATGGATCGGGCGAATACCGAGGCGGTGGAGCGGATGCTGGCCCAGCCTGCCTGAACCGCATACAAGAGAACCCGGCAAAAAAGCCGGGTTCCTCCTGGTCAGGCAGCCATTTCTCTCACCGCTGGTCTAGCGGCTTGTAATCGCGGCGGGCTGCCCCGGTGTAGACCTGGCGCGGGCGGCCGATGCGCTGCTCCTTGTCTTCCACCATCTCCATCCACTGGGCCACCCAGCCCGGCGTGCGGCCCAAGGCGAACAGTACGGTGAAGAACTGGGTGGGGATGCCCAGGGCCTTGTAGATGATGCCGGAGTAGAAATCCACGTTGGGATAGAGCTTCTTCTCGATGAAGTACTCGTCCTTCAGCGCGATTTCCTCGAGCCGCATGGCCAGTTCCAGTTGCGGGTCGTCCGCCATGTCCAGGGCGTCCAGCACCTCGTGACAGGTCTTGCGGATGATTGTGGCGCGAGGGTCATAGTTCTTGTAGACGCGGTGGCCGAAGCCCATCAACCGGAACGGATCGTCCTTGTCCTTGGCCTTGGCGATGTACTGGGGCACGTTCTTCACATCGCCCACCTCTTCCAGCATCCGCAGTACCGCTTCGTTGGCCCCGCCGTGGGCAGGGCCCCACAGTGCCGCACAGCCCGCGGACATGGCCGCGAACGGATTGGTGCCTGTGCTGCCGGCGAGCCGCACGGTAGAGGTGCTGGCGTTCTGCTCGTGATCGGCATGCAGGATCAGCAACTGATCCAGTGCCTTCTCCGCCACCGGATTGATCTGATATTCCTCCGACGGCCGGGAGAACAGCATGTTCAGCAGGTTGCCGGAGTAGCTCAGGTGGTTCTGCGGGTAAACGAACGGCTCGCCGACCAGGTGCTTGAACGCGGCAGCGGCAATCGTCGGCATCTTGGCGATGATCCGGTGCGCGCAGAGTTCGCGGCTTTCCGGGTCGTTGATGTCGATGCTGTCGTGGTAGAACGCGGACAGGGAGCCCACTACCGCGGTGAGCATGGCCATTGGATGTGCGTTGTAATGAAAACCGTCGAAGAAGTTCTTCAGACTTTCATTGACCATGGTGTGGGTGGTGATGGAGTGCGTGAAGCTACCCAGTTGCTCCTGCGTGGGCAGTTCCCCGTTCATGAGCAGGTAGGACACTTCCAGAAACGAGCTTTTCTCCGCCAGTTGATCGATAGGGTAGCCACGATAAAGCAGCACGCCCTCGTCGCCATCGATGAAGGTGATGTCGCTGCGGCAACTGGCGGTGGAGGTGAAGCCAGGATCGTAGGTGAAGTGGCCGAACTCCTGGTACAGGCTCTTGATATCGATCGCGAGCGGGCCGTGGGTGCCTTCTCGAACCGGGAACTCCACGCTCTTGCCGGTGGCGTTATCGGTGACGGTGACTGTGTGCTTCGCCATCAGTGTTCTCCTGGTCATCAAGCCGGTTCAAGGCCTGCATGGTGCCTTCCCGAGTCATCGGGGCCTAAAGCTAGGCGGGTATGCACGGGGGCCTGGGCTTGCTCGAGCCTAACGGCTCTGGATCTGTCTGCCCTTGGGCTGCTCGGGCGGAATAGTTGGCCGGGTCGGCCTGACTGGTTGTTATCCAGCGGCAGCCTTGGTGCCGGTGCCTCAAGTCGCGAGATAGTACCAGCAAAGCAACGCGGCGCAAAGCAGATGCGGGAAGTTGTCCGAAGTTTGGAGATATTGCCGATAAAATCCGACAAACAAGCCATAAAATGTCGGCAACTCCAAGGCGCTTCCTGTGCTCGCCCGCACTGCACAAGATGATTTTATTGTGGACGATGCGCTGCACAAAAAAAAGGTTTCGCGAGCGTTTTCAGCAGAATCCCAGGGTGTCGCCGGCCACAAAAAAACCCGCACCTCCAGAAGAGGTGCGGGCTTCCTGTGCTTGCTTGCTCGCCGTAGCGGTTAGCTTACCGGCTGCTGCCCCGTTTCATGCTGCCATAGCGCTGCTTGAAGCGGTCGACCCGGCCGCCACTGCTCAGCACGCGCTGCTGGCCGGTATAGAAAGGGTGGCTGGCGCTGGACACTTCCACCTTCACCAGCGGGTATTCGTTACCGTCTTCCCACTTGATCGTCTCCTTGGAGCGGATGGTCGACCGGGTCAGGAAGGCGAAATCGGAGGAGATGTCCTGGAACACAACCTCGCGATACTCAGGATGAATGCCCTTCTTCATGGTGTAGGTCCCTAAACAATGTGTGCAGTCGGGGCGCCAACGGCGCTCCCTGGAACAAGGCGCGCAATGATACCGGGGAGTCGGCTTCGTGGCAAGGCCGTTCTCGGTGCGGTTAGCGCGACTCCTGCTGCGGGCGCCGGAACGGCAGGACGCGCGCGCTGTGCGCTCTCAGCCCCTTACCGCGTCGCTGGCCGTCCCAGCGGGTTGCCAGGTGGTCCAGCGCTCGGGCCAGGCCCTGCGGACCGTGCACCGAGTCCCACATCATGCGGCTGATGGCCAGGCAGGCGCCCATGGGGTTCGTAGCCCGGTTTCTCGCCTGATCCACGCGCCACTGCAGACAGCGCAGTCGATGCTGTCGCTCCGCGGGGGCGGAGCTGATGACGGCTTCCAGTGCCTGGATTCTGCGCATCTCGAACATGGCTGGGTTCTCCTGTGCCAGCCGGCGCCATTCATCGAAGCTGAGCTGCTTGCCAGCGGGTTCCGCCATCATCAACCCCCCTGTGTCGCCTGGGTGCACTTAGCGAAAGCGTGATGCAGTTAACATTTTCGCTTATTCCTGAGCATAGCCCAGCGCCGCAGAAGTGCCTATCGATGCCGCAGGTAGTCATTCTACTTGACTGTAACGCGAGCGCGGGAATTCCTCAGCGCTTGCCTAGGGCGGCTGCCGCAGCGTCAGTCGTCCCTGCTCCTGACGAAAGTCCAGATCGCGCAGGAACGACATCCCCAGCAGGATCTGATCGCCGTCCATGTACGGGTTGATGGAGGCACGGACCGACTCAAGCTCCACCGGGCCGATGCCAACACGCTCCAGTTGCGTGCGATAGCCGGTGATGACGCCGTTTGCAGTCTGATAACGCACCGGTGCACCGCGCTCCAGACCAAGCCGTCTCGCCAGTGGCTCGGGGATAGAGATGTCGGTGGCCCCGGTGTCCAGCAGAAATGTGACTGACTGGCCATTGATCTGGCCAGTGGCTATATAGTGCCCGGAACGGTTGCGCTCCAGCGTCACTTCCCTGGCCCCATCGGCGGTCACCTGGCCCTGCAACTGGCGGTTGGGGTTATCCCGCCGCTCGAGTAGGCTATTGAACGACAGCGTCAGCAAGGCAAGCACCACCAGCCACATCACGAAGATCATGCTGCGGCCCAGGCGGGCCGGGTTCGGGGTGGGTTTGTCCTGTTCCATGATACCCAGTGTATCCCCGGTTCGATAAAAGTGCAGGAGGGGTGATGCGGACATTGTTCAGGCGCGGCGTGTGCCTGTTGTTGCTGCTAGGGACGGGCGGCGCCGCCGCGGACTGGAGCAATCCGGAACCCTTTCGCAGAGACCGCGTGGAAGGGCGCGAGTTCGATTACAACGCCGAGAGTTTCCTGCACCGTTTCAGCTTCGAGCCGAAGCCTGCGCTGGGGCGCGGAAGCCCCCTTCCCAGAGACGGGTTATTCGGTCTCGCCGGCAGTTCGCGCAGCAATGAGCTGTATGTGGACATGCGGGCCCAGGCCACGCTGGAAACGGAGTCCCCCCTGTTCTTCGGATACCGCTTCCACCGGACTGAAGATTTCGACGGCCGCTATGATGAGAATCTGGTTGGTTTCGGGGCGCACGTGGGACCCTTTCGGGTCAGCGTGTGGGGCGATGTGGTCGGCGCCAAGGAGGACATCGACATCCACGGCGAACTGCTCTGGCTCCCCAGCGCCGGCAACCATTTGCGCTTTACCCTGGTCGCACCCGATGCCGTGTACAACAGCAAGCAGGGAGAGGGCGAATATCTTCGCAAGCCCTACACCTACTACCTCGACGGCCAGTGGCAGGTTCTCGACGATCTGCGGCTCTATGGGTTCATCAACCATAATGATCACATGCGCTGGCGCGAGAACACCCGTGAGTTCACGCTACGTGATCGGCAGCACAGCGCCGGCGTGGGGGTGGACCTCCGGCTCAACCGATACTGGTCGGCCAGCGTGGAACTGGAAGGCCTGTACGGCGTCCGCCGACGAGATGGTCTGGCCGGGCCGGATGAGGCCGATCAGCGGTTGCGGCGGAGTTTCGGCCTCGCCACAGTGGAGCTCCGGCAGTGGCTGCGGGATGACCTGCAGGCCTGGTACGGGGCGCGCTACCTGCATTTCGACGAAACCGACCGGCGACCACGGGACGCGGAGGAGCACGTTCGATACGAGCGGAGGGAGACCATGGTTTACGGCGGGGTGCGTTACCGCTGGACCGATGCGGTCAGCTTCGCACCAGGCATTTTCGTCAACTACGCGGACAATACCGAGCGTTATCCGGACGTCCCGGGCGAGAGCGACAGTGATCGCGGAATCTACGCCAAACTGACGCCGTCCGTCGAACTGCTGGTGGATCGCCGACGTGGCGGCTACATTACGCTGAATCCCTCGGTGCGGCTGCATCGTGCAGCCTTTGGGGGTGGCAACATCCAGGCTTACCTGCCGTTCTGAAACCAGGCATGGAGGGAGCATGAGCCAGCCGCCGCTGCAGAATCAGATCGTGGTGATCACCGGAGGCAGCCGCGGGATCGGACTGAGTGCCGCCCGGTTGCTCGGGGCTGGCGGGGCGTTGCCGGTGCTCTTCGCTCGCGGGCGGGATCAGCTTGCGGAGGCGGAGCAGATGCTGAGAGGGCAGGGGGTGCACTGTCTGGGGGTGTCGGTGGACGTGCGTGATCCCCAGGCGGTGCATGCGGCTTTCTCTGTTGTGCGGGAGCGGTTCGCCCGAGTCGACGCCCTGGTCAACGGAGCCGGCATCATGCTCGGAGATCGTCGGCTCGACACCCTGGACGATGCGGACTGGACGCGCATTCTGGAAACGAATCTGAGCGGCGCATGGCACTGCATCCGGGGTGTGTTGCCGATGATGCGCCAACGGCGGGCCGGCACCATCATCAACCTGTCCTCCGGGGCGGCAGTGCGGGCCGGTTTTCTGAACATCGCCTATGGCGTCTCCAAGGCTGGCCTGGACCGGCTCACCCTGGGGGTGGCCCACGAAGTGGATGCTGACGGTATCCATTGCCTGTCCCTGTCGCCGCCCTACACAGCCACCCAGACGGTTCGGACCATGTTTCCTGATCGCGATGTGGCCGGGCAGGCAGCCAGCCCCGATGATACGGCGCGCGCCATCCGGGGGCTGCTGCTGGGTGATGCGGCTGATTACCAGGGCCGAGTGGTCACCGTTCGTGAGTACCTGGAGCGGAAGGCAGCGCGCGGATAACCTTGCCGGGGTTCAGTAGACCCCTGGGATCCATTGCCTGTTTCAGGCTGCGCATGAGGTCCAGTTCCACGGGGTCCTTGTAGCGCTCCAGTTCAGCGACCTTGAGCTGGCCGACGCCGTGCTCGGCGGCAACGGAGCCTTCCATCTCGATGACCAGATCGTGCACCAGCCGCTGACACGCATCGCGCTCCTGGAGGAATGCATCGGCGCTGCCGCCCTCCGGCACGGACAGGTTGAAGTGCAGATTGCCGTCGCCCACATGGCCAAAGGCGCAAACCCGGACGCCGGGTATTTGCCGCTCCATCAGGGGGGTAGCGCGCGCCAGGAAATCCGGAACCCGGGACACTGCCACCGCTACATCGTGCTTGATGCTGGCACCTGCGCGCACCTGCCCCTCCGGGATGCTTTCCCGGATGCGCCATAGCTGCCTGGTCTGCTCCACGGATTCCGCGATGACGCCGTCTTTCAGTGCCTCTTCCTCCAGTGCCTGTTCCAGCGTGTCCTCCAGCGTCCCGCGAAGCTGATGGCCCTGCTGTGCGCTGGAGAGTTCCACCAGCAGGTACCAGGGGTAGGCGCTGTCGAACGGATCGCGACAGCCTTCCACGTGATCCAGTGCCATGCGCATGCTCTGCCGGCTCATCAGTTCGCAGGCGGTCATGGTGTCGCCGCTGGCCTGGCGGAGACGACCCAGCATGGCCACCGCCGCGACCGGGGATTCGCAGGCGAGCAGGGCGGTGCTGGTCTGGCGGGGTTGCGGGAAGAGTTTCAGCACGGCAGCGGTGATGATGCCCAGCGTGCCCTCGGAGCCGATGAACAGGTTGCGCAGATCGTAGCGGCTGTTGTCCTTGCGCAGGCCGGTGAGGCCATGCCAGACGCGACCGTCGGCCAGGACCACTTCCAGCCCCAAGGTCAGATCGCGGGCGTTGCCGTAGCGCAGCACGTTGATGCCGCCGGCATTGGTGCCAAGGTTGCCGCCGATCATGCAACTGCCCTCGGCGGCCAGGCTCAGGGGAAACAGCAGGCCGGCATCGCGGGCGGCGCGCTGGATGTCGGCCAGTATGCACCCGGCTTCCACCGTCATGGTGAAGTTGACGGCGTCCAACTCGCGGATCTGGCGCAGGCGGCGCAGGCTGAGCAGGATCTGGCTGCCGCTCTCGTCCGGCGCGGCGCCTCCGCACAGGCCGGTGTTGCCGCTCTGGGGAACCACCGAGATGCCCGCTTCGTGGCAGACGCGCATGACACCGGCCACTTCCTCGGTGGAGGAGGGACAGACCACCGCCGCTGCCTTGCCGTGATAGTGGTTGCGCCATTCCCGCAGAAACGGTTCCTGATCCACGCCGGTGATCCAGCCGGACTCACCGACGATTGCCTCAAGTGCTTCGCGTGCGTTTCTATCCATGGTTCGAGTCTATAGTAACTCCGGCGACGGGTGGGGTTGGTTTTCAGGGACGTGCGGCGCGTATATCCCGGGCTTGACGTCGGGCCCCATGCCGCCGACAGTCCCGAAGACCGACACCGCAGTCGGCCTGGTCCGGAGAACCGTCGTCGAAGGCTATCCCATATCCCTGGCCCCAGCAGTTACTCTCTTGCCAGCATGGCCGATCGTATACGAAAGATCATCCACATTGACATGGACGCCTTCTATGCCGCGGTGGAGCAGCGGGACAACCCGGAGCTGCAGGGCTTGCCGGTGATCGTGGGCGGCTCGCCGGAAGGCCGCGGCGTGGTGGCCACCTGCAGCTACGAGGCACGGCGGTTCGGCATACATTCCGCCATGCCGGCGGCGCGGGCCGTGCGGCTGTGTCCGGACGCGATCTTCATCCGGCCGCGGTTCTCCGTCTACCGGGACGTCTCCCGCCGGATTCAGAGCATCTTCCGGGACTACACGCCGCTGGTGGAGCCGTTGTCGCTGGACGAGGCCTATCTGGATGTGACGGAGACGGAGGGGTTCCGCGGGTCGGCGACGTTGATCGCTCGGGATATCAAGCGCCGCGTCCTCGAGGAGACCGGACTGATCGCATCCGCGGGCGTCTCCTACAACAAGTTCCTGGCCAAGCAGGCCTCGGATCTGGACAAGCCGGATGGGCTGCATCTGATCGAACCGGCGCAGGGCGAGCAATTCGTCGCCGCACTGCCGGTGGGGCGCTTCCACGGCGTAGGCAAGGCCACCGAAAGGCGCATGCATGCGCTGGGGATCCAGACAGGGGCCGATCTGCGAGCATGGACGCTGCCCGCACTGCAGCAGGCCTTCGGCAAGCGCGCGCCGTTCTACTACGACATCGTGCGCGGCATCGATCACCGCCCGGTCCAGCCCAGCCGCATCCGGAAATCCATCGGTGCGGAGAACACCTTTGCCACCGACCTTCGTAGCCGCTCGGATCTGATGGCTGAGCTGCGGCCATTGGCGGAAAAGGTGGCGCAGTCGCTGCAGAGCAAGGCGCTGCAGGGGCGGACACTGACATTGAAGGTTAAGTACGCCGATTTCCAGCAGATCACGCGCAGCCGTTCCGTGGACACCGGTTACCGGGCGGCCGGGGACATGCTGCCGGTGCTTGATGCGCTGCTGGACGAGACCGAGGTGCATCGACGCGCGGTACGGCTTCTCGGCGTCACCATTTCGGGGCTGGAGCCCCTGGAGGCGGCCGCTGTGGAACAACTGAAGCTGGGGCTGTAACGCGAGCGTGGGAATGAATCAGCGCTTGTTTCAGGAGGCACTGTTTCATTCCCGAAGGCATCCGCAGCCCCGTGGTGCGATCAGTCCGCTGGTACGGTGCGGTCCCGCGCCCATGCGCGCAGGCGCTCCAGTGGCTCCCTCATCACGGTACTCAGCGGCCGCGTCTCCCGGATTTCGGTCAGCACGTGTTCAGTCGCCAGCGGTTGTTCCTGCTCCCGCGCCAGGTACAGCGCAGCCACCACAGCCTGCTCGATCTCGGCGCCGGAGAAGCCCTCGCTGGCCTCGGCGAGCTGCTGCAGGTCGAACTGTTCCGGTTCGATATCGCGCTTGCGCAGATGGATCTCGAAGATATCCCTGCGCACCGCCGGTGAGGGCAGGTCGACGAAGAAGATCTCGTCCATTCGACCCTTGCGTACCAGCTCCGGCGGCAAGCGCTCAATGGCATTGGCAGTGGCAACGATGAAGACGCGCTTGCTGTTCTCGGCCATCCAGGTCAGCACGGTGCCGAGCATGCGCTGCGAGACGCCGCCGTCGTTATCGGACTGGGACATCGCCTTCTCGATCTCGTCGATCCACAGTACGCAGGGCGCCATGACCTCGGCTGCGCGAAGCGCCTCGCGCAGGTTGCGCTCGCTCTCGCCGTAGTACTTGTTATAAAGCGTGCCCATGTCCAGCCCCAGCAGCGGCAGCCCCCAGAGGCCGGCCACCGCCTTGGCGGCCAGGCTCTTGCCGCCGCCCTGCACACCGACCAGCAGCAGGCCCTTGGGCGGATCCAGGTGGGGATCGGGTTCGACGAAGGCGCGCCGGCGGCGTTCCAGCCAGGCCCTCAGCCGGTTCAGGCCGCCGACATCGGAGAACTTGGCGGTATCGTAGGTAAAGGACAGGGCTCCGCTCCGATCCAGCAGCTGGTGCTTCGCCGCCATGACTTCGGGCAGATCGGATTCGGTAATGGCGCCGTCGCGCTGGATGGCGCTGCGTGCCAGCCGGCGGGCGTCCCAGGCGGTCAGGCCGGACAGGTTCTGCACCAGCCGGTCCAGCGACGCACGGTCTGTGCGTACACGCTTGCCGCCGTTGCCTCTGGCCCATTCCAGCGCCTCGTCATTGACGATCTTGTAGAGATCGTCGCGTCCGGGTAGCGCAGGCTCGTAGCGGGCGAAGAACTTGCGCAGCTCCGGCGGGTGCTCGAAGCGGTGGCTGATCAACGCCAGTGTGCGCGGCGTCTGCGCGTAGGTCTGGGCAATCTCCTTCAGCAGGCGGACGTTCACCGGGTCGGTGACGTAAGGGTGGAAGTCGGCCAGCAGGTAGATGCCGGCCTGCTGGCTGTCACGCACATGGCGGAGAAACTCGCCGGGATCTTCGGTGCCCTTGTTGGCCGGACCTTCGATGTCCAGCCGGCGTACGCCGTCGGTGATGCTCCATTGGAACAGCGGCCGGCCGAGCCGCGGGATCAGCCGCTGGAACATCTCCCGCACACGCTGTTCTTCCTGGGTTTCCACCGCGATCAGCGGGATGTGGGAGCGCAGCAGCAGTTCGAGGTCATGGCTCTCGTTCGTGGCCATTGTTATCGCTTCCTTGTTCAGGGCTGGTTCAGTTGTTCGAGGTTATATTCCCAGCGGTGGATCTGCTCAACCGTCAGTCGTCATCGCGCAGGAAGTCCACACCGGCCAATTCCCCGGCGGCATCCACGTGGACGACGAATTCGATTGGCTGGCAGCATACCTGGCAGTCCTCCACGTAGCGTTGAGACCCGGCAGAGTAATCCACTTGCGTTTCGAACGCCTCACCACAATAGGGGCAGTATGCGGTCAATTCCTCCAACATCGTCGCATTCTTCCTCGCTGTTCGTTTCGGGATGCACGGAGCGCCTCAGGGGAGGAACAGGGTCAGAACCTCGTTCAGGTAACAGCGGCCTTCGGACGTCGTCCGAATGTGATCATCACGCTGTTCCAGCCAGCCGCGGGCGATGGCCTCGTCCAGCGGTCGCCGGAGCTCCTCCAGGGCAAGGCCGGTGCGCTGTTCGAACAGGCTGGCAGGAAAGCCGTCCGTGAGCCGCAAGGCGTTCATCATGAATTCCAGCTTCAGGTCTTCCACCTCCAGCGCGCGCCGTTCCACGTCCGGCCTGCCGGCCATTGTCTGGTGCATATAGATGGCGGGCACCTTGGCCTTGCGATAACGAGTGATGCTGGTGCCCGCAAGATCGGTCAGCTTGCCGTGGGCGCCGGCTCCGATGGCCAGGTAGTCGCCGAAGGCCCAGTAGTTCAGGTTGTGGCCGCAGCGGTGGCCCGGCAGGCTCCAGGCGGAGACTTCGTAGTTGCCGTAGCCGTGCCGCGCCAACAGTTCGCTCGCCGCCTGCTGCATGGCCCATGCGGTATCGTCGTCGGGCAGCGGCGGCGGATGGGCATGGAACACGGTGTTGGGTTCCAGCGTGAGCTGGTAATGGGATAGGTGCGGCGGTTGCAGGGCGATGGCCTGCTCGAGATCCTCCAGCATCTCCGGCAGGCTCTGCCCTGGCAGGGCAAACATCAGGTCCAGATTGTAAGTGGAGAAGCCGGCCGCGACGGCCGACTCCGCCGCGTGTATGGCCTCGTCGCGACCGTGGATGCGGCCCAGGCGTGCCAGCTTCTCGGGGTCGAAGCTCTGCACGCCGATGGACAGCCTGTTAACGCCTGCAGCCCGAAACCCCGCGAAGCGGTCCTGCTCCATCGTGCCGGGGTTGGCTTCCAGTGTGATCTCCGCCTCCGGTTCCAGCCGCGCTTCCAGATCGCTCAGCAGGCGACCGATGGCAGCGGGAGGGAACAGGCTCGGGGTGCCGCCGCCGATGAAGATGCTGCTGATCAGGCGTCCCGGCGCCTTGGCCAGCTCCATGACCAGATCCTGTCGCAGGGCCGCGAGGTAGGATTCCACAGGCAGATCGTCCGGCGCGGCGTGGGAGTTGAAATCGCAGTACGGGCATTTCCGTACGCACCACGGAATGTGGATGTACAGTGCCAGCGGAGGCAGTTGGATGTGCATGGGGTGCTACTGGATGTGTTCCCGGCGCAGCGCCTTCACCAGGGTGCGCAGGGCCTGTCCGCGATGGCTGAGCTGGTTCTTCTGCGCGGGGTCCAGTTGGGCGGCGGTGCAGCCGGAGTCCGGCACAAAGAACAACGGATCATAGCCGAAGCCGCCCTCGCCCTGCGGTGCCTCGAGGATCCTGCCTTCCCAGGTGCCCTGGCAGATTAGGGGGGTGGGGTCTTCGGCCGTGCGCATGAAGACCATGACGCACTGGAAACGTGCCCGGCGCTCAGCTTCCGGAACACCGGCCAGTTCCGCCAGCAACAGGGTGTTGTTGTCTTCGTCGCTGGCGTTCTCGCCCGCGTAGCGCGCGGAGATGACACCGGGTTCGCCATCCAGCGCATCCACCTCCAGTCCGGAGTCGTCCGCGATTGCCGGCCGGCCGGTGTGGCGGCATGCGTTCCGTGCCTTGATGATGGCGTTCTCGACGAAGCTCAGCCCGGTTTCCTCCACGTCGGGAACCAGGTACTCCGATTGCGGCACCACCTCCAGGCCGGTGGGGCGGAGGAGTTCCGCGACTTCCCTGACCTTGCCGGGATTGTTGCTGGCGAACACGATGCGTGACATGTGCGGAGCCTCAGTTGCCCACCGCCAGCGCGGCGCGCTGGTGCTCGACGAGTTCGGAGATCCCCTTGCGGGCCAGTTCCAGCATGGCATTAAGCTCCTCCATGCGGAAGGCGTGGCCCTCGGCGGTGCCTTGCACTTCAATGAACTGCCCGGCCTCGTTCATGACCACGTTCATATCCGTTTCCGCCTCGCTGTCTTCCGGGTAGTCCAGATCCAGCACCGGTTCGCCGCGATAGATGCCGACCGAGACGGAGGCCACCTGGCCATGCAACGGGCTGGCCCGCAGTTTGCGCTGGCGTACCAGCGTGTTCATGGCGTCGGCCAGGGCGACGTAGGCGCCGGTGATGGATGCGGTACGCGTGCCGCCGTCGGCCTGCAGTACGTCGCAGTCGATGATCACGCTGCGTTCGCCCAGCGCCTGCAGGTCGATGGCGGCACGCAGCGAGCGTCCGATCAGCCGCTGGATCTCCACTGTGCGCCCCTGCTGCTTGCCGCGCGCCGCCTCGCGCCCCATGCGCGTGTTGGTGGAGCGCGGAAGCATCCCGTATTCGGCGGTGACCCAGCCCTGGCCCTTGCCGCGGAGAAACCCCGGTACGCCCTCGTCCACCGAGGCGGTGCACAGGACCTGCGTGTCACCGAACTCCACCAGCACCGAGCCCTCGGCATGGCGGGTGAAGTGGCGGGTAAGGCACACGGGGCGAAGTTCATCGGGGCGGCGGCCGCTGGGTCGCATGTTCGGATCTCCTGCCTTGGGGTGCGACAGGGTAGCATAACGGCGTCTCCGTGCGTTCCAGTAACCGCCCCCGCCCTGTAGTATTAGCAACCTGCATTCGACAGGGGAAATACGCATGCCTCGCAGTATGACCGCCTTTGAACGGCGGGAACGCACCGGTGAGTGGGGCCGCATGGCCTGGGAGCTGCGATCGGTCAATCATCGCTACCTGGACGTGAATCCGCGTCTGCCGGAAGAGTTCCGCCAACTGGAGACGGCGGTTCGCGAGCGCGTGGGCGCGAAGCTGGCGCGCGGCAAGGTGGAATGTGCGCTGCGGTTCGAGTCGGTGGTGGCTGGGGGCCAGGTTCAGGTGAACTGGCCCTACGCGGAGCAACTGATAGATGCTGCCGGTACGCTGGCGGACAGGCTGGGCAAGCGGGCGGGGACGATGTCGCCGGTGGAGCTGATGCGTATGCCGGGCGTGATGAGCGAGCCCGCGAAGGACCTCGAACCGCTGCACGCCGCCGCACTTGAGCTGCTGGACGAGACGCTGGACGGCTTCGTGCAGAGCCGCGAGCGTGAAGGCAAGCGGCTCGGCGAGATGATCCGCGAGCGGGCGGAGAAGATCGCGGAGCTGGCGGCTGTCGTGCGCCAGGATATGCCGGCCATCCAGGAGCGGCTGCGGACAAAGCTGGAGACGCGGCTGGCCGAGCTCGCCCAGCCGGCGGACCCGGGACGGCTGGAGCAGGAACTGGTGTATCTCGCCCAGCGCATGGACGTGGAAGAGGAGTTGGACCGCCTGCTCACGCATGTGGAGGAAATCCAGCGCGTGCTGCGGCGCAAGGAGCCCATTGGTCGCAGGCTGGATTTCCTGATGCAGGAGCTGAACCGGGAGGCGAACACGCTGGGGTCGAAGTCGGCTGCCCTCGAAACCACCCAGGTCTCGGTGGACATGAAGGTGCTCATCGAACAGATGCGCGAGCAGATTCAGAACCTGGAATAAGAAGGCGAGTATGTCCGGAACCTTGTACATCATTTCCGCGCCTTCCGGTGCCGGCAAGACCAGCCTGGTCAACGCACTCGTCGAGCGGGTGCCCGGCATGGAAATCTCGGTTTCCCATACCACGCGGCTGCGGCGGAAGGGGGAGGAGGAAGGTGTCCATTATCACTTCGTGGGGCTGGACCAGTTCCGGGCCATGGCCGCCCGGGGGGAATTTCTCGAGTATGCCGAGGTGTTCGGCAATTGCTACGGCACTGCCCGTGCACCCGTGGAGGCACAACTGCGGACCGGTACGGACGTCATACTGGAAATCGACTGGCAGGGTGCGCAGCAGGTTCGGGCGGCCATGCCGGAGGCGGTATCCATCTTCATCCTGCCGCCGTCCCAGGCGGAACTGGAACGACGGCTGCGGGCGCGTGGCCAGGACAGTGATGCGGTGATAGCAAGGCGGATGGAAGAGGCAGTCAACGAGATGTCGCATTATCCGGAGTACGATTACCTGGTCATCAACGAGACCTTCGACGAAGCCTTGTACGAGTTGGTAGCCATCGTGCAGGCGCGTCGTCTCCGCTACGCCGCTCGCAAGGAACAATTGCAGGATATCCTCCACGAACTGCTTTCATGAGACCGCCCGGCGAGCGATCTGCACCGAATGAGTGCGTCCACATGGTGCATAGCACCACGCCAGGCCAAATTGCTGTATGCTAGCTTTGTTGACACCTAATTGAACCGGAGTTCCTGAATGGCACGCGTAACGGTAGAAGATTGTCTGGGCAAGGTTGCCAATCGCTTCGAGCTGGTGCTGGTGGCGTCCAAGCGCGCGAGGCAGATAGCCAACGGGTCCCAGCCTTTCGTTCCCCTGGAAAATGACAAGCCCACGGTGCTGGCGCTGCGCGAGATCGCCGAGGATCACGTGGATGCCGCGATCCTGCGCGAAGATCCGATGGATGTGCAGATTGCCGTCGAGGACGTCGAAGCGGCCCGGGAGCAGGCGGAAGACTGATATCGGAGGCATCTGTGGCTCGTGCGGAAGCGCTACCCCCCGAGGCCTATGCCGGGGTGGACCCCAGTCATAAGGTCAGTGAGCTCTGCTCGCTGCTGGAGGGGTATTTAGAGCCGAAACAGGTCAAGATCATCTACGATGCCTACCTTTTCGGCGCAGCCGCACATGAAGGTCAGCGCCGGTTGTCCGGTGAGCCATACATCACCCATCCACTCGCGGTGGCGAAGATCCTCGGTGAAATGCGAATGGACTACCAGAGCATCGTCTCTGCCATTCTGCATGACGTCATCGAGGACACCCCCAGTTCCAAGGAGCAGATCGCCAAGGATTTCGGCGAGGAAGTCGCGGAGCTGGTGGACGGGGTCTCCAAGCTCACCCAGATCCACTTCGAGAGCAAGGCCGAAGCCCAGGCGGCGAACTTCCGCAAGATGGTTCTGGCCATGGCGCGGGATATTCGCGTCATCCTGGTGAAACTGGCCGACCGGCTGCACAACATGCGCACCATCTGGGTGATGCCGCCGCACAAGCGCCGTCGTATCGCCCGCGAGACGCTGGAAATCTACGCTCCCATCGCCAACCGTCTCGGCATCAACCACATCCGTATCGAACTGGAAGACCTGGCGTTCGCGGCCCTCTACCCGATGCGCTTCCGTGTCATCAAGCACCAGGTCCGCAAGGCGCGCAAGAACCAGCGCGAACTGGTGGGCAAGGTGAAGAACGCGCTGGAAGAGCGGCTGCGGGAGGCAGGGCTGCCGGCGGAAGTGCACGGTCGGGAGAAACACCTGTTCAGCGTCTACAACAAGATGCTCAACCCCGGCGGCGAGCCCAAGGCCTTCCACGCCATTTTCGATGTGCACGGGTTCCGCATCGTCACCGATTCCGTGGACGGCTGCTACCGGGCGCTGGGTATCATGCACAGCCTCTACAAGCCGGTGCCCGGGCATTTCAAGGACTACATTGCCATCCCGAAGAGCAATGGCTACCAGTCCCTGCATACCACGCTCTGGGGGCCGCAGGGGGTGCAGATCGAGGTGCAGATCCGCACCGCCGAGATGAACCGTGTGGCCGAGATGGGCGTCGCCGCCCACTGGATGTACAAATCCGGCGAGGAAGCGCAGAACACGGCCCAGACCCGCGCCCGGGAGTGGGTGAAGGATCTGCTGGAAATGCAGAAGAACGCCGGCAATCCGCTGGAATTCATCGAGAACGTCAAGATCGATCTGTTCCCCGACGAGGTCTACGTGTTCACGCCGCGCGGCGAAATCATGGAAATGCCGCGAGGGGCGACACTGGTGGATTTCGCCTATGCGGTGCACTCCGACATCGGTGATACCTGCTTGGCTGCACGCGTGGACAAGCGGTTGATGCCGTTGCGCACGTCGCTGCAGACCGGTCAGACGGTGGATATCATCACCGCCCCCGGCGCCCGCCCCAATCCAGCCTGGCTCGATTTCGTGGTGACCGCCAAGGCGAGATCCGCCATACGCCATGCCCTGAAGAACCTGCGCCACGAGGAGGCTGCCTCCCTGGGAAGGCGCCTGCTCAACCAGGCCTTGCAAAGCATGGACAGCGGTCTGGATGTCCTGAGCGATGACCAGCTGGCGCGCGGCCTGAAGGGCATCGGCGCCGAGAGCATGGACGAGTTGCTGGAGAGTATCGGTCTGGGCAAGCGCATGCCCTGGTTGGCCGCCCGACATCTGGCCGGCCTGGCAGAGGATTCCTCGCAAACAGCAAGTACCGACAGCCAGGCATTGCTTATCAAGGGTACGGAGGGTGCGGTTGTCACGTTCGCCCGCTGCTGCAACCCCATTCCCGGTGACCCCATCATCGGCTTCGCCAGTTCCGGCCGCGGCGTGGTGGTGCATCTCCAGGATTGCAAGAATCTGCAGGAATACCGGAAACACCCGGAAAAATGGCTGGACGTGCAGTGGGAAAAGGAAGTCGAGCGCGAATTCTCGGTGCCCATCAAGGTGGATGTGGTCAATCAGCGCGGGGTGCTGGCCGAGGTGGCCGCCAACATTTCCGACACCGATGGCAATATACTGAATGTTTCGGTGGATGAACGCGAAGGCATGATCGTCACCATCAGTTTCAGCATTGCCGTCCGCAACCGCGTCCACCTGGCCCGCATCATGCGGCGCCTGCGTGTATTGAACGCTGTGCTTCGGATAACCCGGGTCAGGAGCTGACCGGGTCTCGTTCCCTTGCCAGAAACCCGTGACACCCAGGTATGGATACCGCAATCATGAAACGGACTGCCCCTCTGCGTCGCTTTCTCTGGCCCGGCGCTCTGCTGCTTTCACTGTTCGCTTTCCTGTTGTTCGGCCAGGCGGCCGAAGGCCGCTGCGATACCGCTCTCGAACAGCCCCTGGCGGACATTCTGGGTCATACCGGTTCAGGCGCGGCCGAGGAAGGCGCGGTGGTCACCACCGGTGGCGTGGTCACCGGCGTCTATCCGGGCCGGGAGGCATTGAACGGGTTCTTCCTGCAATCTCCGGGTGCCGGGGAGTCCGTACCCAGCGGCCTGTTCGTCTATGCCCCCGGGCTCAGTGACGGTCAGTGGCAGACGCTGGAGCCCGGTGTCCGGGTACAGTTGAAGGCGCTGGTCGGTGAATACCGCGGCTGGCCACAGTTGCACCGGGTCGATAGCGTGCGCGTCTGTGCCCATCCCGGGCTGCCCGATCCGGTGGTTCTGGAGCTGCCGCTGGAGCCAACGGCGCTGGATCGCTACCACGGTCTGCTGGTGGATTTCCCGCAGCAACTGGTGGTGACCGGCAACTACGAACTGGGCCGCTTCGGAAGCCTGGCGCTCAGCGCTGAACAGCGACTGCTGCGGGAGCGCTCGGGCGCACGCGATGACCGGTTGCACCAGATCACGCTGGATGATGGCAGCTACCGTAGTAATCCCGATCCCGTTCCCTACCTGGACGACAGCAATACCCGTCGCAGTGGCGATCGGGTCCAGCAGCTGCGAGCCGTGCTTGCACACGCCTTCGACGCCTGGCGGCTGCACCCGGTGGAGCCGCCGGTGTTCGAATCCGCAAATCCTCGCCCCGGGAAACCGGATGCGCTGGCCGGGCTGCGCCTGGCGACGTTGAACGTGGAGAACTATTTTCTCACGTTGGGGGAGCGCGGCGCGGCGGATCAGGCAGCCCTCAGGCGTCAGCGGGGGAAGCTGCTGGCTGCGTTGCGGGGGCTGGATGCGGATCTGGTGGCGCTGGTGGAACTGGAGAACCGTGCAGGCGTGCTGGATGATCTGTTGCGCCACATGAATGACGGAGTCGATGAACAGGCCCGTTACCAGCGGCTTGATGGTGTGACGGTGCGAGGCGGGGATCGCATCAAGGTTGCGCTCATCTACCGTCCGTCCCGACTGGAGGCGCGGACGCCGGTGCTGCTGGATGACAATCAGGTGCACCGGCGCCCGCCGGTGGCCGCCCTGTTTCGTCCGCACACCGGCGGTGAGCCGTTCCTGGCCACGGTCGTCCATCACAAGGCCAAATCCGGCTGCCCGCCCAGTGGTGACGTGGATGAAGGCCAGGGCTGCTGGAACCGGGAACGCACGGCCCAGTCCCGCGCCCTGCTGGAATTCGTGGCCGACCTGCAGGCGCAACACCAGCCCGGCGGCACGCTGCTGATGGGGGATTTCAACAGTTATGCCGCCGAAGACCCGATCCGCTTGCTGGAGACTGCCGGCTATACCAATCTGGTAGCGACCCTGCTGCCGCCCGAGCGCCGCTACACTTATGTGTTTCGCGGCGAGGCCGGTATGCTGGATTACATACTGGCAGACCAGGCCATGCGCGAGCGGGTATCCGGTGCAACGGTCTGGCACATCAATGCCGACGAGCCGGTGCTGCTGGGCTATGACCAGCGTGGGGGTGTGTCGGGGCTGGCGGAGGGAGCGCCATGGCGCTCCTCGGATCATGATCCCGTTATGATTGGCATCGATGGCAGCGAGGCGGAGGCGAAGGAAGGTGTCACGGCCGGGGCACCGTAACACCCTCGGTGTCAATCAGCTGGCCGGCACCCACACGTTGCACCAGCCCTCGGCGGCCACCAGCTTGCCGGGAAACACCGAGCATCGCCCCCAGTCACCGCCTTCGTCGGTGTAGAGGCTGCAGTTGGCGCAGATCTGGCCCTCCTCATAGGCCGGATCGTCGGCATCCGCTGCATCGTGGACGTAGGCGACGGCTTCGGCGGCGGGATCGTCCTCGGACAAACGCTCCAGCTCGTCATCGGCCTGGGCGAAACGGGGGGCACTCAGCGACAGGCCTGCCACCGGTAGAGCTGCCAAGCCTGCGGCTGTACCCTTGAGGAAGCGGCGACGGCTCCGGTCATTACTGTGATCAGTCATCGTAAATGCTCCTATGATTGTGTTACGGCACAAGTGTGACAGGCCTTGCTGCCGCGAGTTCAGGTTTTGTACAAGTTTTTGTCGCAGCCAATACCAACGTCCCAGCGACCCGTAATCAGGAGTGCAGCATGAAGCGCAAGATCATTTCCACGGACAAGGCGCCCTCCGCCATCGGCCCTTATTCGCAGGCCGTGCAGGTGGGTGACACCGTGTACCTGTCAGGACAGATCCCGTTGGATCCGGCAACCATGGAGCTGGCGCAAGGTGACATTCGAAAGCACGTGGAGCGCGTGTTTGCCAACCTGGATGCTGTCTGCCAGGCGGCGGGCGGGAACCTGCAGGATATCGTCAAACTGAATATCTACCTCACTGATCTTGGCAACTTCGGCGTCGTGAACGAGGTGATGGCGGAGGTGCTGCAGGAACCGTATCCCGCGCGCGCCGCGATCGGTGTCTACAGCCTGCCCAAGGGGGCGCAGGTGGAAATGGAAGCGGTTATGGTGCCGGGTTCCTCCTGAGCGCATGAGCGGTTCTTCCGCCAGTTCCACGCCGCCGCCCGCCGGGGGGCAAGGCCTTAGCCAGCCGGTAACCGTTCTGCGCGGCGTCGCCGGGCGTCTGGCCGGCAAGCTTGAAAAGCTGGGCCTCCGCACAGTGGGGGATGTGCTGTTTCATCTGCCGCACAGGTACGAGGATCGTACCCATCGTGTGCCCATCGGCAGCCTCCAGTCCGGGCAGCATGCGCTGGTCCGCGGTCGGGTGGAGTTGGCGGAGGTGGCGCAGGGGCGGCGCAAGCGACTGATGTGCAGGGTGTCGGACGGCACCGGCAGCCTCACACTGGTGTTCTTTCATTATTTCCCCAACCAGTTGCAGCAGTTTCGGCAAGGGCGGGTGCTGGAGTGCTACGGTGAGGCCCGCCCCGGCGTGAGCGCGTTGCAGATGCAGATGGTGCATCCGGAATACAGCATCGTCTCCGATCTCGACGCGCCGCCGGAGCAGCCCGGCCTGACGCCGGTCTACCCCGCCACGGAAGGCGTAAACCAGACCACACTGCGTCGGCTTGCCGACCAGGCACTGAATTGGGCGCGGGAAGGGCTGGGAGACCTCCTGCCGGCCGAGTTGCTGGAAGGCAGGGGTCTGCCGGATCTGTTCACGGCCTTGCAACAGGTGCATCATCCCGCCCCGGATTCCAGCCTGGCGCAGTTGGACGCCGGGGTGCATCCGGCCCAGCGGCGGCTGGCGCTGGAGGAACTGCTGGCGCATCACCTCAGCCTGCGACAGGTGCGGCACCGTCTGCGGGCGGATCGCCGGGCACCGGTGCTGCGCGGGACCGGGCGGTTGGTAGGGCGTTTCCTGGAGCAGTTGCCGTTCAGTCTCACCAACGCACAGCAGCGCGTGGAAGGCGAGGTGGCCAGGGACATGGCCAGTGCTGAGCCCATGCTGCGGCTGGTGCAGGGCGATGTGGGCTCCGGCAAGACCGTGGTCGCGGCCCTCGCGGCGCTGCGCGCGGTGGAGTCGGGCCAGCAGGCGGCGGTGATGGCGCCCACCGAGTTGCTGGCGGAACAGCATTACCGCAACTTCCGCGACTGGCTTCAACCTCTTGGGGTCGATGTGGCCTGGATGTCCGGCAAGTTGCCGGCGGCCCGGCGCCGGGAGATGCTGCAGGCGATTGCCGAGGGGCGCGCGCTGGTGGCGGTGGGCACGCATGCGCTGTTTCAGGAACAGGTCACGTTCCACCGGCTGGGGCTGGTGATCGTGGACGAACAGCACCGTTTTGGCGTCCATCAGCGCATGGCGCTGAAGGAAAAAGGACAGACCGCCGATGCCCAGCCGCACCAGTTGATCATGACGGCAACGCCCATCCCACGTACGCTGGCGATGACGGCCTACGCGGATCTCGATGTCTCGATAATCGACGAGCTGCCGCCGGGGCGTACACCCATCAGGACTGTGGCGGTGCCGGACAGCCGCCGGGAGGAGGTCGTGGCCGGTATCGCCGCGGCCTGTTCGGAAGGTCGCCAGGCCTACTGGGTCTGTACCCTCATCGAGGAGTCGGACCAGTTGCAGGCGGAGGCAGCGGAGGCGACCGAAGCCATGCTGAAAGAGGCTATCCCGGAGGTTTCCGTGGCGCTGGTCCACGGCCGCATGAAACCTGCCGACAAGGAAGCAGTGATGGCGCGCTTCGCCGGTGGCGAGGTTCAGTTGCTGGTGGCCACCACTGTTATTGAAGTCGGCGTGGATGTACCCAATGCCAGCCTCATGGTGATCGAAAACCCGGAGCGGCTGGGGCTCGCGCAACTGCACCAACTGCGCGGGCGGGTTGGCCGGGGGACCGCTGCCAGTTCCTGTGTGCTGCTGTACCGCGCCCCGCTCACCGACATGGCACGCCGCCGTCTGGGAGTACTGCGGGAGACCACGGACGGGTTCGAGATCGCGCGACAGGATCTCGAGCTGAGGGGGCCCGGCGAGTTGCTGGGGACGCGTCAGACCGGAGCATGGCAGTTCCGCGTTGCCGACCTGACCAGGGATGGCTCGCTGCTGCCGGATGTGCAAGTGCTGGCCGAGCGTCTGCTGCAGGAGGACATGCCCCGCGTGGACGCGCTGATTGAACGCTGGGTGGGCGAGGCCCAGCGTTACGGGCGCGTCTGACACTGATCTGCTGTTCCCGGGACGCAAAGGTAGTTGTGAGACGGCACAACCAGGGCCGCACGTTCCGGTTTTGCCCCCCGGCATGCGATACTCCGCCGCGGTTATCCTTATCCTTTGAAGGTTGGTCAGCATTGCGAGCACAGTTTCCCGCCTGGTGGACTTCGCCGCCCGGCGACAAACCGCTTCCGGCATCCGGGCCGGATTCCTGGCTGCGGCGTACGAACTCCCTGACGGCCCGCTTACGGCATCGTTGCGGCGCTGCCTTCGCCGTGCGGGTGCTGGACGAGGGTTGGCGTCGCCCCAGTCTGGATGAGGCGCGACGGCTGCGGCTGCCCTACCACAGGCTGGCATGGGTCCGGGAAGTGGCGCTGACCTGCGACGGCCGGCCGCTGGTTTTTGCCCGCTCCGTGATTCCCTCGCGTTCGCTGGTTGGACCAAATCGGGCTTTGCGGACACTGGGAAGCCGGCCATTGGGTGAACTGCTGTTTGCTGGCGCGGGGACGCGGCGCGATCCTCTGGAGGTGGTCGCGCTGCAGTCCCATCATTGGCTGTTTCATCGTGTCGGAGAACTGGTCGGGAGCGACCCCCCCACGCTCTGGGCGCGGCGCCGGGTGCACTGGCTGAATCGCCGCCCGCTGCTGGTGGCCGAGGTCTTCCTGCCGGAACTGTTCGATTGAAGGTTGGTATGGACAAGGCGCAGATTCAGGACCGTTTCGTTCAATACGCCCGCCTGGCACGGCTCGACCGGCCCATCGGCAATTTCCTGCTGCTCTGGCCGATGCTGTGGGCGTTGTGGATAGCGGCGGAGGGCGTACCCGAGCCCCTGGTGCTGATCGTGTTCGTGCTGGGGGTGCTGATCATGCGTGCCGCCGGCTGCGTGATCAACGACTATGCCGATCGCGACTTCGACGGGCATGTCAAGCGCACCAGGCATCGACCCATGGCCCAGGGCAAGGTCAGCGAACGCGAGGCGTTGGCGCTATTCGTGGTGCTGTGTCTGATCGCCTTCGGGCTGGTGCTGCTGATGAACCGGCTGACTATCCAGTTGGCCTTCGTCGGCGTGCTGCTGGCGGCTACCTATCCGTTCATGAAGCGCTACACGCATCTGCCCCAGGTGCATCTTGGTGCGGCGTTCGGTTGGGCCGTGCCCATGGCCTTCGCCGCGCAAACCGGGGAGCTGCCGCAGGTGGCCTGGCTGCTGTTCATTGCCGCGGTGCTCTGGGCCACCGTCTACGATACACAGTACGCGATGGTGGACCGGGACGATGATCTGAAGATTGGCATCAAGTCCACCGCCGTGCTGTTCGGCGATGCCGACCGGCTGATGATCGGCATCCTTCAGCTCCTGATGGTGGTCACGCTGGTCATGGCAGGGCTGCAGGTGGACCTGGGCTGGGCATACTACCTGGGGCTCGGCGGCGCTGCGGTTCTGTTCGTGTACCAGCAATGGCTGATCCGCAACAGGGAGCGCGATGCCTGCTTCAGGGCCTTTCTCAATAACAACATACTCGGGGGGGTCATTTTCCTGGGCCTGGTTCTGCATTACCTGCTTCACTGACTGAGGAGAACAGGGTGGCGCTGACGCGCCGCCCGCCGCCATGGATTACTGGTACAGCCTGGTCGCCTTTCTGGTACCGCTTGCTTCGTTGCTGGCATCCGGCCACGCCGTGCTGAGCAAGCGGGAACCCCGTAGCGCATTGACCTGGGTCGCGTTGATCTGGCTGGTGCCGGTGTTCGGTGTCCTGCTCTATCTGCTGTTCGGCATCAATCGCATTCGCCGGCGGGCCAGCGCGTTGCGGCGCATGGAACTGGGCCGCCACCAGTCCATGCACGTCGCCGACAATGCAGAGTTGATGAAGCGGCTGGCGCCCGACCATACCCATCTGCGGCCGCTGGCTGACGCGCTCAACCGCATTACTGTCCGACCGCTGATCGGCGGCAACGCCGTGCAGTACCTGGTGGACGGCGAGGAGGCCTATCCCGCCATGCTGGAGGCGATTAGGCATGCCCACCGCAGTGTGACCCTGGCCACGTACATCTTCGGAAACGACGAGGTTGGCCGGGAGTTCGCGGCCGAGCTGGAGTCCGCAGCGCGCCGTGGCGTCCAGGTCCGCGTGTTGATCGATAACGCCGGGGAGCGCTACAGCTGGCCGTCCATGGTGGGCTATCTGCGCCGCCGCAAGGTACCGGTGGCGCGTTTCTTTCACCGTTTCCCGGCGCGCTTCTTCGGCATGAACCTGCGCAATCACCGTAAACTGCTGGTGGTAGATGGCCGTATCGGGTTTACCGGAGGCATGAACATCCGGCGGCATCATCGCCTGGATTCAGGGCGCCGGGCGGCGCGGGACATCCAGTTCCGTTTCCAGGGGCCGGTGGTGCGGCACCTGCAGGAGGTTTTCTACGAGGACTGGTTCTTCTCCACCGGCGAGCGGCTGGATGGCGAGGATTGGTTTCCCGAGCTGGAGCCCGCCGGACAGGTCATTGCGCGGGGCATCCGCGGCGGCCCGGACGACAACCTGCTGAAACACCACATGGCGTTGCATGCCGCCATTGCCTGCGCCCGGCATTCGCTGAGAATCGTGACACCGTACTTCCTGCCGGACGGTACTCTGGTCACGGCGCTTAACCTGGCATCCCTGCGGGGCGTGCAGGTGGATATCGTGCTGCCGGCACACAACAACCTGCCGTTCGTGCACTGGGCGGCCATGGCGCAGATCCGCCAGGTGCTGGATAACAACTGTCGCGTGTGGCTCTCCGGCAGGCCCTTCGACCACACCAAGCTGCTGGTGGTGGACGACGCCTGGACCTTCCTCGGTTCTTCCAACTGGGACCCGCGCAGCCTGCGGTTGAATTTCGAGTTCAATGTCGAGTGTTATGACCGTCAGCTGGCTATCGATATGGCCGCGCGTGTGGATGCGCGTATTTCCCATGCCCAGCGCCTCCGGCGCGAGGATGTAGACAACCGGCTGTTGCCCGTTCGGTTGCGGGATGGCGTTGCGCGGCTATTGATGCCGTATCTGTAGCCGTGCCGGCCTCGGGATCTTGTTGCGGCGCACCAATCTGGTGCGCCGGATTTCCTCTTTACGCTGATATCGGAGGCACGACAGCCCGCGGGGCGCGTGGTCGTGCGGCTATCCCGTGCCGCACGTTCGGTGGTCCCGATCTTGCTTCGACTATTGGACCAGTACAGATGAAGTGGTACGGCCGCCCGGCAGCGGCCGCATTCGGGATATTCAGGGACATCAATGGACGAGCTAACAGCGAAGCGCGATGCGGCGGATTATCTGCTGGCATCAAAGAAGTGCGACATTCTCGCGCTGGAACAACTGCTGAGCATGGGACAGCTGGTGGCCAGCATCAGCAATCTGGTCCACGCGTTGCAGCGCGAGCGGGGCATTTCAAATCTGTACGTTGCGTCGAGTGGCCAACGCAGTGGTGACCGGCTGGCCGGTCTGGTGGAGGCATCCATCAACGCAGAGCGCGCCTTCCGCGCGCGGTTGGAGGACATTGATGTCGACAACCCGAGGGTTCCGGGGGCAAGCCGCCTGTTCAGTCGTATTGCCCACGCCCTGCAGGGGCTGGAGGAACTGCAGGCGGTTCGTGGCGATATCCGTGCACTGAAGCTGAAGCCGGAAGGCATCATCGACGGCTATAGCCAGCTCATTCAGAGTCTGCTGGCCATCGTGTTCGAAGCAGCCGATTCCGCGGCCGATCCGGACATCTCGCGGGTGCTTGTGGCGATGTTCCACCTGATGCTGGGCAAGGAACTGGCCGGGCAGGAACGTGCGGTGGGAGTGGCGGGCTTTGCCCAGGGCGGGTTCAGCGAGCCCCTGGCCGAGCGCCTCCGGCACCTCATCGACAACCAGGAGCGCTGCTTTCAGACCTTCTCGCATTTCGCCGATGCCCGGTCCATGGAGGTATGGAAGGAGACCCTCTCCAGCGATGGAGCAGCGGAGCTGGAGCGGTTGCGCCGGATCGCCTTTGCATCCACCGGTGAGGGAAGGGCGAACAGCGACCTGAGTGACGCCTGGTTTGCCATCGCCAGCGACCGCATCGACGCGATAAAAGGCGTCGAGGACCAGGTGGAGCACACCCTGGACACGCTGAGCCGTCGCAAGGTTGCGGATGCCAGGGATGACCTCAGTTCGCACCAGGTACACATCCAGGCACTCGCCCGGCAACCGCAGCCCGGGGCGTTCGCTATTTTCTACAGTGCCGGGGGTGCGCCCTCGGGTGAAGCCGGCACTCAGGCCTACGACACCGGCTGCGCCAGTCAGCAACTGGGGCGCTCGCTGGTGGATCTGGTCCAGGAACAGTCGCAGCGTCTGCAGATCATGAGTGAGGAACTGCAGGAGGCGCGTGCGGCGCTGGCCGAGCGCAAGACCATCGAAAAGGCCAAGGGCCTGATCATGAAGCATCACCAGATTGGAGAGGAAGAGGCATACCGTTTCCTGCGTCAGCTGGCCATGGCCCAGAGCAAGAAACTGGCTGAGGTGGCCAAGGTCACCATTTCCATGGCTGATATCCTGAAGGCTCCTGGCGGAAAATAGGAATGGCGCGGCATGGTCGCGTCGTCATGGCTGCCGTTGTCGGGCAAAGCTGCTCTCCGTCGCCCCGTACCTGTCTCCCCAGGGGCTGTTGAGTCCTTTTGAACGCATCTGCAATGACCGGCGGTCGCATCTGGCCGCACTTTCTTGCGCACTGCACCAGCATCGTGCGGCGGCGTGGCGCTGTGCACCCCTTGCTTGCGTATGCCGCCTCTGGTGCAACGCCGTTATTTTTTCAAGATTATGATAACAAAAGATTTTCCTGTTCTGGCACGCGTTTTGTAAGAGGTCGGGTGATGACGTTGACCAGGCCTTCACGGGTACGAGTGCGTCAACTAGTTTGGATCGCCAATGGCGGCGTGACCAATGCTCGATACCGCGGGTCAGGAAGGTTGCGGGACGGGGCAGGCCACTCGCCAGGGCAAACACTCCCACCGGTAGGCTTCGCTCATCCCCGCTTCCAACGACTCGCCCGAGGTGCATCTGCACTCCTCGTTGTTGCTGGTGTTCGTGGAAGGGGAAATCACGATGAGAACGCGAATGAAAACCTGGGTTACAGTCCGCCGCCATTGCAGTGCTCTGCTGGTTTCCGCCTTGCTTGTGCTGGCGGCTCCCGTTTCGGCGGAGGTGGGCTGGCCCGAGAAGGAAGATCTCAAGTTCGGATTCATCAAGCTCACCGATATGGTGCCGCTGGCCATCGCCCAGGAGCGGGGCTATTTCGCGGATGAAGGTCTGTTCGTGGAACTGGAAGCGCAAGCCAACTGGCGCGTGTTGCTGGACCGCGTGATCTCCGGAGACCTGGATGGCGCGCACATGCTGTCAGGGCAGCCGCTGGCGGCAACCATCGGCTTCGGTACCGAAGCGCATGTCGTTACCGCGTTCACCATGGACCTGAACGGCAATGCCTGCACAGTCTCCAATGATGTCTGGGCGGAGATGAAAAACGGCCTGCCGATGGACAATGGCAAACCGGCTCATCCGATCAGCGCGGAGGCCTTGGTGCCCGCCATCGAGTCGTTCAACGATGCGGGTGAGCAGTTCCGCTTCGGTATGGTCTTCCCGGTCTCCACGCACAACTACGAGTTGCGCTACTGGATGGCTGCCGGCGGCATCCACCCGGGCTACTACGCGCCCCATCGCGGGGATACTTCGGGCACGCTGGATGCCGATGTGCAGATTTCCGTCACGCCACCACCTCAGATGCCGTCGACACTGGAGTCCGGCACCATTCATGGCTACTGCGTTGGTGAACCGTGGAACCAGCAGGCCGTGTTCCGGGACATCGGCGTGCCGGTGATTACCGACTACGACATCCGCAACAATGTCTCCGAGAAGGTGTTCGGCGTGACCAATGACTGGGCCGAACGCTATCCCAATACGCATATCCGGGTGGTGAAGGCATTGATCCGGGCCGGTTACTGGCTGGATGAGAACGACAATGCCAATCGGGAGGAAGCCGCGGAAATCATTTCGGCCTCGCACTACGTGGGTGCGGACTACGAGGTGATTGCCAACTCCATGACCGGCATCTTCGAATTCGAGAAGGGCGACGTGCGCGATGCGCCGGACTTCAACGTGTTCTTCCGCTACAACGCCACCTATCCCTACTACGCCGATGCCATCTGGTACCTCACCCAGATGCGCCGCTGGGGGCAGATCCCGGCGCCCAAGCCGGACTCCTGGTACATGGAGATGGCGCAGAAGGTCTTTTTGCCCGACGTATACGAGATCGCCGCCCGCGAGCTGGTTCGCGAAGGCCACATCCCGGCCGACGCCTTCCCGGATTTCGACGCCATCGACCGCATGCAACCGGAACGGGAAACCCGTTTCATCGACGGCATCGAGTTCGATGCCAATCGCCCGAACGACTACATCGACCGGTTCGATATCGGCCTGAAGGGCGATGAACGGATCTGACGCTCACCTTGGCCGGCCCGGGACGCGGGCTGGCCGTGCAGCAAGGGGGATTGAACATGCGACTCGCACTTACCCAAAGCGACTGGCTGCAGCCGTTACGGGGCCTGGCCCGCGGCGACCTGTCGGCGTTCCCATGGCGCCCGGTCCTGTTTCCGATGCTGGGCATTCTGGCGTTTCTTCTGTTCTGGGCCCAGACGGCGCCGATGATCAATACCTCGCTGGGACAGTTTCCCGGGCCGGCGCAGGTCTACGAGCAGGTCGGGAATCTCTGGGCGGAACATCGTGCCGAGCAGGCACGGGCCGAGGAGTTCTACCAGCGGATGGCGGAGATGAACGAACGCCGCATGGCGGCGGACCCGGATTACGTGCCGCGCGAACGCAGCTATTCCGGACGTACCACGTTCATCGACCAGATCTTCACCAGCCTGAAGACAGTGATGATGGGCTTTGCCATTGCATCGCTGATCGCCATTCCCCTGGGAATCGTGATCGGCCTGAGCGGCGGTCTCTACCAGGCGGCGAACCCGATCATCCAGGTGCTGAAACCCATTTCGCCGCTGGCCTGGCTGCCGCTGGTCACGCTGGTGGTGAGCGCGGTGTATGTGTCCGACAACCCGATGTTCTCCCGGAGTTTTCTGGTCTCGGTGTTCACGGTCACGTTGTGCTCGCTCTGGCCCACGCTGATCAACACCGCGGTAGGCGTAGGCAATACCAGCAAGGACCTGGTCAACGTCAGCAGCGTGCTGCGCTTGAATTGGTTCACCCATGTGCGCCGTATCGTCCTGCCCGGCGCCGTGCCAATGATCTTCACCGGCCTGCGGCTCTCGCTCAGCATCGGCTGGATGGTGCTGATTGCGGCCGAGATGCTGGCGCAGAACCCCGGGCTGGGCAAGTTCGTCTGGGACGAATTCCAGAACGGCAGCTCGCAATCGTTGAGCCGGATCATGGTCGCGGTACTGGTCATCGGCATGATCGGCTTCGTGCTGGACAGGATCATGCTCGCCCTGCAACGCCTGGTTTCCTGGGACAAGTCCGCCGTGCTGCGCTAGGGCCTGTTCACCCTTTCGCGCTCGCTGCGCCGGAGTTCGTTGTGGCGCAGGGCAAGGAACGAGGAAGGAGGTGTACTTGATGTACATGACCGACGAGAGACACAGGCATGCACCACAACGGGCCCGGCCCTGCGGGTTGCGGCCCTCGCAGGGGACATGCGGCGTTGCGTGCTCCTTATTTGGAATGACCAAACCGCGTCGTACGCGCCTTGCCTGGCCCCTGCGAGAGCCGCAACGCAACGAGCGCGAAAGGGTGAACAGGCCCTAGTCCTTACGGATCATAGGAGGTTGACATGAATTACCTGCATATCGATCACGTCTCCATGGAGTTCCCGACGCCCAAGGGGCCGTTCAAGGCGCTGGACAATGTCGATCTGCGTATCGGCAAGGGCGAGTTCGTCTCGCTGATCGGCCATTCCGGCTGCGGCAAGTCCACCGTCTTGAATATCGTCGCCGGACTGCTTCAGGCGACCAGGGGAGGCATATCACTGGATGGCAAGGAGGTGGACTCGCCTGGGCCCGATCGCGGCGTGGTCTTCCAGAACCACAGCCTGGCCCCCTGGCTGACGGCCTATCAGAACGTCGAGCTGGCCGTGCGGCAAGTGTTCAAGGGCAGGAAAACCCGCGCCGAGATGCGTGAGTGGATTCGGCACAATCTGGCGCTGGTGCACATGGAGCACGCCATGAACAAGCGCCCGGACGAGCTGTCCGGGGGTATGAAGCAGCGTGTGGGAATTGCCCGTGCCCTGTCCATCGAGCCGAAGGTGCTGCTGCTGGACGAGCCATTCGGCGCGCTGGACGCGCTCACCCGGGCGCATCTGCAGGATTCCCTGATGGAGATCCATGCGGACCTGGGCAACACCGTGATCATGATTACCCATGACGTGGACGAGGCCGTTTTGCTGTCGGACCGCATTGTGATGATGACCAACGGCCCGGCGGCAACGGTCGGCCAGGTGTTGGAGATCGACCTGGAGCGGCCCCGGGACCGGGTGGCTCTGGCCGACTCCAGCCATTACAACCACTATCGCCAGGAAGTGCTCCGGTTTCTGTACGAGAAACAGCGAAAGGTGGAGGATTTCCCGCAGCAGCAGCAGCGTCGTCAGGCGGGCGGAATGGTGGGCGAGACCAGGCGTCGCACCGTCGGCGCGGGTTGACGCACCAGCCCGGCGCGGCGCGCAGGCATCCAGAGATCATGGTAAGTCGAAGCAGGGCTTACGCCCGAAAATGATGCATGACAGGGGCGTGTCGCCCCAATTGTGTGCATCGCAACATGGTCCCGGTTTTTCAATGTTGCGGTGCGACAGCTAGTTAGCGGCGATGTGCTCTCTGGCACATATCTTGTTTAGTGAAGGACGACGGCGCGCCATCACCTCAACGGTCGGGGTGCATGAAACGCGCGCCAGCGGTCACCGGTCGGCCGCACCTGGACAACGGCGTTCATTTCTCGATAGCCCGCGCAAAAGCGCGAGCCGAGAAGTGAGCGCTTTTTTTTTGCTTCCGATTGCGTTCGCGCATGGAGGACGACATGAAGGAAAAACTGGTTCTGGTGGGCAACGGCATGGCCGGCATGAAGGTCGTGGAAGAACTGCTGACCATTGCGCCCGACAAGTACGAGATCACCGTCTTCGGTGCCGAACCCTACGGCAACTACAACCGCATCATGCTGTCGCCGCTGCTGGCCGGGGAGAAGGCCCTGGACGAGATCATGGTGAACAGCGAGGCGTGGTATGCCGAAAACGACATCACGCTGCACAAGGGCAAGGAGATCATCGAGATCGATCGCATCGGCAAGCGGGTGTTTGCCGCCGACGGCACGGTGGAACCCTACGACCGTCTACTGCTGGGTACCGGTTCCAACCCGTTCATCATTCCGGTTCCCGGCCACGACCTGCCCGGCGTGGTCAGCTACCGGGACGTCAAGGACGTGGACGCCATGCTGGATGCCAGCCGCAAGCACAAGCGTGCGGTGGTGATTGGCGGTGGCCTGCTCGGGCTGGAGGCGGCCTACGGCCTGATGCAGCAGGGCATGGAGGTCACCGTGGTGCACCTGATGCCCTGGCTGATGGAGCGGCAGCTGGACGAGGCTGCCGGCAAATACCTGCAGAAGTCACTGGAGGCGCGCGGCATGCACTTCCGCATGGAAGCGCAAACCAGCGAGATCGTCGGCGACGACAGCGGCATCCAGGCCGTGCGCTTCAAGGACGGCGAAGAGCTGCCCGCCGACCTGGTGGTGATGGCGGTGGGCATCCGCCCGAACATGGAGCTGGCGAAGAAGGCCGGTCTCTACTGCGAGCGCGGTGTGGTGGTCTCCGACACCATGCAGACCTTCGACCCTTCCATCTACGCCGTGGGCGAATGCGTCCAGCATCGGGGCCAGTGCTATGGCCTGGTGGCACCGCTGTTCGAGCAGGCAAAGGTCTGCGCCAATCATCTGGCCGGCTACGGTTTCCGGCTGTATGAGGGCTCGGTGACCTCCACCAAGCTCAAGGTCACCGGCATCGACCTGTTCTCCGCCGGCGATTTCCAGGATGCCGAGGGCGTGGATTCCATTGTCTATCAGGATCCGGCCGGCGGTGTGTACAAAAAGCTCTGCCTGAAGGACGACCGCATCGTCGGTGCCGTGCTTTACGGAGATACCGGCGAGGGCTCCTGGTACTTCCAGCTTATGCGTGAAGGCACCTCGGTGGCGGATTTCCGCGACGGGCTGCTGTTCGGTCAGGCGCATCTGGGAGATTCCGGCCACGGCGGTGTGAACCAGGTGGCCAACCTGCCGGACGATGCCCAGATCTGTGACTGCAACGGCGTCTGCAAGGGCACCATCGTTGAGGCCATCGGCAAGCACCAGCTGTTCACGCTGGATGAGGTGAAGTCCCATACCAAGGCCGCCGCCTCCTGCGGCTCCTGCACCGGGCTGGTGGAGCAACTGCTGGCGGCCACCATGGGTGGGGATTACGAGACGGCTCACGTGAAGCCCATGTGCGGTTGCACCGAGCACAGCCACGAACAGGTACGTGAAGCCATTCGCGAGCAGGAGCTCACTTCGCTGCGCCAGGTGTTCGATGTGCTGAACTGGAAGACGCCCGATGGCTGCGACAAGTGCCGCCCGGCGCTGAACTACTACCTGATCTCCTCCTGGCCGGAGCAGGCAGAGGACGATAGCCAGGCGCGCTTCGTCAACGAGCGGATGCACGCCAACATCCAGAAGGACGGCACTTTCTCCGTGGTGCCGCGCATCTGGGGAGGTGTCACCACGCCCGCCGAGCTGCGCTCCATCGCCGAAGTGGCCGAGAAGTACAACGTTCCCACCGTGAAGATCACCGGCGGTCAGCGCATCGACCTGCTGGGCGTGAAAAAGGATCAGTTGCCGGGCATGTGGGGCGACCTGTCCGACGCCGGCTTCGTCTCCGGCCATGCCTACGGCAAGGCGCTGCGCACGGTGAAGACCTGCGTCGGCTCCGAGTGGTGCCGCTTCGGCACCCAGGACTCGACCACTTGCGGCGTCGAGCTGGAGAAGATGAGCTGGGGGTCCTGGACACCGCACAAGTTCAAGATGGCCGTTTCCGGCTGCCCGCGGAATTGCGCGGAAGCCACCATCAAGGACTTCGGCGTGGTCGCCATCGAGTCCGGCTGGGAGCTGCACGTGGGCGGGAACGGCGGCGTGAAGCTGCGCTCCACAGACGTGCTGTGCCGGGTCAAGACCATGGACGAGGTCAAGGAATACTGCGCCGCCTTCATGCAGCTCTACCGCGAGGAGGCGCACTACCTGGAGCGGACCGCCCCCTGGATCGAGCGTGTCGGCCTGTCCTACGTCAAGGACCGCATCGTCGAGGATGCCGAGGACCGCAAGGCCCTGGCCGAACGCTTCCTGCAGTCGCAGGAGAGGGCGCAGGCGGAAGACCCCTGGAAGAAGTACTGCTCCAACCATGACGCCAAGTTCGTGCCGCTGAAGCGGGCGGTGTAGCTGGATGGTGCGCATCGCGTCGCGATGTGCACCCTACGCTCGCGGACGGCTGGCGTAGGGTGTGCACCGCCAAAGGTGGTGCGCACCAACTGTCCCGATGCCGTCGTACGACAAACGTAACGAGGAATACGCCATGCAAGCCGCAACCACACTTGATACCGCATGGATCGCCATCGGCACGCTGGACGACATCCCGGTGCTGGGCGCCCGCGTGGTGGAAACCGCGCACGGCCCGGTGGCTGTCTTTCGTAACAGCGCCGACGAGGTCTTTGCCCTGCTCGATCGTTGCCCTCACAAGGGCGGCCCGCTGTCGGAGGGCATGGTGCACGGGCGCCTGGTCACTTGCCCGCTGCACGCCTGGAACATCCATCTGGACAAGGGCGAGGCCAAGGCGCCGGACGTCGGCTGCGTGCCGCGCTTCGAGGTGAGGCAGGAGGGCCGCGATCTCTACCTGAACCCGGAACCGCAGGCCCAGGGTGCATGAATCCGGCGGTGCGCGCCATCGCGACCACGCCAGATGTTGCTCCAGGCTCGCGCGATCTGGCTTGCATGAACCGGCGGAAACCAGACGGGTAAAGTCATGAGCGAAACCACCCGAACCACCTGCCCCTATTGCGGCGTCGGCTGCGGCATCATCGCCAGCCGGACCGCGAACGGCACGGTTACCGTAAAGGGCGATCCGGGCCACCCGGCCAACCACGGCCGGTTGTGCTCCAAAGGCTCGGCGCTGGGCGATACCGTGGACCTGGACGGTCGGCTGCTGTACCCGGAAGTGCGTGGAGAGCGCGTGAGCTGGGATCAGGCGCTGGAGACGGTAGCGAGCGGCTTCCGGCGGATCGTCGCGGAGCACGGCCCGCAGGCAGTGGCCTTCTACGGCTCCGGCCAGATGCTGACCGAGGACTACTACGTCTCCAACAAACTCTTCAAGGGCTTCATCGGCACCGGCAACGTCGACACCAACTCCCGGCTCTGCATGGCCTCGGCTGTAGCCGGGCACAAGCGCGCCTTCGGCTCGGATATCGTGCCCGGCAACTACGAGGACCTGGAGCAGGCCGACCTGCTGATCATCACCGGCTCCAATCTGGCGTGGTGCCACCCCGTGATCTACCAGCGCATCAAGGCGGCCAAGGCGCGTAATCGGCAAATGCGGGTGGTGGTCATCGATCCGCGCCGTACCGACACCTGCGAAATCGCCGATCTGCACCTGCCGCTGGCGCCGGGCACCGACGTCTGGCTGTGGAACGGCCTGCTGGCGCACCTCTCCAAGGAAGGCCCCGTGGACTACCCCTTCCTGGACGCGCATACCGAGGGGTTCGGTTCCGCCGTGATGGAGGCCCGCAAGCAGGGCAGCGTGCCCCACGTGGCGGCGCAGACCGATCTGCCGGACGTGGACGTGGCGCGCCTCTATCGCTGGTTCTCCCAGACCGAGCGCACGGTGACGCTGTTCTCCCAGGGCGTGAACCAGTCCTCCGTGGGCACGGACAAGGTCAACGCCATCATCAACTGCCACCTGATCACCGGGCGCATCGGCAAGCCGGGTGCGGGACCGTTCTCCATCACCGGCCAGCCCAACGCCATGGGTGGCCGGGAGGTCGGGGGGCTGGCCAATCAACTGGCGGCCCACATGGGTTTCGAGGAAGGCGATCTGGATCGCGTCCGGCGCTTCTGGGACGCTCCGAATCTGGTCTTCGGCCCCGGTCACAAGGCGGTGGACCTGTTCCAGGCCATGCACCACGGCCAGATCAAGGCGGTCTGGATCATGGCCACCAACCCGCTGGTCAGCCTGCCGGACGCCGATGCCATGCGCGAGGCGCTGCGAGGCTGCGAGCTGGTGGTGGTATCCGACGCCATGCGAAGCACCGATACCACAGCGGTGGCCGATGTGCTGCTGCCGGCCCTGACCTGGGGAGAGAAGGACGGCACGGTCACCAATTCCGAGCGCCGCATCTCCCGGCAGCGGGCCTTCCTGCCCGCCCCCGGCGAGGCAAGGCCGGACTGGTGGGCCCTGTGCCGGGTCGCCGAGCGGCTGGGTTTCGGTCATGCCTTTGATTATGAGCACCCCTGGCAGATCTTCGACGAGCATGCACGGTTGTCTGCCTTCGAGAACGATGGCAGCCGGGACTTCGATATCGGTGGCCTGGCCGGTCTGAAACGTCAGGACTACGATGCGTTGCAGCCGCGGCAGTGGCCGGTGCGCATCGATGGCGAGGACACCCCTCGCCTGTTCGAGGACGGCCACTTCTTCACTGCCAACGGGCGGGCGCAGTTCGTGATGGTGGAGGCGCAGGCGCCGGCCAATAGCCCCTGCGTGGACTACCCACTCGTCCTCAATACCGGGCGGGTGCGCGACCACTGGCACACCATGACACGGACCGGCAAGGCGGCGCGCCTGTCCGCGCATACCGTGGAACCGTTTGTCCAGCTTCATCCGGCGGATGCCGTTGCAGCCGGTGTCGCCAACGGCGAGCTGGCGCGTGTGCGCAGCCGCTGGGGCGAGGTCATCGGGCGTGTCAGCGTGGACCGCGGTCAGCGCCAGGGCAATGTCTTCGTACCCATGCACTGGAACGACCAGTACGCGGTGCGGGGCCGGGTGGACGTGGTGGTGAATCCCGTCACCGACCCGTTGTCCGGTGAACCGGAATTCAAACACACGCCCGTGGCACTGGAACCGCTGCGGCCGCAGTGGCATGGCTTCCTGCTGCTGCGCGAAGCGCCGGCAGAGCATCCCGATTGCGCCTGGTGGGCGATGGCCCGCGGACCGGCCTTCATCCGTTATGAGCTGGCGGGTGACGAATCCCCGTGTGATCTGCCGGCCCTGGCGAAAAAGCTGCTGCGGGGGCAGGGGGAATGGCTCGAGTTCGCCGACTCCGCCCGTGGCAGCTACCGCGCCGCCTGGGTTCGGGGCGGTCGTCTGCTGGGTTGTCTGTTCATGGGCCGGCGGGAAACGCTGCCGGAGCGGAACTGGCTGGGCGGACTGTTCGGCAAGGCGGAACTGGAGCAGGCCGAACGCATGGCGCTGCTGTCGGGACGCCCGCCCAAAGGCGAGATGGACGCCGGGCGCACCGTTTGCTCCTGTTTCGGGGTCGGCGAAAACACCATCCGCCAGACCATTGCCAACGGCGCCGGCACGCCCGAGCAGGTGACCAGCGCCTGCCAGGCCGGCGGCAACTGCGGCAGTTGCCTGCCGGAAATCCAGGGGCTGATCAGCACCATGAACCAGAGGACGGCCTGATGAAGACCGAACGGAGTCTCGACGACGGAAGGTGCCCAGGATGTCTCGATATGTGGGCTCATGAACAGCCGCAAGCCATCGGGACAGTCTACCTGGTGGGCGCCGGTCCCGGCGATCCGGAGCTGCTTACACGGAAGGCCGAGCGGGTGCTGCGGGAGGCGGACATCATCCTCCATGATCGGCTGGTGTCGCCCGAGATCCTGGCGCTGGGCGGTCCGAAGCCCCGGCGAATCTATGTCGGCAAGCAGTGCGGCAACCACCATGTGCCCCAGCGGCGCACCGAGGAACTGTTGATCCACTACGCCCGGCAGGGGCTGAACGTGGTGCGCCTGAAAGGGGGCGACCCCTTCATCTTCGGTCGGGGCGGCGAGGAACTGGATGCGCTGTGCGCCGCCGGTATTCGCTGCGAGGTGGTGCCGGGCATCACCGCCGCGCTGGGCTGTGCTGCCAGCGCGCAGATCCCGCTGACCCATCGCGACCATTCCCGCTCCGTGCTGTTCCTGACCGGTCACGACCGGGAAGGGCGCAGCCCGGAGGATTGGGCGGCGCTCACCCGGCGTGACCGGACGCTGGTCATGTACATGGGCCTGGGCGCCCTGGATCGGTTCTGTGCCGCCCTGCGCCGGAACGGGCTGGCAGAGGACTGGCCGGTGGCGGTTATCGCCGAGGGCACCACCGCCAGGCAGCGCGTGGTCCGGGGAACGCTCGCCACCATCGCCAGCCGTGCCGGAGAGGCAGGCCTGCCCAGTCCCGCACTCACCATCATCGGCAAGGTTGCCGCCACCGCGAGTGCCGAGGCGATAGCCCGGGAGACGAGCGGCGAAACCGATCCCCGGTTGTCACGCGTGGAACCGGCGTAGGTGCCCGGAGCGAGGCGATGCGCACCATCATGAGGAACAAAATGACGAATCCAGCAGCCACGAACTACCACAACCCCCAGGCCATCCTGTGGATGAGCACGCTGTCATTCACGATCTGCTTTGCTGTCTGGGTCATGTTCGGCGTCATCGGCAACCCCATTGCCACCGAGCTGGGCCTGACCGAAACCCAGTTCGGCCTGCTCACCGCCATGCCCATCCTCAGCGGCTCGCTGGCGCGGCTGCCCATCGGCATGCTCACCGACCGCTTCGGCGGCCGTACGGTGTATTTCCTGCTGATGCTCTCCACCGTCATTCCCATCTACCTGGTGCAGTACGCCACGACGTACTGGCAGTTGCTGGTGCTGGGCCTGCTGGTGGGGCTGGTCGGGGCGTCCTTCGCGGTGGGCATCGCCTACGTGGCCCGCGCCTTCCCGCGGGAAAAGCAGGGCTTCGCCATGGGCATCTTCGGTGCCGGCAATGCCGGCGCGGCGCTGACCAAGTACGTGGCGCCCACCGTGGTGGTGATGCTGGGCTGGCAGTACGTGCCCACGATCTACGCCGCCGCCATGCTGGTCACCGCGCTGGCGTTCTGGTTCCTGACCACGCCGGATCCGCAGGAGCGCAGCGGCGACCAACCCTCGCTGAAGGAGCAGCTCGCGCTGCTGAAGGATCCGCGGGTGCTGAAGTACTGCCAGTACTATTCGGTGGTGTTCGGCGGTTACGTGGCGTTGTCGTTGTATCTCACCCGCTACTACATGGCCGAATACGGCGTCGGGCTGCAGCTGGCGGCGCTGATCGCCACCATCTTCGTACTGCCATCGGGGGTGATCCGCGCGCTTGGCGGCTGGCTTTCCGACCGTTTCGGCGCCCACACGGTCACTTGGTGGTGCATGTGGTCCAGCGTCGTCTGCCTGTTCATCATGTCCTACCCGTACACCGAGTACGCGGTGCACACCAGCAACGGCACCACGTTCAGTTTCGCCTTCGGCGTGAATATCTGGGTGTTCACCGCGCTGTTGTTCGTGGTCGGCGTGGCCTGGGGCGTGGGCAAGGCCTCGGTGTTCAAGTACGTCTCCAACGACTTCGACCGGAACATCGGCGTGGTATCCGGCATCGTTGGTCTGGCCGGCGGCCTGGGCGGTTTCCTGCTGCCCATCAAGTTCGGCATGTTGCTGGACCTGACAGGGGTGCCCAGTACGGTGTTCATGCTGTTGTTCGGGGTCACTGCCGTCTCGCTGGTCTGGATGTGGTGGACTGAGCGCCGCCCGGCGGCTGCGTCGTCACCGTCTGATGGACGGGGGCTGACGACGGCCTGAGATGTCTCACACTGGACTTGATGGCTTGTTTTCCTGTTTGTATTCTTCTTGGAAAATTCTGAAAGTGCATTTGCTGGAAGCAATCCATGACAAGGACGTTGGCGGAGCGGCTATAGAACCTTCCCGATAGCTGCTGAACTCTTCCTCTTAGCGACCTCCGCAGCGTCGATAATCTTGTTGGGCAACCGTGCTCAGCGAGTACCTAATTTGTGCGCAGATTCTATCGGTTAACGACATGGAGGTTGGTGATGAACCGAAACACATATGAAGAGTTTTTCATTCGCCAGGCGGCAGACTTGCGCGCTGAAGGCGTGGGAGTAAACGCCACTTATTTTCTTTGGGGTAGCATCTCTGTTAACGCAGACGGGCTGGTGAACGTCGCAATGCGGGGCTGGAGCGCGGCGGCGGAAATTGCCAGAAGACATGGTGGAAGCGTCGACTGGTGGGGAGTGCGGTCATTGTGAGAAATGGCCAGGAAGGCATGCGCGCGCACCTGCAATATGCTCAGAAAGGGCCTGAGCTCTGGGGGAAGGGGGAACGCAATGGAGTGCGCTTCACTCCTATTGGAACTTGTATTCTCAAACTGCCGGAGCAGCGGGGGGCGGGTGAATATCAGATCCGTCTGCGCGGTGGCTATACATTCAATAACGTCCCACCGTTCCCAAGCAGCACTTCACGGATTTTTGATGTCGCGGGAACGGTGATCAAAGAGGAAACGCCATGAGTCTGCGTGTGGCGGTGGCGGCACTGTGGGTTGCCGGGGCCATGTGGTCGGTCTGTGTGGCGATGGCAACCGCGGGTGGGGAGTCGCGGAAGCATGAAGGCTTGGCGGCCGATGAACTCTATCGGCAGGCGATAGAAATCGACGCTTCGCAAACGCCGGAGAGCGCGTCGCGCAAGCTTGAATTGCTCACTCTGGCGTTGGCACGGGATCCGGAGCATCGGCAGGCGCTTGATTACCGGATCAATGTTCTGCTCGATGAGGGTCGGTACGAGCAGGCTGAGCGTGATCTGCATCGCTTGTACGAGATTACGGGTCTGCCGGAGACGCGTTTTAGCCTATGCATGGTCAGAGACCATTTGGCTGGGCCTGGCGAGTCCGTACCGGATTGCTATCTGTCGGTTGCGGCTGAGTATGCGCAGATTGCCGACAAGCCCCATCTGGATTTCCGGTATTTGGTGGCGCTTAAAATGGCTGGTGGTGACGATTTCACGAAGGCCAAGGAGCGCGCGCTTCTCGAGGAGGGGCGCGAGAGTGAACATTGGGGCCCGTTTGGAGCGCGCCTCGACATGCTGGAGAGTGATAGAGAGGAGTTGCTACGCGAGTTTCTCGGGAAACGCTGATTGCAGCGGTTCGTTTGGGAAAACGCGGAACATTGGTCTCGCGCCCCGGCGGGATGAACGTCATCGTTGCCAAGGTGTCCCTCAGTGAAGTCACGCATTCCAGGAGGGGAACGCCATGAGCGATAGAGTAATGCTGATTACCGGTGCCAGCAGCGGCATTGGTGCCGCGACGGCCCGCGCCGCGGCAGCAGCGGGATACCGGCTTGCGCTGGCGGCGCGCTCTACGGACCGGCTTGAGGCACTGTCTGGAGACCTGGGGGGGTCGGAACGGGCGCTGGCCGTCCAGTGTGACGTGAACGACTTCGACAGCCAGCAGGCCATGGTCCAGCAGGTGCTGGACCGCTTCGGGCGGCTGGATGCCGTGTTTGCCAACGCCGGCATCGGAGGTAGCTCGGGTGGGTTCAGCGGCGCGGACACCGATCGGTGGCGTGAGATGATCCTCACCAACGTCTACGGGGTTGGCCTGACGCTGCGCCATACCATCGAGGCGCTGAAAGAGACGCGCGGGCATATCCTGCTGACCGGCTCGGCGGCGGGCCGCGTGACCATCCCGGGTTCCATGTACAGCGCCACCAAGTGGGCGGTCAGCGCGATTGGCTACGGCGTTCGCGAGGAACTGCGCGGGACCGGCATTCGGGTGACGCTGATCGAGCCCGGGATGGTCGATACACCCTTCTTCGATCAACCACCAAGCCATGCGCTGAAGCCCGAGGATGTGGCCGCGGCCGTACTCTACGCGGTTTCCCAGCCGGCGCATGTGGATGTGAACGAGATACTGGTGAGGCCTACGCCGCCGCCGGAATAACGGCCGGGGCCGGCAACGAAGACCGGAGGCGGCGGTTGGGAGCGGCTGTTGCTCCGCTTCCCCCGGGTGTCAGGCAGCCCGTAGCCGGTGTCGGCCCAGATGCAGCAGCAGGCTGGCAACACCATTCAGTGCTGCGGCCAGCAGAGCAACCGTCAGGTAGCCCTGCGTGGAGAAAACCGGCCCGAACAGTGCGGCGCCGGCAAACACGCCGATGTATGTGGTGCAGGTGAAGAATGCCATGATCGCTCCCCGGCCATGGTCGCTCTGGTGGCTGCACAGCGTGGATTGGCCCACCAGCGCCGCTCCCTGCACGATCCCGATCCACAGCAGCGCAAGCATCGCCCAGCCGGGACCAGGGCTCAGCGCCAGTGCCAGCCAGCCGACCATCAGGCCGCCATGGGCCAGATATAGCGATTGCCGGTGGCCGAGGCGGTCCAGCAGTCGGCTGTTCAGGGTCATCAGTGCCAGGCCGGCCCCGTAAGCAAGAATGACCAGGCCGGCCCCGTCGCTGCCCATTCCCATTCCGTTTCTCAGCCAGGTCCCCAGGTAGGTGTAGGCGCCGTAGAAGGCCACCATGTTGCAGACGTTGACCAGCAATATCAGCCGCGCCCCGGGGTCGAGGAACACGGCGGCTGACAACTGCCGCAGGTCTGCCGGCGGCTGGTGGCCCGTGGCCTGTGCCCGACCGGCCGGGAGCAAGCGGCTTGCTAACAGAGCCAGTGTCGCCACGGCGGCCAGCAACGCCATCGCCGAGCGCCAGCCGGCGAGGTCGGCGAGATAGCCGCCCAACGGGATACAGACGATGATGGCGTAGCCCCAACCGGCCATGACCCGCCCCATGGTCCTGCCCCGCTGGGCAAACGGTACGTGATCACCCACCAGCGAGTAGGCAGTGGGTACGTACATGCCGGCGCCGACGCCGGTGGCCGCCAGCGCCAGCAGCAGCCAGGCAAACCCCGGGGCCAGTGCGGCGCCCACCAGCCCCAGCGTGAACAGGGCGAGGCCGATTCGAATGAGCCGTAACCGTGGGAACCGGCCCCCGAATAGCCCGAACAACGGGGCGGCGATGGCCAGTGTGGCGCCGAACAGGCTGACTGCCCAGGCGGACTCCGCTGTGCTCAGGCCGAACGTGAGAGCGATGTCCGGCAGCAGGGGTGAAAGCAGGAACGGCACCGAGGCGAATGCAACCACCAGCAGAACCAGGGTTGCAACAGCCGTGGACGTGAGGCCAGTCGGTGTCATGGTGGTGGGGTTTCCTTGAGTGGTCGCCGTTTCCCATCGTCGTTCGTTGTCCGGCCGGGCGTCCTTTTAGCATCGGGCGGTTGCACGGCGCCGCGCAAGTCCCGAAACTAAACACGAGTCCTCCGCGTGCGGAGGTGGATATGGATGAGGAGGTGATATGCCTGGTACCGGACATGGACCGGTTCGCGACCTGGTGCCCTGCGACACCGCCGAGGAAGCGGTAGCCCGGATTCGGCATATTTACGATACGGCGGTTCAGCGCATTCGTGAATCGCACCGCCGGTTCGCCTCCGGCGCCTCGGTCAGCGACTCCTGCGTGGACGCCTGCTACCCCTATGTTGGCATAGAGGTGACGCCGGATCAGTTGGTCACCGACGCGCAGCCAACCTATGGCTCACTCCGAAACGCCGGGGCGCATGGCACCACGGTGACGCGGCCGGACATCTTCTCCTCGTATTTTCACGAGCAGCTCAGCCTGTTGATCGCCAATCATCGCGTGCCGGTCCAGGTGGGGGTGAGCAATCAGCCGATCCCGCTGCCTTTCGTGATCGAGGAGTCCACGGCCGATCTCGGCCCGGAGCAGGTGCGGCGCCTGAGCGAGGTGTTCCACCTGCCGAATCTGGGACATATCGACGACAGCATCGCCAACGCCACCAGCCGCACGCCGTCCGGCTACCCCTATCCGCTGGCGCTGTTCTCGGCCCAGCGTGTGGACATCGCGCTGCAGCGCCTGCATCACTACACCAGCACGGATCCCCGGCATTTCCAGGGTTTCGTGTTGTTTACGAATTACCAGCGTTATGTGGACGACTTCGTGGCCTATGCCCACGACCAGGTGAAGCGGGGCAATGGCTATGAAGCCTTCGTCGAGCCGGGCGAGCGTATTACCGCCAGCCCCAACGCCGAACGCTATGTTTCGGGCGGGGAAACGCCGAAACACATGCCGCCAATGCCCGCCTACCATCTGGTGCGGCCGGACGGGCTGGGCGTGACGCTGATCAATATCGGCATGGGACCGTCCAACGCAAAGACCATCACCGACCACTTGGCAGTGCTGCGGCCGCATTGCTGGCTGATGGTGGGGCACTGCGGCGGATTGCGGCGTTCCCAGCAACTGGGGGACTACGTGCTGGCCCACGCATACATCCGCGAGGATCACGTGCTGGATCAGGATCTGCCGCTGTGGGTGCCCATCCCGGCTATCGCGGAGATCCAGGTGGCGCTGCAGGATGCGGTGGCCGGGGTCACCGGCCTAGACGGCACTGATATCAAGACCCGGCTGCGCACCGGCACCGTGGCCAGCACCGACAACCGCAACTGGGAGTTCCGTTACGACGAACTCTATGAGCGTTTCAGTCAGTCGCGGGCTATTGCGGTGGACATGGAGAGCGCGACCATCGCGGCCAACGGCTTTCGCCTTCGGGTGCCGTACGGCACGCTGCTTTGTGTGTCCGACAAGCCCATGCACGGCGAGCTGAAGCTCCGCAGCATGGCGAATTCCTTCTACCGTACGCGCATCAATCAGCACCTGACGATCGGCCTGGAAACGCTGCGCATCCTTGAACAGTCCGGTGTCGATCAGTTGCATTCCCGCAAGCTGCGCAGTTTCGACGAACCGGCGTTCCGTTAGTCAGCGCTGGGTGGCCTGTTGCCTGGCTGCGGAATGACGGGCGGCCAAGCTCCGCCCCCCGCACTGGGAGCCTTCCGGCCGTAACCTGGCCGAGGAACCAGTCGGCGTTACCTTGGAGGCGTTCCTCAGTGAAACACCTCCACGCGTTCGAGCTCGGCAAAGGTGAGCGGGAAGCTGACATCGCCACCATGCATACGCCGACGTAGCACAAGTCTGTCCGGTTCCACCTCCACCAGCAGGCCTTCACGTTGCCGGCCGTTGCTCAGGTAGGCCCGTGCAGAGCGGTGGAGATGCTGTTCCAGGTCGGAGAAATCCACTTCCCTGTATTGCGGCGCGGCCCGTCCCGCTCGCTCCGGGCGCGCCCGGTCTGCGCCGCTGCTCGGGTCTGCCACGGCTTGTGGCACGTCAGCCCCGGCTTCCGGCCGATAGCGCCGCAAGGCCACGTCCCGCACCGGCTCGTCGTTGACATGCAGCCTGATTCCCAGCGCATCCACCAGTTCCTGGGGGCCATAGAAGCGCGTGTTGGTGAAGTTCAGGCTGCTGCTCGGGAACGCCTGTACTTCGATGCTGCCGGCATTCGTGACGAACCTGCGGTAGGCGTCCACCAGGCTTTCCGATGGCTCCAGGCCGGTCTGGTTCATCAGCGTGTGGATGGCGCTCACATGCTGTTCGATAAATGCCCCTACCTCCATCTCCGAACGGTCCGCGCAGTAGCGGTTGCGGCGCTGGTTGTAGGAGAGGTCGGTGTACTTGAAGTTCATGTGTTCCACGCGGGGCTGCTGATTCATCAGACGCACCGGCGTGATTTCGCCCAGCGGCATGGAGGTGAGGCGGATCTCCCAGCGCACTTCAGCCGCCTCACGGACTCGTGTGTTGCCTGAAAAGGTCACGCTGTCGAAGCGCTGGTCATGCTCGTAGGCGTAGTGCAGATCGGCCACCAGCGACTGGTAGCCCATGGCGTGCCAGTCGTCCGGTCCCAGTACCGTTCCGTCCCCGCAGGAGCCGAACGCGGCGTCCACCGAAGCGGTCTGGCCATCTGCGGCCTGCATTTCCTGCAAGCCATGGAGGATATCGCCTTGGGTGTGGAAGCGAACGCCTTCGGCGCTGACGCCCAGTGCCTTGGGCAGGCGCAGGGCCTGAAGATCGCGTTCCAGACGAATCAGTTCCAGCAGGTTGCCAGCCGAGAGCGTCACTCGGTCGATGCGGACTTCGTCGTTGATGCCCAGCGGTCTGATTTCCACTCCGCGGATGGATACCTGGCCGAGCAGCGACGGAATGATCCCCTCATAGCTGATCTGGGCGAACGGCCGCATCATGCTGGCGAACTCGTCCATCCGCTCCTTTGCCTGATACCAGATGTAGGCGTTCAGCGCGACCGCGACGACCAGGAGGATGAAAAGCCACGACAGGAGGCGTTTACGCGAAAGCAGGCCCATGCAACGATCCCTTTGAAGTTTCCCTGGCAATTGTTCTTTGACAGTTTTTGCTTATTCGATGAGCCCCGGGTACCGTTTGACGGAAACCGCATGAGCCTTGCCCAGGCACGAACGCTAACGCCAGCAGGAGCGCCGATCAACCGGCAGCCGACTGGCGGTGGCCCTCCGTGTCGCAAGCGGACATGATTGATTCATCGTTTTATCATGTGCTTGAGCGCGGCGCACGGTACTGGTTCTCGATAGTGAAAGAAAATCAAGAGGAGGCACCCATGGCTACCGTTGGCACCATCGTCGTTCCCTGTGACGGTTCCGAGCATTCCGCCAAGGCGGCCGAGCACGCGGCGCTACTTGCTGTCTCGATGAAGCTGCCGGTCCATCTGTTGCACGTCTCTCCGTCACATCCGCGGGAACTGTTCGGCATTCCCGGCCCATCCGCCGAGATGGTGGGTATCGAGCGCATCGACGAGCAGGCGTTTCAGGCGATCTGGGATACGGCTGCGCAGAAGGCTTTCGACACTGCCAGAAAAGCCATGGGGGATGCGACGGTGACGTTGGAAACCGTCAGAAGCAAGGGTGATCCGTCACGGGCTATTATCGATTATGCCGCCAGTCAGGCCAGTCCGATGATCGTCATCGGGCGGCGCGGCCTGGGAAGGTTCCAGGAGGCACTGCTGGGCAGCGTATCCCAGCGCGTGCTGCACTGGGCGGACTGTCCCGTGCTCGTGGTCCATTGAGCGGGAACAGGCCAGCGTCGACGTGACGGGTGGCAACCCGATGGCGGTCCTGATGGCAGCCGAGCGCTCAGTACCTGCGCTCCTCGGGCAGCGTCTCTTCGATCGGGCGGACTTCTATGGTTCCGATGCGGGCTGACGGCCAGCCGCCTGCGATTCGCAGCGCAGCATCCATATCGGCCGCCTCGATCAGAAAATAACCGCCGATCTGCTCCTTGGTTTCGGCAAAGGGGCCGTCGGTGACGGTGGTTTCGCCGCTCCGGCGCTGCAGCGTCTTCGCCGTGCCAGCACTCCGCAAGGCGTGCGTCGCCAGCAACTGCCCCTCTTGTCGTAGCTTCCGGACGTAGTCCAGCGTTTCCTGCCGCAGTGCCAGCCACTCCTCGCGCGAGAGCGCGTTCAGTACCTGTTCCTGTTCGTAGGCCAGGCAAAGAAACTTCATGCCTCTGCTCCTCTGTCTCGTTGTGGGTCCTGGTCGTCGGGCGGTGCGGTAATTCGACAGATCCGGTGCGTTCAGGAAGACGCCGGAACCGGGATGCACCGTTCGACGTACCCCAGCCGCGGGCTGCCCACCTTGATGGTGACGGTGCCGGTGCCGCGCACGATCCAGGATGCCCTGGCGCGGTTGTCGGAGCCGGAAGAGTGTTGGAACCAGGGCATCTGCGAAGCCTGGCCGAGGCCACGCCCCCAGCCGTCCAGGTGCCCCAGCGTCTGGCGCCTCTGCAACGGCTCGATCAAATCGCATCCGTGGCTTCCGAAGTTGGCCTCTACCGGTGTGTTCCAGGGAGCTTCCCTCCCCGCGCTGATGCCGTTGGTCGGGAGATAGCCGTGATTGGCGACAGAGATGCGGATTTCCTGGTGGTTTTCTCCCAATGGCACGCAGTCCAACGCTTCCACACTCAGTCGGGGAAGCAGCGAGGCAACCAGCAGCCAGTAGGCAGACATGCTGTCACAGATGGTCGGGAGCTTTTCCGGGGGTGGGTTCCAGATGCCCACCCGCGGATCATGGCCTCCGATTTCGACGGCGCCGAGCTGCGGGTGCTCCAGCGGCGCCCAGGGTTGAAAGATCCTGCCTGCGTTGCGTCGCTCGTCCCAGTCGGCCAGGCGCCCCATGTCGCTGCGGCTCAACGCGGTGTAGTGATCCACGAAGCGGCGCGGCTTCGGCAGGTCCAGTTGCCGGAACAGGTCCCAGAGCTCGCAGACCTCGGCCAGGCAGCCGCGCTGGTGGTACGCGAAATCGGTCAGATCCCCATGCAGCGGCTTGTCAGGCTCGTAGGTGAACTCCTCGTAGCCGCTGACCGTCGGATAGCCCGGATGCCGTTCCCCCCAAACCGCAAGTTGCCGGTAAACCCCAAGATCGGCCTGATCCATGCGGGTGTCGGGTACATCCTGTGCCGGGCGGATGAAGACGCCGCCGAAGGTATGCAGATTGAGCCAGGCGTAGAGGTTGGGGTGCGCGACCGCGAATGCCATCACCGCCTGTGTTTCCGGTTCCGAGCCCGGGTAGTCGCCTGCGCCGGCCTGATGCGGTTCCGGTCGCCAGCTCCAGGGGAAATTGCGGTTGAAGTCCGGGGTGCCGCGCAACAGCTCGGGTTCCGGTATCGTGTGGCCGTCCCAGTGTTCGATCACACCTTCGGGATAGAGCCGCCAGTAGGGGGGAGGGTCTTCCACGCGTCGTGGCAGCATCAGCCCCGGATGACTGGCGGATTCCACGAAATCCCCGGCGTCGTCGCGCATTCTCAGGTAGCGGCAGACGCCGTCGCCGTCCAGGTCCTCAACCCGCCAGTGGGGTTGGTTTTCGGCATGGGGCTGGCGGCGCGGCGCGGATCGCACGAAGCCGCCCTGGCGCAGCACACGTTCGGCACCGTCGGGCGAGATCCGGGGGCAGATGTGAAAGTGCAACCCGCGCAGGGCGTCCCGCAGGTGGGCCGGGAGGCCTGCGGGTGGGGCGTCATCGGTATGCAGCCGCAAAGCCGCCTCGGCGATGGCCAGTGCCACGCTGGAACCGGCAAGCTCGCCGCCGTGCATGTTGCCGTCCACCCAGGTGGCAGGACGCACTCCGCCCGGATCCTTGCCGATGCTCAGCACCCAGATGTCACGCCCTTCGGGCGTCTTGCCGATGCTGCGTAATTCGGTTATTTCCGGGTACTTTCCAGCCCAGTCTTGCAACTGCCGGCTCAGTCTGTCGTAGTCCAGGTAGGTGTGGCGGAAGCTCTTTCCAGGAGTGTTCAGTGCCATGTCGTGTCCTTTGTCGCCGCCCGCGGCAGTGGGTAGGGGGACGGTCGTGTTTGCGGCTATTCTGGCAAGGTTAGAACAAAGACAGAGGTGACCATGGAGGAGAGCGTGCGCGATACGGTCCATGTGCTGGCATTCGACGTGTTCGGCACCGTGGTGGACTGGTACTCCTCGGTGGAAAGAGAGGTGCGGAGAGTGCTCCCGGAGGTCGACGCGAATGCGTTCGCGCTGGCCTGGCGCGCCGGTTATCAGCCGGCCATGGAAAGGGTGCGATCAGGAAAAACCGGATGGGTGCCGCTGGACCTGCTGCACCGGCAGATTCTCGAGGACCTGCTGGCGCGCTTTGAAGTGCGATCACTCCCCGAGCCGGAGATCACTTCGCTGAACCGGATATGGCACCGGTTGGACCCGTGGCCGGATGCGGTGGAAGGCATCACGCGCCTGAAGCGGCGCTATACCGTGTGTACGCTGTCCAACGGCAACCTTGGTCTGCTCACGGCCATGGCCAAGCATGCGCAGCTGCCATGGGACTGCATTCTGTCGGCCGAGGTGTTCGGCAAGTACAAGCCGGACCCCGACACTTACCTGGGCGTGGCCCGGGTGTTCGACGTGAGGCCGGAGCAGGTGATGCTGGTGGCGGCTCATCAGGACGACCTGGCCGCTGCTCGCAGCTGCGGCTTGCGCACGGCCTACATAGAGCGGCCGCAGGAATTCGGGCCAATGCACTCCAAGGACGTGTCCCCGGACTCCGCCAACACCCTGCATGCGGAAAATCTCAGGGTGCTGGCGGACATGCTGGAGTAGGGCGTCCGTTACTGTCCGGCCGCCTGGCTCGCGAAGTTCTCCAGCGCCCCGGACACCTGCCCGATGACCTCGTCACAGTCTTCCAGCCCGTGGCGTTCGGCGAGGTGGTCGGCGCTGTTGTAGCCCACGTACACGGTTTCGTCCTCCTGCCAGATCAGCGCCTTCATCGGCAGATCGATACCGACGCTGCGGCCACATTGCATGAGCTGCGTACCGATCTCCGGGTTCCCGAACATCACCAGGTAGGTGGGCTCCAGCTCCATGCCGGCGCCGGCCGCGCCCATGCTGTGGTCCACTTCCTGGAAGATGTTCATGCCGGCGTCATCCAGTGCCGAAAGGAGGCGGTCGATGGTGCCGGCCATATCGGAATCGCTTTCCAGTACCTCCATGCCATCCGCCGCCTGTGTCTGCGTGGAGAAGAGGAACAATGCGGCGAAGGCGGTCGCGAAAAAAATCTTCATGACGGTCTCCTGGTCGCTGCTTGGGAAAGAATGCCCCTCGAACAGGGGCGGCCTGCCAGGCAGACTATGGTGCAGGGAGCACGGGCATGGCAACCTTGCCTTCCTTCGTTCCAGCAACGATCGCGCCCGGCATCGCGAAATATCCGGCCGTAACGAGACCGCGGGAATGAATCATTGCTTCCTTGAGTGAATGCGCATGCTGCAGATATCCAGGCAAGTCCAGATACCGGAGTCCGAGATCGAGCTGCAGTTCGTGCGAGCGCAGGGCGCGGGCGGGCAGAACGTCAACAAGCTCTCCACAGCAGCCCATCTGCGTTTCGATATTCACGCCTCGTCGCTGCCCGAAGCCTACAAGGCGGGCCTGATGTCGGTCAGTGACCGCCGCATTTCCGCTGACGGCGTTATCGTGATCAAGGCGCAGCGTTATCGCAGCCAGGAGAAGAACCGCGAGGATGCATTGGCGCGGCTACAGGAGCTGGTTCGCGGGGCCGTGGTCACCCGCAAGAAACGCAGGCCCACCAGGCCCAGCAAGTCGGCGCGGCAGAAACGCATGGACAGCAAGACCAAGCGCGGGCGGACCAAGGCCGCCCGGGGCAAGGTGAGCCTGGACTGAATCGGCTCACCTGCCGGGCGTGAAGGCGGCAATTGGTCAGTGTTTGCTCAGGCCACCTTGAGCTTGACGTCGACGTTGCCGCGGGTGGCGTTGGAGTAAGGGCACACCACGTGGGCGGCTTCCACGATCTGCTGTGCCTGCTCCCGGTCCAGTCCGGGAATGCTGACTTCCAGTTCCACGGCGATGGCGAAACCGGTGGGAATAGGGCCGATCCCCACGGAAGCGGAAACCTGCGTGTCTTCCGGCAGTTTCACCTTTTTCTGTCCGGCGACGAATTTCATCGCGCCCAGGAAGCAGGCGGAATAGCCGGCTGCGAACAACTGCTCGGGGTTGGTGGCGTTGCCGCCGGCGCCGCCCATCTCCTTCGGCACGCTCAGTTTCACGTCCAGCACGCCGTCGGATGAAACGGCCCTGCCGTCGCGACCTCCGGTGGCTTTCGCATTCGCCTGGTAAACGATCTTCTCGGGTGTATCCATGCTCGACTCCTTCGATGGTTGGGTGGTGGTCAGCCTTCCACGTGCCTCAGCAGTGAGGCGCGAAGCTCATTCAGCGAATCAATCAGTCCGTCGCGTTCGCGTGCTCCGCATTTGCTGGCGCAGGCGGCCTGGTACTGAACCGAACCGGCCCGCTCGCGCAGGGCTATGCCGTTGTCACACAGGTGCACAAAAACCTGTCGTTCATCCTCGGTGCCGCGAACACGACGCAGCAGCCCGGCGGCTTCCATGCGTTTCAGCAGCGGCGTGAGCGTTCCGGAATCCAGCAGCAGCTGGCGGCCGAGTTCCGACACGGTCCGCCCGTCGCGCTCCCAGAGCGCCAGAAGCACAATGTACTGGGGATAGGTGAGTCCCAGCTCTTCCAGCAGCTGGCGATAAACGCGCTTCATCGCCAGCGAGGCCGCATACACAGCGAAGCACAGCTGTTCATCCAGCGTGGCTGGTGGAGGTGTGGTGATCTGGCGCTGTCTGGGCATATTGATTGTGCACAATTGAATTGTTGGCGATGATTGTAGTCGGTATGGCGATTATTGCAAGCCCGTGTTTTTCGGCCAGTGGCCGTGGCTATCAGTGCCCGCTGGCGAGTACCATGACCTGCATTCAGCGCTTTCCTGGGGGGTAGACAAGATGATCCTGGAACTGGCTCCGCTGCAGGTTCGGCCTGGTCAGGCCGATGCCTTCGAACAGGCCTTCGCCAAGGCGCAGCGCATTATCGCTTCCATGCCCGGCTATCGGGGCCATACCTTGCAGCGCTGCCTGGAGGTGGACAACAAGTACGTGTTGCTGGTGGGCTGGGATAGCGTGGCCGATCATGAACAGGGGTTCCGCGGCTCGCCGGCATACCAGGAATGGAAGCGGCTGTTGCACCACTTCTACGATCCGTTCCCCACCGTGGAACACTACCAGCCGGTCAGCGGGGAGTTGCTGTCCGAGACAGCGGATAACGGTTGAGGAAGCGCTGAGTCATGGTCAAGCATATCGTCATGTGGCGTCTCAAGGATTACGCGCTGGGCAGGGACAAGGCCGCCAACGCCCGACTTGTCAAAAGCGAGCTGGAAGCCCTGCGCGGAAAGATCCCCGGCATGCTGGCGATCGAGGTGGGCATCGATTTCAGTGCCACCGAGAGTTCCGCTGACGTGGTGCTCTACTCGGAGTTCGAGAGCAGGGCAGCCCTGGATGCCTACCATACCCATCCTGCCCATGAGGCGGTGAAATCCCTGGTCGGTGAGGTTCGGTCCGATCGCTGCCTGGTGGACTACGAAACCCAGGGAAATGCCGACTAAGTTCCCCCGCTCGATTTACTTCCCAGGCCGCGCATCAGGTGGACAGCACTGCTGACAGCACGCTGTCAGCAGCTGTTCCCTAGACTTGATCTTCCAATGCCGGCGCCGCGCTGCGAATGGCGCGGGATGCGAGAAGGATTGAAGGGGGAGCAATGCGGGATTCGAAGGCGTTTTTCTGGCAGGTTCAGTCCGGATCTCTACCGGCGCCCAGGGCGGCACGGACGCTGGGGATGCGGATCATCAACGTGGATGCCGAGCATGGGGTCCTTGAAGCGGAGTTTCATGGCAGCGACGCCTTCGTCAACCCGGCAGGCAATATCCAGGGTGGTTTTCTTGCCGCGATGCTCGACGACACGATGGGGCCGGCTCTGGCAGCAACGCTGTCAGCTGGAGAGTGCGCCCCGACCCTGAATCTCAATGTGCAGTACATGGCGCCGGCAAGGCCCGGCAAGCTGCATGGTATCGGGCGTGTGACGAAGTTCGGGAGTATCTGCTTTCTGGCTGGTGAGTTGATGCAGGACGGCATGGTGGTCGCCACGGCGACGGCGGCCGCCGCGATTCGGACTTTGCCGGTCGCTGGCAGCAGGCGTGCGGGTTGACATCTCGCGCCCGGTGTTGCGGCCGTAACCCTCCGAGGCTCGGCCGATTTTCGCCCGTGGCGTTGTCGCAATCCACCGCAGGTAGAATGACTACCTGCGGCACCTTGCTTCTAGCCACGACCGATGCGGACTCGAGCGCGAACGCGAGGATCTGTCAGCGTTTCCCTAGGTCGGGACCGGTGTGCCGCCCTGCCGCCAGGCGGCATGTTCCAGCCCCGTGAGCACGGCTACGATCAGTGCCTGGCTGCCGATCAGCAAGTGACCGAGCAGGTTGGGCGTGATCCAGTTCCCGAACATCAGCGCCAGGCTGGCCAACGCCCAGAGCCCGTTGCCTCCGATGATCAGCCACACGGCAAGGCTGGAGCTGATGGCCCGGGTCGCGGTGAATGCCATCAATGCGGCCGAGGGAAACAGGATGAGCCCGGCGTAAAACAGCAGGACAGAGGGTATCGCTGTAAGATTCGCGATTACGGCAGCGCCGGCCACCAGTACGATTCCCATGACGAGGCAGGTGGCTGCGTCCAACATCAGAAGGCTGCGTAGATGGGCAGGGATGGTGATCATGATCCGCTCCTTGAGGTTGTCGGGTTAGGCAGTGGGCCGCACCACCACAAGCATATTCCTGCGGCGTCCTGCTGCTGGCGATTACCTGCCGGGTAATCGTCAGGCGACTGTGAGGAGCGCTATTGTCAGGCCATGAACAACAACGGTCATTCTGCGGGGGAGCTGCTTCGTCTATGGCGGCAGCGGAGGCGGCTCAGCCAGTTGGCGCTGGCGACGGAAGCGGATGTTTCCCAGAGGCATCTGAGTTTTGTGGAATCCGGAAGGGCGGCCCCCAGCCGCGAGATGCTGCTGCGGCTCACAGAGCAGCTGGATATCCCCCTCAGGGAGCGGAACGTGCTCCTGATGACTGCCGGGTATGCGCCGCTCTATCAGGAGCGCGCCCTGAATGATCCCGGCCTGGCGGCCGCGCGCCGTGTGGTCGACATGATATTGAAGGGTCATGAGCCTTATCCGGCGCTGGCCATTGACCGGCACTGGACCATGCTGGCCGCAAACAAGGCCGTGGGCAGACTGCTCGTCGGGGTCGATCCGGCATTGATGCAGCCGCCAGTCAACGCCTTGCGGCTGAGCATGCACCCGGACGGTCTGGCGCCGCGCATCGCCAACTTCCGGGAGTGGCGCGAGCTGGTCCTCGCGCGGCTTGCGCAGCAGGTGGACAACTCTGCTGATGCCGGGCTCATGATGCTGATCGAGGAACTCAAGCACTATCCAGTGCCGCAGGGAGCCCGGCCTCCCGGTCAGCGGTCGGACTACGCGGGCCTGGCGATCCCGCTGGAGCTGGTGTCCGAGCAAGGCATCCTGCGTTTTCTCGGCACCACGACCGTGTTCGGCACCCCCCTCGACGTGGGCCTGTCCGAACTTGCCATCGAATCCTTCTTCCCCGCCGACGCGCTGACGGCAACCGCCATGCGTGAGCTTGCTGGAAGCGCGTAAGGCGTCATCCCTCCGTGGAACTTCTGCCTCGCCAATTCCGTATGTCCAGGTAGGTATCGTAGGCATCGCTTCATGGCGATGTTTTCGGTCGCAGATGCTCGAACTGGGGAGATGGAATCATGAAGCGTTATCTGCTCGTCGCCGATGCTGCCCGCGCGCGTGTTTTCTGCAGGGAGGGTCTGGGCGAGGTTGAGGAAGTGCACAGCCTGGCGCATCCGGAGAGCCGTCTTCATCCGGGCGATCTGGAGGAGGGCGGAAAAGGTGAGCAGCACGAATCCGGCGCCACCTCCGTCCGCCAGACCGACAAGCCGACCGACGTGATGGACAAGGAAGCGGACCGGTTCGCTCAGGAACTTGCGGGATACATGAAGGAGCTGCGCATGGCCAACAAGGCGGACGCGTTCGTGGTGGCTGCTGCGCCGAACTTCCTGGGCCGGTTGAGAGCCAAACTGGACGACGCTACCGCCAAGCTGGTGGAGCAGACAGTGGACAAGGACTACACCCGTGCCTCCCGCGAAGAGATCGCCGACAAGCTGGGGGTCTAGGGAAGCACTGATTAATTCCCACGTTCGCGCTGCGTTGTTGCGGCGCTTGACCGTGGAATGACCACGGGGCTGCGCACCGCGCCTAGCATCGCGAACGATCCGACTGTAACGCGAGCGCGGGAATTAATCAGTGCTTCCCTGGGGAGCTGAGTTGTGCTGTCGGAACGCGGAGCCCTAGCCCGGTAGGCCTGCGCGCGTAATGTTTCCCCGTTATGATGGAACGTCACAACAGCAGCGAGGGGGAAGCGAAATGCGCGCCATTGCCTATGAGCGGGTTGGACCCGCCGATGAAGTTCTGCGACTCATCGAGCTGCCGACGCCGGAACCCGGCCCCGGCGAGGTGCGGGTGCGGTTGCGCTGCTCCGGTGTGAACCCCTCCGACGTGAAGACCCGCGGCGGCGTCCGCAGCAAGGAGCTGCCGTTTCCCCGCATTGTGCCCCACAGCGACGGTGCCGGCGTCATCGACGCGGTGGGCGAGGGGGTGTCCCCGGACTGTGTGGACGAAAGGGTCTGGGTCTGGAATGCAGCCTGGCAGCGTCCGTACGGGACGGCTGCGGAATACGTGGTTCTGCCTCGAGCCCAGGCGGTGCCCTTGCCGGGCGGGGTGGACGATGCAGTGGGGGCTTGTCTTGGCATCCCCGCGCTGACTGCCTACCATGCGGTGAATTGCAACGGCGGAGTCGGCGGCAAGACCGTGCTGATTGCCGGCGGGGCTGGCAGCGTCGGCCAGTATGCGATCCAGATGGCCCGCTACGCCGGCGCCAGCCGTATCATCACCACCGTGAGCAGCGGCGAGAAGGCGGCGGTGGCCAGTTCGCTGGGAGCCGACGCCGTGGTCAACTACCGCACCGAGCCGGTGGCCCAGCGTGTGCTTGAGCTGACGGACGGCGCCGGCGTGGATCGCATCGTCGAAGTGGAGTTTTCCGGCAACGCCGCGCTGGATGCGGAAGTGATTGCGAGCGGTGGCGAGATCGTGGCCTACGGCAGCGATGCCGGGCAGGTGTCCATTCCGTTCTTTCCGTCCATCGTCCGCAATGTGGCCATCCAGTTCTTTATCGTCTACAACCTCACCGAACAGGACCGCAGGCGGGCCATCGCCGGAGTGACCCGGCTGCTGCAAGCGGGAGCCCTGCAGCATGCCGTGGCCGCGCGGCTGCCACTTGACCGCTGTGCCGAGGCTCATTCATTGATCGAACGCGGCGCGGTCACCGGCAACGTAGTGCTGTCCATCGGGACGGACGACGTCTGGCAAACTGGCTGAGGGCCGTGGTCGGTTCAGCGTTCCGGCCGGACAAAGGGAGAGGTCATGCGCGCTCATTATCTGCAACACGTGCCATTCGAGGGTCTGGGGAGCATCGAGCCCTGGCTGGCGGCAGCCGGCTATGAGATCAGCTGCAGTCGGCTGTTCGAATCGCCGGAACTGCCGCCGCTGGATGCGCCGGATTTCCTCGTCGTCATGGGCGGCCCGATGAGCGTCAACGACGAGCGTGAGCATGCCTGGCTGGCCGCGGAGAAGCGTTTCATCCGCCACGTGATCGCCTCCGGCAGGCCGGTGCTGGGAATCTGCCTCGGGGCCCAGCTGATTGCCAGCGCCCTGGGAGCTCGGGTGACTCCCAACAGCGAGCCGGAAATCGGCTGGTTTCCTGTGCAGGGAACAATGGCGTCGGAGGATATGTTCCGTTTCCCGGAGGAAATGGCAGCCTTTCACTGGCACGGCGAAACCTTCGAGCTTCCGCCCGGGGCGGTGCGACTGGCCCGCAGCGAGGCCTGCGAAAACCAGGCGTTTCAGCTCGGCAGCAACGTGATCGGTTTGCAGTTTCATCTGGAAACCACGCCGGCTTCGGCGCGGGATATCGTGCTGCATTGTGGCGATGAGCTTTGCCAGGCCCCGTTCGTGCAATCCCGCAGCGACATCCTGTCGGCGCCGATGGCGAGCTACGAGGCCATCAACGCGGTGATGGCCGATCTGCTCTGGTACCTGCACCGGCAGCGCACCGGCTGAATGCGGGTACGCCACTGCCACCGCTCACCGGAACACCGGAACTCCGATGATCCAGGCGTGCAGATAGAACGCGAACAGCAGGTAGGCCAGCAAGCCGACCACCACGGTCACCACGTCGGCGCCGACACTGGCGGGCGCGGTGATCGCCCCCGAGGCCCGGTCACGCTGGCGTGCTGCGCGAAAAGCGAATGCCGCCCATACCAGAAAGGCCAGAAAGAACACGATATCCCCCAGCCGCCCGTTGGCGAGCAGATGAGCGAACGCCCAGATCTTCACGCTGAGCAGCATCGGGTGTTTCAGCCTGCTACGGAGATGGTTTCCAGGGACATAGGTCGCCACCAGCAGAATGAAAGCCGGAATCATCAGCAGGGCAACCAGGTGCGTCATTCCCGCCGGCGGGAACCAGACGAATACGGGGTCTGTGCGGGTCATGCCGTAACCCCATATCGCCAGTGCCAGCCCGACCACGGAGACTACTGAATAAAGCCCCTTCCAGGGCCCTTCCCCCAGGCGCGCGATCTGGGCGCGACGCCAGTCCTCGGCAACCACGCGCACCGAATGCGCGCCGAGAAAGATAAGCAGACCGATGATCATGATCGTCATGCAGTTGTTCCTTTTTTTGAGTTCTGGGCTCATGGCCACCTGGAAAGCCTACTGTGTCACAAACCGAGGACAACGATACCCTGTTTGGAGCCTGTGCAATTGCGTCGTTTCAAGGCTTCTGAGAAGCTGAATTCGGAAAGGAAATACTGATAATAAACCTGTTTCACGCTCTTTCCGTATTTCCTCGTCTTCCCTGATGGAAAGAGGGTTTGCGATGCGCCCATCCGAGGTGGCGGGCTGGCCGCATGTGCTGCTCAGGAAAGTGCTCGCATTCACTGACAGCGTGACCGCCAGTCTGGGGTTGATACTGCTGGGCATGGTCATTGCCGTGGTGTTCGTGGTGCGCGACGGAGGCACCCCCTCGGCTTACGCGCACTTCATGTACGCGCCCACCATTCTCGCCGCGTTTCGCTTCCGCGCTGTTGGCGGTGCCGTGTGCGGGTTTCTCGGCGGTGTGCTGGTGGGCCCCGGGGCGGCATGGTTGCTTACCGGCATGCCCTATGCCGAGCCCAGTTGGATGGTCCGCGCTGCGTGGATCGCCATCGTGGGGTACACGCTCGGTTCGCTGTTCATGATTTCCCGCGCCCAGTCCAGCCTGCTGGACTGGCACCTGCATACCGACCGTGCGACCGCCGTGCCCAATCTGTCGGGGACATTGCGCCTGGTGCTGCAGTTGACCCAGCGCCTTAAGCACGCGCTAGGCCGCGACCGCGACTTGGTCGTCACGGCAATCAAGGTCGCCAATTACAACGATCTGGTCAGCACGTTCGGCTACCGCGGGGCGGATTCGGTGATGCGGGCACTCAGCCACCGTTTCAGCCGCAGCCTCTCGGGCCAGGCGATTTTCGGCCGCACCGGCACCGACGAACTGATGGTGGTGGAAGCGGCCGAGCGAGATGCCGCCGATACGCTTCCCGCGGGCGAATTGCGGCGGTTGATCCGCCCCACGCTGCAGGTCGGCCAGATGCACGTCTACGTGGACACGGTCATGGGCATGGCGCGCTCCCCGCTCCAGCAGGCCGATCCGGAAGAGTTGTTCGTGCAGGCCGCGGCTGCCGCCACCAGGGCGTTGGAGCGGGGAGCCAGCATCGCCGTCTACGATGGCAAGGAAGAGTCCGGCCGTCGGGCGGACATGCATCTGCTGGGCGAGGTCCCCAGGGCGCTGCGGGAAGGGGAGATGCGGCTGGTCTATCAGCCGAAGCTGGATCTCGCCACCCATGCCTATGCCGGACTGGAAGCGTTGATTCGCTGGCAGCATCCGCAGCAAGGGGAGATGAGTCCGGCCCGCTTTATTCCGCTGGTGGAAGATACCGCCATGATTGAGGATCTGACGCGCTGGGTGCTGCGGGAGGCCATCAACCAGAGCCTGGGGTGGCGCCAGTTGGGTGATCCTGCCATTGCCGTCAATATTTCCTCACGCAATCTGATGAGCGGTGCCCTGCTCAAGCACGTGGAAGCCCTGCTGCGCGAGACATCGCTGCCGCCCAGCAGCCTGGAGCTGGAAGTCACCGAAACGGCGCTGACAGATATTGACCGTTCCCACCTGCACCTGCTGCAGGGCTTGCGGGAACAGGGCGTGCGGATCGCTATCGACGACTTCGGTACCGGGTACGCATCACTGGCATTCATCCGCAAGTTGCCGGTGGACATCCTGAAACTTGACCGCTCCTTCATCCAGTTCGCGCCGCGAAGGCCGCGCGAGCGACAAATGCTCAAGCGCATCGTCCAGATCGCCAAGGATCTGGAACTGCAGGTGGTCGGTGAGGGGGTGGAGGACCGTGAAACGCTGGCCCTGCTGTCAGCGCTGGGCTGTGACCAGGTGCAGGGCTTCTATATCTCCACCCCGCTGGAGGCGGCTGACGTGGCGCCCGTGCTCTCCCGCGGTTGGTCGGTGCGGGCGGCGGATGGCGGTTAGGGAGGCGCTGGCGTTGCGATCCAGGCGGCGCCAGGCTCCATGAGGATGTCTTCCAGGCCATAGTCCCTGACCCATGGAGCATCCAGGTTAACGGTCAGATCCAGAAAGGCGGTGACGTTGGGTCGCGCGGTGATCGTGCTTTCCACCGCGGCGTAATCCCCGACGCGGGTCTCTCCGGTGATTCGCCCGAGGAACGACTGGGCGTACGGTGAAACGGTCCGCAGTTCGGCGCCGGTGGCGACCTGTCGGCGGCTGTGAAGGAGCGCGAGCCGAGCCGATGTGCCTGTCCCCGTGGGACAACGCCAGATTACGCCGGGATGACCATAGGTGGCGGACAGGGAGTGCAGGCTACCGTCAGCATCGGTTTCCAGTGGTCCCATGAAATGCAGGAAGCGGGGCAGTCCCACTTCGCCCAGTTCCGGGTGCTGGTGCAGGAATTGCACCTGGACGGCACGGATGATGGCATCCGCCGTGCACAGCATGGCGTCGAGGTTGTCCGTGTCGATCACGTGCCCGACGGAGTCCGCCTCCACCAGCACGTAGTAGCCGCCGCTCCAGGCGAGATCGTACTGCACCGGGCCGAAGCCCGGCACCTCAACCACCTGCTCCGCCGCCTGGATGAATGCAGCGCCGCCCTGGGTGGTGACCTTCTGCACATGCCCGTCACGATTCTCAGCCAGCACGGTGGCGACGCCGCCGGGGGTTTCCAGCAGCAGGGTCTGCATGCCCTCCCGCATCGGGATCAGCCCGGTCTCGAGAATCGCGGTTGCGGTCGCCACCGTGTTGGAGCCCGAGTAGTAGGGGTAGCCCATGACTTCCATGATCACGAAACCCATCTCGGCCTCCGGGATGCTGGCCGGCATCACCAGATCCACGCACATGCTGTCGTTGCCGAAAGGCTCCGAGATCAGCAGGCGGCGAAGCCCGTCCGCCCTATGCTCCAGGTAGTGCATCCGGTCACGCACCGTGCGGCCGGGACAGGGGCGTACGCCGCCCATCACGATGCGGTGGATGTCGCCTCCCACATCCACGTCCACCATGCGCACCGAGCGCAGCCGGGAATAATGGCTATGGGGCATGCGGCCGCCCAACCGCGTCCCACTTGCTGTCCGGCACCACCACCAGCTTGCCGATGAATGACTTGTTCATGAAATCGGTCTGTGCCTGGCGGAACTCCGAGAGGCGATAGGCCCGCTCCAGCAAGGGGCGGACAGCGCCGGACTCGATGTAGCCGACCAGGCGCCGGAAGTCGGCGCGGGTTCCCTGGGAGGAGCCATGCAATTGCAGGTGCTTCAGGTACATGGTGCGGAGATCCAGTTGCACCACCGGGCCGGCGATGGCACCCGCCGTGGTGTAGCGGCCCTCCGGCCGGAGTATGCGCAGCAGATCATTGAACAGCGGGCCGGCCACCAGGTCCGCGACCACGTCGATAGGTGCGCCGTCCGTGATCTTCTCCACTGCCTCCATCAGGTCGTCCTCATCGCGGCTGATCACGCCTTCGGCGCCGACCTCCCTCATTGCCTGTTCCTTGCCGGGACTGGTGACCGCATAGGGAATGGCGCCCCGGGCACGCGCGAGTTGGATGATGCCGGAGCCGACTCCCCCGGAGGCACCGGTCACCAACACCCGTTCGCCGGGTTTCAGCCCGGCCCGTTCCAGCATGTGCTCCCCGGTGAGATAAGCGCAGCAGAAGGTGGCCAGTTCGGCGTCGCTCATGCCGGTGTTCACCACATGCGCGTTCTCGGCCGGCACCGTGGTGTATTCGGCATAGCCTCCGTCGCGGCCGTGGCCGATATAGTCAATGTCGGCCAGACTGTCGTCGTCGCGGTTGTACAGGCTGAAATCCACCATGACCCGTTCGCCGATACGACGCTCGTCGACCCCGGGTCCGACGGCGACGATCCGGCCTACCGTATCCGTGCCCTGGATCCGGGGAAAGGTCAACGTGGACCGGCCGCGGCGCCAGGTGGACACGCTGGCCGGGTCGGTTTCGGTACCGTAGGCGCCTTCCCGCACCCAGACGTCGGTATTGTTCATGCCGCAGGCACTGATCTCGATCAGCACCTCACCGGCCGCCGGATCGGGCACGGGCACGTCGTCTCGGTATTCCAGCGCGTCTAGCCCACCGTGCCGGGTCAGCAGAACGGCTTTCATCGTTGCTGGCAGCATGCTGGCCTCCTTGTTGCCGGGAGCCGGGACCGCTGTAGCCGTCCCGGCGAGTCCAGAGCGTACGGTATCGGCCACAGAAACTGCTGAGACATGGCTTTACCTTCTTAGAGGTTAATACCTTGGGGGCGGGGGCTTTCAAGCCCCAACCGCCCTGGCCGCGATTTTTCCGATGGACGGCAGGTTCCCGCCCGTGGCGGTGCCGAGAACGGCCGGAAACCACGCCGCCGCGCGCCCCTGGCGCACACTACCCCGTGGGCGGTTTCGCCTTGCCCGCCCGCTGCGGACGCGTCACGATCAGCATGCTGCCCCACTGGTGAATGGCCAGTCCACCCAGGACCAGAGCGGTGCCGACCCAGACCATTGGCGGCACCACCTCGGCATTGGCAACGCGACCGAGGAACAGGGCGATCACCGGAGTCATCAGCGTGATGAGCGCCATGGCGGCTGTGGATAGCCGGCTCAGCGCATAGTAATAGAGCATGAAACCGAGCACCGAACCGAACAGTGCGAGGTAGCCGATTGCAAGCAGACTGCGTGTCGGCAACGTGGACGGCCATTGGCCGTCCACCAGCAACCAGGTTGCCGCATAGAAGGGGAGCGCCAGTACCAGGCCGCCGGAGGTCTGGGCCAGTGCGTGCAAGCCGCCCCCAGTATGCTTCACCAGCACCATGCTGAGCGAGTGAAGCCCGACGGCCAGCAGCAGGAGTAGTACGCCGAATACCGCCGAGGGGTAGGCTGAGAAGTCGGCGCGGAAGATTGTCGCCAGGCCGGCCAGGCTGAGCATGATTCCCGCCACCTTGACCGGGGTCAGGCTGCGCTCACCCAGGATCACCGCGGCCAGCAGGCCCGCTGCCAGCGGAGTCAGCCCGAACATGACCGAAATCAGCCCGGATGGAATGTATTGCGCCGCCCAGTAGGCGCTCAGCATGCCCCCATAGATGCCCAGTGCGGCGGCCGCGTAGGCCCGGACCGCCTCGCGGTTCCAGGGCATGTGGACGCGGAACACCCGGACCAGCAGCAGGCAGAGGCTGACACTGATCAGCATGCGCGAGAACACGCCGAACACCGGCCCGACTTCCTCGCCGCTCCACTGGATGGCCAGCGGTGTGGTGGACCAGATAACGATGACTCCCAGGTATGCGGCTGGTAGGCGCATGCCTTGTTTCTCCTTGCTCCGTGGAAAACAAAAAAGGCCGCAGAGGGTGTGCTCTGCGGCCTTCCGGGTACGAAACGGGATACAGTGAAAGCTATCCGGTCATGTCCCTCCGACACGCAGGCACGCTGTCTACGCGCCACGGGCGGTAGACGGAATTGCTGCGCATGGAACGGACACTCGGATAGTTCATGCCCCGATCATCCTCCGCGCGCGCCTGCATGGTCAAGCATCAATGTCATCCGTACAGCACCTTGGGCAGCCACAGGGCGATCCCCGGGATGTTGTAGAGAATGACCATGGCGATCAGCACCATGCCCAGGAACGGGAATATGCCTCTGAATATATCCATCAGTTGCACATGTGATGGCGCGATCCCCTTCAGGTAGAACGCGGACATGGCCATGGGAGGTGTAAGGAACGAGGTCTGTATGTTCAGCGCCACCAGCACACCGAAGAACAGTGGATCGATGCCGAACAGTGGCAGCAACGGCAGGAAGATCGGCACGAAGATGATGATGATCTCCGTCCACTCCAGCGGCCAGCCCAGCAGGAAGATGATCAACTGCGCCAGGATCAGGAACTGCAGCGGCGTCAGGTCCAGTGCCAGTACCCAGTGCTCGATTACCGAGTGGCCGTCAAGCAGCGAGAACACCGAGGAAAATATCCACGCTCCCACGAACAGCCAGCACACCATGGCGCTGGTTCTCGCCGTCAGGAACACCGCTTCTTTCAGTCGCGCCAGGGTCAGCTGACGATAGGCGATGGCCAGGCATAACCCGCCCAGGGCGCCGATCCCCGCTGCTTCATGCGGAGTCGCCAGGCCGAACAGGATAGCGCCCAGAACGGACAGTATCAGCACCGCCAGGGGCACGAAGGAGGTCAAAAGCCCCCAGTAGACCGTGAGCAACGGAACGTTCGCCTGCTCCGCCGGCAGCTTGGGGGCGATCTTCGGGTTGATCATTCCCCGCGCCATCACGTAGAGGATGTAGAGCCCCGCGAGCAGCATGCCGGGAATCAATGCCGCGGCATACAGGCGCACCACCGACACGCCGGCCATGGCGCCATAGAGGATCAGCATGATGCTGGGGGGGATCAGGATGCCCAGGCAGCCCCCGGCACAGATCACGCCGCTGGCCAGCTTCTTGTCGTAGCCCGCATTCAGCATGGCCGGTAGCGCCAGCAGGCCCATCAGTGTCACCACCGCGCCGACGATCCCCGTCGCCGTGGCGAACAGGGCGCAGGTCACCAGGCTGGCGACGGCCAGTGAGGCGGGTACGTTCCGGGCTGCCAGTTGCAGGCTGTAGAACAGCCTGTCCAGGATATTCGCTCGTTCGACGATATAGCCCATGAACAGGAACAGCGGGACGGCGATCAGCACGTCGTTCGACATCACCCCGTAGGCACGCTGCACCAGCAGCGAGAAGATGATGTCGCCGATGGCGATGTAACCGAAGATCACACCCATGGCGATGAGCGTGAAGGCGATGGGAAATCCGAGCATGATGACCAGCACGAGAATTCCCAGCATCAGTATTCCAATCTGGGGATCCGTCATGACCGCATCTCCTCGATCTCGTCGCGCTTGTTGATCGGCAGGTGTTCCTGGACGTCCACCTCCTGGACGTCGTCAAGCCGCAACGGCCAGTAGCCGTTACGCAGGCACATGATGCAGCGGGTGACTTCCGCGATGCCCTGCAACGTGAGGAGTACGCCGCAGATGGGAATGATGGTCTTGAAATGGTAGAGCGGCGGTCCGCCCGGGCTGAAGGAACTGCGTTCCCCCATGGCCCAGGACATGGCTGCGAAATGGTAGCCTGCATAGACCAGCGCGAGAATTCCCGGGAAAAAGAAGATGAAATACAGCACCAGGTCGACCCCGGCCTGGACGCGGACCGGCAAGTAGCGGCTGATCACGTCCGCACGCACATGGCCGTTACGTGACAGGGCGTAGGCCCCCGCCATCATGAACAAGGTCCCGTAGAGAATGTAACTGGAATCGTACGCCCAGGTGGTGGGGTCGCGCATGACGTAGCGCATGAACACTTCGTAACTGACGGTGAAGGTGAGGACCAGAATCGCCCAGGCGAACAGTTTGCCCGCCCAGGTACTGATGTGATCGATGAAGAACAGAAACTTCTGCATGTTCAACTCCGGAATAAGGCACAGTCGCGAGGCAGGCCGGTTGGGCCTCCCACGTCCAGAAGCCGGGGATGGGCAGGGTTGTCGCCCATCCCCGGATTATCGTCCGAGAGTTCAGACGCGCCTTGATTCAGAGTCGGGCTTGCGGCCGAAGAAGTGCTCGTAGGCGGGCTCCTTGGGCGTGTTCCCCTCCAGGTGGAAAGCCACTGTTTTCTCGCAGAAGGCACGCTGTGAATCAATCACCTTCTTGAAGAATTCGCTCTGGGCGGATTCGCGTTCAATCACCTTGTCCCAGGCCTCGAGCTGCGCCTGCAGCACCGAGTCGGGGGTGATATAGGTCTGGACGCCGCCTTCCGTGCGCAGTTTTTCCAGATCTTCCGGATAACGCCTCATCGCTTTCCAGTACATGTCCGAGGAGGCAGCTTCCGACGCATACTTGAGGATGGCCTTGAGTTCCTCCGGCAGGCCATCGAAACGCCGCTTGCTGAAGATGATCTCGAAGCATTCGCAGTCCTGATGATAACTGCGCAGCATCCACACCTTGCTGACGTCGGGGAAGCCGAGCAGGCGGTCGGAGGACGGGTTGTTGAACTCGGCGCCGTCCAGCAGGCCGCGGTCCATGGCCGGGACGATATCGCCGCCGCCCATGATCGTGACCGCCGCACCGAACTCTCGCATCAGGTCCGCGGCCAGACCGACCGTGCGGTAACGCATGCCGCGCAGATCGCCGGGCTCGGTAATCGGTTCCTTGAACCAGCCCAGTGCCTGCGTGGGCATGGGGCCGGTCAGGAAGCCGACCAGATTGACCTTGACGATGTCCTGCAGGAGTTCGTTGTAGAGTTCCTGTCCGCCGCCGTATTTCACCCAGGCCAGGAACTGGTGCGCATCCCAGCCGAAGGGGGGAGGCGTGCCGAACAGCGAGAACGCCTTGTTCTTGCCGTACCAGTACGCGGACACGCCATGGCCGCCGTCCAGGGCGCCCGAGATCACGGCATCCTGGAGCTGCAGCGCGCCCACCACGGCGCCTGCGGGCAGCAGGCTCAGCCGCAGACGGCCGCCGGACATCTCGTTGACGATGCGTGTGTAGTCGGCGGCGAACTCGTGAAAGATATCCTGGCTGGGCCAGGTGCTCTGGAACCGTAGTGTCGTGGTCTCGGCTCGCGAGATCATGGGAAAGCCAGCGGCTGCCACGGCACCCGCAGTGGCCGCTGAACCGACCAGGAATTTCCTTCTCGAGACTCCCTTGGATTCTGCTGAGACAGGCGTGGGACTTCCGTTATCGGAATGCTCGTTACTCATCTCTCTCCTCCAGCATCGACTGTTTTTTCTGTTGTCTACACAACGCGGCGCGGGCCTGTATGCCCATGTCTCCACCTTGCGTGTCGCCGGGGTGGTAACGCCAAACCGAAAAACCGGGAAAGGCCTCGACCGCAAGTCTCATATAGCTCCAAAACGTGACCTACGCAACAAAAAAGACCGATGAATTATTCCCAGTCTCATCAGTATTTTATGGGGTTTTCCAATGGTGCGGTGCGGAAACGTCAATGCCGTGGCGGCCTGCGATGTCGTCGGGCGGAGACAGGCTCTGGTCTATACTGTCATGACAGCCCGAGGTCGAAGGAGGCCTTCGATGAGCGAACGCGACGCCTACTGGCAGGCGCTGATCGCGCTGACGGATCGCTACCCGCGGCAGGTGGCGGAACGCTTCCGCGTCAGGCCGGGCTATCTCACGGCCGGGGCACTGGCCATCGTGGTCAATTATGTGGCGGGCGACCGCTTGAGGGCTTGGCACGCGCAACATGGACGCCTCTCGGCGGCAGAGCTGTTCGAGGTGCTGACAGCGCTCGAGCCGGCGCAGAGGCATCCACGCACAGCGGTGGATGCGCTGGCGTGGTACGACAGGGGCGCATCCCAGAGTCTGCGTCTGCCGCTGGTTGCGGCGCAGGTGCCGTTGTTCCAGCCGGGGGTTGAGCGCGCGTTCCGAGGCCGTCGGCGGCACCGCACCGAGCACAGCCTGCGGCAGTTGATCACCCAGGTGCGTGCGATGACGGACTGGGCGTCGGCCTTGTCCCGGGTGGCCACGGATCCTGATGTGGCTGAGGGGGTCCGCCGCGACTATCGTCGTGGCCTGCGTGATCTGCGTCGCCGACTGCGCTCCGCCGAATGGCATGCGCGCGCGGGGGGCGGCTGGGCCATCAAGAATGCCTTCCCGGTGAGTGGCGTAAGCCGCGCCTTGCATCGTCTGTATCTGCGCCCGCTATGGCGCCTGGACCGTATGCTGGAGCGAGTCGAGCGCTGCCTGGCCATCCCCGAGGGCGATCGCCAATACGCGGGGGTGGAACGCACAAGCCGTCGGTTCGGGCAGGAACTGGCCGAAGCGGCGACCGTCGATGTGCGGCGCGCGCGGCGTGCAACAGAGGTCACGGGCGGTCGCGCGCCCTGGCGTTGGCCGGCAGTCGGGGCGGCTCCGCCGCCGCGGTCCCGGCCCGGCCATTGAATCATTCTCCACCGGCCCTGACGATCCCGGCCGCGGTTTCGGTATACTCCCCCGGCATGAAGCCCCCTTCCAGTTACGAGTGGGGCGCTTGACACCAAGAATATGCCGTTCCGGGAGTCCATCTGGTGCCTCTATCCGCAACAGGCCAGGCCACACTCAACGGGCTGTGGATCAAGGCCATGCCGGTGCTCTTCGTGTTGCTATGGAGCACGGGGTTCATCGGTGCCAAGTTCGGCCTGCCCTACGCGGAACCGTTCACCTTCCTGTTCGTGCGCTTCGTCTGCACTTTGGCTGTGCTGTATCTGATCATTCGCCTGATGGGCGAGTGCTGGCCAACCAGCCCACGACTCTGGCTGCATATCGCTGTCGCGGGCATGCTGGTGCACGCCACCTATCTGGGGGGCGTGTTTTCCGCCATCCAGGCGGGAATGCCCGCCGGTGTAACGGCGCTCATCGTCGGCCTGCAGCCTTTGCTGACTGCTGTGCTGGCACGTTCCTGGCTGGGAGAGCGGTTGAGCGGACGGCAGTGGGCGGGTATCGCGCTTGGCCTGGTCGGGGTTGTGCTGGTGCTGCAGGAGCAACTGGACCTGCAGGCGGGAACCTTGTTCGCGGGCTACGGTTGGATGGCGCTGCTGTTTGCCGGGGTCGGCCTGGTGGGCATATCCATCGGCACGCTGTACCAGAAGCGCTACTGCACGGGTATGCCGCTGACCACGGGGACCTTCATCCAGTTTCTGGGTGCCACCAGCGTGCTGGCCGTGGCTGCGCTGCTGTTCGAAACCAGAGAAATCGACTGGACGCCGACATTCACGCTGACGCTGCTCTGGCTGATTTTCGGCCTGTCCATCGCCGCCATTCTGTTGCTGATGGCGTTGATCCGGCGCGGCGAGGCATCGCGGGTCGCCAGCCTGTTCTACCTGGTGCCTCCGGTGACGGCGCTGGAAGCGTGGTTGCTGTTCGGTGAGAGACTCGGCTGGCTCGCTCTGGGCGGCATCGTGGTGGCGGTGATCGGTGTCGCCATGGCAGTCCATCAGCCGAAGGCGACCAGCCGGCCAGGCGCTGACTGATTCCCTCGCTCGCGATATGCCCGCCGCGCTTCCCATGCGGTACCCGCTACCGGGTGTTCTACCATAGGAGATGTCTGAACCAGTGCTACCCAAGGGGGCCCGGTCATGTACATCTCGGTGGAATTGAGCTTCTATCCCTTTGTCGATGCCTACAAGGATCCCGTGCGGGCTGTGGTGCAACGCCTGCAGTCCAGCGGCCTGGAGGTCGAGACGGGCAGGATGAGTACCCAGGTGTTCGGGGAGTACGATGAGGTCATGCGGGTGATCTCCGATACCGTGCGCTGGTCGTTCGAGACCTATGGCGCCAGCGTCTTTACCGCCAAGATTGTCAATGGCGATCGCCGGCCCCGTCAGGGAAGCGCTGACTGACGTCGGGTGGCCGGTTTGTGACGGCTGACCGGATGCGGCGTGTTCCCGGCTGGTAAGGTCCGGGGAACCAGGCAGTGTTTCCGCAATCCAGGTCACAGGAATTCCGATCATGCCCGTTCGCTACCTCCTCCCGTTGCTGTTCGCATTTTCCCTGGCGTCGTCCGCCGCCCATGCCGGCGGCATCATCGGCATCGGCGTCGGAGCGGGTTGGTGGAAGCAGGAGCCTGGTGGCTACGTGCAAGCGGATGGCGATCGTGTCGATGTGGAAGACGATCTGCGCATCGGGTCCGAGAACAGCGCGTACTTCTGGGTGGACTTCCGGCACCCGGTGCCGATCCTGCCCCGGCTCAAGCTGCGCTACACTCCGATCAGCATGAGCGGCGAGGGCACGGTCAGCCGGAGTTTCAGTTTTCGCGGTGTATCACTGACCGCGAACCAGCGGGCCTCTTCGGAACTGGAAGCCGATCAGATCGATGCGATCATCTACTGGACACCCTGGAGCCGGGTGTTCGATCTGGACCTGGGGCTGAACGTGAAATACCTGGACGGACTGGTGGAGGTGGAGAACCGGAATACCGGCGAGCGCCATCGCGTAGCCTTCTCCGGACCGCTGCCGCTGTTGTTCGCTCGGACCGAGGTGCGGTTGCCGGGCACGGGCTTCTATGCCGGCGGCGAGGGCAGCTACCTGGCCCTTGAAGGTCACCGCGTGCTGGATGTCTCCCTGGGCGCCGGGTATCGCGTCGGCCTGGGTGTGGCTGCGCTGGGCCTGGAAGGCGGCTGGAAGCGGCAGCGACTGCGGCTCGACGACTTCGATGGCCTGGATGCCGATCTCACCATCGAAGGGCCGTACATGGGCGTTTCCGCCCATTTCTGACCGTCGCCCGCGCGGTCACCGTCGCAACTGAACCTCCGGGCCGGCCAGGTGGGCAAGCAGCGGATTGGCTGCCCATACCCGCCGGCGTAGCGCTGCCCCCAGAGCCAGCCCCACCACGAAACCACCGATATGCGCCCAGTAGTCCACTCCCTGGCCGCCGGCGAGCATGCCGAACAGGTTCAAGGCCAGCCAGATGGCGAAGTACCAGTAGACCGCCAGTTTCTTCTGGTAGACGAAGAACATGAAGGTCAGACTGGCATTCGGGAACCATAGCGCGTACATGCCGAACAGCCCGGCGATGGCGCCGCTGGCGCCGACCGAGGGGATGGTGGAGCCAAGGTTCGCGAGTACGCTGACCACGCCGGCCGCCACCCCGCAGAAAAGGTACAGCCCCAGGAACCGAAGCTTGCCCAGCGCATCCTCCAGGTTTGCCCCCACCACCCAGAGGAAGTACATGTTGCCGGCCAGGTGCAGCAGGCTCCCATGCAGGAAAACGGCAGTGAGGAAGGTCCAGTAGGCGTCGCCTGCCTGTATTGCCGCAGGAGACAACGCGAAGTGCGTGATCACCGCGTTGAACGTGCGGGTATCGAAGGCATAGAGCAGGAAGATCAGCGTGTTCAGTGCGATCAGCGTCCAGGTCACCCAGGGCGTGGAGCGTGGCTTGACGTTGTATTCCACCGGCAGCCGGAGCAGGAACTGGAACACCCATGTCTTCCAGGACACGCCGCCGTTCATGCTCTCCAGCGCGTGCTTGATCGCCGATGACTTGGACACCTGGGAGACCGATTCCCGCTCCACCCAGGCGCCGTCACACTGCAGGCAGACGTCCACGTCCAGGTGATAATCGGGCAGCAGATGGCAGGTCTGCAGGGGGCGGGCGCAGTCCGGGCAATGCCGGTCGCAGGGCCCGAGGACCTGCCCGAGATTGTCAGTGAAGTCCGCCTGCTCCACCCGGGCATCCTTCGCGGCGATGATCGCGTCCAGGTTGCCCTTCTCGAACCATAAACCACCGCACTGCCGACAGACGTCCACTTCCTCGCCGTGGTAGTAGTTCACCTGCAGCGTCTGATGCGTGCAATGGGGGCAGCGTTTGGATCTTGGCATCAGTCTGTCTCTTTCAGTCCCTGGAGATCCACGCCATGGCGGTTCAACTCATCGGCGAGGCGCTGGGTGTTCTCCCGCATGGCCGGCAGCAGGTCCTGCTCGACGTCGTCCAGCAGGTCGCGTAACAGGCCGGCCGCGTGCCGTGCGCCGTAGGTGCCGTTCTCGGCCTTGCGGATGATGTCTTCGACATTGGCATAGAAGCGCCTGCCTTCGGTCAGGAAGGTGCTGGGCGTTTCCAGCGTGCGGGGCGAATAGCGCATGGTTTCCCAGACGAACTGCGACAGGGCCGGTCGCTGGTTTTCAAGCATGGTGCGGGAGAGATTGCCTGGCAGCACATCCTCTGCATAGACGCGGAGCTGGGTGACGTTATCCTGCAGCTCGTCGTGCAGCGAAACGCGCAGGTAGTAGTTGCGTTCCTTGTTCGTGATCTGGTCGAAGATGATGGCCTGTTTCAGGCCCGCATTGGCTGCCAGGTAGACGCCGATGATGGTGGCAAGCACGATGAACAGTTGCGAGACCCAGAACCCGGAACTCCCCAGGTCCCGATGGTCCATGTTCTTGATCTTCTCGCCGGCCTTGAGGGCCGCGTCCTTGTTTTTCTGAATGACAGGCTTCACCGTCCGGCTCCCTCCGCATTATCCGTTGCGTGGAGAGCTTACGGAAACGGCCTCGTTTTCGCAAAGCTGCCGGCTTGCGCTGCGGGAGCGTCAGCTGCTCACCACCATCACCGGGCAGCCGGCGCTGCGAACCACGGACAATGCGAAGCTTCCCAGCGCCAGCCGGTTCAGCGGCGACACGTCATGGGTGCCGGTGACGATCAGGGAGCCTGTTATGGCGTCGGCGTAGTCGGCGACGGCGGCTGCCGGATAAGGGCTTTCCAGAACCTCCCAGTCGATCTTCAGGCCGGTTTCGCCGCGGACCCTGTCGGCATGCTCCTTGAGCTGTTTCCATTCCGAACCCTGATGCTCGTGGGTTCGAGGGGGTTCCTGGTTGCCCGTGGAAGTATGCCAGTCGGAACCGGTGAACCAGTTCGCGCCTTCGGAGCCGGTGCCGGCCCCGCCCGTCTCCGAGATGGGCAGCACCCGTAATAGGTGCAGCTCCGCCTCCAGTGCCCGGGCCAGAGTCACGGCATGCTTCAGAGCGGTTGTCGCTTCGCTGGAGTCGTCCATGCACACCAGCAGGGCTCGAACCGGGGCGGTCCAGTGCACCGACAGGCGGGGGCCTGTCAATATCACCGGGCGGTGGCTCTTGCGGATCACCTCGGTGGCGACGCTGCCCAGAAGCAGTTCCCGTAGCGGGCCGCGGGCATGGGTGTTCATGCATAGCAGTGCGTCTTCCTCGGCGTCTGCCTGCTGCAGCAATACCGCGATGGGGGAGTCGGAGACGGCCACGCGAACCGCTGTGCCTTCCAGTCCAAGCCGGTCCAATTCGGCGTTCAGTGTTCGCTTGCGAGTGTCCGCGTCGTCCTCGGAGGACACCACCGAAACAATGTGGCAGGGAACGCCGAGCTGGGCGGCCAGTGCACTGCCGGGGGCAAGCGCAGCCAGTGAGCGTGTCGAATCATCCAGCGGGACCACGATGCAACGGGGCATGTCGGGCGCCTCCCTCTCAGCCAGTGCTCCCTGTCAGTTTGGACGCCCTGGCGGCTCTTGCCACCTCATCCCTAGAATATCAGCATCCGAAGTCCCACCAGCCCCAGGAAAACAGCGAAGGCCTGTTTCAGCATGGAGACGTTGAGCCGGTAGGCGATCTTGACGCCCAACGGTGCGAACAGCATGGTGGCCGGAACCAGTACCGCGAACGCCACCCAGTTGACGAAGCCTGAGGATAGCGGCGGCGTTCCGGTCGTCCCGTGGCCGCTCCAGATGTAACCCAGGGTGGCCGGAGCGCTGATGACCAGACCGAAGACCGAGGCGGTGGCGACCGCCCTGTGGATGGGGTAGGAGTAGAGGCTTAGCAGCGGCACCATCAGCGTTCCACCACCGATGCCCAGCAAGGTGGAGAACACGCCAACCAGCGCACCGTAGAATCGCTGCAGGGCCTGGCCGGGAAGACCGGCAAACAGGCCTGTTTCAACACGGGAGGACAACAGCATGTGGCTGGCCACGAAGACCAGCAGCACGCCGAAGCCCAACTTCATGGATTCGCCACTGATCACCCGGCTGAGCAGGATGCCGCCCACCGTGCCCAGGATCACCCAGGGCACCCACCGTTTGACCAGATCGGTGTCGATCGTCCCGCGCGCATGATGGGCGCGGGCTGACATGAACGAGGTGAAGATGATGGTAGCGAGGGATGTGCCCACCGATACCTGCATGGCGACGCCGGCGTCGATCTGCAATGCGAGAAAGACGTGGAACAGCATCGGCACGATGACGATGCCTCCACCCACGCCCAGCAGTCCGGCCAGGATGCCTGCCACGGCGCCGCAGAGCAGCAGCAGCGGAACCAGATAGGCGAGTTCGCCCATGTCTATCTCCTGTCAGACGGCCGCAACCCGCTCCGGTTGGGCCGATAGTCGTTCAGTAGCCGATCGCGGCGCCGTCGCTGCGAGGGTCGCTGGCGCCTTCCAGGACACCGTCAGGATGGCGCAACACGGCTCCGGCATGGCCGAAGGTCTCGCTGAAGCGCGGCAGCACTTCCACCGGATGGCCACGTCGCTTCAGCGTTTCCACCAACTGGTCCGGCCAGCCCTGTTCCAGCTTCAGTGTGTCTGATGCCTGACCCCAGGTACGCCCTTGCAGCCAGCGAGGCGCGGTAATCGCGGCCTGCAGATCCATGCCGGCGTACCAGAACCGGCTGAAGATCACGGATTGGGTCTGCGGCTGGCCGTCGCCGCCCATGGTGCCGTAGATCAGGAGCCGTCCGTCGCTGAGGCGGGCCAGGGCCGGGTTCAGCGTATGGAACGGCTTGCGGCCGGGGGCCAGGCTGTTGGGCACGTTGTCCTGCAGGCGGAAGCTGGCGCCGCGATTCTGCCAGCAGATGCCGGTGTCGGGAAGCACGACGCCGCTGCCATATTCGTGGTAGACGCTCTGGATGAAGCTCACGGCATTGCCATCGCCGTCGATTGCCCCGGCCCAGGTGGTATCCGAGGGGTCCGACAGGTGCGGCCAGTTCTGGGCCTGGTCCATGCGCAGCTTGCCCGCCTCATCGGCGAGCGCCTGGGCAGTGAGCAGTGCTGCCAGATCGGCGGGAACCTGGTCGGGGTCGCGCACGTACCAGTCGCGGAGCTGAAAGGCCTTCTTGGTGGCTTCCACCATCAGGTGCACGTAGTCGGCGTCGTTGGCGATGTGCTCGCCCACGCCCGCATGCTCGGCGATGCCCAGTATCAGCAGTGCCGCCAGTCCCTGGGTGGGTGGTGGCATGTTGTACAGCGTGCCGGCAGGGTGTGCCATGGCCAGCGGCGTCACAAGGTCCGCCGAATAGGTCGCCAGGTCCTGACTGCGCAGCGGTGTATCCAGTGCCTGCAGATCGCCGGAGATACTGCTGGCCAGCTCACCGGTGTAGAAGTCGGCCAGGCCTGCGCGGGCCAGTTGCTCCAGTGTCTGCGCCAGTTTGGGCAGCCGCATGACGGAACCGGCCTGCGGGGCCTCGTTTTTCACCAGGAACTGCGTGGCGAAGCCCGGCTGCTGGCAGAGTTCCCCGAGTTTGGCAGCGGTGGTGTGATGCTGGCTTTCGGTGACCGGAAAACCGTGGCGTGCGTAATGGATGGCGTCTTCCAGCAGCCGGGTGAGCGGCATCCGTCCGCCCCACTGACGCGATGTTTCCAGCGCCCGCATCCAGCCGCTGATGGTGCCTGCCACGGTGAGAGCCGCGTCCGGGCCGCGGAACGGAATGGTGTCGATGCCTCGTTCGCGGTAGTACTCGATGCTGGCCAGGCCGGCCGCCCGGCCCGCCGCTTCGACGCCGGTGGGTGCCTCGCCTCCTTTCGACAGCAGCCAGAAGCCGTCGCCGCCGATGCCGGTCATGTGCGGGTAGACGACGGCGAGTGTCGATGCCACCGCGATCATCGCCTCGATGGCGTTGCCTCCTTCCCGTAGTATCCGCTGCCCGGCCTGTGCCGCCAGCGCATGGGGGGCGGTGACCATGCCCCGGGTGGCTTTCTGTGTCTTCAGCATGAACTCACTCTCTGGTTCTACGTTGATCCGCTTGCGTTACCAGCCGATGGCCTGGGGCAGCCAGGTGGCAATGCCCGGGAAGATCATCACCAGCGCAAGCACGACGATCTGTATGCCGATGAATGGCAGGGCGCCCAGGTAGATGTGCCACGTTTTCATCTCCGGTGGCGCCACGCCTCGGAGGAAGAACAGCGCCCAGCCGAAGGGTGGCGTCAGGAACGAGGTCTGCAGGTTCAGCGTGACCAGGATCGCAAGCCAGACCATGTCCACCTGCAGCATGACGAATATCGGCAGCATCAAGGGCAGGGCAATGTAACTGATCTCGATCCACTCCAGAAAGAATCCGAGAATGAAGATCAGCACCATCATGAAGATCAGGGCGCCCCACAGTTCGCCGGGCACCCAGTCGAACATCGCCGCCACCAGGGTCTCGCCTCGCAGTCCGCGGAAGGCCAGGGCGAATACCTGGGCGGCGATCAGCACGAAGAAGATCATGCCGCTGATCACCAGCGTGTCGCGCAGCGTGGATCGCAGTGTGGAAAAGGTCAGCCGGCCCCAGAACAACACCAGCAGCAAGGCTCCGAAGGCGCCCATGGCTGCCGCTTCCGTCGGGGCTGCGACACCGCCGATGATCGAACCCAGGACCAGGAATATCAGCCCCAGCGGCGGCAGCAGCACCATCAGCAGGTCCCGCGCGATTTCCCTGGCGGAAATACTGCCCAGTTCCTCCTGCGGGATCGGCGGTGCCAGGTCCGGGCGCAGCCGCGCAAGCACCAGGATGTAGATCACGTAGGCGCCGGCCAGCAGCAGCCCGGGCATCAGCGCCGCGGCGAACAGCGAGCCCACTGACTCGCCGACGATGTCCGACAGCAGGATGAGCACCAGGCTGGGCGGGAGTATCTGTCCCAGTGTGCCGGAAGCGCAGATGGTGCCGGCCGCCAGGGGCTTGCTGTAGCCCCTGGCCATCAGCGGTGGAATCGCCATCAGTCCCACCATGACCACGGTCGCGCCGACGATGCCGGTGGACGCGCCCATCAGCACCCCGACCACCACAATGGCCAGCGTCATGCCGCCGGGCATGTTGCCCATCGTGCGTGCCGCCACGTCCAGCATGCGTTCGGAAATGCGGGATTTCTCCAGCATCACACCCATGAACACAAACAGCGGAATGGCCATCAGCGTGTAGTTCGTTATGACGCCGTAGACGCGTGAAGGCAGAAGCGCGAACAGGCCGGGCCCAAAGCCCAGGTATCCGAAGATGAGCCCTGAGGCGGCAATGGCAAGCGCGATGGGGATACCCAGGAGGATCAGCACGAAAAAGCTGACCACCATCAGGATGGCGAGTGTTTCAAGCCCCATGGGGCCTCCTGTTGAATCAGTGGCGGACGGTCTGGCGATACTCGCCCGTGATCAGTCGCACGGATTTCCGCAGGACCACGGCAAGCCCCTGGAGCGTCAGCAAGCCGAAGCCGACACCGATGAAACTTTTGACGATGAATCGATAGGGCAGGCCGCCCGGGTTCGGAGAGCCTTCACCGATCCGGAACGAATGGGCGCCGTAGCGGTAGCCGAGATAGGCCATGAAGGCGGCGAACGGCAGCACGATCAGCAGAGCCACCACCAGGTCCAGCAATTCCTTCAGCCATGCCGGGTAATGGGCATGGAACACGTCGACGCGGACCATCTCGTCCTGCTGATAGGTGAACACTGCCCCGAACATGGCAATGGCAGCCAGGATGTGCCATTCCAGCTCCTGCAGCGGCACCCGGCTGTAGCGGAAGCCATAGCGCGCCATCACGTTGAAGGCGACCAGAAGGATCAGCGCCAGCACCAGCCAGAGGGCGATGCGCCCGACGGCTTCCACGAAGCCGTCGAGCACCCGCCCCAGCAAAAGCAACGCGTTCATGCGTTGTCCCGCAGCCGCGTCTGGAACTCGCCTTCGGAAATCGCGTTCCAGTGGTCATGCTTCTCCTTGAAGGCGAAGAAGCTGTCGTGCACCTTGCGCACCATCGAATCCCGGTTGGCCTCGGTTTCCAGCGTGTCGAAGGTGGCCTCCCGCAACCGGTCGATGATGTCATCCGAGAATTGGTGCAGTGTCACGCCGTGGTTGTTGATCAGGTCGTCCAGCGCCGGGCCGTTCTCCTGCTCCAGCAGAGTGTGTGAGAGCAGGTTGCACTGCGCCGCCACGCTGCGGACGATAGCCTTCAGGTCGGAGGGCAGGCTTTCGAAGGCGCGCTTGTTGATCAGCAGTTCCGAGGTGGTGCAGGGCTCGTGCCACCCGGAGGCGTAGTAATGCTTGGCCGCTCGATGCAGGCCCAGGCGGCGATCCAGGTACGGCCCCACCCATTCCGCCGCATCGATCACGCCGCGCTCCAGTGCCGGGAAGATCTCGCCACCGGGAAGCAGGCTCACGTTCACGCCCAGCTGTTCGTAGATGCGGCCGGCCAGGCCAGGGATGCGCATGCGGACGCCGTCCAGATCGTCCACCGTTTCGATGGGTTCGCGGAACCAGCCCACCATCTGCACGCCGGTGCAGCCCACCGGCAGCCCCATCACGCCGAAGCGTTCGTAAGTTTCGTCCCACAGTTCCTGGCCGCCGCCATGGGAGAGCCAGGCGTTGAAACCCTGGAAGGTCATGCCGAACGGCACGGTGGTGAAGTACTGGGATGCGAAGGATTTTCCGCCCCAGTAGTAAGAGCAGCCGTGGTTCATCTCGACGATGCCTTCCGAGCAGGCGTCGAAACCCTCGAAGGCCGGGACCAGTTCCCCGGCCGAATACACCTGGATGTTCAGTCGGCCGTCGGACGCCTCCCGGATCTTCGCCGCGATGTCCTCGGCGCTGCCGGGGCCGCTCTGGTAGAAGGGAATGCCCGAGGGCCAGGTGGTGGTCATGCGCCAGTTGAAGGTGCGGTCGGACTGTGCTTTCAGTATTGCCGGCGCGCCCAGCGCGCTGGCGGAGACGGCGCCGGCCAGGCCGACCTTGAGAAACTTGCGTCGCGAGGTGCTCATTGTGATCTCCTGCGTGGAAGCGGTTCTCAATGACGGCGCGCCCACCGCGCCGCGGAGATCCGGGTTTTTGCAACGCATGTGCCATACCGCACAGGATGTGTGCAAGTTATTGTCCAGGCGACTTTTTCATGTTCCCGCCCGCTGATTCCCTGCGCCTCGTGGTGCGCTCCGGGAGTGCATCTGCACGCCAGATCAGATGTCAGCTCGCGACCGCCGGATAGTGGGCGTTCGGTACTGGTACGGCGCTTGCTTGAACCGATGCGAAACAAATGGTTGTCGCAGCAGGCCCCGGTGTGACGAATGTCAGCTGGAAGCTCCATTTCCGGCGCACCGTTTGGGTGCAATCGCTGCGCCGGAAATGGGCGGTTGTATGCAAGAAACCCCGCGATGCGGGACCCGGGCATCCCGGCCCGATTCTGGAGAGAGCGTGATGAATCAGTTGGACACCAACATCCTGGGTATGCTGATCAAGGACGGCCGCATGTCCTTTGCGGAGATCGCGCGGGAGCTGCGTGTGTCCAGAGCCCATGTGCGGGAGCGAGTGCAGCAGCTCATGGAGCAGGGGGTGATCGAGCAGTTCACTGCCGTGATCAACCCGGAGAAGATCGGCAAGGCGGTGTCCGCTTTTCTGGATATCAGGGCCGCCCCGGAGAGTATCGAGACCGTGGCGCGCAGCCTCTCCGGCAGGAACGAGGTGGTCAGTCTGTACATCATGAGCGATATGCAGAGCCTGCACGTGCACACGCTGACGGACAGCCAGGAAGCGCTCCACGCGCTGGTGCGTGAGCAGCTGTTCGGCCGGCCCGGCGTGCTCCAGGTGGAGTGCAAGACGCTGATGGCCCGGCCCAAGCATCGCCGCGGCGGGCCGAGGTTGTGACCGGCCGGCGTCGCGTAGGGGGGTAATCGCCGCAGGCGGTTGCCACCGATCCGGCCGCGGGCCGGACGACATGCGGGAGGTGTTTCCCAAGGTTTTTCGGGCTCGCGCCCGACGGTAGCAACCGCTGTGCGGTTACTCCCCTACGGCGGGTAGTGCTGGGGCCTGCGGCGTAGGGGGGTAATCGCCGCAAGGCGATTGCCACCGGTCCGGCCGCAGGCCGGAGACTTGCCAGTGTTTCCTTAAACCAGCCGGTAGAACCCCGAGTCGTCCATCGTCACGCGTCCGTCCGCCAGCAGTTCGCTCAGATGCTGCGAGATCGTGCGGGTCTCCGCGTCGGTTACCCAGGCGGCGTCGAAGCCCGGAGGATAAAGCAGCCGATGCTCCACCAACTGATCCAGTGTCTTCGGTGAGTCGCCGAGCAGTGCCAGCAGCCGCTGCTCACGTTCGTCGATCTTGGCGGCAAAGGCGGCGAGGTCATTCAGGAAGTGCTCCCGATCGGTATAGACACCCCGGTGGTGGGACGTCACCCAGACCTTCGCGGGAATATCGGGCAGGCGCGCCAGGCTGCGGCGGAAATCCGCCAGATTGGAACAGGCATCCCCGTAGTACGGCCCGAACCCGCTCAGATCGATGTCGCCGATGAAGGCCACCCCTTCCGGCTCGACCAGCAGCACGGTATGCCCCGCGGTATGGCCGGGCATGTGAATCGCACGAACCGTGACCTGGCCGAAATCCCAGGTCATGCCGTCCTGGTAGCCCTTGGCATCCGGCCGGGGCTTGTAGAAGAAATCCCGTCGGAAGGCCTCCAGCGACTGCGCGATGCGCTCTTCGGACTTCCAGCCGAAGTGGGCCGCCAGGCCTTCCCAGCTCCGGGCCGCCTTCACATCAGCCTCGGGCGCGTAGACCTCGGCATCCGGCAGGCGGTGCAGGCCGGCCATGTGGTCCTCATGCACGTGGCCGAGCACGACCACTTCCGTGACGTCGAACTCGGCGCCGATATGGTTCGAGACGATCGGCGTATCGAAAGCGGCCCGGGTATCGGAACCGCGGATAAGCACCTGGTTGCCGTCCGGATACTTGCCGCTTTTCTCACCGAAGAACACGGAGACACGGCCGAAGTCCGTGCGCTTGATGGGTACCTGCGAATGGTGATTCATTCCGATGGAACTCATGTTGAATACCTGGCTTGTCGCCACTGAAGCTGGCTCGGGAGCGTTCAGAGCGTTGCAGAGGAACCCCGGCCGACTTGCGGCCGGGGTCATGGGGCAGGTTCAGCCCACGGACGGCAGGCCGGACAGCGCCATGGCGCCTTCCGCCTCGTCGTATTCCTGATCTTCCAGCTTGCCGGCCAGGAAGTCGGTGTAGGCCTGCATGTCGAAGTTGCCGTGGCCGCAGAGGTTGAACAGGATGCTCTTCGCCTCGCCGGACTCGCGGCAGCGCAGCGCCTCGTCGATGGTGGCCTTGACTGCATGGTTGGCTTCAGGGGCGGGAATGATGCCTTCCGCGCGGGCGAACTGCAGTCCGGCTTCGAAGCACTCGGTCTGATGGTAGGCGCGCGGCTGGATATAACCAAGATGGGTCAGATGACTGATCTGCGGCGCCATGCCGTGGTAGCGCAGGCCGCCGGCATGGAAGCCCGGAGGGACGAAGCTGGAGCCCAGCGTATGCATCTTGGTCAGCGGCGTCAGGTGACCGGTGTCTCCGAAGTCGTAGGCGAACTTGCCGCGGGTGAGGGTGGGGCAGGCCGCTGGTTCCACGGCGACGATGTCCACCTTCCTGCCGCCCCGCAGTTGCTCTCCCAGGAACGGGAACACGATACCGGCGAAATTGCTCCCGCCGCCGGTGCAGCCGATGATCATGTCGGGATAATCATCCGCCATGGCCATCTGCTCCATCGCCTCCAACCCGATCACCGTCTGGTGCAGCAGCACGTGATTCAGCACGCTGCCCAGAGCGTACTTGGTGTCGTCCCGCTGCACCGCCATTTCCACGGCCTCGCTGATGGCGATGCCCAGGCTTCCGGTGCTGTCCGGGTTTTTCGCCAGGATCGCGCGCCCGGCCTCGGTGGTGTTGCTGGGGCTGGCGATGCAGGTGGCGCCGAAGCTCTCCATGAACGCGCGCCGGTAGGGCTTCTGGTTGAAGCTTACCTTCACCATGTAGACGGCGATCTCCAGGCCGAACAGCGCGCCGGCCAGGGCCAGCGAGGAACCCCACTGGCCCGCGCCGGTTTCCGTGGTGATGCGCTTCACGCCTTCCTGCTGGTTGTAGAAGGCCTGGGGGATGGCGGTATTGGGCTTGTGGCTGCCCGCTGGGCTGACGCCCTCGTACTTGTAATAGATGCGTGCCGGCGTGCCCAGTGCCTGTTCCAGGCGCCGTGCCCGGTACAGCGGCGACGGGCGCCACTGCCGGTAGACGTCCCGCACCGGCTCCGGGATCTCGATCTCGCGTTCCGTGCTCATCTCCTGCTGTATCACCGCCTGCGGGAACAGCGGGGCCAGATCGTCCGGGCCCACGGGCTGCTTGGTGCCGGGGTGGAGCACGGGGGCCATGGGCTCTGGCAAGTCGGCGTTGATGTTGTACCAGGCTTTCGGCAGCCGGCTCTCATCCAGCAGATACTTGACGGTGTCGCTCATGATCCCCCCGTTACGGAAACGTTGATCGGTTCTCGCGCGCGAAAACCGATCAACGTTTCCTTGTTAGTTTATGGAAGTCGTACCTCGATGCTCAGCATAGCGGCGTCGAAGTCGTTTCGGAACTGGTATTCGCCTCGGACCCGGGTGAGCGGGAACACCGCCAGACTGCCGCCCAGGGCGTAGTAGTCACCGTCGCTGTCGCCCCACTCGTAGCCGATGCGCCCGTGCAGGTCCAGCAGCGGAATGGTGGTGAACGTGGCCTGCAGGCCGAGGTCGGTATTGCTGTAGCGGTCGGTTCCGCCGTTGGTTTCAAAGCTGCCGGTTCTGCTGTAGCCGCCTTCCAGGCCCAGGCGCAGCAGCATGGGCACACGCAGCACGTCGAAGCCGCCGTAGAGGCGATAGCCGGTGCGGGAGTCGTTACTGCGGTTGTCGAAGTCGGTGTAGAGGCCGCCGACGCCACCGTAGAAGCCGCCGAAGACCGGGGTGACGCCGTCCGCCTGGGCGGCGGCGGGAACGGCCAACGCCGCCGAAACGGCCAGGGCGGCGAAGGTGTTGCGGGTACGGTTGGATTTGATCACGAGCGTCCTCTCCCGATAGATAGTGAGCAGTGTGCCGTCCCGCAAACAACCTTGCGTTCTGCGGCCACTGGCGCCGTCGTCGCAAGGCATTGACACGCAGGCGTAGCGAGCTACGGCAAGTGGCAATAACACAGCGAGGGCGGCGCCAGTGGCCGCCCGCAGGGAGCGTCGCATCACGTCCCTGGCGGCGTTAAGCCACCTTGACATGGAGTGACCATGCCGGCGCTGGCTTGCCTTGCCAGCAACGTGATGCAGCGCTCAGAACGTAAGGTTATTCGCGGGACGGCACACTAGCCAGTGTAGCAATGGGATCTGTATGGCGAGACCTGTTGCCGTCTGGCTACGGCGTGGCCGGGCAACGGTTCAGCCCAGCGGCTCCCCGTTCTCCGCCGCCGGGATCAGCGTCTGCTCCACCAGACGGTTCAGTTGCCGGAAGTACATACCGCCGGGCGAGGGCGGGTTCGGGTCGGAGGTGATGACCACGGTCATCTCCAGGTCGGGGATCACGTACAGCATCTGGCCGCCGAAACCGCGCCCGTAGTAAACGGTGTGGCGGCCCATCTCGGTCATGAACCAGCCGTAGCCATAGGCATGGCGCGTGAACGCCGAGTTGCTGCGCGGCGTCCAGGAGGTTTCTATCCATTCGCTGCTCAGCACCCGCTCGCCGTTCACCATGCCGTCGTTCCGGAACAGCTCGCCGAACTGCACCAGCGCCAGCGGCGAGAGCCGCATCTCGTTACCGCCCAGGTAGATGCCCTGGGGGTCCGTGGTCCACGGAGGAATGTTGATGTTCAACGGCGCGCCCAGCCAGTCCTGGGCCAGCTCCAGCGTGCTGCGGCCGGCGGCGTCGGTAAGCGCAGCGGACACCAGATGGGAGCTGCCGGTGGAATAGAGCATGCGCCCGCCCGGTTCGTCGATGAACGGGCGGGACAGGGCGTTCTCCACCCAGTCGCTGCTGGCCACCCACTGACCGTAGTTGGCCCCGGAGGTGCGCTCCAGTCCGGCCTGCATGGACAGCAGGTGGCCGATGGTGATGTCGTGCACGCGCGGGTCCGCATCCGGTGGTACCCGGTTCGCCAGCAGTTCGGTCAGCGGCTGGTCGTTGCCGGTGAGCACGCCGTGGTCGATGGCTGCGCCGACCAGCGCCGAGAGCACCGTCTTCGACACCGACTTGATGTTCGCCGGCTGATCCAGCCCCGGGCCGTTCTGATGGTGCTCGATCTCCAGTTCGCCATGACGGGCGACCACCAGGGTGTGCAGCCGTGACAGGCTCTCCGCCTCGGTGACCGCCTGCTGGCGTAGCTCGGGATCCAGCCCGCGGGTTTCCGCCGCGGACGAGCCGCGCAACCAGTGATCCGACTGGTGCCAGGCCAGCATCAGCAGCCCCGCCAGGCCCAGCACGGCAAACGTCGATCCCGTTTTCATCGTTCTGCCACCCCCCTGCGGTATCGCTGGTCGGACACTGGAATGGCGACGTTTGTTGCGTGCGGCCCGGCGCGCCCGTCAGGAAGTGCCGGTGGCGGCCGCTGCCGCGCGGACTTCCTCGTACAGTTCCTTTTTCGACAACTTACCCACCGGCGTACGTGGCAGCGCGTCCCGGAACTCCAGCGCATGCACCATTTCATGCTTGCCGATGCGGCTGCGCAGGAAGGCCTGCAGCTCTTCCAGCGTGAACGGCTCGGCGTCCTGCCGCAGCTTGATGTACGCCTTGGGCGACTGCCCGCGGTAGTCGTCCGGCACGCCGATCACCGAGACTTCCTCCACCGCCGGGTGCTCGTAGATGGCTTCCTCGATATTGCGCGGATAAACGTTGTAGCCGCTGCAGATGATCATGTCCTTGGTCCGGTCCACGATGTACACGTAGCCGTCGGCGTCCATGTGGGCCACGTCGCCGGTGCGGAAATAGCCGTCCTCGGTCATGGCCTCCGCCGTGGCGTCCGGGCGGTTCCAGTAACCGCGCATCACGTTCGGCCCGGCGATGCACAGCTCGCCGCGCTCGCCGGGCGGCATCTCGCCGTCCGAGCCGTCCAGCGGGGCGATCTTCAGCCGCACCCCGGGCACCGGAATGCCGCAGGAACCCGCCCGGGGTTCCGCCCCCTGCGGCGTGAACGTGCCGGTGGCCGTGGTTTCCGTCATGCCCCAGCCTTCCTTCACCCGGCAGCCGGACAGGCGCTGGAAATGCTGCTGGATCTCCAGCGGCAGCGGCGCGCCGCCGGAATTGCACATTTTCAGCGAGGACAGGTCGTGGTCGGCCGTGGCCGGGTGGTTCAACAGCGCGGTGAACATGGTGGGTACGGCCGGGAAGACGGTTATGCGGCTATTGCTGATTTCACGCAGCGCGGCCACCGGGTCGAACCTGGGGTGCAGATGCAGCGCGGCACCCTGGCGCAGACCGAACAGCATGTTCACGGTAATGGCGTAGATATGAAACGGCGGCAAGACGGCGAGTACGCGCTCCTCACCCGGCGTCAGCGTGGTGCTCAGCGCCTGCACGAGCTGGTCGCAGGCGGCTGTGAGATTGCCATGGGTGAGCATGGCGCCCTTGGGAGCGCCGGTGGTCCCGCCGGTGTACTGCAGCACGGCGACGGATTCGGCCCCGGGCTCGGTCGTCGGTTCCTCCATCGGCTCGTTGTGCGACAGGAGCCAGGCGAACGTTCTGTGCCGGTCGTCGACGGCCACCTGGGCCATTTGCCCGCTCCCGCTCAACTGGTCGTGCACCGCCTCCGGATCGGCCGTCATCTCCGCCATGCTGCCCACGACCAGCGTGGACAGTCGGGTGGTGTCCAGCAGCGCCGCCATCTGCGGGTACAGCGTCGCCAGATCCAGCGTCACCATGACCTCGGTCTGGCTGTCGGCGATCTTGTGCTCCAGCGTGCGCGCCGCATCCAGCGGCGAATAATTCACCACCGTGCCGCCGGCCTGCAGCACGCCGAAGAAGCTGATGATGTAATGGGGTGTATTGGGCAGGAACAGACCTACATGGACGCCCGGCTTGACCCCGAGGCGGCGGAAACCGGCAGCAGCGCACTCGGTCAGCCGCTTCAGTTCGGCGTAGCTGATATTCCTGCCCATGAACGCCAGCGCGGTACGGTCCGGCCAATGGCGTGCGGAATCCGCCAGCATCTGGTAGACAGGCTGGTGACTGTGGTTTAGTTCCCAGGCCATGCCTTCGGGATAGGACGCGATCCATGGGTAGTTGCTCAAGCCTGCTCCTCCTTCGTTCTATGCTTGTTGTCATGAGTCCGGCGGTAGCGGGGTGGGGCCGCCAGTCATTCGTTCGATACTAGCCTTCTCGAGGATATTGTCATGTCTCAGCGTTGTTGTGCAGCTTGTCCGCAGGGCACGCGGGCCCCGGAGCGGTTATTTCACGACGAGCGGGCGCAATGCCGCTGACAGGCGGCCACCGAGACATGACAATATCCCCGAGAAGCTTCGTTATGACCGATAAACCCCGCCGGATCGTCCCAGCTCCCGGTACGTGGGACACCACCGCCTGATGAGCGCGTCCCGGTTGTTTCTCGTGACCTCGCTGGCCATGCTGGCCTTCGCCGCCAATTCCGTGTTGGCCCGCGTCGCGCTCTCGCAGACCGCGATCGACCCCGCCACCTTCACCGCCGTCCGCATCGTCACCGGTGCCATGGCGCTGTGGCTGATCGTCCGCCTGCAGATGGGGCCGCCCAGGCCCGGTGCCGGAAACTGGGTATCCGCGTCCGCACTGTTTGTCTACGCCGCGGGCTTCTCGCTGGCCTACGTGACGCTGGATACCGGTATCGGTGCACTGATCCTGTTCGGCGCTGTCCAGGCCACCATGATCGGGGCGGGTCTCTGGGCCGGAGAGCGACTGCGCGGCCTGCAGACGCTCGGTTTCGTGATCTCCATGGCCGGGCTGGTGTACCTGCTGGCGCCGGGGGCCGTGGCGCCGTCGCCGCTGGGTGCGGCATTCATGCTGCTGTCGGGGATGGCCTGGGGAGTGTATTCCCTGCGGGGCCGCGGCAATACCGACCCTGTCATGACCACGGCGGGCAATTTTCTCCGGGCCGTGCCGTTCGCCGTCGGGCTGTTTCTGCTGGGGCTGCCCTGGTTGTCGGTAGATGCCGCCGGGCTGTTCTACGCCGTGCTCTCCGGCGCCGTGGCCTCCGGCATGGGTTACGTGGTCTGGTACACCGTGCTGCCAAGCCTGAAGGCCATGCAGGCCGCCATTGCACAGCTCAGCGTGCCGGTCATAGCCGCCGTGGCCGGCGTGATACTGCTGGCCGAACCGCTTAGCTGGCGACTGGCGGTGTCGGCCGTGGCCATACTGGGGGGCATCGGCCTGGTGGTTTGGAAGCGGGAGCGTAGGTAGATGGGCCAGAGCCAGCGGCGGAGGGATTGCTTGTATTCGATAAACGACGCAGCTCCCGGAGCTTCCAGCGTCCTCTGCTCCGGTCTGGTTTGAAGTTCATTTTCGAGACATTGGTCCAGCACGCGGGTTGCGGTCCGTACTTGCGCCGTAGACCCCAAGGTAGCGCTGAAGTATTCACGCTGCCGCGTTACGGCTCTGCAGAAAGCTCCTCATACAGCTGGAGCATCCACAAGGCCGGTGCCTCGTCCATCGTGGTAAAGGCGATGTACCCAGCCTCATTGAGAGCAATAACCGTTCGAGCGCGTGCCTCATCTTCCGTTGAACCCAGGACGTAGACCTCGACGTTTCCGGGGGCGAAGTTTCTTATCAGATCATCCCTCTCACCGGGCTCGCCGCCCAGGAACTTGCGCACGTTCTCTCGGGGGCCGGCGTGGATGGTCATATGCCAATGGCATGCGTTGCTCCTTTGGTCCAGGTCATGTTCCTGCAATTCCAAGGCAGGCATGGTCCACGCTTTCATCACGATATCGCCGTGGGCGCTGTAATCAGCCCGGGCGACCCGGAAGAAGCGCGGGATCGGAAACGTTCCGTTCAATGCCTCTACAAAGTAGAAACCGTGTGGATCGCCCTCGAGCAAATCCTCGCCTGCGCGCTCCATTTCAGTACAGACGGCCGTTTCGGGAAAGTCGTCCGATGCATGCGCAGGTGGAGCGGAAGCCAGAACAAGAATGACCAGCAGCCTGGTGAAGGGCCTTTTCATCGTGAGCACACTAATCTTTTACCCATCGCCGTCGTAGGGGATGCGGCAATGGTCCAGTGCGTCGTCCAGCGCAACGGCCAGAAGGTCCAGGTTCTGGCCATCCAGGTCTCTGCCGAATGCCAGCAATACGAAATCATCATGTAGCGCGATATGCAGCAGCGCATGTTGCGTCTCGCCAAACGTGGCCCCGTTGAATCGAATATACTCTCGGCCATTGAATTGGACGGTGCTGACCTCAGCCACGTCAAAAAAGGTTTCCTCGAGGATGAGCCGTTCGAAATTGTCGGCTATAGCCTTTTCCCGAGCCTTGGGCCGCATCCCGGCCATATCGTCCACCACGCCCAGCGGCAGGTCCTCGTCGTTGTACCGCATGGCCATGACGTTGATTGGGAGGCCATCCTTCTCTGGCGCCGTCAGGAATGACACGCGGGAGAAGCCGTTCGCTTCCTGCACTTCCTGAATGCGCGTCACTTTTCCATCTTCGCACTCTAGATGGAGATCAGTTGCGGGCCCCGCAGCATGGCTGGCCGAAACGGCGGAGGATAAGATCAGAGTTGTGATAATAGGCTGGAGCATATGGTCCACTTCCTTGTGAATTGAACACAGCCGTACGCGCACGCCGCAGACTGGCAAACTCAGCACCAGATAAGGGAAGTCGCCTTTCCCGGCGATCATCTGTCTCGTCCAGAGGGCTTGCCTTTACCCTCTATGCGTCCGTAGATGGGACCGCCGACCACGATTGCGGCAACCAGGACCAGCAGCCCGACGATGAACGACGACGACAAAAGCCAGGCGATTGCGGCAAGGGCGAACGCGGTTATCGCCAGGAACTGACCGAAAAACTCCGCAGCGAGGTACCGGGCGCTACGCCCCAACCACCCCAGAAACGATGTCATCGGCAAACACCCTCCAGCCGCACGTTCTCTGGGCGGGAGCAGAACTCCTTCAACTCCGGGCGAAAGCCGGTCATGGCTCCACAGAAAGCTCCTCATAAAGCCGAAGCAGCCACAGTGCCTTGTTCGCATCTCGCTGAGTAAAGCTGATATGGCGCCTTTCGTCGTGCGCGATCACGGTGGAAACCGACTCCACGTCTTGCAGCCGAACGTGGATCACCCGCAGTCTCGGTGTTGAGTACTCGGCAATTAGCTCGTGGCCTCCGCTGGTCCCTTCGATAATTGAAGACACGTTCTCCACCGGCCCATAAGAGATCGTCATGGTCCAGTCGCACACGTTCGAGTGAGCGTGGATATCCATGCTTTCCAGCTCCTCATGCTCTTCGTAAGGAAGTGCCCAGCCCGTGAGCCGGATGTCTCCGCTACCCTCCACTCCCGACACGACGAAGAATCGCGGGATGGGAAACGTTCCTTGCAGGGCATCAACAAAATAGAAGCTGTGCGGGTCACCCCGGAGCATGTCTTCTCCCACCCTTTCCATTTCAGGGCAGACGTTGGTTTGAGGAAGTCCTCCGGACGCGTGCAATACTGGAAAAATCGCGAAAAGAGAAATCACAAAAGTACTTAAAAGGAATGGTTTCATCACAGGCTCTCAAGGATCAGTTGCCGACAAGTCATTGTCTTCTTAGCTTTTCTTCCAGTCTTCTGTTCAAGTGATATTCAATGGCTTTGGCTTGTCGGTAAGCGACGAAGTGGTCGAAATCTGGAACGCCGGTGGGTCCGGTTCCAAAGATATAGACATCGAGCGTTATATCTCTGACCAAGACTGTCGCGCTGGTCGCTGCCGAACCTGCTCCGCCGCCGCGGACCAATGAGCCTGTTACGGCATCCAAACCGGCTTTCAAAGTGCGCTCTAGGGCGTTGGCACTTCCCTCAAAGGCTTCCAGCAGCCCGCCGATTCCCTGCTGACTGACTTTGCCCTGCACCAGAAGATGGGTCGCTCGCACCAGGTCATCGTCGGCACCTTCCAACTGAGGATACAAGGCGCGGAGTTGGTCAAAGTTGAGTGCCCTCCAGCGCGTAAGGAACCTCCTTGCATCAGCAGTAGTTCGAAATCCCATAACTGCACGGCCAAAACCATGGTCATGCATCTTCTTCAGTTCTTCGTGTCCGTAAGCCGGGCTCTCCGATTCCATTGGGTTCACTCCCTGTGATTTATGTGGTGAACCAAACCTTGGTGGTGAGGCTTTGGCTCATAGTCCCTTACTTCATCGCTTGGTATTGCTGGATGTGTCGTAACCCACGGCAATGGCGGCCTGGGCCTTGCCTTTGTCATCGTAAGGAACGTATCTGACCTCCATGTCGATGAAACTGATTCGCAAGGTCTCGATGGGGCGGCGGGTGTCCTGGGCGACCGCGTCCACCTGATACTTGCCGAGCACGGCATTCTTCAGGACATACTCGTTGTAGACATCCGCGGAGGTCCCCTCGCCGGTCTTCGTCATGTGGATGATCACGTCTCGACCCTTCCCGCAGCATGCTTCCATGAAGAGCGCCGGAGACGCGCTGTCCATACGCCGCGTGATTTCCAGATCGGTAATCTCGGGGTTGGCGGATTCGCGATCGCCCCGAGTCGAGGTGGCGGCGGTTATTCGTCGTTCTACGGCCCAGTGAATGCTTGTGACATCCATCCAGCCGTTGTGCGCGGTATCCGCGCATTCGCCCTGCAAGTCGCCGAACTTCATGAATATGGACATGATTCACTTCCCTGTTGATAGAGCACTGCCGTACGGGCGCACCGTAAGGAGCAGTTTCGATACCTGGCAGGGGAAGTCGGCGTTCCGAATGGAAGAGGAAGCACGCTGTCCCTGCGTGGGTTCGGCCACTGAACTAGTGGCTTTCGCTGCATATCCCGTACAGCTCCATGCCGGCCAGTGGACCGGTGCAACAAATCTAACAGACCTGCTCGCCGATACAAGTCACTTGATGCTTCATGGCACTCCGTCAGGTGTGTTTGTTCACTTCTGTCGCATGCTACTGCTTTCTTAACCCGTCGGTTGTATCCCGTTGCCGGGCTCTCCCAGCTGTAGCTTCTCTACGCCGTCCAGATTGACGGTTTTACGTGCATGCGAGAGGTCGTACATGTCTTGCATGGCGAGCCAGCTTTCGGGGGAACGACCCAACGCCTTAGACAGTCGCAGCGCCATCTCGGGGCTGACCGCGCTATTCCCCTGGAGAATGCGCGCTACAGTGGAGGACGAAACCCGGAGCTTCGCGGCGAGGTGCCGTCCGCTAAGACTAAACGGCTCAAGGTAGACCTCACGGATGAATTCGCCCGGGTGAGGGGGGTTGTGCATAACCATCAGTGATAATCCTCGTAATCCAGAACGTAGGCGTTGCCGTCGAAGAACTCGAAGGTCAAGCGCCAGTTGCCGTTGATCCAAACCGACCATCTGTCGCGTTCCTTCCCTTTCAGCGGGTGCAGTCGGAATCCGGGGATGTCCATATCCTCGATTGTGACCGCCGTATCGAGAGCAGCTAACTGCATCCTGAGGCGTTTCGCATGTTGTGGCTGGATGCCGGCCGCGCTCCCGGACTCGTAGAAGCGTCGTAGCCCCTTGTGGCGGAAGGATTTGATCATGCTGCTAGCGTAGCATGTTGCGCATCGCGCAACAATTGTCGGTCATCGCATCGAAGGATCTTGTTCGCTGGCATAACTGGTAACGATGCCCGGTTCTCCGCAACTTTCTCGACGCTATCTCAGGGGCTGCGGAGGTCCTCTTGCGCCGTTGTCCGCGTTCCCGCCCCATGCCACGGTTCCATCGGAGCGTCCGGAAGCGTTTCCACCTTCTCTTCGACCCGAAACACGCTGAACCCGCGCGCCTCGTAGTTTCGCCGGGCCTGCGGGTGGTCAAGGCTGCAGGTGTGCACCCACACCCTTGCCGCCCCCATCTCCCACGCGCGGGAGATTGTTGCAGAGAGCAGGGCGCCGCCCATTCCCTTGCCGATGAAGTTCGGCATGAAGCCGAAATAGGCGATCTCCACGTTGTCGCCGGGCTGGCGCTCCAGCTCGAAATAGCCGGCGGGCGTTCCGGACACATAGGCCACCCAGGTTTCCAGTTCGGGCCGGTCCAGGTATTCGAGCCACCGTGCGTAGTCCCATGGCAGGCGGCTGTACCACCACCAGTCCGCTCCGACGGATGCGTAGAGAAAGCGATTCAGCTCGGGGCATGGGATCTCGGCGCGGACCAGATCGTACTTTGTGCGCGGCGGTCCGGCCGGACGGAACTGCGCCGGATCGGTATTTCGAGATGGATGGTTGTTACCAACCGCTCCATGCGGCGCCTCCTTTTTGTTTTCCGGTGCCCAGCTTCGCATCCATTGCATCATGTCATCGCGGTGAACGCAGGCCGGTACGCGGTAGCAAATGCGCTTTCCGGTGCCAGCGTTAGAATTGCAACCTCCCTCGCAATTCTCTGAAGGGCACCATTATGTGTTTTCGGTACGCCGGGCGATCCGCGAGTCGCGCGTACCACGACATGACGTTCGGTGGGCGAACGGTCTCCAGACCCATCTCGAAGTAGCGATACAGGGCAGTACCCGCCGGGATATCTGCCAAGGTGAACTCCTCGCCTGCCAGGTATGGCCGCCCGTCCAGCCAGTCATCAAGCAGATGGGAGTGATGCTCGCAGGCCTGTTGCGCCGCTTGAATCTGATTCCTGTCCCGTTGTTCCTCCGGCGTGCGGTAGTAGCTCCAGAACAGTTTCATGAAATCCGGTTGAAGCGTCGTCTGGGCCCAATCCATCCACCCGTCGATATGCGCCCGGTCTCCGGGCGTCGATGGCCAGAACCGTTCTCCGCCGTATGAAGCTGCCAGGTAACGGAGGATGCCGTGGGATTCCCACACTGCCTGATTACCGTCCTTGACGACAGGCACACGGCCGTGCGGGTTCATTGCAAGAAACTCGGGCGAGCCAAGGCCACCGAACGCGCCACCCGCATCGTGATGTGACCAGGGAACCCCAAGCTCATCGAGGAACCACAACACCTTCTGCACGTTAAAGGCGTTTCGTCTGCCCCAGACCGCTAAAGATGCCATTGGTCCCGCTCCATCAAATCCGTTTGTCCCAACCCGATGCTAACCGACACAAACATCAGTCTCCGGGTAGGCGTCTCGTTATTTCGCGCCGTTGCTGATGGCTTCTCGCACAAACTGTGATTTCGCTGCAGTGTACGCCTCGCGGTCATCGCCGAAGTCCTTTGCCAGTCGCGCCTTGAGTTGTTCATAGCGCACTGCAAGCCCAGGATCTGACCGCAGCATATCCCGGAACGCCAACCGCTCCGACCATTCGGGGCCTGGATATTCCACGATATGAAGGTGATGGGTTCGGCGGCCGTCCGCCCACCGCATGAGCCAGCGGCGGTTCTTCAGAGTGGCGTTGAATTCCGCGGAGGTGGTGTACATGGAGTGGCACAGGGGATTCATGAGCAAATCCGCTCGCGATAGGGACGCGACGCCGGCCAGAATATCAATGATGGGCTTGGCCGAAAGGCCGGGCACGGCTGTGCTGCCGATGTGCTCAATGGCCATGAAATCGTTCGGGAAGAGCGTGAACAGACGGTCTCGCTCCTCCTCGAACATCAAAGGCCATCGAGGATCGTACGCACCCAGGGCCACCTTTTCGTGGATGGCCCGGTGCAGGGATTCCTGTTCATTCATCCTTGGTCCCTGCTCCAAGAGTCGTAACGTTTGTGGTCGTCGGACGCAAGACGCGACATGTCTCTTCCCCCGGCAAGGTCATGCCGGACGCTGTTTGGCCGAAGCCCCGACAAGTATGTCACCCGCCCTGGTTGCCAGAGAGGTTAATCGAAAAGGTGGGAAGGAGCCGCCCGGGAACGCTTCCCGATTCCGTGCTGCCGGTAGGAACGCCCCCAGCGGCCAGGTAGAAGCGCTCCGCATGAGGGTCGCCCTGAACAACCAGGTTCGTTCCGCCCATTTCCGAAGTGACGGACTTGGCGTGTTCGACCAGCAGACGACCGAAGCCCTTGCCGATGAAAGCGGGTTCCACGAACAATGCCTCAAGCTCGAACTCGGTCCTGCTCTGATGAGCCAGGGCATAGAAGCCAACCACCTGCCCCGCACTCTCCAAGGCGAAGAACCGCATGCGCTCGAACAGCAACTGCTTCTTGCCGTAGGACAACTCCGCCCGACATGCCTGAAGGAACTCCGGCGAATAGCCCCAATGTGCCTTGGACCGCAAGGCAAGCTCGCTGAGCGAGGGTGCCTCATTGGCGCGGGCTGGGCGGATGCGACTCTTCTCAGGTGACGTCTTCATGTTGTGTAACGTACAACTTAACCCGCCGGCCCGTACGCCCAACGCCGCAATCACGCGCTTGTCGCGTGCATTGCCTTGTTAGCCACTTTTCTGGCTTTTCTCCATTGCTTAATTGACTGCATTGCCTTTTTGTCATTTAGCTCTTTGTAGGTATCAAACGCCTCATCAGACAACATCTTTGCGTTTACCATGTCACCTAGTTCAGCATGACATTTTGCAGCTTTCCATTTCAAACTGGCCTTTCTAGCATCATCGTAATTAGGGTCGATAGATAGCGCGGTTAAATAGTGTTCAAGTGCCACATCAGGCTTCTTCTGTTTTGCTGTGAGGTCACCAAGCCAAATGTGAACAGATGCCTCTCCTTTTGTGTCTCCCGCTTTCTGTTTAAGGCTTAAAGCATTATTTAATGCAGAAAGCGATTCACTGGTACGCCCTAGAGATCGATAAATGCCGCCAATTCTAGCTATTGCTGTTGATGCCCAAGGAAGATTGCCAGAGTCATTCGCAAGATCATGCATTTGTTGATATAGGGATAATGCATCATCATACCTTTTGGCCTGGGTGAGGAAAATGCCATAGCGATCAAAAGAGTGCATGTCGCGCTTTATAATTACGTCATTAGCCAGCTCTTTTTCTGTCTCAGTATCCCCAATACGACTTTTTATTTCTTCTATGGATGAAATATCTTCTTGAACTTCGCTTTGAACTTCCATTTCATCACAGGGATTCTCATTATCAGCACTAACTTCCCCGCTGTGCTCTCTAGTCCACTTGGCGACATGACGTCTAAGTCTTTCACCAAATGCTTCGGGAGTATCAAAGGTTTCAAACAAAAGTTTTCGCTCTTTTTCAAGCGACTTCTTAAACTCTAGGACAGTTGATAACTGAGGCCCTGGATCACTCATTCTTCTTGAGTCTACAGCCTTGAAAAATACGACTACATCTCTCATTGGAAATGAGTTGCTGTTTAGGCAGTCCAGTGCCACCATGTATTCTTCTTGAGTTCCCGAAGTGTAGCCTTCATCGGCACCGGTAGGGCTTCCCCATCGATCCCACAATATCAATACAAACAAATCACATGTTTTCAGATCTTCATTAATTCTAGATTGTGGCCTACCCATTCCGCCTAAAGTTATTTCCCAGCCTATAGACTGAAAATGGCAGCCTCTTTCAATCGCATCCGTTTCATTATGTGATGAAAGAATGTCTCTAAATATTTTCCGCTCCGACTCCAGCCCCCCTGGGGTAGCTATAAAAACCCTGTAATTAGTTAATTGTGAAGCCACTCTTTATCTCCTTTGACTGGCTAACGCTGAGTTCACCGGCTTGTCCGGTGCAACCATTTGTTAACCCTTATTGCGTGATTGATACTCTTTGCTTGCGTTAGCTAGATATTCTTTTTTATCGTCGTGCTTCGCCAGATCGTCACGTATAGCTGTTAACGCATACTTAGAGTACTTGAATATAGTTGAAGCACCAGCGTCAACTTCGATTGCATATCTTTTACTGCTTTTTAGGCCCAATTTCCAGACAAGAACCTGGGCATCATAGGATCGAATTTGAAGTTCATCCGCTAAATGCTTAACCAAAAAAGGATAGTCTTTATTTGGGTCAAGGTTAGGAAACACCACAGTATCGACTGGCGCAAGATTCCCTACCAACTTAAGCGTAGGAGCCCCTTCTTTTTCTTTAAAATGGCCCTCTTGGACAAAAGAGACCTCATTTTTCAAGCCGGCCAATAGTTCTTCATCTATAACAAAATTGTTCGCTATATTGGAGGATTCCATCTTGCCGCTATAAAGATCAAGCAACGCTACGTTTTTTGGTCCGATTCGCGATATTTTTTCTATGTGCTCCATCCATAGCTTTCTTTCTTTTTCACGAATCTCAATCTGCATTCGCTTTAGTTCAGGAAACTCGATTCGTTTACTTGTCCCACGATACCGATAGTAAATGTCACCATCTTTGAGAACATCACCCGAATTTTTCTTGCATATTACTGGTTTATCATCGGCCTCTTTTATTGCGATAAATCCATAGTGCTTTCTTTTAAACGTGACAACGCCTATATCCCAGTGAATTTCTGGGCTGAAATATTCCGAAAGGTATGTGGATAGCTGCTCTATTTTGATCTGATCAAATTTTTCTTTATCGATTCCCTTCAACGTTCTTGGGTTATCAGTAACGCCGAAAACAAGTATCCCGCCTTGCGTATTCGCAAAGGCACAAATAGTCTTGAGATACTTCGCTAGGCTTTTGAAGCCAAAATTTTCTTTAAATTCGAGCGACGTCGATTCTCGAGATTTGACTTTTCCATCATCACTCGAATTAGCGAGAATTTCTTTAACTCGATCTTCGTAAACGCGACTCATTCTGTTCCTTGTGCGGGGTTAACGCTGATTGAATGGAACGCAGCGATATTGAATCATTCTGAACGCTTCATAACACCGCATGCGGTTCACCCCGTAGCGCTGAATGTTGTTGTATGACATGAGGTTACCGCATGCGTAGGGCTGGTGCCATGTAATCGTGTGACTTCCTCTTTTCGCTCCTCAATCATGAGTCCTTCGTGGAGTGGTCAACGCTGGCCGGTACTGGAGCAACCGCTGCAATTGTCTTGCGTACGGCGGCTAAAGGGTGGGGGCGGCGGGGAGTTTGTGCGACCGGCAGGGCTTGGTGCCCCGGCTGCATGGCTGGGGAGCGGATTCTGAATGTGTTGATGGCGGTTCACCAGGCGACCGCCAAAGCGGGCGTGTTTCCGGCGACTGCTAGAACCGATACTGCGCACTCAAGGTAGCCAGGCCCACATCCGCCTCTCCGGTGGAGCCGTCGTCGCCGACGTTGCGGTAGCTTTCCACGTCCAGCCGCAGGCCCCAGCGGGTGAAGGTGTATTCCAGACCCAGACCGAATTTGAGGTCCGTGGAGTTGGCGGTTTCCCTGGAGCGCCGGAACGGCTCGCGGTCAATGACCTCGTAGAGCTGGGACTCCATTCGCGAGCGCGCCAAGCCCAGCCGGGCGAACACACGCCAGCTCTGCGTCAGGTCGATGCCGGCCACGGCATCGAGATAGACCGCCGACCCTTCCCATTCCTCACGGAAGCCGTCCCGCGTGCTGCCGGGGTCCCGCACTTCCAGCTCGAATTCGCCAAAGCGCACGAAGCCGGTTTCCACGGCGATTATCGAATTCACCTGGTAGCCCAGGTACATGCGCAGGGCACCGCCGCTGTCTTCCTTTTCCCGGATCAGCCAGCCGTCGCTGCGCAGATCGCTTTCGGCGTCGTCCAGGTCCACGGCCGCGCCGCCCACGCCCAGGCCCAGGTACCAGCCGGTGGGGGCGGTGCCGGCCGTTGCGGTGGTAATGCCCAGCGCGAGCAGCGGCAGGGTGGCGAGTATGTGCTTGATCATGTGGGCATCCCTGGTGGAAAACGCGGCGGCCGGTGCCGGAAACGAACGGCTTCCGTGACCGTGAGAGCCGCGCGGGCTTGGTTTCCTCGGATATTAACCAGCTTCCGGTGGGTAATGCCATGTCCAGGCATTGTTTGCTGGCGGATTGCCAGGCGTGCCAGGCGCAGTACACTCATGTACGGTGGAGGAATCAAAAAAGGTTCCCGGAAAGGGGCGCGCAGGAGGAGTGTGACGATGGAAGACCGCGGCGGGATTCCGCATTACCGCGTGGCCATACTGGGTGCCGGATTCTCGGGCCTCGGCATGGGCATCAATCTGAAGCGCTCGGGCGAGAGCGACTTCATCGTGTTCGACAAGGAAGCCGGCGTTGGCGGCACCTGGTGGGTGAACGACTACCCCGGCTGCGCCTGCGACGTGGAGTCCCATCTCTATTCCTTCTCCTTCGAGCTGAACCCGGAGTGGTCGCGTCTGTACGCGCGGCAGCAGGAAATCCAGCGCTACCTCGAGGCCTGCGTGGAGAAGTACGGGCTTGGCCCGCACCTGCGGCTGGAGACCGAGATCGCGTCCATGGTCTGGGAAGAGGCGGAGCGCCAGTGGCGGCTTACCGATGGGCACGGAAGCCAGACCACGGCCGATGTGGTGGTTTCCGGCATCGGCGGGTTGTCGGCGCCGTATTATCCGGACATCCCCGGCCTGGCGTCGTTCCAGGGCCGCTGTTTCCATTCCCAGCAGTGGGATCACGACTATCCGCTGGAGGGGAAGCGGGTGGCGGTGATCGGCACCGGGGCCTCCGCCATCCAGTTCGTGCCGCAGATCCAGCGCAAGGTGGAGCGGCTGGACCTTTATCAGCGTACGCCGCCGTGGATCGTGCCCAAGCCGGACCGGCGCATCAGCGAACGCGAGCAGGAGCGGTTCCGCCGCTACCCGATGGTTCAGAAGGCCCTGCGCGCGGCCATCTACTGCATGCTGGAGGGGCGGGTGTTCGGCTTTGCGCTGCACCCGAAGCTGATGGAGTACCCGAAGCGGGTGGCGCTGCGGCATCTGGAGCGGCAGGTGCCGGACCCGGACATGCGCCGCAAACTCACGCCGGACTACAGCTTCGGCTGCAAGCGGGTGCTGATCTCGAACGACTTCTATCCCGCGCTGAGCAAGCCCAATGTGCACCTGCTTACCGATGGCATCCGCGAGATCCGGCCCCACGGCGTTGTGGACGGCAACGGCGTCGAGCGGGAGGTGGATGCCATTATCCTCGGCACCGGCTTTCGCGCCGCCGACCCGATACCGATAGGCATGGTGCGGGGTCGGCACGGCGAGGACCTGGCGGAACGCTGGCAGGACGGTCCCGAAGCCTACAAGGGCACCACGGTGGCGGGGTTCCCCAATCTGTTCCTGCTGATGGGGCCGAATACCGGGCTGGGGCACAGTTCGGTGGTGTACATGATCGAGTCCCAGATCCGCTACGTGATGGATGCGCTGAACAAGATGCGCCGGCATGGGCTGCGGACGGTGGAAGTGCGGTCACGGATGCAGCAGGCCTTCAACGACCGCGTGCAGGGCCGGCTGGGCGGCACGGTGTGGAACGCCGGCGGCTGCCGCAGTTGGTATCTGCACCCGGTCAGCGGGCGCAATGTGACGCTGTGGCCGGGCTTCACCTGGCAGTTCCGGCGTCGCACCCGCCGTTTCGACCTGCGCGCCTACGACACCGAACGCGTGTCCGATCCCGTGCGGGAGGAGGGCGCCGCCGGGGCGTCCACGAACACGGTTTCCTGAGCGCCCGCACTCCCGGTTCGCCGCCGGGAGTGGTAGCCTTCCCGGCTGTCTGTTTCGAACACGCTGGAAAAGGGTGGTTTATGCGGGGCCTGTTTGGTCGAACGCGCAAGGCGGCGTATACCGATAGCCTGGCGTCCCGGTTCGCATTCTGGATCATCAACCGGAAAGGGCCGCCGGATGACGCCGACCTGAAGGCGCTGGAGCGCGAGCGCAAGCGTCATCTGCAGCGCATGGCCTTCGAGATCGGTTTCTATTTCTCGCTGGGCGTGGTCATGGCGGTACTGGCGCCGGAGTGGGTGGTGATCATCGTTGCCCTGGTACTGGTGCTGTCCGTGCCGAAGATCGTAAAGCTGGGGCGGGACATGATTGCTACCCCGGCGCTGTTCAGGCCGGCCGAGGAGGTGGCCGGCCTGCTGGACGAGGTGGAGAAGGCGCGCGAGACCTCCGAGGCGGTGGCTGTCTACTGCAAGCAGGTGAAGAAGGCCAGGCGTCCGCTGATGCGGGTGGAGGCGCTGGCGCTGGTGACCGTGCCGCAACTCAACGAGCAGGACTGGCTTGAGGAGCCGCCTCCATCTCCCTGAGCAGCGACTGCTTCAGCTTGTACTTCTCCACCTTGCTGGTGGGCGTGACCGGCAGCGCGTCCACGAAACGCACGTGGGAAGGCTGCATGTACCGGGGCATCTCCCGTCGCATGTAGGCGCGTAGCTCCTCCTCGCCCAGCGTGCCCGGATTCACCAGTTCCACGAACACGGCAATCTCGTCCTCGTTGCCCTGCCGGGCGGGTACGGGCACGGCCGCTGTGGCGCGCACCTGCTCGTGGGCGTTGATCACGCTCTCCACCTCGAAGGACGACACGTTCTCGCCGCGCACGCGGAAGTAACCGCCCATGCGGTCGATGAAGCGGTAGCTGCCGTCCTCCTGCTGCATGCAGGCGTCACCGGTGTGGAACCAGAGATTGCGGAACGCCTTCAGCGTGGCTTCCGGCTTGTTCAGGTATTCCTGCAGCAGCAGGCCGGGGAAGCGCGGCCGAAAGGCCAGTTGCCCTACCTGGCCGGGCGGCAGCCGGTTGTCGTTCTCGTCCAGTATCGCGGCATCCAGCAGCGGTGATGGCCTGCCCATGAGCCCTTTGGGCAGCGGCTGTCTGCCGTCCACCACCAGCCGCCCGCTGCGGTGCACGCGCTCCAGGTATTCCCGCTTGCCCAGCCCGCGGTAGAGTTCCGGCGGCGTGCCGTGCTCCTCGCCGAACTCGTCGATGTAGGCCATGAAGCCGGAGCCGGATTCGGTCTGGCCGAAGCCGCAGGTGATGAAGTCGAAGCCGAAGCGCTGCGCCACGGCGTGGTGGTTGGCCGGCAGCGGCTGCATGTGCACCTTGTTCAGCGTGTTGCTGCGGTCCTCGGGCCGTTCCGGGGCGTCCATCAGCCAGGGCACCATCACATCCAGCAGAATGCAGCTGGTGGCGCCGCATTCGGCGATGCGGTCCCAGAAGGCGGACGGGCTGAAGCGGTGCCACAGCCCCACGGTGTTGCCGTTCCACAGGGCCCGTACCAGCAGAGCATAGGCTCCGGCCACGTGGTACATGGGCAGATCGCAGTAGACCACGTCGTCCCGATTCCACTGGCTGCGGCCGGCGAAGGTGTACTGGTTGATCCAGCGATGCCCCAGTACCACGCCCTTGGCCGGGCCGGTGGTGCCGGAGGTGTAGATGATGGTGGCCGGGTCGAACGGCCCCAGCGGTTCCGCGGGCACGGTGCCGCCCGCCGCGATCACCTCGGACAGCGCATGAGCGCGGGTGGCCGGCAGGCGGATTCCCAGTTCCTCGCTGCCCGGCGCGTCGGCGCCGTAGTCGGCGGGCAGCACGACCGCCAGGCGGGGATGGATGTCATCGGCGATATCGTTGAGCCGCGGTGCGAACGTGGGGTCGGTGATCAGCACCGCCGGGTCGGTGTCGTTGATCTGATAGCTGAGCAGCCGGCCGCGCAGGTTGAAGTTCACCGGGGCGTACAGCGCGCCAAGCCGCCAGCAGGCGAACATGGCAATGGCCGCAGCCAGCGAGTTGCCGGTGAGCACGCTGATTCGGTCGCCGCGGCCAACGTCGAGCGACGCCAGTCCGGCGGCGAGCCGGTCGGCGCGCTCCCGGATCTGGTGGAAGCTGAGCCGCAGCCCGCTCTCGCCGTAGTGGATGAACGTCTTGTCCGGCGTGGTCTCGGCCCAGTGGTCCAGCCGGTACAGAGCCACGTCGCCGTCGGCGGTCATCTGCCGGAACAGTTCTTCTGGTGTCGCCATGTTGCTCCTCCGCGGTGTGCCGGTGTCGGCGGCCTACCAGGTGTCGATCATCGGTCGCCGCTTGCCTTCCCGGCGGCCCGGCTTCTTCGCGGATTTCAGCCCGCGCACGATCCAGCTCCGGCTCTCCGCCGGGTCGATGACCGCGTCGATCTCCAGCGACACCGCCATGCTCAGCGCCTTGCCGCGTTCGTAGGATTCCGCCACCAGCTTCTCGAACAGCGCCTTCTGCGCCGCTTCGTCGCCGGCGGCTTCGATCTCCTTGCGGTAGGCCAGGCGCACGGCACCCTCCAGCCCCATGCCGCCGAACTCGCCGGTGGGCCAGGAGGCGTTGAATACCGGGGTGTGGAAGGAGCCGCCGGTCATGCCCATGGCGCCCAGGCCGTAGCCCTTGCGCAGCACGATGGTGAAGAACGGCACCTGCATGCTGGCGGCGGTGACGAACAGCCGGCTGGTGTGCCGCACCAGCCCGGTTTTCTCCGCTTCCGGCCCTACCATGAAACCCGGGGTGTCGCAGAGGCTGAGGATGGGCACGTCGAAGGCATCGCAGAGTTGCAGGAAGCGCGCGGCCTTGTCGGCGCCGTCGGCGTCGATGGCGCCGCCCAGGTGACGGGTGTCGTTGGCGATCACGCCCAAGGGGCGGCCCTCAATGCGGATGAACGCCGTGATCATGCCCGGCGCGAAGCGGCGGCGCAGTTCCACCACGGAACCGGTATCGGCCAGCGTTTCCAGCAGCGGCCGCACGTCGTAGGAGCGCAGCCGGTTCTCCGGAATGCTGCGACGGAGCAGGCGCTGGTCGCTGCAGCTCCAGTCCGCCACCGGGCCCTGGAAGTAGGACAGCAGCTTCTTGGCCGCTGCCGCGCCTTCCACCTCGTCCTCCACCAGCAGGTCCACCACGCCGTTCGGCACCTGCACGCTCATCGGTCCGACCTCTTCCGGCGCGTAGACGCCCAGGCCACCGCCCTCGATCATGGCCGGGCCGGCCATGCCCAGGCTGGCGTTGCGGGTGGCGATGATCAGGTCGCTGGAGCCGGCGAACACGGCGTTGCCGGCGAAACAGCGGCCGGAGACCACGCTGATGCGTGGAGCCAGGCCGCTGAGCCGGGCGTACTGCAGGAAGCTCGGCACATCCAGGCCCGCCACCTTGGTGGCATTGTCGGTATCCCCGGGCCGCCCGCCGCCGCCCTCGGCGAAGAAGATCACCGGCAGATGCTGTTCCTCGGCCACGCTCAACACGCGGTCGGTCTTCTTGTGGTTCATCGTGCCCTGGGTGCCGGCGAGCACCGTGTAGTCGTAGGCCAGCACCGCGCAGCGGGCGTGCTCCTCGTCGAATGCAGTGCCGTTGACCGCGCCCAGCCCGGCCACCAGTCCGTCGGCGGGGGTGGCGCTCATCAGGTCGTCCACCGAGCGGCGCTTGCGCTGGGCGGCGAAGGTGAGCGCACCGTATTCGATGAAGCTGCCCGGGTCGCACACCGACTCCACGTTCTCGCGGGCGGTTCGCTGGCCCAGCTTGTGGCGCTTCGCCACCGCCCCGGGTCGTGCCGCGTCCAGCGTCAGCGCGTGGCGCTCGTAGCTTTCCGCCAAGTCGGCTCGGATCGCGTCCAGGTCCACATCCTCGGCATCCGCGGCGTCGGCGGCGTCCAGTTCGGCGGGTTCGATGAACACCAGCGGCTGGTCCTCGGCCACCAGCGTGCCGGTTTCCGCCGCGATGTGCCGCACGATGCCGTCCAGCGGCGCCGTAATCACGTGCTGCATCTTCATCGCTTCCACCACGGCGATCTGCTGGCCGGCCCGCACCGGATCACCCACGGCGATGTTCAGTTCCACCAGCTGGCCTTGCATGGGAGCCACGGCCGACTCGGTGCCGGCTGGTCCTTGCACCTGCGCGCCCGCTGTGGCCGTATCCCCGCCAGCCCCGGCGGTGGCGTACAGACGGGGGTGCGGCTCAGCCGGCTCAGTCACCAGCGCCGCCATGCGGTCGTCTACAAAGCGGGTGTAGACCGCGTTTTCCCGCACCTCGTCCAGACGCAACAGGTTCTGCAGGAAAGGAATGTTGGTCTTGACGCCGTCGATACGGAACTGGCACAGCCCGCGATAGGCCTTGTTGACGGCGTCGCCGAAATGCGGCGAGCGGCTGTGCACGATCACCTTGGCCAGCAACGAATCGTAGTGCGGGTTGGTCGTGTAGCCGCTGTAGCCGAAGCTGTCCACGCGGACACCCGGGCCGCCCGGGGGTTCGAACACGCTCAGCGTGCCGCCGGCCGGTCGGGCGTTGCCCTGGGCGTCCATGGTTTCCATGTTCACGCGCAGTTGCACCGCAAAGCCTGCCGGAGAGGGCACTTCCTGTTGGGACAAACGCAGCTCCTGCAGCGTTGCCCCACCGGCGATGCGCAGTTGGGTCTGCACCAGGTCAACGCCGGTGACTTCCTCGGTTACCGTGTGCTCCACCTGCAACCGCGGATTTGCCTCGATGAATGCAAACTGCTCGCCGCCGGCGTCCAGCAGGAATTCGAATGTTCCCAGGCTGCGGTAACCGACCTCCCGGGCCAGCAAGAGAGCGGCGTCGGTCAGTTGCGCGCGCATCTGCTCGGTCAGAAACGGGCTGGGAGCGATCTCCACCAGCTTCTGGTTCCGTCGCTGCAGACTGCATTCCCGTTCCCACAGGTGCGCGACGCCGCCGCAGCCGTCGCCGACGATCTGCACTTCCACGTGGCGGGCCTGTTCCAGCAGCCGTTCCACGTACAGGCCGTCATCGCCGAATGCGGCCTTGGCTTCCGCCGCGCACTGGCGATAGGCATCGTCCAGGGAGTCTCCGGCGCGGACGATGCGCATGCCGCGGCCACCTCCGCCGGCAATGGCTTTCACGACCACAGCAGCGTCTGTTCCGAGGCTCTCCCGGAATGCATGCGCTTCCCTCAGCGTGGTGCGTCCCCTGGTGCCTTCCACCACCGGGACGCCGCATTGCTGCGCCAGCTCCCGGGCCTGGGCCTTGTCGCCCAGCAGGCCCAGGATCTCGGCGGTCGGGCCGACAAAGGTCACCCCATGGTCCTGGCAGAGCTTAGCGAATGCCGTGTTCTCGCTGAGAAAACCGTATCCGGGATGGATGGCGTCGCAGCCGGATTCGGCGGCCAGGCGGAGAATTGCCTCGCTATCCAGATAAGCCTGCACCCCGGCGCCCGGCAGTTCCCTTGCCTCGTTGGCGACGCGCGTATGCAGTGCATCGGCATCGTCCACCGGGTAGACCGCGACGGTGGGAATTCCCAGTTCCGCGGCTGCCCTGGCGATACGAACGGCGATTTCTCCTCGGTTGGCGATCAGCAGTTTGTTGATGGTCATTGAACGATTCCGTTGTGGCGTGCGGCGGTATTCTGGCACTGCCCAAAGCGGCGGCGCCGACCCCCACCTGGCTCGGTTTATTCGAGGGCCTAAAAGAAATTCTCATGAATTTCATTGATTTAATACTGACTTGCACGTCAGGCAGTTTTCGTCATAATAAACTGACTTGCGAGACAGTCAATGTCTCATTTGTGAGGCGCAGCCGGCGACCCAGGGCGATCAAGAGGCTTCATCGTGGTGCCGAAAACCAGCCAGGCAGTGGAAAAGGCGGACAGCAAATCCACCCGGGACAGCATCAAGGACGTGGCGCGGCAGTTGTTCATCAGTCGTGGCCTGACCGCAGTGACGTTCGCGGATATCGCTGATCGCGTCGGCACCACCAGGGCGAACCTGCATTACCACTTCGGCAGCAAGGGCGCGCTGATCCGAGAGGTTTTCCAGGAAACGTTCACCGCCGTCAGCCAGACGCTGAACGAGATCTGGGTGAAGCCCGGGCTGACGCTGGATGAACGCATCGCGCTGACGGCCGACGACGCACGCCGGCGCTATGACGAATTCAATCCCACCGGACGTGAGCGCAGCCCCTGGAGCCTGTCTGCACGGGCCCGTTTCGAGAACGAGGTGCTGGGTGACGACATCCTGGCCGGCATCGTGACCATGTCCCGGGAGTTCGAGGAGGACGTGGCCCATGCCGTGAAGCTGGCCATTGGTTCCGGTGAATTGCGGCCGTATGCACCGGTGCGCGAGATCGTGCTGCTGATATCGCCGCTGTGGTACTTCGGCTCGCCGATTACCCAGTTCGCCGGCTGGGACAAGCTGGATCAGCACTACACCGCCGTACGCAACGTGATTCGAAAGGCTTACGGCGCCTAGGCCGGCGCGCCGGCAACGACCCTGCCGAAGAAGTGGGGCAAAGGACAACGGAAAACATCAGCAGGCACCATCGCTTCTCGGCAAGGGGGTGCGGCTGCGCGTGTTTCAGGAGGAGCTTGATGGCTTTGCGAGATACGGTCGATGAAGCTGCCCTTGGTGGCAGCCTGACCGGGCAGGCAGGCGGCAGCCCCACGGTAAAGCCGGACGCTGCCGAGGCCCTGCTGTCTGTGGAGGACCTCAGCATCGGCTTCCGTGGCCGCGACGGGGACACCTCCGTGACCCGAAAAGTGTCCTTCTTCGTGCGTCCCGGCGAACGGGTTGGTGTGGTTGGGGAAAGTGGTTGCGGCAAGACCGTGACCGGACTCTCGCTGTTGCGCCTGCTGCCGGAACGCACGGCCCGGATCGATGGGCGCATCCTGTTCGATGGCCGCGATCTCAGCACCCTGCCGATGCGGGAAATGCGCAAGATCCGTGGTCGCGACATCAGCATGATCTTCCAGGAGCCGATGAGTGCGCTGGATCCGGTGTTCACCATCGGCCAGCAGCTCAGCGAAACCCTGCTGGCGCACTTCGATATGTCGCGCAAGGAGGCCAGGGAACGCAGTATCCAGGCGCTGACCGAGGTGGGCATCCCCTTGCCCGAGCGCCGCTACGACGAATATCCGCATCAGTTTTCCGGCGGCATGCGCCAGCGCGTCATGATCGCCATGGCACTGATCTGCAAACCTCGGCTGATCGTGGCCGATGAGCCCACCACCGCACTGGACGTAACGGTGCAGGCGCAGATCATCGATCTGCTCTGCCAGTTGAGTGACGATACCGGCACCGCGCTGCTGTTCATCACCCACGATCTGGGCGTGGTCGCGGAAACCTGCAGCCGCATGCTGACCATGTACGCCGGCGAAGTGGTGGAAGATGCAGCGGTGGATGAGGCGCTGCGGCGGCCCGGCCACCCCTATACCTCCGGCCTGTTGCGGTCGTTGCCCCGGCTCAGCGAGCGGGGTGAGCGGCTGCCTTCCATCCCTGGTCGCGTACCTTCACCAAACGCCATGCCCGAGGGTTGTCGTTTTCGCGATCGGTGCCCCTATGCCAGGCCGGGCTGCGAGGACTACCAGCCAATGGTAACCGACCGACGTGGCCGTCATGTGCGTTGCTGGCGCGTGGATGAACTGGCGCTTCCGGGAGCGGTGGACTGATGGCGGTACCAGAGCAACAGATGCAGCAGGAGCCGGTGGTGGTGGCCGACGGGCTGACCATCCATTTCGATCTCAGGGGCGGCGACACGGTAAAGGCCGTGGACGGCGTCAGCTTCCAGATCCGGCCCGGCGAGACTTTCGGCATCATCGGCGAGTCCGGATCCGGCAAGACCACCGTCGGCAGGGCGCTGGTCGGGCTGCTGAAGCCAACGGGCGGCCGCATACTCTATGCCGGCCAGGACGTCTCGGCGCTGTCGTCCAGCCAGTACCGCCAACTGCGGCGCAACTATCAGATCATCTTCCAGGACCCGCATGCCGCTCTCAATCCACGAATGACCATCCTGCAAAGCGTGCAGGAGCCGATGGAGATCATGCGCGATGGCAACCCCGCCAGCCGGCGGCAGACCGCCAGGGATGCGCTGGAACGTGCCGGCCTGCCGCCAGAAATCGGCGCCCGCTACCCGCACGAGCTTTCCGGCGGGCAGAAGCAGCGCGTCAATATCGCCCGGGCGCTCACGGTGAACCCGCGCTTCATCGTCTGCGACGAGGTAGTGGCGGCACTGGACGTCTCCGTGCGCGGCGCGATCCTGAATCTGTTCGCCGACCTGCAGAAGGAATTCGGCCTGACCTACGCCTTCATCACCCACGACATCTCGGTGGTGGCGCATATCAGCAACCGTGTCGGCGTGATGTATCTGGGCCGCTTGATGGAACTGGGGCCCACCGGCCCGGTGACCGAGCAACCGCTGCACCCCTACACACGTGCGCTGCTGTCCGCTGAGCCCCTGCCCCTGCCCAGCGAGATGCGAGACCAGGCGCGGCGCATACGCCTTACCGGGGAGATTCCCAGTCCGGTTTCGCCCCCCTCGGGGTGCCGCTTCCGTACCCGCTGCCCCTCCGCGCAGGCAGTTTGCGCCGAGCACGTGCCGGAGTGGCGGGAGCTGAGGCCGGATCACTGGGTGGCCTGCCATTTCTCGACCGAGGAAGGGCCGCCTGACGCCTCGTGACCCACGGAAGTCAGGCACTTTTCGAACAATGAGCGTCCGGGAATCCCCGGCGCCGGTCCTGCTGGAGGAGCAACATATGCGTGACAACGACGATAGCAGCACATTCGGTCTGGCCGACGGCATCAAGCTCAAGCGCCGGGATTTCCTTGCCCTGCTGTCCGGCACCGTCGCCGTGGCGGCACTCAGCGGGCCGGCATCGCTGCTGGCACAGGCACGCGGCAACGGCGGCATCCTGGTGATCTCCGCACCGGCGAATCCGTCCAGCCTCGACCCCGCCACCGGCGGCGCCGGTTCCGACCACGTCTTCCTGTATCCCATCTTCGACTCGCTGGTGGAATGGGACTATGAAACGCTGGCTGCCAAGCCGGGGCTGGCGAAATCATGGGAGTTCACCGACCAGCGCACGCTGGTGATGCAGCTCCAGGAGGGCGTGCGGTTCCACGACGGCGAGCCGTTCGACGCCGAGGCGGTGAAGTTCAACCTGGACCGCAACCGCACTGACGATCGGTCCAACATCCGCAACGACCTGATCAGCGTCGAATCGGTGGAAGTCACCGGCACGCACGAAGTGACGCTCCACCTGAAGGAGCCGGATACTGCGGTGCCGCTGATCCTTTCCGACCGCGCCGGCATGATGTACTCGCCGAAGGCCGTGCAGGAGCTGGGCGATCGGCACGACCGCAATCCGGTGGGTACCGGGCCGATGAAATTCGTCAGTTGGGCGGACGGCGACCGGATTCTTACGGAGGCCAACGAGGACTACTGGAAGGAAGGTCGGCCGCTGGTACAGGGCATCGATTTCCGCATCATCACCGACAGCTCCACCCGTTTGCGGTCGGTCATGTCCGGCCAGGGGCACGTGGCCTATCAACTCGACGGCCGCCAGCTCCAGCTGATCGAGCGCGGCCGCAACATCGAAGGCGTGTCCGGCCCCACCGTATACGTGTTCCAGATCTACCTGAACATGGCCCGTGGCCCGCTGCGGGAGAAGAAGGTGCGACAGGCGCTGAACCACGCCATCGATCGGGAGGCCTTCGTCCGCGCCACCATGTCCGGGGCCGGCGAGCCCGCCTTCATGAACCTGCCTGAATCGCATTGGGCCTTCGATCCGGAGGTGGCGAAGCTCTATCCCTACGATCCGGACAAGGCCCGCGAGCTGCTGGCCGAGGCCGGCTATCCGGACGGTATCGAGCTGGACATGCGTGGCTATTCCGACCAGGGCTCGGTGCAGCGCCAGGAAGTGCTGCTGGAAATGCTGCATGCGGTGGGTGTGCGCGGGCGCTTCCGCACCGGCACCATTGCCGAGATGTCCGCCGCCTATTTCGGCCAGGAGAAGGCGGGGGACCTGCTGGTGTCCGCCTGGACCGGTCGTCCGGATCCCAGCCTCAGCTACTCGCTGATGTACCTGGAGGACTCCTACTTCAACGCCGGCCGTGTGGCGCCGCCGGAGGGCTTTGTCGAGGCCCTGCAGCGTTCTCGCAGCACCGACGACCTCGACGAGCGCCGCAAGGCCCTGTCGGAGGTGCAGCGCCTGGTCATGGAAAATGCGCTGGTGGTGCCGCTAGCCTTCCGCGACGACATCATGGCCTTCCAGCCCAGCGTGAAAAACCTGCAGGTGAACCTGCTGGGCAAGCCCAAGTTCGAGGACGTGACGCTGGAAGCCTGAGGCCCGGCGCGCGGCCCGGCAGG
>JAFIFV010000151.1 GCA_020831845.1 Ectothiorhodospiraceae bacterium
AGCACACCGAGCGATGGCTCCATGACTACAACGAAGAGATCCCTCATGACTCGCTCGGGGATCTGACGCCTGCCGAGTACCGGCAGCTACACCAACCGGAAACCTCTAGCTTCGGCTGGGCCTAATCACGGGAAGTCGACAATTGCTTGCGCTTCGTCCTTAAGGATCGAGGCAGAACCTCCAGCAATTATGGCTGCCTTGGCGGTGCCGGCTGAAATCCAAAACGCAACTGCCAAGGCGACGGTTACCACGTGCCCTCCGACACGAATCCGGTCTTCGTGCATTTTGTTCCAAGAATTCGCCGCCTCATTAGTTGGGAACCTGAGAACAAGTGTCGAGTCATGACTGACACTGTGGCCTTGTACGCAAACCAAATGCTTGGGTCTCAAGGTAGAGCCAAGTTCAAGCAGTGGGTTGGCGCACAGTCGGCGCAGTGTCCGGAGTTCCGATGGGGGGAGAATTACGTTGGGCATTCCAGAATCTCCTTCCATAGAGATGGTTGAGGTTTGGACTGTAGCGGCGAGTACTTGAAAACACAACCTATAGTACCTGCGTGCATGATATGTTGTGCCAGTTGTCTGATACGTAAAATTAGGCGGGTGAGGCGAACGGCAGGAGGAAGAGCCATGAGCGATGTGGTGACGCTGGAGCGGCGGGGCGAGACGGCGTTGATCCGGATCGACAACCCGCCGGTCAATGCGCTGGAGAGGGCCGTCAGGGACGGATTGCGTGTTGCCGTTGCCCAGGTGCGGGACGATCCGGATATCCGGGCCGTGGTGGTTTATGCTGCCGGGCGCACGTTTGTCGCCGGCGCCGATATTGCGGAATTCGAGACTCCGGATTTCGAGACCGACGGTTTCCGTGAGGTGCTGGATCAGATCGAGGCGCTGGACCGGCCGGTGATTGCGGCGATACACGGTACGGCGCTGGGCGGCGGTCTGGAACTGGCCATGGCCTGCCACTACCGTGTCGCCGTGCCCACCGCACGGGTGGGTCTGCCCGAAGTCACGCTGGGCCTGCTGCCGGGCGCGGCCGGCACGCAGCGCCTGCCCCGGCTGGCGGGCGCCGAGAAGGCGTTGGACATGATGCTGACGGGGCGCGCGATCAGCGCCCGGGAAGCCGTCCAGGCCGGGATTGTGGATGAACTGCTGGAAGACGAGCTGGTACCCGGCGCGCTCGCATTCGCCGAACAGGTGGCGCAGCGGAACGATCCCCTGCCGCGTACCAGCCCGCGGGCCGTGGACCCGGCCACGGTGCCGGATCAGCTGTTCCAGCGGGCCCGGGAGCAACTGGTGAAACGGCCGACCGGCAATCCCGGCCCGTCACGGATCATCCAGTGTGTCGAGGCTGCGGTACAGCTGCCGTTCGAGCAGGGTGTGGAGCTGGAAGCGCGGCTGTTCCAGGAGTGCCGCGAATCCCGTGAATCGGCGGCGCTGCGGCATCGGTTCTTTGCCGAGCGTGAGGCGCGCAAGATCCCCGGTCTGCCCCGTGATCTGGAACTGCGTCCGGTGAAGCGCGTGGGCGTGGTCGGCGCTGGCACCATGGGTGGTGGCATCGCGATGAACTTCCTCAGCGCCGGCTTGCCGGTGGTGATCGTCGAGGCCGAGCAGGCGGCGCTGGATCGCGGCATCGGGCTGGTGCGCAAGAATTATGAGGCCAGCGCGGCCAAGGGCCGCATGAGCGCGTCCCAGGTGGATGCCTGTATGGCGCTGCTGCACGGCACGCTGGATTACGCGGATCTTGCCGATTGCGATCTGGTGATCGAGGCCGTGTTCGAGAACATGCAGATCAAGGAAACCGTCTGCCAGCGCCTGGGTGAGGTGTGCAAACCGGGCGCCATCATTGCCTCCAACACCTCCACGCTCGATGTGAACCGCCTCGCCCGTGCCACCGGCCGTCCGAACGATGTGCTCGGCATGCATTTCTTCAGCCCCGCCAACGTGATGCGGTTGCTGGAGGTGGTCCGCGGCGGCGACACCGCTCCGGAGGTGCTGGCTACCGTCATGCAACTCGCCGGTGCCATCGGCAAGGTGCCCGTGGTATCCGGGGTCTGCTACGGCTTCATCGGCAACCGCATGCTGGAAAGCTATCTTCGGGAAACGGAATTCCTCCTGCTGGAGGGTGCGACGCCATCCCAGGTGGACCGGGCGATCCAGTCCCTGGGTTTGCCCATGGGGCCGTGCCGGATGATCGATCTGGCCGGGGTGGACGTGGCCGCGAAGGTGGTCATCGAGCATCGTGCGACCGGGGGCCTGCCGGACGACCCTGCCTACCGGGCGGTGGTGCAGGCCCTGATGGAGCAGGGCCGTCACGGCCAGAAGACCGGTGCCGGCTACTACCGATACGAAGACCGGAAGCCGCTGGAGGACGCCGAGGTGCTGGAACTGTGCGGGCAACTGGCCCGGCGTTTCGGTATCGAACACCGCCGCAGCATTTCTGACGAAGAGATCATCGAGCGCTGCCTTTACCCGCTGATCAACGAAGGGGCGCGGATTCTCGAGGAGGGCATTGCCTATCGCCCTGGCGACATCGACACGGTCTGGATCAATGGCTACGGTTTTCCGGACTACCTCGGCGGCCCCATGTTCTGGGCGGATACCGTGGGGGTACAGGAGGTCTGTCAGCGGCTTGCCGACTATGCCGACCTGCGCGGCAACGACCATGGATATTGGGACCGCTCCGCGCTGCTCGAGCGCATGGCCGCCCAGGGTCTGGCATTCTCGGACTGGCCGTTCAGTTGAGGAAGCGTACGGCGGCCCGGCATTACGAGAAACCACTACACGAGCACTGACTACATAACAATCGCCGGTCTGGCGAGGAGGAGATCATCATGAGTGACGCTGTGATTGTGTCCACGGCACGCACGCCCATCGGCCGTGCCTTCAAGGGTTCGCTGAACAACATCAAGTCGCCCACGCTGATGGCCCACGCCATGCGACATGCGGTGGAGCGGTCGGGCATTGACGGGGCGGAGATCGACGACGTGATCATCGGTGCGGTGCTCACGGCCGGCACCGCGGGCATGAACCTGGCGCGCAACGCCACCCTGGCGGCCGGCCTGCCGGCCACGGTGTCCGGTCAGACCATGGACCGGCAATGCTCGTCCGGCCTGATGGCCATTGCCACCGGCGCCAAGCAGATCACCGGTGACGGCATGAAGGTGGTGCTGGCCGGCGGGCAGGACAACATCTCCGCGGTCCAGAACCGCTACATGGAATGGGTGGCCGCGGAGGCCGATCCGAATGTGATCGCCAAGGCCGAGCATGCGTACATGCCCATGCTGCAGACCGCCGAATATGTTTCCCGCAAGTACAATATCACCCGTGAGCAGCAGGACGAATACGCGCTGGAATCGCAGCGCCGCACGGCGAATGCGCAGGAACAGGGCTTGCTGGATCAGGAGATCGTGCCGATCGAGGCCACCCAGGCCTTGATGGACAAGGAAACCAGGCAGGTGTCCTACCGGGACGTCACGCTGGCCAAGGACGAGGGCAACCGCCCGCAGACTACCCTGCAGGATCTGCAGAACCTCAAGCCGGTGATCGAGGGCGGCTTCATTACCGCCGGTAACGCCAGCCAGCTCTCCGACGGCGCTTCCGCCTGCGTGCTGATGGACAGCAAACTCGCGGAGCAGCGCGGTCTGGCACCGCTGGGCATTTACCGGGGCATGGCGGTGGCCGGTTGCCCGCCGGAGGAAATGGGCATCGGGCCGATCTATGCCATTCCCAAGTTGCTCAAGCAGCATGGCCTGAGCATCGATGATATCGGCTTGTGGGAGCTGAACGAGGCGTTTGCCTGCCAGGTACTCTACTGCCGTGACCACCTGGGCATCGACCCATCCATCTACAACGTCAACGGCGGCAGCATTTCGATCGGACACCCATACGGCATGACCGGCGCCCGTCTGGTCGGGCACGCGCTGATCGAGGGCAAGCGCCGGGGTGCGAAGTACGTGGTGGTCTCCATGTGCGTGGGCGGTGGCATGGGTGCCGCCGGCCTGTTCGAGGTCGCCTAGGGCGGCAGGGGAGACAGCGCATGTACTGGCCCAATCACGCCGACGGTGAGATACGGCGCGAGTTGCGTTTCGGCGATCGCCTGGTGCGGTGTTTCGTCAATCGGCCGCCATCGGTGGATGCGGTGTTTCGGGAGGCTGTCGCCGCCAATCCGGACGGGGACGCCCTGGTCTGGGATGGCGGCCGGCTCTCCTACGCCGGACTGACGGAATCGGTGGACCGGATTGCCGCCAACCTGGCAGCCCTCGGCGTGGGCCAGGGCGACCGCGTGGCCTTGCTGGTGGGCAATTGCCCCGAATTCGTGCAGGGGGCGATGGCCGCCCTGCGGCTCGGTGCCATTGCAGTGCCGGTTACCATCCGCGAGCAGGGGGAGGGACTGCGTTATATCCTCGGCAATTGCGGCGCCAGGGTGCTGCTGTTCGAGGCTGAACTCGCGCCGCGGTTGCCGCCCCTGGCCGAGTTGCCGGATCTTGAGCATGTGTTCTGCATCGGCGGAGCCGAGCTTGGAGCCCAGCCGTTCGAGGTGCTGCTCCGGGAGCGTTCCGACAGACCGGCCCCGGCCGAGGTGCGCGAGGAGGACACCGCGGTGATCCTGTACACCTCCGGCACCACCGGCCGCCCCAAGGGCGCCATGCTCACGCACTTCAATATCGTGCATTCCCTGATGCATCTGGAGCAGTGCCTGGGGCTACGTTCCGGCGAGCGAACTGTGCTGGCTGTTCCTGCTAGCCACGTCACCGGCCTGGTGGCGATCATCCTGGCCATGGTCCGGGTGGCCGGCTGCACCGTGCTGATGCGGCAGTTCGACGCCCGCGAGTTCAACCGACTGGCCGAGCAGGAGCGTATGAGCTACGGCCTGCTGGTGCCGGCCATGTACAACCTCTGCCTGATGCGTGCGGATTTTGCCGAGCACGATCTCAGCCACTGGCGGATCGGCGCCTTCGGCGGGGCCCCGATGCCGGAGGCGACCATCCGGCGCATGCACGAGGTGCTGCCGGATGTGGAACTGGTCAATGCCTACGGCGCCACCGAGACCACATCCCCGACCACGGTCATGCCGGCTGGGGCCATCGGCGAGCACGCGGACACCGTGGGCTGCGTGGTGCCGTGTGGCGATGTGCGCATCATGGATGAGGAGGGTCGGGAGGTTCGGCCCGGCGAAGCCGGCGAGGTCTGGATCGGCGGGCCCATGGTCGTGCCCGGGTACTGGAACAACGCCGAAGCCACGGAGAGTGGTTTCCGCGCCGGTTACTGGTGCTCGGGCGATATCGGCTCCCTGGATGAGCTGGGCTATCTGCGCGTTTTCGACCGCAAGAAGGACATGATCAATCGCGGTGGTTACAAGGTGTTCAGCGCCGAAGTGGAAAACGTGCTGGCGCATCACCCCGGCGTCGCCGAATGCGCCGTTGTCGCCCATCCGGATCCGGTGCTGGGCGAGAAGGTGCATGCCTTCGTTACCCGCAGTGACCAGCCGGTCACCGAGGAAGACATCCGAGCCTGGTGTGCGGAACGGCTGGCGGATTACCAGGTGCCGGATTTCGTCACGTTGCTGGACGAGAGCCTGCCGCGGAACCCCAACGGCAAGGTGATCAAGCGGGACCTGCGGGAGCGGGCGGTGAAAGACGCCGAGAAGTGATAGCGGTTGCCGGGGTCCGCCTCCGGCTCACCGCCAACCTTGTATGTTGGCGGTGAGGATTAGCTAACGCCAAGCGAGACGCCTCTCCTACTCGCCCAGTTCCCTCTCTGCGTACGCCAAGCGTTCCTGGACGGTATCGGCGTGTTCACCATCAGGGTGGCGCTCAAGATAGCCTGTAGCGCGGGCTCGCACATTTCTCAAGGCCTGCTGTTTTGCGGTCAGCCCAGAGGCTGCCTGGTAGTCCTGCCAGGCTTCATCCATGAAGTCATACACGTACTGGACCCGGGCTTGATATTCCCGGTTCTGCCAGTAGCCGAGAAGCTGTTGCATCTGTTCATTCTCCGGATAGGCATCCAGCGCCTTCTCCACGTTGTGCGCAATAGTCGTGGCATTCAGATCCTGTCCTTCGGCGTAAAGCTCCAGCAGAGCCGGCTCCGGAGCAGTCAGCGCGATTGCCCGGGGACTGTTGTGACAGCACTGATGAAATACGTGCGCAATAATGAACCCTTCCATCTCGAGTTCCTGATCGAAAGTCACACGGAGCCTGTTCTCTCCCAAGGGCTCTATCACAGGCTCGACGAACGCCCTTGCGCCGGGTATCTCGATGGTTCGGTTTTCGAACTCCAGGTCGCCCACACCGACTCCCGGGATGTAGACGATCAGCTCCACGGGCCGCTGCACGTCGTTAGCAACAGGAATGCTGTTAAAGAAGTTGAAGTCGAATCGTGCATGACGATATGGCGCCATCCTGGCATAGCCTTCATCCGTTTTCAGGTATACCCCGGTGGCTGTTATCGCCGCGGGATCGTGAACGTTGGAGTTGTCGGCCGCTGTTGTAGCCGTGCCGAGAAGGAGCGTGAAAAGAAGGATGATTCGGAACATCGGGTCTCTCCCTGTGTTGATACTTCCGTGTTGATCAACGTCAGGGAGCACTTGGCCGGGCAGGGAGAGCGCAACTTCAGAGCAACTGTCTTTGCGCCTTCCATGGCGGACTGGATCATCCCTGAGCGTGAATCCGCCCCGGTTGCCAAAGCATTTCCGGGGAGGCGGTATTGTGACGTCGGATCTTCGAACAATCAATCCGACTCAGCTTTCCCCGGAGGTGAGGGGATACGAATTGCGTTCGTTGGTCGGTATTGGTACGGTCTATAGCGCTGCCACGGATCAGGAAGGCGGCGTAGCAGGATGGCATATGCAACGGAATGTTTTTCCTTCAAACCCTCCCCGCTCTCGCAAACCTTCCTCGCCGAGCCAGCAATCTGCCAAGGGATTGTCAGGCGATGAAGGAGCCAAA
>JAFIFV010000153.1 GCA_020831845.1 Ectothiorhodospiraceae bacterium
ATACATCGAAGTGGATATCGACCGCCGCACGGCGGCCCGGCACGGCGTCAACGTCAGCGACCTGCAGGCGGTGATCCAGACCGCAGTGGGCGGCATGAACGTCAGCGAAACCGTTGAAGGGCTGGAGCGCTATCCGGTGAATCTCCGCTATCCCCAGGACTGGCGCGACTCGCTCGAGCGCTTGCGGGATCTTCCGGTGATCACCCCCACCGGCTCCTATCTGCCGCTGCAGGCGTTGGCGCGGGTGGAGATTGTCGATGGTCCGGCGATGATCCGTACCGAAAACGCCCGACTCAACGGCTGGGTGGTGGTGGACATCCGCGGACGGGATATCGGCTCCTACGTAGCGGAGGCCCGGCGGACGGTGACGGAGCAGGTGCAACTGCCGGCCGGCTATTCCATCAGCTGGTCGGGCCAGTACGAGTACATGGAACGCGCCAAGGAGCGCCTGCAGTGGGTGGTGCCGGTGACCATCGTGCTGATCTTCCTGCTGCTGTACATGTGCTTCCGCAGCGGTGCGGAAACACTGATGCTGATGGGCGCACTGCCATTCGCGGCCGTGGGCGGCGTGTGGCTGCTGTACTGGCTCGCCTACGACATGTCGGTGGCCGTGGCGGCCGGCTTCATCCTGCTGATTGGTCTGGCCGCCGAGTTCGCGGTGGTGATGCTGATGTATGTCCGCGGTGCGGTCGAGCAACGGCAACCGCAAACGCGTGTGGAGCTACGCGAAGCCATTATTGATGGCGCCGTGATGCGTGTGCGGCCCAAGGCGATGACCTCGCTCACCGTGGTGCTGGGCTTGAGCCCGCTGCTGCTGGACAGCGGCCCCGGTTCCGAGGCCATGCAACGCATCGCCACCCCCATGGTGGGCGGCATGATCACCGCCCCGCTGGTGTCCCTGTTGCTGATTCCGGTGCTGTACTGGCTCTGGCATCGGCGGCGCTTTCCTGAAACAGCCTTGAATTGAAACAGATGAAGGAGATAACCATGAAACTGCGTCATATCGTCATCAGCCTCGTCGCCGCGGCGGCCCTGACCACGACCGGCGGTGCATTCGCCGGCAGTGGTCACGGGCACAATCACGGTGGGCACGCCAAGGAGGCGGAGCAGGGCGAGCGAACCGCCGAAGGTACCGGGAAAGTTCACTCCGTTGCCGAGGACGGCGGCAGCGTGGTCCTGGAGCATGGCCCCATTCCGGAGTTGCGCTGGCCGGCCATGACCATGGAGCTGCCGCTGACTGATCCAGCGCTGGCAGAGGGGCTGGAGCCCGGCAGCCAGGTGCACTTCGTGCTGCGCCAGATCGGCGCCACCGACTACGAAATCATCAGCATCGAGTCGGCGCACGAGCATTGAAGAACCGCACCACGGGTGAGCCCGGATTTCGTCCCTTCTTGTTAGACGGGACGAAATCCGGCTTGTTGGCAGGGGAGTGGTCCACGCATGTCACGCCCCTGGCTTTGCAGCATGGAGCGCCTCGTCCGGCCTTCAGCCGGATCGGTAGCAATCGCCTGCGGCGATTACTACCCTACGCGAAGCCACCCAACCATCCGGCAGCCCGCGGCAGGGGAGTAACCGCGCAGCGGTTGCTACCATGGGGCGCAGCCCGAACTTGTTGTAAACGTCGGTCAGGAACGCGGCCAGAGTCTCCCGGTAGAGCGGTGTTTTCATTCGGCTTTGCTGCTGAGCCGCGCGCGTTTCAGCAGCACCGAGTTGCCGATCACCGATAGCGAACTGGCCGTCATCGCGATCACGCCGATCATCGGGTGGAGCAGGCCGAGCGCGGCGATCGGAATTGCCGCGATGTTGTAGCCGCTGGCCCAGATCAGGTTCTGCACGATCTTGCGGAACGTTGCTTTCGACAGCCGCATGGCTTCCACCACACCAGTGAGCTCGCCGCGTACCAGCGTGACGTCGGCTGCCTCGATCGCCACGTCCGCGCCGGCACCGATTGCAATGCCGACATTCGCCTGTTTCAGCGCCGGTGCGTCGTTGATACCATCGCCAACCATGGCGACGTGGTTGCCGTAACGTTCCTGCAGGGCACGGATTGCATCCACCTTGCCCTCCGGAAGTACGCCGGCCTGCACTTCATCAATGCCGACTTCGTCCGCTACCGCCCGCGCGGCGCGCTCGTTATCGCCGGTGACCATCACCACGTGCAGTCCGAGCTCGTGCATGCCGCGTATAGCGGCAACCGATTCATCCTTGATGGTGTCGGCGACGGCAACAATTCCCCGTGCGCGACCGCCAGCGGCGACAATCACCGCGGTGCGGCCACGCCCTTCCAACTCCTTCAACGACTCATCCAGAGCATCCAGTCCACTGACACCTTCTTCCTCGAGCAAACGCCGGTTGCCGATCAGAACCAGTTCCCCGTCAACCTTGCCGGAAACGCCGCGCGCCCCGGTGGAGCGAAACTCGGTAACCGCTCCCGGCTGCACCCCGCGCTCGCGCGCGCCATCGACGATAGCGTGGGCGATGGGATGTTCCGAGGCGTTTTCCACCGCGGCCGCCAGCGTCAGCAGCGTTTGCTCGTCCGTTCCGGCCGCCGGCACCACTTCGGTCAGTTTCGGTTCGCCGCGGGTAATGGTGCCGGTCTTGTCCAGCACCATGACCTTGACGTCCTTGAACGTCTGGATGGCCTCGCCGGAGCGGATCAGGATGCCGCGCTCGGCGCCCAGCCCGGAGCCCACCATGAGTGCCGTCGGCGTTGCCAGGCCAAGCGCGCAGGGGCAGGCGATGACCAGAACGGCAACTGCGGCCAGAATGGCCAGTACCAGCACGGCAGCATCCGGGTTGACCCAGGGCAGGACCTCCGCACCCCAGAACAGGATCGGTCGCAACGCGTCCGGGAACAGCAGCCAGGCGATCAGGCTGCCGAGGGCGATGAGCAGAACCAGGGGCACGAAACGCGCCGTCATGCGGTCGGCGAACTCCTGAATGGGAACGCGCGAGCCTTGAGCCTGCTCCACCAGCCGGATGACCTGCGACAGGAAGGTATCGCCGCCCACGCGGGTCGCTTTCACGCGCAGCCGGCCTTCCTTGTTGATGGTGGCACCGATGACTTCATCCCCGGTGCTCTTGTATACGGGCACCGACTCGCCGGTGGCGATCGATTCATCCAGGTGGCTTTCGCCTTCGACCACCTCGCCGTCGGTGGGCACCTTGTCGCCGGGGCGCACAATCATGATATCGCCCGGCTGCAGCTCCTTCACCGGCACTTCCACTTCCTCGCCATCCCGCTCGACGCGCGCGGTTTTCGCACCCATAGTGAGTAGCCGACGGATGGCCTGTGATGCGCGGCCCTTGGCTTTGGCCTCCAGGTAACGGCCCAGCAGGTGGAAGGTCATGATGGTGGCCGCCATCTCGATGAACGAGGTCATGGGGTAGATGAAACCGACCAGTCCGATCACATAGGGCGGCAGACTGCCCATGGAGATCAGCACGTCCATATTGGCGTTGCGATTCCGAATCGACCGCCAGGACATCTTGTGGGTGGCGGCACCGCCGTAGAGAAACACCACAGGGAAGGCGAGCAGGGCGACGATGGCGAGGTAGCCCGGAATCGGCTGCCAGAACATGTGCGGCATCATCAGGATCATGATGATGGTGGTGGGTACGGCGGCGATCCACAGGCGCTTCCATGCCTGGCTGAGATAGGCTTCCTCGATTTCCGCATCGTCCGCGACATCGCTGCTTCCCTCGGTGCTGACCGAAGCGACGTCGTAGCCGGCGTCCTCCACCGTTTTCTGCAGCCGGTCGGGACGGGGTCCGGCGGCGGCCACTTCCACCGTGACGCGATGGTTGCCGATATTGGTCGAGATGCTGTCGATGCCGTCCAGACGCTCCAATGAGCTGCGGATAATCCCCGCGCAGTGGTCGGAACCCATGCCCGGCACAGTCAGGACCACCCGTTGCGCCTCGCCAGTGCCGGACACTGCGGCCACGTCATAGCCGGCGTTCTCTACGGCCCGGCGGATGCGGGTGCTGTCCAGCTTGTCGGTCTCGTAGCTGACCTGCACACGGTGCGCGGCGATGTTTGTGGTGACGTCCACCACCCCGTCGAGCTTCCGCAGAGATGTGGCGATGATCCCTGCGCAGTGGTCACTGCCCATGCCGGGGACCGTTAAACGAAGCTCGCTGTTGTCCATGGTGCATTCGCCTGTTCAGAGGTTTGTTGGTATTGCCCCGCTGCACGGCTTTCTCCGCCGATTGGCACAGCCAACGGGAACCGATGCCGACACTCTGATCCTTCCAATGATGGGAAGGTCAAGCGCTTTGTGTTTTCAAAGTACTGGTGCGAACAGGTACGCCGCGCGGGACGTGATACGAGACCAGAGCGGCCTCTCGCGGATGTCGCGCTGGTGCATCAGCCGGGACCGTTCAAAATCAGCCAGAAACATGTCTTCGACCTCTGCTGCGAAGCCTGTATCGAGGACGATGGCCGTTATCTCGAAGTTCAGGCGGAAAGAGCGGTTGTCGAGGTTCACCGTCCCGATTGCCGCACCGGCGTTGTCCACCAGAAACGCTTTGCTGTGCAGAAACCCGTCCTGGTAACGATAGATCCCGACCCCGGCATCGATCAGCGGCTCGAGAAACGCATAGGCCGCATAGTAGGTCAGTAGATTATCCGGGCGTTCCGGGATCAGAATGCGTACATCGACTCCGCCGAGCGCTGCCAGCTTCAGCATGCCTTGCACGCCCTCGTCGGGGACAAAGTAGGGGCTGGAGATCCAGATGCGGTGCTGTGCGGCGTGTATGGCCTGTTGAATCATCAGGCTGGCGGTTTCAAAGCGGTCAGCAGGTCCGGAGGCCAGCATCAGGACGGGAATATCACCATCGCCGGGGCGCGCCGGATTCCAGGGCAGCTCCAGAATCTCCTCCGTGGCCCAATGCCAGTCCTCGACAAAGGAAAGCTGCAGATTCAGCGCGGCAGGGCCGATTACCGCCAGGTGCGTGTCGCGCCATGGCCCAATGCGAGGGTGCTCGCCAAGGTATTCCACGCCGACATTGAACCCACCCATCCAGCCGCGCTCCCCGTCCACCACCACCAGCTTCCGGTGGTTACGGAAGTTCAGTTGGAAACGGTTCCCCGGTCCACGCGTGGAATGGAAGCGGTGGACATTGACCCCGGCATCGGTCAATGCGCGCAGATACGATGCCGGCAGACGGTAGCTTCCGATCTCGTCGTAAAGCAGGTAAACATCCAGGCCTGCTTGAGCCCGCTCGATCAATCGTCGTTGCAAGGCACGTCCTAATGCATCATCCCGGATGATGTAGAACTGCACCAGCACATACCGCGTGGCGGACTCGATGCCTTTGAACATGCTCTCGAAAGCAGCCTCACCATCAATGAGCAGCTCCACCTCGTTTCCCTGCAGAAATGGCATCTTGGCCAGACGCTCGATTGCTCGAAGGTCCTTGGTTCCGTAGGGCGGGGTATGCCTATGCGACCAGAGCTCGGCAGTCTTGCCGGCCAGCGCACCGGCAAGGGCGGAATCCTCGTCGCGCCGTGCGATCACGTAACCCTGGAAGCGGCTGCGACCCAGAACCCAATAGGCAGGGACCGCCACATATGGAACGGCGTTGAGAGACACGATCCAGGCGATTGCCCCCTGGGACGTCCGCGTCGACATCAACGCGTCCAGGGACGACGCGAATCCAACAAGATGCGCTAGCACCAGAAAAATGATCAGTCTCCGGCGCCGGCGCGGCGTCCGGACCCCGGACAGTGGTCTTGTGAATGGGCTCCACATGGTCAACCGCTCAAGGCCAGCGGGTAGACCGTGCTCATTCCGCCAGATCCCGCTTTTTCTGCTTGTACTCGTCGCTGTCGATCTCGCCGCGCGCGTAGCGTTGTTTGAGGATGTCCAGGGCGTCTGGCGCCTGCTCCTCCTTGTGTGACCGCGAGTCGCCAGGCCCGCCCAGCCAGCGGATCAGCAGCACGATCAGGGCGATGACCCCACCCCAGAAGATGATCATCATCAGGCCGCCGAACAGCATGTGGCCCCAGCCCGATGCGGGATGCCAGAAGCCATGGTAGTCGTCGTATCGTTGAGCGAGCGCGGGTGATGCTATCGGCGCGGTCGCCAGAAATGCGATGAGTGCAATCATGCGGTGTTTCATCTCATTACTCCTGTCAGTGAGCAATTTGCCGGCGGACCAGCCATACAACCAGCGGTGGGAGCAGGATCCATTGCATCACCGGCAGGACTCCGGTCCCCAGTATCGGCAACACAGGCATGTGGTCAGCGTAAGCCCACCGCTGGGCGATCTCCGTGGCGTGCCATTCCAACAAAAAGGTAATGAGTAGCCCCACAGCGATGAATACAGCGAGCTGTCGTGCTGTCGGGCAGCAAATCCACCAGCGGTTGCGCCATACCGCTGCGACCACCCAGAAACTGAACAACGCGATCAGCGCGTCGCCGCCAGTCGCTCGCGTGCAGAAGAGGATAGCGTTCCAGTGATTCGCCTCCGGCATCGATTGGAAAAACGGAACCTGCAGAAACTCCCATGGGTAGTTCAGGAGGAAGGCGAACAACAGCACGTTCAACTCCGGCTGACGCGTGATGCGGTCCGCCAGGCCAGTGGCGTTCAGCCGGTGCTCGTCAGCGCTACCCCCCACCATGCCCTCCGTTGCGATGCATGAACAGATGCACGATGAGGCAGCCGGCGATCAGTAAAAACGGGGCGAAGCCAATGATGTGCTCCCAGTGGTTAGCTGCCAGATTGCCGCCAATGAGGGCGAATCCGGCAATCAAGATCACCGTCAACGGCACTCCCAGACTTTGTGTGATACGTGTCCACATATGGGTATCCTCTCTCGTAGCCAGGGTGGGCTCAGTCGACCACCCTGGCAAAGCAAGTACTGCTTATCGTTTATCGTTAACCGCTACCGTGGTGCTGCTCATGGTTATCGTCACAGTCCTCTCCGTTATTCATACCGCCAGTGTCACCGCCCATCATCGGGCAGTTCTGTATCATGCCCATGCCGCACCCTGCATGCCCTGAGCGTTGGCGAGGCCTACGGCACTTGCACTACCGAGCAGGGCCAGGGCGAGGATGGTGATCATGAGAAGCAGCATCAGCAAGTGCCCGAGCCAATAGCCCGCGCCAGCGTCATGGAGGAGTGAATGCATGCGGTGTGACCTCCCGGGTCAACGTAAAACAGCTCACTGATGCCGTGCTGCGGGCGCTGGGCGGATCAGACGCGCAGACGTCGGGTCAGCAGGTATATCGGGAGGCCGACATCGGTGTGGGTGGAAAAGGATTCCGGGGCTTCCGGAGCGCTAATGGGAGTGAGGTTTGGCGCTTGGCCATGCATCGGCAGTGCGGCAGAGCTGTCGCCGGAAGAGGGGGTGTCCACGCCGCGCTTGTTGGCAACCAGCCCCGGCACTGTTCGGTGTACACCCTCGTGGTGGCAGACGGGTGTCTCCGACGAGTCGTGCTTATAGGCTGTCGACTCGGTGGTGGGCTCGCCGTCGGGGAGCGACGACACTGGACTCGCCAGCGAGGTGGTACCCAGGAGGGAGACCAGCAAAACCAGCAGCACCAGGGGCGCGACTCGCGCAGTGGGTCTGTGGCTTGTGTGCTGCGGCATGATTCCAGGCCTTTACAACAGGCGTTGACGATATGTCTAGGATAGCAACCCCTAAGCGCTGCGATATGACTGGCGTCAAGTTCCAGCGACACTGGACTGGTTCCGCGGCTGCCCCCGAATGGGTGAGGCATTTCCCCCGGACGGGCATACATGGTTGTAACGCACAGCGGGCTGGCTGGTGGTGTGGCTCATCGGATGGCGTGCGTGCATCACCGCATCAGTGCCTTGCTGATACTGGCGGTGGCGAGCTAGGCCGTTCGGCACGCCCTGGTGAATTATGCGGGTTAGGCGCATTGCCCGTCCCGCATCCGTGGTGTACTTTTCTTCATATGCTGACGCTGCGCCGGATCTTCGTGCTGTTGTGCTGCCTCCAGTTTCTGGTGGGCGGAATGGCGCACGCCGGAGTTCCTGCGCTTGTGCAGCATCACCACGGCGCCATGGTAGAGGCCTCAGCGGAGGCGCACGGCCACCACGCCTCGCATCATGGTCATGAGCCGCACGTTGTGGGCCATGACATTGATGGCTGCGATTACTGCGCACATTGCGTGGTTGGCGTACCGCTCAGTGATGCGCTGCTTCGGTTGCCGCTGGTGCCTGATTCCCCGACTACCGCCCGCGGTCAACCTCCGGAGGTTCGTCCCGACGGGCTGCTCCGACCGCCTCGAACTCTCGTCTGAACATCGCCCAGCCGCGTGCCGCTGTTGAAGTGGTGCGTTGTCCAAGCAGTTCGGATGAGGTGTTTCCATGTCCAGCAATCCCAAGCATCGGCCCAAGGCCGATGAAGTTCCCGTCGTCGACGGTCGTCGACAGTTTCTGAAACGCGCCGGTGCGCTGGCCGGTGGCGCGCTCGCCGCCAGCCCGCTACTGGCATCAGCCCGCAGCGAGGATCCTTTCGGTGTAGGCCCCCACCATCTGTATGAGCCCGGCAAGGGGTCGATGATGTACTCGCGGGATCATGATCACGCGCACGGCAGAAGCGTGCTGCCCGGCGCCCCGGATGACGTCGCTTATCGGGAGTTCGACCTGAGTTTTGACCTGGTGGAGCACGAGTTGCTGCCCGGTGTCCGGTTTCCCGCCTTTGCCTTCAACGGCCAGGTGCCGGGGCCGGTGTTTCGGGTCCAGGAGAATGACTGGATCCAGGTCAATGTCACCAATAACACCGAGGAAATGCACACCATTCACTGGCATGGTGTGGACCTGATCTATCCCATGGATGGTGTGCCGATGGTGTCCCACGACCCGGTTCACCCTGGCGAGACCTTCGTCTACCGCTTCCAGGCCAGACCGCACGGCACCCGGTTCTACCACTGCCACTGGGGCACCCCGCTGCACATGATGTCGGCGTTGCACGGCGCCTTCATCATCGATTCGCCGAACGACCCGATCCGCGAGCAGTTCCCTTACGAGCGGGACTACGTGCTGGTGCTGGAGAGCTTCGACCTGCAGTTCACCCGTGATCACATCAACGAAGTGCTGGAGGGAATGGGGCAGGTGAACAAGCTGATGCGGGACGGTCGGCTCTCTCATGTGACGCACGGCTTCTTCAAGCGCTACGAGGATTTCGTCCAGGCTATCGAGGACGGCTGGCGGCCCCCGTATACCCGGGGTAATGCGCCGGGGGGTGAGATCCGGCCCAACTTCTTCGCCATCAACGGCAAGTCGTATCCCGCCACGGTGGGGGAGCATGGGCACATCCGGATCCGCCGGGGCGAGTACATTCGCATCCGGCTGATCAACGGCGGGCTGGCCGATCACCACATGCATCTGCACGGACACCAGTTCTGGAAGGTGGCCGAGGACGGCAACCCGCTGCCATACCCGATCAGGCTCAACACGGTGCCGGTCACGCCGGGCAAGACGGTGGACATCATCGTTTACGGCGACAATCCGGGCTTCTGGGATTTCCATGATCACAAGGAAATCCACAGCCGGAACGCCGGTGTCTACCCGGGCGGCATGATCACCATGCTGGAATACGAGGACATGGGCGATCCGCCCTACGTCCCCTCCACGTCCGTCAATCAGTAGGGGGCTGCCATGAAGATAACCTCTGTACTGATGATGTCGGCAACCATGCTCGTGACGATGCCCGTGGTGGCCTTCGAGATCGACCCCCACGTGCCGCCGGAGATCGTGGTTGGCGGCCGGGCGCTGGGCACGGTGGATGCCTTGCGGCAGGAGTCCGGCGATGGCAGCCGTTCAGAGGAGACGGTCAATATCGACGACTCCAGCCTGCTGTTCGGTTTTGCCAAGCACCTGCACAATGACCGCGCCTATGGCTTCGGCGCCTTCGGCTTCAAGGCGCTGGGGGATTCCGCGATCGGCGACAGCGTGTTTCTGCACCAGGCGCATGCCGGGCTGGGCGGCCGCCAGTGGGAGTTACGGGTGGGGCGCACCGGGCTTCCCAATACCTTGCTGCGCTTCCCGACCATTCGCGACGACGATCTGCTGGCCTACACCCATGTGCCCAATGCGCGGCTGGAGGGTGGCAGCGGCACGCTGAACCTGTATGGCGAGCAACTGGCCGCAGACTGGTGGTTCACGCCCTATACCGGAATGACGGCGGCGGTCACCGCCCGACCGGAGGGTGAGCCGGGCAGTGCCCGCTATGGCAGTTTCAACGGCGGTATGTTGGGTGTGCGTTACCGGGTGCCGGAAACCATGAACATCGACCGGGGGCTGACCTTTGGCGGCCTCATGGTGGATGTGCAGCCGTTCGATGAGCGGGCCGGGCTGGAGGATGGCGAGCTTGTCACCGTGCTGGCCGGCCTGGGTTTCAACCTGAGCGGCCACCCGGAACGGCTGTGGCAACTGGATGCGCAGTTGATGTGGTCCGAGGGGGAGGATACCGGCTCGCTGGCGGATCCCTTGCAACGTGCCCGCAGTGATAGCACGGCCGGCGTGGTCTCGGTGCGCTACCGACATCGACCCTACCTGCAGCAGCGCTGGCAGGCCGCACTCACCTTGGCAGCGCAGGAGTACCGGGAGTTCGATAGTGCCGGCCGGTATGCCGTGACGCCCAGCGTCGCCTGGCGGCTGGGCAACGGCATCGACGCCGTCGCGCAGTTGGTTCATGAACGCTACCAGGGAGATCTGCGCCGGGACATCGGCCTGGAGCACGAGACCCGGATCCAGCTCGGCGTCAGTCTACGATTCGATCACACCTTCAACCGATCCGTCGGTCGCCGCGACGACATTCTTTTTCTGGAGCACGACATCCTGCTCCCAGGTCCCAGCTTTGGAGGGCACTGATCATGCGACGCTCACGTATTCAGGGGCTGTTGTTCAGTCTGGTTCTGGCCGCGTCTTCACCACTGGTGATCGCGGATGATGACCATAATCACGGGGATCACGGGGATCACGGGGATCACGGGGATCACGGAGATCACGGAGATCACGGAGATCACGGAGATCACGGAGATCACGGAGATCACGGAGATCACGGAGATCACGGAGATCACGGA
>JAFIFV010000154.1 GCA_020831845.1 Ectothiorhodospiraceae bacterium
GGGCGCCCCCCCCCCGCCGGCGGGGTTCACTAGCGCCCGGGGGTGTGGGTGGGGCGCTTGGCCCACCAAACCGGGCAACGGCACGCAGGCCATGCTGGCGGGCAGGAAGGGCTTCCTGTATGCATCCACCCATGAACACCCGCTCTTCCCGGGAACCGGGCATGCCCCGATGCCGGGCGTAACCAACGTGGTCAACGTCCCGCTGCACCGCTTCACGGATTCTTCCGAGTTCCGTGACGCCTTCCGGGAATTCATCGTTCCCGCGCTGGAGGGGTTCGGCCCACAGTTGCTGCTTGTCTCGGCGGGCTTCGATGCCCATGAGCTGGACCCGCTGGCCAACCTGTCGCTGACCACCGCCGACTACGCCTGGGCAACCGAGCAGCTGACCTACGTCGCCAACCGTTTTGCCAACGGCTGCATCGTCTCCACGCTGGAAGGCGGGTACGACCTGCACGCACTGTCGGAAGGTGTGGCGGCGCACGTTCGCGCGTTAATGGAAAATACCGCCTGAGAAGGCTTGACATTGCTCTTCAAGCCGGTTCCACGATTCAAGTTATGCACATGATAGCCGCAGCGCCGGCATGCGCTGCGACGCAGCAATCCCCAACACCGGTGAATGTTCGTAACATACTGTGGAAAAAGATCTTTTACAGATTGGTGAAAAAATAAACTTTGTAACGGGAATGCCGTGGCGACGGGGGGTAGCAGGCCATTTCACCGGTTCTTCCACAACGTTATCCACAGGTTCTGTGGAAAAAGGGCGGTTCCGGAACAGAGGCAGGTAGTTACCCCTCCACAATTAAGAAAGTACTTTAACTCCGGGCCGAAACATTTCCCCCGCTTCCGCCTACTCCGCCTCATCCCGGGTGACACCGAGATCGTCCAGGTGCATCCATCCCAGCGGCACGGATTCCAGCACGCTGCCGCCGGCAATCACCGGATGTATGCGTCGGCGCGTGGAGCACATCAGCCCGCTGCAGGGTTCATAGCCTTCCAGAACCTGCACTACCCGCACCCAGCTCCCATACAGCTGCGGCGCGTACTCCACGCGGCGGACCAGCCCTGAGGCATCGGCATGGAAAATCTGCTCCGGTGCGAAGCCCGGCACGTCCGCCGGCAACACCACGCGCAGGCGGCGCAGGCGCCCCTCGGAGGTCTCCAGCGACGCCAGCTCTTCCAGCTCGCAACCGGACCGCAGCAGGGTAAACGGCAGCATGAGCGCCTGCCACAGAGTCAGCCCGCAGTAATAGAGCAGATCGAGATGATCCCACCAGAACCAGTGTTTGAACGACCGGAAGGTTGCACCGGGGGCAGCCCGTTCCGCATGCAGGCCGCCGTCGGGCTGCTCCACCCAGACCCGGCTGGGGAGAAAGAACCCGGTCTGCTGCGCGGCCGGGAACGGGGAAAAACTGACCATGGGAGAAGCAGCGTGAGCGATGACCTCGACATCCCGCAGCGGGGTGGGGTGAAAGCGGGAGGTGAATTCCATGCCGCCCATGGAGACCCGGGCCATGATCTGGCGTATCCGATCCCAGCCCGCGGCACCACCATGGGCCTCGATAATTCGATCTCGAAGTTCGGACATGTGGTCCCCGTCATCGCAGCCATTCTGACTCTGACTGTAGCATCCGCCGGACCCTGATCGCCCGGCCCCGGACACACCGGCAGCTCACGCCCGATGCGCGCGCCCCAGGTATTCCCGCGACTGCATCTCCTGCAGCCGGCTCACTGTGCGTTCGAACTCGAATTTCAGACGCTTCCCCTGGTACAGGCTCTCGGGCTCGGCGGCCGCCGTGATGATCAACTTCACATTGCGATCATAGAACTCGTCCACCAGACTGATGAACCGGCGTGCCTGGTTCTCCTTGGTGATATCCAGCACCGGCACACCGGATAGCAGCACGGTGTGGAATTCCCGCGCCACCTCGATGTAATCGGTCTGGCTGCGCGGCCCGTCGCAGATGGCGTCGAAGTCGAACCAGACGACGTCGTCGGCGATGGCCCGCACAGGTATCCGGCGGCCTTCGATGGTGATGCTGGCATCCCGCTTGCCCGGCTCGGGAGCCAGTTGCTCGAACTCCTCCTCCAGCATGCGCTCGGCGGCGGCATCCAGCGGCGCATGGAAGATCTCGGCCTGCTCCAGGTAGCGCAGGCGGTAATCGGTGCCTCCGTCCACGTTCATCACATCGGTGTGCTGCTCCAGCAGGCGAATGGCGGGGAGGAAACGCTCCCGCTGCAGCCCGTTCCTGTACAGCTCCTTCGGCGGGATATTTGAGGTGGCAACCAGGGTCAGGCCCTGACGGAAAAGTTCCTCCAGCAAGCCGCCCAGCAACATGGCATCGGTGATATCGGAGACAAAGAACTCGTCGAAGCAGAGCACACGGGTGGAGCCGGCGAATTCCCTGGCAACCAGCCGCAGAGGATACTGCTGATTGCGGATTTCCTTCAGCCGGCCGTGCACCATGTGCATGAAGCGATGGAAATGCATGCGCTGTTTTTCGGCGAAGGGCAGACAATCGAAGAAGGTATCCATCAGGTAGGTCTTGCCCCGCCCCACCCCGCCCCAGAGGTAAAGCCCCTTCACCGGAGGTGGGGCTCCGGCGGGCTTCAGCCGCTGCAGCAACCGGCCCACCCCCCTGGGGGCAGCCGCCACGCTTGCGGACGATTGTTCCAGGCGCAGGTAGAGATCCTGCAGGGCGCGTACTGCCGCCTCCTGCGCAGGATCATGGCTGAAATTCGGTTTCGCCAGGTCGGCTTGGTAGCGATCCCAGGGAGTCATCGGCACCAGTCTGTGATGGAAAGGCCGACATTATGACAGGAGCGGCCAGCATCGACGACACCCACCCTGGAACGCGGCGCGCACCGGGATCTCAGGCGTAAAGATCCAGCCGTCCACCGCGGCGCATGACCTCCTGGCCAGTCATGGCCTGGACCTGTTCCAGTTCACGGATACCGGGCGGCACCCGCGCATGGCCCGCCCGACGCGGGACGCCGGGGAGCACCCGGCCCCGGTCTTCCCGGGCATCCGGGCCAGTCCCGTGATCGTCGGCAGGTCGCCCCGACGGCTCGCCAGGCCGGCCGGTGCCTGACTCGCCGAGCGGGACCGGAAGAGAGGGACGGAACAGAACGGGCAGAAATCCGGTACCACGATTGACTTCCACCGGGGGAGCGCTCTTGAAGCAGGAAGCAGCCTTCCGATATTAGCAGCCGTTCCGGTGGTGCGACAGGCAGCGTTCACGCCCCGCGCAATTTCCGGTAGCCGGTCTCGGTGAGCAGCAGGGCATTCACGGTGGACGGGTAGATCTGCCCGCTGGCGCGCAGGCTTTCCAGCAGCTCCGGTTCCGCATCATGGCGAAGCAGGATGTAGTCCTCGCCCTCGATCAGCGCCGCTTGTCTGCTCTTGAACAGACGGAACGTCGTGCCCTTGGCCAGACCGTTCATCCGGTCGATCTGTTTCATGCTGAGTGTGTTCCGGCCGCGAATCTGGATAAACTCCTCGGTCACAGTGACATTCCTCGGGAGGTTGCATGGAGTTGATGTTGGACTACGGGCTGTTTCTCGCCAAGACCGTCACCCTGGTCGCTGCCGTGCTGCTCGTCGCCGGCACACTGATCGGTCTCGCCAGCCGGGGCCGGGACCGCCCACGGGAACAGCTCAAGGTCCGCAAGCTCAACGATCGCTATCGGGACATGGAGCAGGCCTTGCGCCATGCCTTGATGGCTCGGAAGCAGTTCCGCAGCCTGATGAGGCAGCGCAAGAAGGAAGACAAGCACAAGCCTGCGGGCCGCAAGCGGGTATTCGTGCTGAACTTCCACGGTGACCTGCGCGCCAGTGCAGTGGAGAATCTGCGGGAAGAGGTCTCGGCCATCCTGACCCTGGCGGATCCCGGGCAGGACCAGGTAGTGGCGCGGGTGGAAAGCGCGGGCGGCCTGGTCCACAGCTACGGCCTGGCCGCCTCTCAACTGGCCCGTATCCGGGACCGTGAGATACCGCTTACGGTGGCGGTGGACAAGGTGGCCGCCAGCGGCGGCTACATGATGGCGGCGGTGGCCGGACACATCCAGGCGGCGCCGTTCGCGGTCGTGGGGTCCATCGGTGTGGTGGCGCAGATTCCCAATGTGCATCGCCTGCTGAAAAAGCACGACGTGGACTACGAGCTGCTCACCGCTGGGCAGTACAAGCGCACACTGACCGTGTTCGGCAAGAACACGGAGGAAGGCCGGAAGAAGTTCCAGGAAGACCTGGAGGCCACCCACGGGCTGTTCAAGGCCTTCGTGGCCCGCTACCGCCCGCAGTTGGATCTGGAGAAAACCGCTACCGGCGAGCACTGGTTCGGCGAGCAGGCCCGGGAACTGGGTCTGGTGGACAGCCTGCGCACCAGCGACGATCTGCTCATGGAGCTGGCCCGCAGCCATGATCTGTACGAGGTCACCTTCCGCCGCAAGCAACCCATGAGCAAGCGGGTGACGCTGGCGGTGGAGAATACACTGGAGCGGCTGATCGCCGGTTTCCAGAACCGCCCCTGAGTCAGGCGCCCTTCTGGACCAGGAAGGTGTAGACGCCGTCGGCATTCCAGTGAGCCCGCATGCGATGAGCGGTTTTCTCCGTAAAGGCAAGAAAATCGACAACCGCATGCGGGTCCGTGGCCCGCACCTTGAGAACCTCGCCCACCTCCAGCCGCACAAGCTCCCGCTTGGTGCGCAGGATCGGCAGTGGGCAGTTCAGACCGGTGACGTCCAGTTCATGGTCGAAATGTTCGGTGCTCGCTCGCTCGTCACTCATGCTGAAAGGCGCGTATCCGATGCTGTTACAATAGGCTCAGACCAGGATTCGACGGAGACCGCCATGAGCCAGGACAAGAAGCAGGATACCAGCGTTGACCCCCGTTCGTTTACCGACAAGCGCATTCTCGAGGAGCATACGCGCGAGGAAGTCGAGCGCTGGCGGGAAGAAGCCCACGAAAAGCACCGTCGCTGGATGGAAGTGATGCATAACAGCTACGGGAAAGACTGAGCACCGCCGCCCGCACACGACTACCCCGGCGGCGAGAGGAAATCGTTCAGCGCGGCCGCCAGCGCTTCCGGCTGGTCGTGCTGGATCATATGGCCGGCGTTCTCGATGGGAACGCCTTGCCAGTCACGGAAACACGCCTTGCGCCCCTCCCACTCCGCCGGGTTCTCGAACATCTGCAGAATGCTGGACTCCAGCCCCCACACCCAGAGGCATGGTGCCTTGATGCGGCGCCAGCAGGCCATGGTCTCCTCCAGACGGTAGAGCACGGGATTCTTGCGCTTGTGCCGCGGGTCGCCCCGGAGTTCCAGCACGCCATCCTCACGCCGCCTTGCCCAGGCACGGGCTATGAAGGCCGCCCGCTCGGCCGTGAGGTGCGGGTGGCGCTGCAGGAAGCGCTGCGCCAGGCGCTCGTAGGAATCCGGCGTATGCAGGGTCTGCTCTTCCTGTTGCTCATCCAGCCACTGCCGGTACCGCTCCGGGGCATCCTCTGGTGAGGTCGACCGCATTCCGAACCCTTCCAGCAAGGCCAGTCGATGGATACGGTCCGGCCGCACACCGGCGTACAGACCGGCAACGTTGCCTCCCATACTGTGGCCCACCAGATCCACCGGCTGCTCCGGTGCAATGATAGCCAGCAGGGCATCGAGATCCGCCAGGTAATCCGGAAACCAGTAGCCTGCGTCACACCAGCCGCTGTCACCGAAGCCGCGCCAGTCCGGGGCGATAATCCACCGTTCCCCGGCCAGCGCATCCACCAGGAACTGCCAACTCGCCCCCACGTCCATCCAGCCGTGCAGCAGCACCAGCGGCCGCCCCAGGGGCACGCCCCACTCCGTCAACTGATAGTCCAGACCGCGGACGGACACCGTCCTGCGCAGCGGCTGCCGAACGGGCTGGTAAGGCGTCAGGTCTACTTCCGCTTCCATCGGGCGCGCTGCTCCTGATCGGTGAACGACCATTCCTCTGCCACATAGTCCGGCGCCGGCACCTCCAGCAGCAACCAGCAGGCGAACTCGGCCACCTCAGCCGGATCCTCCAGTTGCCCCTTTTCATGCAGTTCGACAAAGCGGGCCACACCAGGGAAGCGTTCCGGGCTCTGCTCGCGGATCAACCCCTGCATGGGGGTATTCACCACGCCGGGTCTCAGGCTTCCAACAGCCACATCCCGCCCTTTCAGCTCTTCGCGCAGCACCTGATAAAGCATGTGCAACCCTGCCTTGGTGACGCAGTAGGCGCCCCAACCGGCGTAGCCGTGATGCGCCGCGCCCGACGACATATGCAGCACACGACCGCCGGTCAGCCGGGGAAGCAGCGCCTGGGTCAGGAACAGCGGACCGGTCAGGTTCACCGCCAGGCTCTGATTCCAGTCCTGCTCCTGGACATCGGACAACGGCCCGATCGGAGACAGCACGCCGGCGTTATGCACCAGGCAATGCACTTCGCGCTCACCCACCGCATCGGACACCGCCTGCCAGCCCTGACGGCTGGAGACATCGGCAGCCACGGCCGAGAGCCGTTCGGGATCCGCCGAGCAGGTCTCCTGCAGCATGGACGCGCGCCGGCCCGTAACCAGCACGTCCATGCCGCGGCTGGCAAGACATCGTGCGATCTCCCGCCCCAGGCCACTGCCACCACCGGTCACCACCGCAAGTTCGGTCATCATGCCCCCCTTTCGGGTCGCACGGTGGATCAGCATCCACCGCCACCCGGCTGTTATTTGGATTCGATCTGTTCCGACGGGCTGCCCAGAGCACCGGCGAGGAAAGCGTACCGTCCCGGCATCTCGCACTGACAGACCCCCGCAGAGCATCGTAGGATAGCAGAACGCCCGCGCTCAGACGGGCCCAGACGACAACAAAGGTGTGTCCGGGCGGCCGTGCCGTCGGCACCCAAGCTCGCGGAGGAGCAATGAACAGCTACAAGGAACTCTACCAACGGTCGGTGAACGAGCCGGAAGCTTTCTGGCGCGAGCAGGCGGAGAGGCTGGACTGGTTCAGGCCACCGCAGCAGATCCTGACCCAGGATGCCGACGGCCTCTACCGCTGGTTCGCCGGCGGCAGCATCAATCTCTCCCACCTGGCCCTGGACGTGCATGTGGCGAACGGCCGCGGCGACCAGACCGCATTGATCTACGATTCGCCGGTGACCGGCACCCAGCGCCACTACAGCTATCGCGAGCTGCTGAATGCAGTGGCGCGCACCGCGGGCATGCTGCGCGACCTGGGGGTGACAGCCGGGGACCGGGTGGTGATCTACATGCCGATGATCCCCGAAGCCGCCATGGCCATGCTGGCCTGCGCCCGTCTCGGCGCCGTGCACTCCGTGGTCTTCGGCGGTTTCGCCCCGCATGAACTGGCCGTGCGCATCGACGACGCCAAACCAAAGGCCATCGTCACCGCAAGCTGCGGCATCGAGTTCAGCAACGTGATCCCCTACAAACCGCTGGTGGACGAAGCCATCCGGAAGGCCAGCCACAAGCCGGAACACACGATCGTGTTTGCCCGGCCGGAGGCCGAAGCCACTCTGGAGCCGGGCCGCGACCATGACTGGGACACACTGGTGGCCAACGCACCGGTCGTCGACCCTGTTCCGGTGGAGGCCACCGACCCGCTCTACGTGCTCTACACCTCCGGCACCACCGGCAAACCCAAGGGCGTGGTGCGCGACAACGGCGGCTACGCGGTGGCACTGAACTTCAGCATGAAAGCGGTCTACGACCTGGATCCGGGCGACGTGTTCTGGACCGCATCCGACGTCGGCTGGGTTGTGGGGCATTCCTACATCGTCTACGGCCCGCTGATCCGCGGCTGCACCACCGTGATGTATGAGGGCAAACCGGTACGCACGCCGGATGCCGGGGCCTTCTGGCGAGTGATCAGCGAGCACAAGGTGAAAACCTTCTTCACCGCCCCCACAGCGTTCCGGGCGGTGAAGAAGGAAGACCCGGAAGGCCGGCTGATGCAGCAATACGATCTGAACTGCCTGAAAAGCCTCTTCCTCGCCGGCGAGCGCCTGGACCCACCCACCTACGAGTGGTTGAAGGAGATCACCGGCCGACCGGTAATCGACCACTGGTGGCAGACGGAAACCGGCTGGCCCATCGCCGCCAACCCGATGGGTGTCGAACCACACCCGGAGAAGCCCGGCTCGGCCACCTTCCCGCTGCCCGGCTACCAGGTGGAGATCCTGGACTCGGGCGGCCAGCCGCTGCCATCCGGCGAGCAAGGGCACATTGCCATCAGGCTACCGCTCCCGCCGGGCTGCCTCCCCACGCTATGGGGGGACACCGCCCGCTACCGGCAGGCCTATCTGAGCAATTTCATCGGCTATTACGACACCTCGGACGGCGGCTACCTGGATGAGGACGGTTATCTGTTCGTCATGGGCCGCATGGACGACGTCATCAATGTTGCCGGTCATCGGCTTTCCACCGGCGAGATGGAAGAACTGATCGGCGCCCACCCGGCGGTGGCGGAATGCGCCGTGGTCGGCATCGAAGATCCGATGAAGGGCGAACTGCCTGTGGGATTCGTGGTGCTGAAGGACGGCGCCGAGGTGGGCACCGAGCAATTGGACAAGGAGCTGGTGGAGCTGATCCGACGCAACATCGGCGCCTTCGCCTGCCTGCAGACGGTGATGATCGTGGGCAAGCTGCCGAAGACCCGCTCCGGCAAGATCCTGCGCAAGAGCATACGGCAACTGGCAACCACTCAGGAGGTGGCCGTGCCCTCCACCATCGACGACCCCGCCAGCCTGGAGGAAATACGCGACGCCATGGAACGGCGCCAGGTCGGACGCTATCGTGAGTAGTGTCGCCGGGGGCCCGCCGCCGGCAGGCGGGCCCGCTCAGCAGCCACAGGGACAGCAGCATGGGCAGCCACTACCTCGAACGGTTCTTTGACCCCGGGAGCGTCGCGCTGGTCGGCGCCAGCGACCGCCCGGACAGCGTCGGCCGGCAGGTTCTCGCAAACCTGCTGGAAGGCGGATTCCGCGGCCGCATCCTGCCGGTGAACCCTCATCATCGGGAAGTGCAGGGCCTGCCCTGTGTGCCCAGGCTGCAGGATCTGGACCTGGTGCCGGACCTGGCCATTATCGCCGTTCCGCCGCGTTCCATCGTCGCAGTCCTGCAGGACTGCGGCGACAAAGGCATTCGCGCCGCGCTGGTGCTGGCCGCCGGGCTGGGGGAATCACGCTCGGGCACCAAACGGCTGGAGCGGACCGCCATGCGGACCGCCCGGCGCTACGGCATCCGCATCATCGGACCGGACTGGGTAGGGCTGATGCGGCCGCCGCTGGGCCTGAACGCCACCTACAGCCGCAGCGTCGCCGAGAAAGGCCAACTGGCGCTGGTGGCGCAATCCGGCGCGCTGACCACGGCGGTGCTGGACTGGGCCTCCTCCCGCCACATCGGATTTTCCGCCGTGGTCTCGCTCGGGGACACCACGGATGTGGACTTCGGTGACGTGCTGGATTTCCTCGCCCTGGACATGCAGACCCGCAGCATCCTGCTGTACGTGGAAAGCGTCGGCGATGCCCGGCGTTTCCTCAGCGGCCTGCGGGCGGCGGCGCGGCTGAAACCGGTGATTGTCATGAAAGTGGGCCGCCACCGCGAGGGCTACCGTGCCGCCAGTTCCCACACCGGCTCGCTGGTGGGCCAGGACGACGCCTTCGACGCCGCGCTGGGCCGGGCCGGCGCCGTGCGCGTACCCACCATAGGCCAGTTGTTCGCGGCCGCCGAGCTGTTGGCTGCCGGCCACCGCCTGCGCGGCGACAACATCGCCGTGGTCACCAATGGCGGCGGCCCCGGTATCATCGCCACCGACCTGCTGGTGGACCGCGGGCTGAAGCTGGCGGAACTGGGCGATGCGACGATGAGCCGGCTCAGTGAGCGGTTGCCCGGGCGCTGGCCCCGCAGCAACCCGGTGGACATCCTCGGCGATGCGGATCCCGAACGCTACCAGGCGGCGCTGGGTGCCTGCCTGGAGGACCCGGCAGTGAACGGCGCCGTGGTCATACTCACACCCCAGGGACGCACCGATCCGGCCGGCACGGCCGACGCGGTACTTGAAGCGGTCCGCGGCCGGCAGAAACCGGTGGTGGCCTGCTGGATGGGGGGCAAGCGCATACGCGCCGGCCGCGAGCGTTTCACACGCCAGCAGTTCCCCAACTATGCCACGCCGGAAAACGCGGTGGAGGCGCTCTCCGCCCTGTCTCGCTACCGGCACAGCCAGGCCCTGCTGATGCAGGTACCAGATGCCAGGCAACAACCTGTCGAACCGGATGTGCAGTCCGCGCGCGAGGTCATCCGCGGCGCCCTGGAACGGGGCCAGAGCCGGCTCACGCCGTATCAGTCCAAACAGGTGCTGGCCGCCTTCCGCATACCGGTGATTCCCACCCGTGTAGCCCGCAGTGCCGGCGAAGCCAGGGCGGCGGCGGAGGAACTGGGGCTGCCGGTGGCGCTGAAGGTGAATGCGCCGGACATCATCCACAAGGCGGCCGCCGGCGGCGTGCGTCTCAACCTGGTCTCTCTGGATGCGGTGGAGCGCGCCTACGCCTCGGTCATGGAGTCCGTGACCAGGCTCCACCCCGAGGTTCCGCTCGACGGCGCCTCGGTGGAACCCATGCACAGCCCGCTGAACGGTCGGGAGATCATGCTGGGCGTGGTGCGCGACCCGGTCTTCGGCCCAGTCATCTCGTTCGGCGCCGGCGGCTCCATGGTGGAGGTGATCCAGGACAAGGCGGTGACACTCCCGCCGCTGAACGACTTTCTTGCAAGGGATGTGCTTATCAGCACACGGGTGGGGCGTCATCTCGGCCTGGACCGCGACTCGCCGGTACGCCGGGCGCTTGAGCAGGCACTGCTGCGGGTGTCCGATCTGGTCTGCATGCTGCCAGAGGTGCGCGACATGGACATCAACCCGATGATCGTGGACGAGAACGGTGCCATCGCGGTTGATGCCCGCCTGCACATCGCCACGGCCACCGGCATCGGCCCCGCCTACGAGCATATGGCCATCATGCCCTACCCTGGCCATCTCAGCCGCCGCGATACGCTCAGCGACGGCACGCCGATCACCATCCGGCCGATCCGGCCGGAGGACGCCGACATGGAGCAGGATTTCGTTCGCGCCATGTCCGAGCGCTCGCGGTATTTCCGCTTTCTGGAACATATCCGCGAACTCAGCAAGCCGATGCTCATCCGGTTTACCCAGATCGACTACGACCGAGAACTGGCCCTGGTTGCGATGCACGAGGGTGGAGGCGGCCCTGAGGCGCTTGGCGTGGCCCGCTTCGTCACCAACCCGGACGGCCAGAGCTGCGAGTTCGCCATTGCCGTCGCCGACCGCTGGCAAGGACGCGGGGTGGGGAAGCGGCTGATGCAGAACCTCATCAATGCAGCGCGGGATCACGGCCTGCGGCAGATGGAAGGCCAGGTTCTGGCCGAAAACAAGAGCATGCTGGCCATGATGGAAGCGCTGGGCTTCTCACGCCGACGCGATCCGGACGACCCGGCGCTGGTCCGCGTCGAACGCGCGCTCTAGGCAAACACTGATTGATTCTCGTGTTGACAATCAGCAGCGAAGCTGCCCGGCAACCGATCAGAACTTGCCCGAAGATGCTTCGGTGACGTATCAAGTAAACAGCCCCTCGGCCGACATACCTCTTTAGAGGTAGCGCGCATCCACGAACAGGGGACTGCGCGCCCGTGAACAAATCTCATCCACACCACCGGGAAACCGCTTCAAGATGCGCGATAACCAGCCCGTCACCCAGCATGAAATAAAGTTCGACCACGGCACCCGCCTGATAAGCACCACCGACCTCAAGGGCAGAATCACCCACGCCAACGACGATTTCTGCCGGGTGGCCGGTTTTGACCGGGAAGAGCTGCTCGGGCAGCCGCATAACATCATCCGCCATCCGGACATGCCGCCAGCGGTATTCCAGAACTTCTGGGACACCCTGAAAGCGGGCAAGTCGTGGATGGGCATCGTCAAGAACCGCAGCAGGAACGGCGATTACTACTGGGTGGACGCCTACGTGGCGCCGGTATTCGACGGCGATACCCTGGTGGGGTATCAGTCCGTCAGAACAGTACCGGACCGTGCCCACGTCCGGCGCGCGGAGCGCCTTTACACCCGCATGCGGCAGAGGCCCGGCAGCAAGACCCGGCGGTTGATACCGGGGCTGCAAGGCCGCACTGCACTGCTAATGACGCTGCTGGTGGCACTGTCCACCGTCATCGGCGCCCTGGCCGGCCCCGGCTCCGCCACCCTGCTGCTGGGCGGTTTGCTGGCGGCGGCCTGCTGGCCGCTTAGCATGCTGCTGTTCCGCCGCCTGTCCCGGGTGACCGCGCGGGCGCTGCTGGTCTTCGACAACCCGGTGGGCCGGCAGGTGTATGGCGGGGGCGATGACGCGAGTGCGGCGCTGGAACTGGCGCTGTACATGAAGGACGCGCAATTGCGCACCCTGCGCGGTCGCATCGGCGATTTTGCAGGCCAGCTGGTCACAGAGAGCGGTGCAGTCGAGGGCAGTGCCGCCCAAGCCGGGCGCGCCATTGCCACGCAGCGCAACGACGTCGACCAGGTGGCCGCCGCAATGAACCAGATGACCTCCACCGTCGCCGAGGTTTCCCGCAATACGTCGCAGGCGGCCGAAGAAGCCCGCGAGGCGGTGCAGCGCGCCCGCCAGGGCAAGGCGGTCATAGGACAGGCCGTGGACTCGATGGAGACACTGGCCGGAGAAACGGAGTCCGCCGCAGCAGTGATCCAGCGGCTGCAGACGGAGGCCGAAGGCATCCGCGGCATCCTGGATACCATCAGCGGCATCGCCGAGCAGACCAATCTGCTGGCGCTGAACGCGGCCATCGAGGCCGCACGCGCCGGTGATACCGGGCGCGGTTTCGCGGTGGTCGCCGACGAGGTGCGCAACCTGTCGCGCAGAACGGCGGAGGCCACCACCGAGATCGGCGAACTGATCGGCCGGCTCAGCGACGGCACCGAAGAGGCGGTGACGGTCATGAACAAGGGGCAGGAAGCCAGTCTGCAGGTACTGCAGCTCTCCACACAGGTGCGCGAGGCCATGGAATCGCTGGAAGCGTCGGTGGACGGCATGAACGACAGGAACAGCGATATCGCCACCGCATCGGAAGAACAAAACGCCGTCTCCGAGGAAATCAATCGCAACCTGAACGGCGTGCAGCAGCAGCTGGCTTCCACCAGCGAAGCGGCCGAACAGGCGCGCGTATCCAGTCAGGCCCTGGGTCGGATGATCAGCGAACTACAGGGCCTGGTGACCCAGATGGCGCGCTGAAACCCCGACACGCCAAGGGGACTGTCGTCGCTCACTGACAGCTTGCTCCCGCCTCCAGTCACCTGCAGCCTGTGCATGGCCCGCCGTCCCACTGCCCCGATGCAAGGGACCGGTCGGGCGGTGTACCTTATAGCCAGGCAAATGTCACCACAGGCCAGCAATTCATGGAAACTCTGTTCATTCCGGTTACGGCGCTGATCATACTGGCGTTGCTGGTGGTGCTCCGGTTGCGCACGCGCCACAAGCTGCGATCGCAGCCGCCGCGGGTCAAACTGCAACCACCACTGTCACAGAACGAGCAGGCCTGCTACCGCATACTGACCCGCTCCCTGCCGGGGCATCTGGTCATTCCGGGCATCGGGTATCCGCGCTTTCTGGCACCCTTGAACCCGGGCCACCGGCATGCCTCGTCGCTGATTCGGGAGATGCAGGCCTACACCGCGGATTTCCTCATCTGCGATATCCGTTTCCAGGTCATCGCCGTGGTTTCGGTCAGGGAGCAACGGGACGCCCGCGCCGAGGCCATGCTGCGGGAGGCCGCAATTCCCCTGCTGCGCTTCGAGGCAGCCAACCTGCCGGACGAGGCGGAAGTGCGGGAAACATTCCGGGACCTGGAATCCCTGGGCGGCATGGCGCGCCAACTGGACCACGGCAACACCTCCGCACCACCTGCCCCGCAACCCGTTCCCATCAAGGGCGGGCACAAGCGCCCGGAAGTGGTCCGGGAGCGCAAGGAACCGAAATTCTAGTCGTTCCCTGACGCGTTCAAGGCGAACGCCGGCGGCGCCAGTTCACACCACGACGCGGACCGCGGCCCCGCGTTTCCATGCATCGATGTTCTCGGCCAACTGGCCGAGAATGCGCTGCCGCGCCTCCCTGGTCCCCCACGCCGAATGCGGCGTCACAATGAGATTGGGAATGTCGTCGTCCAGCAGCGGATTGCCCTCCCTTGGGGGCTCCTTGCTGAGCACATCGAAGCCGGCTCCACCGAGTCGCCCGGCCCGCAGCGCCTCGGCCAGCGCCACCTCGTCCACCAGTCCCCCGCGTGAAGTGTTGATCAGGAAGGCATCCGGCTTCATCAACCGCAGCTCGCGCTCTCCGATGAGGTTCCGGGTGTCTTCGTTCAGCGGGCAATGCAGGCTGAGAATATCCACCCGCTGCAGCAGGTCGTCCAGCGGGACCCGGTCCGGCCGGGGCTCGCCACCGGGGCGCTGCGCCACCAGCACGTCCATGCCGAAGGCGCGTGCCAGTTCGGCAGTGCGCCCGCCCAGATTGCCCAGACCGACGATGCCCAGTGTCTTCCCGGCCAGTTCCCGGATCGGGAAATCCAGCAGGCCGAACTGCCTGCTGCGGTTCCACTCCCCGGCCTGGACAGCCGCGTGATAGTCGATCAGCCGGGTTGACAGTGCGAGCATCAGCGTCAGCGTGTGCTGCGCCACCGCGTCAGTGCCATAACCGCGGGCATTCACCACGGTGATGCCCAGGTCCCGGCAGGCATCGAGATCGACGTTGTTAACCCCGGTAGCCACCACACAGACCAGCTTCGGCCGGGCGGCCTCCAGCAGGTCCCGGGTCAGCAACACCTTGTTCACGATGATGACCGGAAAACCGCGCACACGCTCCAGCACCTGCTCCGGCCCCGTTTCGTTGTGGAAGACCAGTTCATCCACCGTGGCTTCGACACCGGCGTAGTCCAGCCCCTCACCCATGGAATCCAGATCCAGAAATACGGCTCTCATCAACCTCGTCCTCCGTCAGTGTTCCGGGTCCCGCTGGCCACCGGGACCAACGCACGTTCCCGGAGGGGAGCGCTGCGGTGTTCACGCTGCCGCACAGCGGTTATCATGCGCACCGGCTCCCAGAAGGCGGCAACCACCATGCGCATCGGCGGTTATGTGCTACCCAACAATCTGGCCCTCGCCCCCATGGCCGGGGTCACCGACCGCCCGTTCCGCATGCTGTGCAAGTCTCTCGGCGCGGGCATGGCCGCTTCCGAGATGGTGGCCTCCAACCCCGCGCTGCGCAACAGTCGCAAGTCCCGACTGAAGGCCGAACATTCCGGCGAGCCGGAGCCCCGCATCATCCAGATTGCCGGTGCCGAGCCCGCCTGGATGGAAGATGCCGCCCGCTACAATGTCGCCAACGGCGCGCAGATCATCGACATAAACATGGGCTGCCCGGCCAAGAAAGTCTGCAACAAGGCAGCTGGCTCCGCCCTGCTCTCGGACGAAGGCCTGGTCAGGGAGATCCTGCAGGCCACAGTGCAGGCGGTGGATGTACCGGTAACGCTGAAGATACGTACCGGCCCCGCGCCCGACCGCCGCAACGGCGTGCGCATTGCCGAAATGGCACAGACACTGGGCATCCAGGCCCTGGCTGTCCACGGCCGCACCCGCGCCGACGCCTACCGGGGGCAGGCGGAATACGACACCATCCGCGCGATCTGTAGCAGCGTGAGTATCCCGGTGCTCGCCAACGGCGATATCCGCACCCCGGAAGAGGCGGCGCGAGTGCTGGCCTACACCGGCGCAGCCGGGGTCATGATCGGGCGTGCCGCCCAGGGCAGGCCATGGCTGTTCCGCGAAATCGCCCACTACCTGGATACCGGCCGCCACCTGCCAGCACCCTCGGTGCAGGAGATCCGGGACATCATGCTGGCGCACCTGCGGGAGCTTCACCGCTTCTATGGCGAGATCCAGGGCATGCGCGTGGCGCGCAAGCACATTGGCTGGTACCTGGCAGAGCAGCCCGGCGGCGAGCGCACGCGCCGGCAACTGGTGCGGGTGGAAAGTGCGGCCGAACAGCTGGCGCTCACCGAGGACTATTTCCGACAGCTGGAACGGCTGCCCGCCGCAACCCCAGCCAGGCATGCAGCAGCAGGGTGAACAGTATCAGGCCGCCGCCCAGCAGGGTGGCCGGCGGCGGCTCCTCACCGAGCACCATCCATACCCACCAGGTTCCCAGAACGGTCTCCACCAGCAGAAACAGCGAGACCTCGGCGGAAGGAAGGTAGCGCGTTGCCTCGGCCATCAGCGCGAGGGCAAGTGGCATCTGCAGCAACCCCATGACGGCCAGCCAGAACAGGCTGACCCCACCCACCCCGCCGGGGCTGGCCGGCAATAGCGCCACGATGCAGGCGATGATCCCGCCCGCCGCCACGACGGCCAGGCGATCCACGCCGTGGTGTCGACGCAGCAGCGTGAGGTTCGCGCCCAGCGTCAGCGCCGCCAGCAGCGCGAAGAGATCGCCAAGCCAGCCACCCAACCCCACCGAGCCGGCGAACACGACGAGTATGCCCACAAGGCACACCGTCATGGCGAGCCAGGTCCGCAGCGGAACCCATTCCCGCAGGAACACACCGGAGAGCAGGGCGGCGAAAAACGGCGCCGAGGCGATGATCACCACCACGTTGGCGACCCGCGTATTCAGTACCGCGAGCACGAACAGCATCAACGTGAGCGCAAAGCCCGCCCCTGCGGCCCAGGCAGGCCAGCGCCCGTCGCGCAGTGCCTCCCAGCTCCACCGGCCGCGCAGCACACGCAGCGCCAGGGTCAGGGAGAGTGCCATTAACAATCCACGCCAGAAGATCACATCCCAGGCGGACGCCGCCGCCAGGCGCACCAGCAACGCGTCGAAGCTGAGCACCAGGGTCCCCAGCGCGGCAAGCAACACACCCTGGCGGTGCCGAGTGAGTGACGAAGCAATTGGATCTGGCAAGCGGCAGCTCCGAATCAGTGCATTCCAAACCAGCCTACCCAGCCCCGCAGCCTGTCACAAACCGGCGCTTTCCCCGGGCGGCACATTGCCGGACAATGCGGCCATGGTTTTGGCTTACTGGTTCCGTTCTACGTGATTCAGGTCGTTGTCGCCCTGGCCTTGCTCGGGCTGATCGTCTATCTGCTGGGCGGGCATCGGCTCCCCTGGGTAAAGCGCCAGGGGCGCTCGCTGCTCCTCTGGGCGGCCTTGGGCTTTGTCCTGCTGCTGCTCGTGTTCGGCCGCATTCACTGGCTGGCCGGCCTGGCCATGGGCGCCTTGCTGATGGCCCGCCGCCTGATGCCCTTCCTCGGCCTGCTGCCCATGGCACGCCGCCTGTTCGGTGCCCCGGGGGGCGGCGGGAGCGGCGCGGGGCCCACGATGAACGCCGCCATGGTCAGTGTCTGGATGGACCAGGACACAGGCACCATGGATGGTGACGTGCTGCGCGGGCCGTGGCGGGGCTGGCGACTAAGCCGACTGTCCATGGATCAGGTACTGGAACTGCTGGACGACTGCCGGCAGAAGGACGGACAGTCGGCGGCGCTGGTGCAGGCCTACCTGGATCGCACTTACGGCGCCCGCTGGCGGCGCGACCAGGACATGGGCCGACAGCAGGCGATGACGCGGGAAGAGGCCTGCGCCATCCTGGGCGTCAGCCCGGACGCCGACCGTGACACTGTGGTCGCCGCCCACCGCCGGCTGATCCAGAAGCTGCATCCGGATCGCGGGGGCTCCGACTATCTGGCCAGCCGCGTGAACGAGGCGAAGCGCCGCTTGCTGCGGTGATCCCGTTTTACTCCCGGCACCGGGTGCTTCAAACTAGGGGCCCCAGTCCACGTTCTTCAGGGTGTCAGCAGTCCATGAGCCAGTTGAAGGGCATTCCCGTCGTTGTCCAGAGCGGCACCAAGTTCGAGACCGAACAGGGCTTCCGCGCCATCAAGAACGGCATCAAGCGCAATCCTCAGGCAGCCCCCGCCCCCCGTGGGGACAAGCCGTCCTGGCTGCGGGCGAAGGTGCCCAGCGGACCGGGCTACAACGCGGTCAAGCGCAACGTGCGCGAGCACAAGCTGGCGACGGTGTGCGAGGAGTCGATGTGCCCTAACATCGGCGAATGCTGGAACGCCGGCACCGCCACCATCATGCTGATGGGTTCGGTCTGCACCCGCGCCTGCCGCTTCTGCGCGGTGGATACCGGCAACCCGAAAGGCTGGCTGGACCCGGATGAGCCGTTCAACACCGGGGAGTCGGTGCAGATCATGGGCCTGAAGTACGTGGTGCTGACCTCGGTGGACCGGGACGATCTGCCTGACGGCGGCGCCGGCCACTACGCGGCCTGCGTGCGGGCGGTCAAGGAGATGAACCCGGAAACCGCGGTGGAAGCGCTGACGCCGGATTTCCAGGGCCGGCTCGAGGATGTCGAGACGGTGGTGGATTCCGGGCTGGAAGTGTTCGCCCAGAACGTGGAGACGGTGAAACGCCTGACCCACGTGGTGCGTGACCGCCGTGCGTCCTACGAACAGACGCTGGCCGTGCTGGCGCACGCCAAGCGACACCGGCCCGAAGTACTGACCAAGACCAGCCTGATGCTGGGCCTGGGCGAGACCGAGGCCGAGATCCGCCAGGCGCTGAGCGATCTCAAGGCGGCGAACGTGGACATCGTCACCTTCGGCCAGTACCTGCGCCCCACCGTCAACCATCTGCCGGTGGAGCGCTACGTGACCCCGGAGCAGTTCGCCGAGTACCGCCGCTGGGGCCTGGAGATGGGCTTCCTGGAGGTGGTCTCCGGCCCGCTGGTTCGCTCCAGCTACCGCGCCGACCAGGTGCTGCAGAAGAACAACGTCGGCCTGGATTCGGAGTCCGCGTAAACCCCGCTGAAACCTGCTCGCCGTAGGGTGCCCAGAGCCGTCGGCGATGCGCACCGGTTAGCGTGGCGGCTTCGATCCGGCCGACGCCGGGAGGTTTGCTTCCGGACACCCCGTAAACCCAACCCTGGGGGCTCGACAGCGGCATCCCTGCCGCTGACGGTCCGGAAACAAACCTCCCGCCGTCGGCCTGGGCTTGGGGGCACAGCGGCATCCGGCCGCTGGCCGTATTGGCGGATGTCGTCTTCGCCTCCATCCCTACCCTGCGCCAGAACCACCTCTTGAAGCTGCCGCCTAAGCAAGGGCGGGGGTGGGGATATGCCTGCGGACTGTCGATCGCATGGATGCGATCGTCAAGGCCCCATGGATGGGTTTACG
>JAFIFV010000156.1 GCA_020831845.1 Ectothiorhodospiraceae bacterium
GCCGTGAATACATCCCTGTAGGCTTGTCGGCGAGGTCCTTCTCGCCGACAGTCCGCAGGCGTGGTCCCGCTCCAGGCCTTGCCGTCGTACAACAGCAGGCGGTGATCTCTTCTCCAAGGTTGCGGCCGGGATGACTGTTCCGGACTGTCGATCGCAGGGATGCGATCGTCAAGCCCCCAGGGGTGAGACCGATCAGGGAAAGCATGGCTTTCCCCGGTCGAACGGGTTGGCCACGGATGGCCAACCCAGGCCCTGCAAGCGTTGCATGGAATGCAAAGCGCCGCAGGAGTTCACGGCGTGTCCGGAACAGTCATCCCGGCCGCAACCGGATCGAAGCCACCAAACACAAACACGAACCAGTGCGCTCTGAGCACCCTACTGGGCGGACTGCAGCGTAGCGAATGGGTCTTCTTCGCCGGTGACCGGGTCGGGCATGTCGGCGATGCTGCCGGTCAGGCCCTCGAAGTCGTACAGATCGGTGTCGCCCAAATGCGAAGGGCGGACGTTCTGCAGGCTGCGCAGGATGGTGTTCAGCCGTTTCGGCTCTTCCTTTTCCCAGGCATGGATCATCCGCTTGATCTGGGCGCGCTTGAGGTTTTCCTGGGAGCCGCACAGGTTGCAGGGAATGATCGGAAAGTCCTTCAGCGAAGCATAGCGCTCCAGATAGGATTCAGGCACATAGGAGAGGGGCCGGACGACCACATGCTTGCCGTCGTTGCTCTTCAGCTTCGGCGGCATGGTTGCCAGTTTGCCGCCGTAGAACATGTTCAGGAACAAGGTCTCGATCAGATCGTCTCGATGATGTCCCAGGGCGATCCTGGTCGCACCCATCTCCTCCGCCGCGGCATACAGCGCCCCACGCCGCAGCCGGGAGCACAGCGAGCACATGGTCTTGCCCTCGGGCAGCACCCGCTTCACCACGCTGTAGGTGTCCTGCTCCAGGATACGGTACGAAACGCCGATGGATTCGAGGTACTCCGGCAGCACATGCGCCGGCCAGCCGGGCTGCTTCTGGTCCAGGTTGACCGCGATCAACTCGAAACGCACCGGCGCCCTGCCCTGCAGGAGTCGCAGGATCTCCAGCAGGGCGTAGGAATCCTTGCCGCCGGACAGGCACACCATGATGCGGTCACCGTCCTCGATCATGCGGTAATCCCGGATGGCATTTGCCACCAGGTAGGTGAGTCGCTTTTCCAGGTTCTTCAGATTCATGGCCAGGCAAACCCAGTCGCGAAATCGGCGTTGATTGAGACAACCGGCGGCCCTGGGGCCGCAGCGGTGAGCCCTTATAGCATTCCTCGTCCGCGGCTCAAAATTCCGCACTGCACACATCGTTCTATCGGCCATTCATTACAGCCCGAAATAGTCTAAGTAGATATATGTCAGTGTGATATATAAACCGGACCTTACCCACGGGATTCCTATGGACACCAAGACCCTGTGCCTCGGCGCGCTGACCTTCGGCGACGCCTCCGGCTACGAAATCAAGAAGTGCCTGGAAGACAGCATCGGCCACTTTCTGGAAGTGAGCTATGCCGCCATCTACCCGGCCCTGGCCGACCTTCACAAACAGGGACTGGTGCATTGCCAGGAGGTGCGACAGCGCACCCGGCCGGACAAGAAGATGTACCGGCTCACCCCCGCCGGCCGTCAGGCCTTTGCGGCGGCGCTGCTGCAGTCCCAGGGCAGACACAAGATCCGTTCGGAATTCCTCGCACTGGTGTTCTTCGCCGAATTCCTGCCCGCATCGCACCTGCAGCGCATCGTCGACGAACGGCTGACGGAATTCGACCAGTTCGTGCAACTGGCCGAGGAGTGGCTGGCCGGAGAGGGGCTGAACGCCCAACCAGGGGCGCGCTTTGCTGCCGGCTATGGCCTCGCCGTATTCCGTGCGGCACGGGATTACGTTCGGGAAAACCGCCATCTGCTGGATGAGGCGGCAACTGCAGTTGCTGCCAGGGAGGCCTGACCATGCATCGTAAATCATTGCTCATCGCAGGCCTGTTGCTGGCCGGCCTGGTACTGTGGGTAGCCAGTGGCCACATATTCCGGGCCGGCTCCACCGCTGCCGTGGAGCCCGAGGCAACCATCTCGCAGGCGCCCCGCTTCGCCGTGGAGGTCCAGCAGCTACAGGCCCAGCCCATCACTCGAACACTGGTGAACCAGGGGCAGACGGAATCCTTCCGCCAGGTCACGCTGCGGGCCGAGACGGCCGGCACCGTGGAAGCCGTGCTGGTGCCCAAGGGCAGCCGCGTGGAGGCGGGGCAGCCCATCCTGCGCCTGCGCATGGACGACCGTGACGTGCGGCTGGCGGAAGCACGCGCCAACCTTGCCCAGCGCCAGGCAGAATTCAATGCCACCCGAGACCTCGCCCGCGACGGATTCCAGTCCGCCAATGCACAGCGCCTGGCAGAAGCGGCATTGGAAAAGGCCAGGGCGGAACTCAAGTCAATCGAGCTGGACCGCGATCGGGTGGTGATCCGCGCGCCCTTCGCCGGGGTACTGAACGACCGCATGGTGGAACTGGGCGATTACGTGGCAGTGAACACGCCTGTGGCCTTCCTCGTGGACAACAATCCGTTGCTGGTCAGCGCCAACATCGCCCAGCACGACCTGGACGGACTGGCGCTGGACGGCGCAGCGGAGGTGCGGCTGGTCAGTGGCGAAATCCGCCAGGGCACTATCCGTTTCATTTCCGCCGCGGCCGACACCGCCACCCGGACCTTCCGCGTGGAGGTGGAGCTCCCCAATTCGGACAGTCCGGTTCCGGCGGGGATCAGCGCCGAGGTGCGGATTCCCGTGGGCGTGGTATCGGCCCACCGCGTGTCGCCTGCGCTGCTTGCGCTTGATGGCGGCAATGCGCTGGGGGTCAAGACCGTGGATGCCGAAGACCAGGTCGTGTTCCACCCGGTGGAGGTTATCCGTGCCGAACAGGACGGAGTCTGGGTTGCCGGGCTACCCGAGCATGCAAGAGTGATCACGCTGGGCCAGGGCTTCGTCAGCCCCGGCCAGCACGTCGCGGTCCGTCAGCAGGCAGGTCCTGCCGACCAGGCGAAACAGTGAGGCCGGCACGCCATGCACGCACTGATTGACGCCGCTTTCCAGCGCACCCGCGCGGTGGTGCTGGGCTTCATCTTCATCATCCTGGCCGGCATCGTGGCCTGGTCGACGATTCCCAAGGAATCGGAGCCGGACGTCGCCATCCCGATCATCTATGTCACCGCCACCTACGAGGGCATCTCCCCGGAAGACGCGGAACGGCTGCTGGTGCGGCCGCTGGAAAAAGAGCTACAAAGCATCGAAGGGGTCAAGGAGATGCGTAGCACCGCCTCCGAGGGTTACGGCGGGGTGCTACTGGAGTTCGACGCCGGCTTCGACAGCGACCGGGCGCTGAACGACGTGCGAGAGAAGGTGGACATGGCCAAGTCCAAGCTGCCCCCCGGCACGGACGAGCCCACGGTGAACGAAATCAATGTCGCGCTGTTCCCGGTGCTGACGGTCACGCTGTCCGGCGCGGTACCCGAGCGCACGCTGGTAAGCCTGGCGCGCGATCTCAAGGACAGCATCGAAGCCCTGCCCGGTGTGCTGGAAGTGGATATCGGGGGTGACCGTGAGGAGGTCATGGAGGTGGTGGTGGACACCACGGTCATGGAAACCTACGGCATCAACTACGACGAGCTGCTGAGCATCATCCAGCGCAACAACATGCTTGTGGCCGCCGGTGCCATCGACACCGGCGCCGGGCGCATGGCGGTAAAGGTGCCCGGTGTGATCGAGGACGTCAACGACGTGCTCACGCTACCCATCAAGGCGGTGGGTGACACCGTGGTCACGTTCCGGGATGTGGCACAGGTACGCCGCACCTACAAGGATCCGGAAGGCTTTGCCAGGGTCGGCGGCGAACCGGCCGTATCGCTGGAAGTGTCCAAACGGCTCGGCGCCAACATCATCGAGACGATCGCCGAAGTACGCCGGATCGTGGAAGCTGAGCGGGCCGAATGGCCGGCGGCGGTACACGTGGACTACCTGCAGGACAAGTCCGACGACATCCGCGATATGCTTCGCGACCTGCAGAACAATGTCGCCAGCGCCGTGCTGCTTGTGATGATCGTCATCATCGCCGTACTGGGCATACGCCCGGGCATCCTGGTGGGCCTGTCCATTCCCGGCTCGTTCCTGGCAGGCATCATGGTCATCAACGGCATGGGCTACACCATGAACATCGTGGTGCTGTTCAGCCTGATCATGGTGGTGGGAATGCTGGTGGACGGCGCCATCGTCGTGGTGGAGCTGGCCGAACGCAAGATGGCCGAGGGGCTGGACCGGCGCGAAGCGTATGCCTTCGGCGCCAAGCGCATGAGCTGGCCGATCATCGCCTCCACCGCCACCACGCTGGCGGTGTTCTTCCCGCTGCTGGTCTGGCCCGGCGTGGTGGGCGAGTTCATGAAATACCTGCCCATCACCGTGCTGATCACGCTGACCGCCTCGCTGGGCATGGCGCTGATCTTCATTCCCGTACTGGGCGGACTGATCGCGCGCAGGACGCCGGAACAGCAGCAGCAACTGGCCATGGTCACCGCCGCCGAGAACGGCGACCTGTCCACCATTCGCGGGTTCACCGGCGGCTACCTGCGGATGATGGACAAGCTACTGCGCAGGCCGGGCCTGACGCTGCTGTCCGCGATGGTCGTCATCATCGCCATTTACGCCGCCTACGGCACACTGGGTCGGGGGGTTGAGTTCTTCCCCGACGTGGAACCGCAGTTCGCATCCGTCCAGATCCATGCGCGGGGTGACCTCTCCATCTTCGAAAAGGACCGCCTGGTCCAACAGGTGGAGCAACGGGTTCATGGCCTGCCGGAGCTGAAAACGATCTACGCACGCACCATCAGCCGGCCCGACACGGAATCGGCGGAAGACCTGATCGGTTCCGTGCAAGTGGAATTCCTGGACTGGCAGCAGCGCCGCCCGGCCCGGGACATCCTCGAGGACATCCGCCAACTGACCGCCGACATTCCGGGGATCACGCTGGAGGTGCGCGAACAGGAGCAGGGGCCTGGCGGCGGCAAGCCGATACACGTGGAGTTCAGCAGCCGCGCCCCTGAACGCCTGCCAATAGCCGTGCATCAGGTCCGCACGATCATGGACGAACTCGGGGGCTTCATGGACGTGGAGGACAGTCGCCCGCTTCCGGGTATCGAATGGCGGCTGCGGGTGGATCGCGAACTGGCTGCCCAGTACGGCGCCGACGTCGCAGTGCTGGGCAACGCCGTGCAGATGGTCACGCAGGGCGTGAAGGTCGCCGAGTACCGGCCGGACGACGCCGACGAGGAAATCGACATCCGCGTGCGCCTGCCGCTGGAGGAGCGCAGCCTGGACAGGCTGGGACAGCTGCGCGTCCCCACCATGAATGGCATGGTGCCGGCCGCCAACTTCGTGCGCTTCGAGCCGGCACCCAAGACCGGCACGCTGAAACGTACCGACGCCCGACGCGTACTCAGTATCAAGGCCGATGTGGCCGATGGCCTGCTGGTGGACGACCAGGTGCGCCGCCTGCGGACCGCGCTGGCCAATGCGGGGCTCGACCCCGGGGTGGACGTCACGTTCAAGGGACAGGATGCCGACCAGCGCGAGGCTGCCACCTTCCTGATTCAGGCCTTCGGCATTGCCATCTTCCTGATCGCGATGATCCTGGTGCTGCAGTTCAACAGCATCTACCAGACATTGCTGGTGCTATCCGCCATCGTGCTCTCCACCGCCGGCGTGCTGCTGGGCCTGCTGCTGACCTGGCAGCCGTTCGGCATCGTCATGAGCGGGCTGGGCCTGATTGCGCTGGCCGGTATCGTGGTGAACAACAATATCGTGCTGATCGACACCTTCAACGAGATGAAGGCACGCGGCCAGCAAAGCATGGAAGCCGTGCTCCGCACCTGCGCCCAGCGTATGCGACCGGTGCTGCTCACCAGTTTCACCACGGTGCTGGGCCTGATGCCCATGGTGTTCCAGTTGAACATCGACCTGATCGGCCGGGAGATCACCCACGGCGCACCGTCCACCCAGTGGTGGACCACGCTGTCCAGCACCATTGCCGGCGGCCTGACCTTCGCCACCATCCTGACCCTGGTGATCACGCCCTGCATGCTGATGCTGGGGGAGAACGTGGGCGCGTGGTTCGCGGCGCGAAGGGAACGCCGTACGCAGGAGGACCTGTCGGAAGCGGCGTCGGACAGAATCTGACCGTAGAACAGAACGGGGGAATCCACACAGCCCGGCGCGTCCGGAACTCTTTCTGCCCTCGAGGGGTAACCGCCCTGTCCGCGTAGGGTGTGCAAGCGTTCGGCTTGCGCACCGACCGATGCCCGGGAAACGGGTGCGCACCACGGTGTTGATGCACACCCCACGTGACTAGTTGAAATTCACGGTCGTCGTCTCGCCGCGATTCACGGTGATTTCCCGAACGTTGTCGCGCAGTTCATTGCGAACGGCAGTATCGGGCTCATCCGGATTGTCATCCAGCGCCTGACAGGTATAGGAAATCCGCCAGTCCCCCTCGGGCAACCGTGGGGACAGGAAATCCAACGAGGAGTCAGCGGCAAACGACACTACCGGTTCGTTGACACTGCCGGTATTTCCCTGAATGTCGGTGGGCGAATCGGCGCCTTCCCGGTAAACATAGACCGCCACGTCATCCGGCTGCGCGCTGCCGCAGACGTTGGGGACAGTACCCTCTATGCGTCCGGACCGGTCATGCCGGACAGCATAACCGGCCGGCTGAAGAAGGAAGTGGTCCGTATCATCCTGAATGAACTGGAGAGCGGCCGCCGTATGCACAACCAGCGTCACTGTCGTTGACGAACTGCTCACGGAAAAATCGACCTGGAAATCGGCCCGATTTCCAGGAATATCCAGGGGGAAAACGCCGCCGAGGGCATCATCCACATAGGAAATCTCCTCGAAATCGTTACCCCGGGCCAGTAGCCGGATCTGGCTGTAGGTGCCGCTGGGCACGTTAACGCCGTTCAACAACACTTCGCCGTCGGCACCAGAGAATAGCTGCACTTCCCTTTCGCTGATTTCGAACGAGCGCGTCGTCCCATTGCTATGTGTCAGACGTACGCCGAAAACCGACAGCCCGGCCTGCTCGAAACCTCCTCCCTCGGCACCAACAATCCTCAGCGTCAACCCGCCGGAGCCCCCGCCACCGTTGTCATCATCGTCGTCATCACCGATCAGGTAGAGCTGACAACCGGACAAGGCTATTGCGGCAACAAGAACCAGGGCGAAGCGATGGGAGCGCATGCGGGTCTTCCTTTGACATAGGCACTTTCGAGTCTTGCGAAAGCGTAGAGCACGTGACGCCCGGTGGAAAGTGACAGTGTCTGCACTGCACCGAGCGGCTGGTTTCCGGCGGCGAGCAGGCCCCTGCCCGATCGGGCAGGGGGCCGTGAGGCGCTACGGCAAGTCCTGCTCCGTAGTCTGGCCGGCATGCACCTGGACGGTAACCGATGGGTAGAAACCGACGTCACTGGAATCATCCTCATCCGGCTGATCAAGGTCCGCATCACACGTCAATGCCAGGTCGTAGGTGCCCTCGGGCAGAAATCCAATGCTGTAGCGATAGAGGGTTGTTGCTGCCTGCCGGACCAGGCCCGTGGTAATCGGGCCTTCATTGTCGAACACGTCCCGTGGTTCATCACCTTCCTCGAAAACGTAGACTGCCGGTGTACAGCCGGCAGCGCCCGCCGTGAGGCTGGCCACCGTTCCTTCGATATGGCCGCTGGACTGCCTGTCCACCAGGCGCATCATCGGCCGGAGAAAGTAGTAACTACTCAAGCCCGCTTCATCAGTCGGAACCAGGGCGCGCCGGAGGTCGATGTCCAGCACCAGATCCGCGTGTTCCCCGGCGGGGATCGTGAAGTTCTCCTGCAGGCGGAACCCGATCTCGGGATCACCGGGAATGGCCAGTCCGAACCATCCGCCGCCGAGGAACTGCACGTAGGAGGTGGTCAGGATCTCACCGCCGGAAGCGCCATCCGGCACGAACAGCAGCGTGATCCATTCATACTCACCAGGCGGAACCGACAGGTTCTGCACCAGAATGTCACGTGCCCCGCCCTGTAGGTCGAGGAGATTCTCGATTTCCCTGGGTTGGTCGAACAGGAACTGGATGGCGCCTTCATCATCGTCCTCCACCAGTTTCAGCTCGATGCCGGTCAACTCCAGTCCTACCACCTCAGCGTCATCCACGGGTGCATCCGTGATCGACAGCGTCAGCCTGCCGTTGCTGTCACCCCCGTTCCCGCCATTACCGCTCCGGTCTTCTGTGCTCCAGCAGCCCGCGAGCGCCAACGCAGCAACCAGCACCGCGGCCAGCCCTGCATGTTCTGTCATCCGGCTAAACATGATGTCTCTCGCCCTCTCTCCTGGCCTGGTCCCTGACCGACTATCCGCAACAAGTTACTAGAATCATTGCTTGCCGACGAATCCCGCCGGCGGCACTCGACGACGGACGGTGGAATCCACAGGATGAGTGGTTGCGTTCCCCGCGCCGGCCCCCGGTGGCCCCCGGCCCACAGGGGCGGGAACCGGCCCGGGCAACCCGGCCCCCCCCCCCCGGGTA
>JAFIFV010000005.1 GCA_020831845.1 Ectothiorhodospiraceae bacterium
GCTGCCACGGATCAGGAAGGCGGCGTAGCAGGATGGCATATGCAACGGAATGTTTTTCCTTCAAACCCTCCCCGCTCTCGCAAACCTTCCTCGCCGAGCCAGCAATCTGCCAAGGGATTGTCAGGCGATGAAGGAGCCAAACCGCCATGTCCATACATCTTCGCATCGAGGGCCTCTCCGGCGATTCCGGAGACAGCGGCCACCAGGGCTGGATTGATATTCTGGATCTGAAATGGGGCGTCCGGCGCCGGATCACGTCTCATACCGGCACCAGAGGCAACCGCGAATCCAGCAACGCCGAAATCACCGATCTGACCCTCACCAAGTACCTGGATTCCAGCTCCCCCAGCCTATTTCTGGAATCATGCTGCGGCAGAGGCAAAGAGATGCAGCTTGATCTGACGAAGACCGGAGACGGTGCGGGCTCGGATACGTATATGAGCTATTGGCTGAAACAGGCGGTTGTCAAAAGCTATCACGTCGAGGCCCTGGCCTTGCGTCGTTCCCGCTTTGTTGGAAATCCAAGACCAGTGGAAATCATCAAGGTCAGCTTCGTAGGACTCGAAGCCCGCTATACCCCCTATGACGACAGCGGAGCGTTTCAGGCAGCGATGGCAGTGGGGTTTGACGCAGCGACGAATCAGCGGATGTAAGGGGGGATGGCCTCATGGCGGAAGTACAAGGCATTGAACTGAGCGCGGATGACAAAGCGAACATGCGGACGTTCCTGAGATTGGTTTATGCGGATAATCCGGCAGTCGTGGATCGATGGGACATGAACGAGGCCGTTTTCGAGATCATCATGGAGATGATCGAGCAAGTACTTCAGTGTTCTGATCGTATGGACTACGTTCCTCAGCCTGGGGATCTGGTCGGTGGGCGAGGTGGTATGCGTTATGCGAAGAAAGTATTGAAATCCATTGCGGAGCGCGTGGAGGAGAATCAGGGCCAACCAAGTCGCGGAATCTATATTACTTGTCGCGTTGCGGTTTCCAGGAATTACAGAACCCCGTTAGAACTTGCAGGGACTGGCCTATGAAGTATTTTCCGTTTGTAATCCTTTGTTTTTTTGGATTTTCTGCCCATGCTGGCACGCTGCTTTGTGGTGATGCTCCTTGCGACAATGTCCGGTCAGAGAAAATGGCGTGGCCAGTCGCTCTCGGCGAGGGACTTCCATTGACGTCAGCGCCTCGGGTGACTTTGAAGATTCCGACTGGTTTCACCGCGATACACCAGCATGAAAATCTTGTCAGCTTCAGCTATTCCGAAAGCGAAGAGCAAGAGACAACAATTTTTCTTGTCAGCAGCAGAATCCGGTCGGGGGAACAATCTGGCCCGGAAGGTGGGTGGGAGACTCTGCACGAGTTCAGAAAAGGGGAGATCGTTATCTATTATTACGAAAGCCCTGCAGATGAGGATACGTATGTCGCCATTATCAGGAACCTCGAGCAGGAGCGGAATAGCCCGTTCGGAACGGTGTGGTATCTGACGTTGGGCGCGAAGGGGCTGCCCGAAGAAAAGTTTCTTCAGATCATTGGTTCGGTAGCGCCGAGGGGGGCGGCAGACCAGTGAGCCACCGGTGCTGGGGTTCGCTGGCCCGTCGCCAACGAACCCCAGCCTCTCTGTCTGCTACGGAAACACCACCAGCCCCACGCCGATGATCACCCCTGACACCACCAGGGTGATCAGGCAGAAGCCCATGATGTCCTTGGCGCGGAGGCCGGCGATGGCCAGTGCCGGCAGGGCCCAGAACGGCTGGATCATGTTGGTCCAGGCGTCACCCCAGGCCACCGCCATGGCGGTGCGGGACATATCCGCTCCAAGCTCCATCGCCGCCGGGATCATCACCGGTGCCTGCACCGCCCACTGCCCGCCGCCGGACGGCACGAACACGTTCACAATGCCGGCGCTGAGGAAGGCGAACAGCGGCAGTGTGACGTCATTCGAGATGGCCACGAAGCCATTGGACAGGGTCACGGCCAGGCCGGAGCCCACCATCATGCCCATGATCCCCGCATAGAAGGGGAACTGGATGATGATGCCGGCTGCCCCCTTGGCCGCCTCCTGCAGCGAAGTCAGGAACTGCATCGGCCGACCGTGCAGGATGATGCCCAGGAACAGGAAGATGAAGTTGACGATGTTCAGGTTCAGGCTGCCATCGTTCACCAGGAAATAGTAGGCGATGAACACCAGGCCCATGATCCCCACGGCCTGGGCCAACAGCAGGCTGTTCTCCAGCCGCGAAGCCGGCGTGGGCTCCTTTTCCTCGGGAACCACCGGCGCATCCTCCAGCTTGCTGCGGTCCACCGTCACCGTGTCTTCGGGTTTCGGCATCATCAATCGGTTCAGGATCGGCAGCACGATGAACAGGCACAGCACCAGCAGCAGATTGTAGGCCGAGAAGATGGTGGTGCCGGTACTGACCACGCCCATCTGTTCCTGCATGAAGTGGCCTTCGGTGGCGATCACCAGAGGCACCGAGCCGGCCAGGCCGCCGTGCCATACCAGGAAGCCGCTGTAGGCACTTGCAATCAGCAGGCGATAGTCCACGCCTTCCACCTGCCGCGCCAACTGGCGACCGAACATCGCGCCGATCACTAGCCCGAAGCCCCAGTTGATCCAGGCAGCGCACAGCGAAACCAGCGTGACCAGGATGATGGCCTGGCCCGGCGTCTTCGCCAGCTTGGCGATGGCCTCGAGAATCCGCCGGACGAAGGGTGTGCTCGCCAGCACCCAGCCGGTGACCAGAATCAGCACCATCTGCATGGCGAACTGCAGCAGGTTCCAGAAGCCGTTCCCCCAGTGCTCGATCATCTGCACCGGCCCTTCCCGCTCGATGGCCATGCCGGCGACGAATACCACCAGCGTCAACAGCAGCACCAGAACGTAGGGGTCCGGCAGCCAACGCTCCACGGCCTTGACTGAAGACATGCTTATACGCTTGATCATCAGAACTCCTCGGCTTGTTGCTTGTGCTTTTGTTTTCTACGCCGGGCGAGGGGCGGCGTGCCCGCATCGCCCTTTGCAGATAGTAGTGCATTTGCCGTTCAGGGGGCGAAGCTGTCTCTCCGGCGTGGTCCGGTTCGCCTGACCGGTTCCGCCAACGGCTTTGGCCGATACGGCCATTGGTGAATGCACGTATGCTGGCTAGACTGATCGGCGACCGCCGTGGAGCCACGGTGTCGTATCGACTACAACTAGGCGGGAGTACCGAATGAGTATCAGGGGGAAGGCGTGTATCGCCGGAATTTTCGAGCACCCCACGCGCAAGGCGCCGGACAAGTCCGTGGCGCAGTTGCATGCGGAGTGTGCAAAGGGCGCGCTGGAGGATGCCGGCCTGTCATTGTCCGATGTGGACGGTTATTTCTGCGCGGGTGACGCGCCGGGCCTCGGGCCGCTCAGCATGGTGGAGTACATGGGCCTGAACGTGCGCCATATGGACTCCACGGAAACTGGCGGCTCCTCGTACCTGATCCTGGCATCCCACGCCGCCCAGGCCATTGCCATGGGCAAGTGCGACGTGGCGCTGATCACGCTGGCGGGGCGACCGCGGTCGGAAGGCTCCAGCGGAACGCAGGTGCGCAACTGGGGCGCCAATATCCCGGATTCGCCCTTCGAGCTGCCCTATGGCCCGCTCACCGTGAACATGTACGCCATGGCGGCGATGCGTCATATGCACGAGTTCGGCACCACCAGCGAACAACTGGCCTGGGTCAAGGTCGCGGCCTCCCATCATGCACAGCACAACCCCAATGCCATGCTGCCCAAGCTGGTCACGGTGGACGAGGTGCTGGAATCGCCGATGATCTCCGATCCGTTGCATCGTCTGGATTGCTGCGTGGTCAGTGACGGCGGCGGTGCGCTGATCGTCACCCGCCCGGAGATAGCGAAAACTCTGAAGAAGCCAGTGGTGAGTATTCGCGGCGCCGGCGAGGCGCCGAAGAACCTGGCTGGCGGCAAGGTGGATCTCACCTACACCGGCGCTGTCTGGTCCGGCAAGACGGCCTTCGAGGAAGCGGGCGTGACGCCGGCGGACATCCAGTACGCCTCCATCTATGACAGCTTCACCATCACCGTGCTGCTGCAACTGGAAGATCTGGGCTTCTGCAAGAAGGGCGAGGGCGGCCGTTTCGTGGCCGACGGCAACCTGATCTCGGGTTCCGGCAAGCTGCCTGTCAACACCGATGGCGGCGGCCTGTGCAACAACCATCCGGCCAACCGTGGCGGCATCACCAAGATCATCGAGGCGGTGCGTCAGTTGCGTGGCGAAGCCCATCCGGAAGTGCAGGTGAAGGACTGCGGTCTCGCCTTGGCGCAGGGCACCGGCGGCTCCATCGGTACGCGCCACGGCAGCGCCACACTGATTCTGGAAAGGGGGTAAGGGGATGAGCACGCCATATCAGGACAGAGACCTGCCCGCGCCGGCCCTGAACCCCGGCGACGAGGCCTATTTCGACGCCGCCCGCGAAGGACGGTTCATGCTCAAGCGCTGCCCCGACTGCGGCGAGTATCACTGGTACCCGCGGCCATTGTGCCCGTTCTGCCTGAGCGACCGGACCGAATGGGTGGAGGCCAAGGGCACCGGCGAGATCTACACCTTCAGCGTCACCCGGCGCGCCGGCCCGATTCCTTACGCGATTGCGCACGTCACCCTGGATGAGGGCGTGACCATGATGAGCAACATCGTGGACTGCGACCTGGATGATATCCGTGTGGGCCAGCGCGTCACCGTCGTGTTCAAGGCGGCCGCGGACGGTTTCATGCTGCCCTGCTTCAAGCCTCTCTGAACACTGTCCGGCTCAGCCGGGCGGACCCTGCGGCGGTGGTCGGCTTCCATGCTGGCTGCCGCCGCTTGTGCATGATATGTTGAAAACTTCAGATATTTGCTTGCCGGCTGCAAGTTGCTAGTGGGTGGCGGTTCGTGTGCGCCGGACAGCGCACCGTTGGTGGGATTCTCGATGAGTGTAGTCACGATCAACAGACGACGGCGGACCCAGGCTGAACGGACGGAAGAATCCGGCCAGCGCATGGTGGACGCCGGCATCCGGCTCATCCTCGAGAAGGGACCGCAGAAGACGACGCTCCGGGAGGTAGGGGAACTGGCCGGCTACAGCCGCGGGCTGGCCGGCTACCACTTCGGCTCCAAGGAAGGCCTGTTCCGGGAAATACTCACCCACAGTCGCAAGCAGTGGGTGCAGGAACTGAACGCCACCGTGGGTAGCAAGCGCGGCCTGGAAGCCATGCTTGCCGCCACGGATGCCTTCCGGCGCTTCCTGCACAAGGCCCCCGATCATTACCGCGCCATGCTGCTGCTCTGGTACGAATCCGTCGGGCACGCATCCCCTGTCAGCGCGAAGCTGGTCGAGCACCACGCGGCGCAGCGCCGTGACGTCAAGCGCTGGGTGGAGGAAGGCATTGTGGACGGGGAAATCGCGGACGACGTGGACGCGGAAGCCGTGGCGGCCGGCTTCTGTTCGCTGATGCTCGGTACTGTCTATCAATGGCAGGTCAATCCCAAGGCCTTCGATCTCGACCGTGCCTTCGAGGAATACAAGCGCTGGCTGACGCTGGCCTTGCAGGTACGATAAAAATTTATTGTACTCACGGGAATTGTTCGGTCTTTCAATAACACGCCCTCTATAAAGAGCACTGCTACCTCCATGGGTATCGGCGAGGCCCGATATGTCTGACCGGTAAAATTTTCTTTGTTGTTCAGGACGATCAGCTTGTTTACAGTAACGGCTGATGGCGGTCGCTAGGAAGCGCCTGCTTTAGAAGGAGCTTTGTCGAGAGACACATGCAAGGAGCTTTTCAATGTCTGTATTTTTGCACTATGAAGGAATCGCTGGGGAGAGTTCTGACCTCAACCATCAAGGATGGATCGACGTTGAGTCCTGGAGTTGGGGAACAGAGCGCAAGATAACTTCGAACAGTTCAACCCGCCACGACCGCGAATCCAGTAACACCACAATAACCGATCTGATCATTACCAGGCATATGGACAGTGCCACTCCCTATCTGTTTATTGAGTCCTGCTGCGGCAGAGGCAAGACTGCTGTGCTTCGCTTGACGAAAACCGGGTCGGGCGCTGGTGCTGACGCGTTCATGGAGTACACTCTGAAGGACGCCGTTATCAGCAAATATCACGTCGGAGGCACCAGTCAGGATAATAAGCGGCCGTTGGAGCACATCAGAATTTCCTTCATTGACATCGAAATGAAGTACGTGGCGTTTGACGACGACGGTCAACCCCAAGGCCCGATTGCAGTAGGCTTCGACACGTCCGAAAACAAACAGCACTGAGACCAATTCGCGGGTGACGGCGAAAATGCCGACGCCCGCGCAGCTTGGGAATCAGTCTGAAGCGCCACAGAGGTGTGCTTTCATGCCTGTAATTCCAAGACCGCTTGTCGTCGGGAGGTCACTTTATCGCCCCAGCAGCACTGGGACGTGTTCAGTCCTCGCGGCGGTGCTCATGCTTGCGCTGATTTTTCCTTCTGCTATCGCCGCGAACGCTGTCTCCCAAGGGGACGCAAGCCGAGATTCCGTGAAGTATCCGGATGTATTGCCGGCTGAGTCGATGGCGGCGGTCGATAGCCTCTTGGAGCAGTTTTCGGCAGCCAGCGCGTGCGATGCCTTGGACGAAAATATGTTGATCTATTTCGCGCGGCGGATCGATACCCTTGTAGCGGAGGCGGTGCAGGAAACGCGTCGAGAAAATCCGGAAGCAAACACTGCGGAGATGGCTGCTCGCATCATGTCTAGTTTCGATAGCAGGGCTGATCGGCATTACGAAGAGGTGCTGGATCGCGGCTGCGACGACGAACAGGTGCAGATCCTTATTCGTCAGTTTCGCAGCAATGCGCTGACGGACGAGGGGCGGATTAAGTAGCCGGCTGTCAGAAGGGGGGAATATGGCGGAAAATGATGACAGGGATAAGCGGCTCGATCACCATAGACAAGCGTTGGAATCGCGCGGCAGAATGCATGGACGGGCGATGGCGCGCCTCATAAGTGGCGGTGGCTCAAGTGGCAGTGAGTTTATCGACCACTTGGCGCTAGGGAAGCGCTGAAGGATTCGCACCGTCGCGCTCGAGATCGGTTTTCGTTCGTGGCTAGGAGCAAGGTGCCGCAGGTAGTGGTTCTACCTTTGGTGGCTTGCGACACCGCCACGGGCTAAAACCGGCCGAGCCCCGAGGGGTTACGGTCAGATTTTTCGCGCTGCGTTGTTGCGGCGCTTGACCGTGGAATGACCACGGCGCTGCGCACTGCGCCTGGCAGCGCGAAAAATCTGACCGTAACGCGGCAGCGTGAATGCTTCAGCGCTTCCCTAAGACCTGCCGGGTTCCGGGGAGTTCGCCTCGGATTCGTATGCCCGAGTGCGGACGGATGCCCCATCGGCGGAGCCTTACAAGCGTTCCAGGTGCCGCGTTCCACCCAGTTGCCGCATCTGGCGTTCGATCCACTGCTGGCGCTGCCAGACGTGGTCCGAAGGCTGGTCAAGCCGGAACCGCACCGGGTTCGGCAGCACGGCGGCCATACGCGCCGCCTCGGACGGCGTAAGCTGCGAGGCGGGTTTTCCAAAGTATGCCTGACTGGCTGCCTCCACCCCGTATACGTCCGGTCCGAACTGGGCAACGTTCAGGTAGACTTCGAGCACCCGCTGTTTTGGCCAGAGGAACTCGATCAGCACGGTGAAGTAGGCTTCGATGGCCTTTCGCGCCATGTTCCTGCCAGGCCAGAGGAACAGGTTCTTCGCCACCTGCTGGCTGATGGTGCTTGCGCCCCGCATACGCCCACCCTCCCGGTAAGTCCGGACGGCTTCCCCCATGGACTGGAAGTCGAAGCCTTTGTGCTGGGAGAAGCGTTGATCCTCGGCTGCGATCACCGCCAGAGCAACCTGCGGCGAGATGTTGTCCCACGATACCCAGGCATGGCGAGCGGGGCCTGTCTCGTCGCTGCCCCTGGTCTGCCAGTTGTGCTGCAGCATGAAGGCGGTGGTCGGCGGGTTTACCCAGCGCAGCGAGGCCACCAGCAGCACGCTGATCAGCGCCAGCAGCGTGACCAGCAGGGCTGACCAGAGCAGGACGCGGCGCCAGAGAGGGCCCTTGGTGAGTATCGGGGAGATGGTTGCCATGTGTCGCGGTGTGGGGACGCGGCCTCTTGGTCGGTGATGGAATCCGGCAGTGTTGGGAGGCCCGAAGCCTCCTGGGGAAGCACTGAAGTATTCACGCTGCCCTGAAACAACATTCTCGTCGAACCGTGACGCCGTGCGCAATGCCGGCCCACCCGGAACGCAGAAATCGCTTTGCGCGACTCCCTGTCAGCGTTATTATCGCGCCGCCTTCCCGGCAAACCTGTCGTATGTGGCTGTTCCCCGGGCATTATCGGGGGAAGTTCCTGGAGTCTGAATTGCATGGTGCTGCTATCTGGTGGCCGGCCGCCGCGAGCGGGTGGGCGGAGCCTGCGGCTGATTACATTCGACCCCTTCCGCAGCCTGGGCATCCCCGGAGCGTACTATGTGCGCCCGGAAAGCTACCTGGCCGAGAAGCCTCGGTTGATGGAAGCGGACTGGTTATTGTTCCCGGAGTACTGGCAGGTCAATAGCCTGCATTACGCGCTGGGGCGTCAGCTATTCCCCTCAGTGGCCAGCTACCACCTGGGCCACGACAAGATCGAGATGACGCGGGCCTTGCAGGCGCTGTTTCCCGCTCATGTTCCTGACACCCTGATCCTGCCGGCAACGCCGGTTGCCGTCGATCAGGTGCTGGACCTGCTGGGCGTGCCGTGCATCGGAAAGGTTCCGCGGTCGTCGATGGGCGAGGGCGTCGTGCTATTGCGCTCGGAGGCTGAGCTTCGGGCCTGGGCCGCACGGCAGCCCGTGCTCTACGTGCAGGAGGTGTTGCCGATCTACCGGGACATCCGTGTCGTGTGGGTGGGGAATCGGGTTCTCACCGCCTACTGGCGCGAAGCCACCGAAGGCCAGTTCCACAATAACGTCGCCCGGGGCGCCCGGATCGGCGCCGGCCCCATCCCGCAGGAGGCGTTGGCGCTGGTTACCGGCGTGGCAACTGCGCTAGGCATCGACCACGCCGGCTTCGACGTGGCGATGGTGGAGGGGTACCCGTACCTGCTGGAATTCAACACGCTGTTCGGTACCGCAGGGCTGGTCCGGCACGGCGTGCATCTGGCCGACGCCATATTCGAATGGTTGAGAGATCAGGATCGTCCGCCGCGCTCGCCCAGCCCTCCAATCGCCGCCTAGCCAGCCGCGCCCCGATCGCCGCTCCGGCGGGCTCCCGTGGCCCGCCGGCGTGGCATTACAGCCTCAAACGCGCGTATAATCGCGCCGGGCACAACGCTGTCCGAACAGGACCGGCCGGCGCATGGGGCAGGCATCAATAGCAAAGGGATTTGGCATCACCTCGTTCGTGGGGCCACCCCGGTAGCCAGGCTGCCGTTGCAGGCGCTCTCCGCCGGACGTCAATAAGAAAACGTTCATAACGTCGGGGTGATCATGAAACAGGGTATGCAGACGCCGCAGTCCATTGGTGGTGTGCTTGATTCCACCTTCAAGCTCTACAAGCAGTCGTTCCGTGCGGTCCTCGCGCCGATAGTCGTTTACGTGGTGGCAACCGGTTTGCTGGCGCTGCTCGGTAACCTCCTGGCCGGGACAGCGATGGGGATCGGTGCGCAGATGGGGCTCCAGTTCATCGCATTCGTGCTGGTGGTCATTGTCAGCGTCTGGACGATGGGTGGGGTGGTGTACCGGATGAACGCACTGGCCCATGACGATGGTGACGGCGCTCGTCGAGCGCTGGAGGTTGCCCGCGGCAAGATCGGGGCCCTGGTCGGGTTCGCCGTGCTTTACGGTGTGCTGACCATGCTTGGTTTCCTGCTGCTCGTCATTCCCGGCATCATCCTCTGTATCAGCCTCAGCCTTGGCGGCGCACTGATCCTGCTGGAAGACGAAAAGGTCTTCCGGTCGATTTCCCGCAGCCACAAGCTGGTCTGGGGCAACTGGTGGCGCACCGCGGCCATCTTTACCGTCATCGCGCTGATCATCATGGTGCCGTGGATACTGGTGGGTGGGCTGGTTGCCGGTGTATTGGTAGCCACCGACAGTCTGCTGTACCTCGCTTCCGACCACCTCCCCTTGCATATCGAGTTCTTCGTCCTGCTCGCCACCTCGGTGGTGGAAGTCGTGCTGATGCCGTTGGCACTCGCCAGTGTGGTCTGCGTGCTGCATGATCTGCGGGCCCGCAAGGAAGGCACCGACCTCGAAGAGCGGCTGGCCACGGTCTGACCGGCGGTGACGCTTCGCCGATCCAGCCCGTTTCTTCTGATTGCCTGCTGGCTGGCGGCCGCGCCGCCGGCCGGCGCGGGCGATCCGTTTGGTGATGCGCTGGAGGCGTGCCTGCGTCAGCTTTCGCAGCAGCCCGCCGCTCGTGGAGTGCGCCTGGCGGAGGACTGCCCGGAGCAGGCCGAGGTGCTCGGCGACGCGAATGCCCCTCTGTTGCTGGAATCCGAGGCCGTGCCAGCGTTGACCGTGGAGCGTTTGCGGCGTGCGGGAGAACTGCTGGAGGAACCCGTGAGCCGGCGCCGCTATCCGCTTCACCGCGATGAGCTGGACAGCATCCTCCGCGATCTCGATTTCAGCCGGGAGGAGCGGGAGACACCCTGGCAACGGTTCGCGCGCTGGTTTGGGGAACAGTTCCCCGCGCTGGGGGATTTCCGTCAGGAGTGGCTGGATCGCACGCTGGATTCGCTGTTCGGACATCACCGTGCCTTCCAGTGGCTGGGTGTGGCCTTGCTGCTGGGACTGGCTGGGTGGGTGGTATGGCTGGTCGTTCGCATCGTCTCCCCCCTGGTGCCGGGACTGACGTGGCGGCTGGGGGATATCGCACCCCGCAGCGACGGCCGGCCGCGGCCGCATCCGACCACCCTGGCCACGATTCAAGCCCAGCCCGTTGCCGGCCAGCCGTCTGCGCTGCTGCGGTATTGTCTTGAACAGCTTCGCCAGTCCGGCATGCTTCCCCCTGGCCGAGGGCTGACCAACGGCGAGTGCGGGGTGCTGTTGCAACAGCGGACCCCGGAACTGGGCACAGCATTCGGACGTCTTTGCGAGACGGTGGAACGCTCGGTCTACGGTGGGCAGGCGCTGACCCGGGAAGAGCTTGCGACCTGCTATTCCGCGGCTGCGCGGCTGACCGGGGAGGACACGGCATGAAGGATCGCCTGCTGGTCCTGGTCGGCGTTCTGCTGACGGTCCTGGTGTTGCTGATGGTCTTCATGCCGACGCCCCAGGAGCGGCACTCGCTGCCGCGTTCGGAAGACCGCGGTCAATATGGGCTGCTGGCACTCAATCGCCTGCTGCAGCACACCAAGATTCCCAGCCACAGCCATCGTCAGCCTTACTCCCGCCTCGCGGAGGCCTTGCCATCCGGCGTTGGTAATCTGCTGGTGGTGGCTTTGCCACAGCGGCGTGCCATGGAGGAGGGCGAGCCCGAAGCGCTGGTCGCCTGGGTTCGCCGTGGCAACCATGTGCTTTTCATGATGAACAGCGCAATGGTGCAGGGCTCCGGCGATTGCGGCGACGACGCGCTTGCCAGACTGCTGGCGCCCGTCTCGCTGCGCGCTCAGGTCGTGGAGAGGGGTGCGCCAGGCGGCGACGAAGACCCAGGGCTGGTGTCCGTGCCGGCATTGGATCACGCCTTGCTGCGCGAGGTCGACACGCTTGCCGCTCCGGCGTTGAACCTGCGGTGTTCGCTGGAGGTGGAGCCCGATGACGTCGGGGCGCCGCTGATAGTGCGCCTGGCTCGGGCAGGACAGGCTCCCACCTGGTGGTGGGTACCCATGGGGCAGGGCGGGCTCGTGCTTACATCCCACGGCGGCGGCATGGCGAACGCCTGGTTGGGGGAGGCCGATAATGCACGGTTGGTGCTGAATGTGGTCGGGCACTCCCTGGGCGAACGCGGCCGGGTGGTATTCGACGATTATCATCAGGGCCTGACCGAACGTTACGATACCGAAGCCTTTTTCAGCGATCGGCGACTCCATTTGACGCTGCTTTTCGTGATCGGCTTCTGGCTGTTCTATGCCTTCGGTCGCAACGAACGACTGGCCCCGCGCCAACCGGACTTCAGCCTTCCCCGGGCCGGGAACCGCGTTGATGCCAGTGCCGGTTTGTATGCTCGTCGTGTGCGCGGTGATGCCGTGGCGCGCGGCCTGATCCGCCATTTCCACAACCAGGTTCGTCGCTTGCACGGGCTTCCGGTGAACGGGGAGCCCGCCTGGGATTACCTGGAACGCAACCCCAGAATCGATCAACAGGAACTGCGTGCGCTGCGGCGCATGTGCGACTCTCCTCCACGGCGCAGCGCCTCGCTGATACGCCTCAGTCAACAGCTTTACCGAGTAAGGAACCAGATCGCATGAATCATTCGGCCATGGATTTCGCCACGGAACTGGAGAGCCTGATCGGCGGCGCAGTGTTCGGAGCACAGGAGGTGATCCGAGGGCTCTCCGCCGCCCTGATTGCTGATGGTCACGTGTTGCTGGAAGGTGTCCCCGGCGTCGGCAAGACGCTGCTTGCCAAGACGCTGGCTGGCGCCTTGGGCAAGGAGTTCAAGCGGGTGCAGGGCACCGCCGACCTGATGCCGTCGGATATTACCGGCGTCCATGTCTACAACGCCGAGGGCCGCCGTTTCGAGCTGATGCCCGGGCCCCTGTTCGCGGAGCTGGTGCTGGTCGACGAGATCAACCGCAGCGGCCCGAAGACGCAGTCTGCGCTGCTGCAGGCGATGGAGGAGCGGGCGGTGACCATCGACCGGGAAACCTACCGCCTCCCGGAAGGGTTTTTCGTCATTGCCGCGCAGAACCCGCATGAGTTCGAAGGAACCTATCCGCTGCCGGAATCCCAGCTTGATCGCTTTCTGATGCGTTTGCGAATGACCTATCCGGATGCTGACGAATCCATCCGTATTCTCCAGGCCTACGACCGTCCGGGAGCCGGTCATGCGCAGCCGGCGGCCCCGGCGTCCCTGGATGGCGAACTCCTCGCCGCCGCGAGGGCGCAGGCCGCGGAGCTGCACGTGGAGCCCGCCATATACCGCTACGTGAACGACATCGGCGAAGCCAGCAGAACGCACCCGAGGATCAGCCTGGGCCTGTCAACGCGCGGCACCCTGGCGTTGATGCGTTGTGCCCGGGCAGCGGCGGCGATCAGGGGGAGCGGCTTCGTCACGCCGGACGACGTGAAGCAGGTTGCGCCGCTGGTGATTCCGCACCGTCTGGTCCTGGCTCCGGATGCCAGCCTGGACGGGGTATCGCCGGAAGCCGTGTGCGATGACCTGCTGGAGCAGGTGCCGGTACCCAGGGGTTGAGCCGGATGAGCCTTTGCTGGCGGAGTTACCTGATCCTGGCCGCGGTGGCAGTGGTGGGCGTTGCCGGCCAGTGGCTGGGTGGACTCTGGGCGGTCCTCTGGCTGTTGCCGGCTGCGATCTGGTTGGGTGCCCTGCTCTGGGAGGCGCGCTGGAGCTTGGCCGGCGCGGGTCTGCGGTCCGACTATGTCGTGCCGGACGCTGCCATGCTGGGCAGACCGGTGGAAGCGCGTTTTCGTATGGAGAATACGGGTGCGTACCGTGCTCAATTGGAAGTGCAGCCATGGTTTCCGGAAGGATGCCAGGGAGCGAACACCCGCTTGTGGCTGATGCTGGCGCCTGGTTCCGGCGATGATCTGCATCTGCGACTGACACCTTTGCGACTGGGGCTTGTGGAGCCGCCGACATTGTACCTCCGCCGAAAGGGAGCGATGGGGCTCTCCTGGTGGCGGCAGTCGCCGGTACCTCCCCCAGGCCCGTTACGCATACTGCCGGCCAGGCTGGAGCAGGGGGGTACGGCGCCTGGTATCAGCCGCCAGGGCGCGCTCGCCCGGGAGAGGGCGGGTTCAGGGCCGGATTTCCTGGGTTTGCGTGAATACCGCCCGGGTGATCCACTGCGCGGCATCGACTGGAAGGCGACCGCCCGCAGCGGTCGCCGTGTGGTCCGCACCTTTACCGAGGAGCGTGGCGCCGAATTGTTGTTGGTGCTGGACCTGGGTTACGGCAGCGGTTTGCAGAGCGGGCCGTTGTCGCACCTCCATCATTACGTCAATGCCGCATCCAGGCTGGCCGAACTGGCGACTTCGGTGGGGGATCGCTGCGGTCTGCTGGCATTCGCGGACGAGGTACACCTCAGGCTGGCGCCGGTGCGCGGCAACCAGGGGCTGCAGCGGGTCCGCAGCGGCCTGGCAGGGCTGCGCAGTGTGCCACGGGAATCCAATCCACTGAAGGCGGCCCTGGAGGTGCGCAGGCTGCTCGGGCAGCGTGCGCTGGTGGTCTGGTTCTGCGAGATGGAGGATCCGGAAACCAGTAGCCAGCTGCTACGGGCCAATGCCTTGCTCGCCAGGAAGCACCTGCCGCTGATCGTCGGTATCGCGCCGGAGGACGTGGCAGAGATGGCCGAGGAGCCGGCCAGCGACTGGCTCGATCCGTATCGCAACTACGCTGCACAGACCTGGCTGCATGACCGGCGGCGCATGCTGGAGCACTTGCAGCGGCTGGGTGTGGAAACCATTCATGCGCCCGCTGCGCAGCTGGACGGTGCCGTGTTGTCACGGTTCCATCAGCTTCGCCAGCGTCGGCGCGTCTAGGAAAACGCTGATTGATTCTTGTGCTCGCGGTACCTTGCCGCGGGCCAGGCCCTGCCGCTCATCACGGCGTAGAACACGACCCAGGAGGCGACGCCCACGGCGACCTTCGTGCCCAGGGCGATATTCGGGGAGGGTGAAACATAGCCCTCGATCAGGCCTGCCGCCACCAGGAACAGCACACAGAAACACATCACCGGGGTAGTCTGTCCAACGGCGTGCCGCAGTGCGGCCGTGCGGGAGAGATTGCCCGGCCTCAGCAGGGCTTCGCCCAGGCGCACGCCGGCAGCCCCGGCCACACAGATCACGCTGAGTTCCACTGGACCGTGGGCGATGACGAATTCGAACAACCGGTCATCCAGACCGTAATGCCGGACGAAGGCGAAGACGCTGCCCAGCATCATGCCGTTCAGCCCGATGATGTAGAGCGTGCCCAGGCCGAACAACGCGCCCAGCGCATACGCGGTCAGGGCCACCAGAATGTTGTTGGTCATGATGCTGAGGGCCAGCATGGAGGGCGGTATGATGTTCAACAGTCCGTCCGTCCATAGTTCGCCGTCTTGTACCCCTTCGATCATCTGCTGGGAGGCGAACAGCGCCGCCAGGTCGGGGTAGACCATGACCAGCAGCCATCCGAACAGTGCGCTCAGCAGGAACCAGGCCGCCACCGACAGCACCGTAGGCCGCAGCGCACCCATCGCGGCGGGCAGGTCCCTGCGTACCAGCGTCAGGGTCGAGGGCAGCAATCGGCGGGCGGGCTTGTGTACCGCCTCGTGCGCTTCCACGTACAGCGCTTCCAGGTAGCGTGTCAGACGGCCTTTGGGGTCGATGCTGCGTGCCAGCGCCAGGTCACGGGCCAGGGCGCGATAGCCTTCATCCAGCCTGTGGACTTCCACCACGTCCTGGCGCCGGTTGTCCCGCTGGGTCCGCAAGGCACGGGCGAGCTTCTCCCAGGCAGGCTGGCGTTTTTCCAGCCAGCGGCGCAGTCCATCCGAGCCGCTCATGCCAGCTCACCCTTCAGCAACCGCTCCAGCTGTCTGCGCAAGGCGTGGTCCCGCAGCCTGGCGTTGCCTGTCGGCTCGGGCAGCGGCTGCTGCAGGCGCTGTAGCAGTGTTTCCGCCAGCCGGCTTCGATGTTCCGCCCGCAACTGTGTCCAGCGCTCCAGCAGATCGGCCACGACGGCCTGTTGCTCGGGTGCCAGCGAGGAATGGTTCAGTGCCGTGGTGGCATCGGCCAGATCAGCCGCTTTTGCGCGTCGCTCCTTGATCAGTACGGTGCCTGCCGCCATGTCGCCGAGGCGAAGGGCGTGCCTGTGGAACAGGCTGATCGTGAAGCCCACGAGATAGGCGGTGGGCAGGGAATCGATCAGACGGAATACGTTCCGCAGCAGGTGGGCGCCGACGCTCGCCGGTCGCCCATCGGCGGCGACCACGCGGATGCCGGCCAGTCGCTTGCCGGGGGTTCGACCGCTGCTGATGATCTCAAGCACCGGGTGGTAAAGGAAATAGAACAGGACCGGCGGCAGAATGGTCACCCAAGGGGATACAGCGAACATGCTGGAGCCGCCGAAAAACACGAAGGTCCAGATGAAAATCCAGACGAGCACGAAGAGCACGCGGATGTGCAGGTCGGCGATATAGGCGTAACTGCGACTGCCCAGTCCGGCGATTTCGAGGTCGACCCCGGCTTCGTCCCCGCCCCGGAGTTGAATATGGTTGTCGGACGGATACTGGATGCGTTCCTGCATGGTGATTTCCTGCTTGTTTTCCGGTGCGTACTATACCTCGGATAATGCGTGGAATGCAGGTGTCGGGGCGCCGATGCCGGACGGATGAGAGGTGGCGGATGTTGCTGATGGAGCAGTTGGCCGAGCAGCGGATCGCGGAGGCGCGCGACCGCGGAGAACTGGACGATTTGCCGGGCGCGGGCAAGCCGTTGGCGCTGGATGACGACAGCATGGTGCCGGAGCATCTGCGCATGGCGTATCGTCTGCTGAAGAATGCCGGCTACCTGCCGCCGGAGCTTCAGACCATCGGCGAGATGCGGGATGTCGAGGAACTTCTGCGGACCCTGCCGACGGATGATCTCTGCGAACGGGAGCATGCGCGCCGGCGCCTGGAAGTGCTGCGGCTGCGGCTGGCGCATCAGCGCGGTCGCTCCGATGGGCCGCTGTGGAGCAGGGAACCCGGTTACGCCGAGCGGGTGCTGGACCGGCTGGACGCGCCGAAGCGCAAGTAGGGCGCACCCGGTCTTGGCCCGCGGGAACCTGGCAACGCCGTCACGGCGTCAAAGGCTCCAGGCGTCGCGTCGGCCAGTTCACGATGGCGGTGTGGACGCTCATCAGCCGAGCCAGCTCCGGGTGTTCCCGGCGAATCACGCCAGCTGCGAAATCGGCCAGGAAGCGGGACTTGAGTTCCGCGCGTGCCTTGTCCACGCCGACCTCCTGGTAGGGCGTGGAGGCGAGTAGCATGAAGCCGTCCTCGGGAATGCGCCCCGCTGCCATGTTGGAGGCGATGATGGACGCCGCTGTGCCGATGGGTTCCGACAGGTCCGGACTGTAAGGGCCCACGATCAGCGCGGTGTTCGGTACATGCAGAAAGTCGAAGCCGCGGCCGACGCAGATCACCCATTCCCGGTGCTCGATATCCAGCTCCCTTGCCACGCTACGCAGGGAGTCCACGTGCGTCAGGTTGCCCTCAAGCAGCGGTAGCAGATCCCTGCGCACGGCGTTTGGCATGTCCGGACACAGCGCCATGACCCGCTGCTCCAGCGTGTCTGCCTGGTCGGGCCGCAGCGTGGAGATATCCAGCACGTCTCCGGTGTCGCCATGGATGATCAGCGCATCGCTGTCGGTCTCGAAGCCGCAGACCAGCGGGTAGACATGTTCGTGGCTGTCGCCGAACAGTGCCTCCGCCTGTTTCCGGATCTGATAGGCGTGCTGCAATGCCGCGTTGGCATCGCAGTCGAACCCGGCACAGCCGCGGGAGCGTTCGCCGCGCGAGAAATGGTAGGTGATCAGCATCAGCACGGCATGGCCGGCCCGGGTGGCCTCGCGTACCGTGTCGGTGAGCATCTCCCCCAGGTAGGGCCAGCCCAGGTCGAAGATGCCGCCCAGGTTGCGGAACGGGCGGATGATGCCCAGCGGTGTGCGCGTGGCATGAGGAATGTGGATGCGCCCGTCCATGCATTTCATCACCACGATCCGGGTCGGATGCGCCGCCAGGTAGCGCTCGCGGGCAAGCCAGGCAGCAGGGCTGCAGAAGGTCTCCGAATGCTGGCGCGATAGCGCCATCAGCCAGTCGATGCGTTCCTGGATCGGGCGGGTATGTATGTCCATGCGAGTGCCGTCTGTACCGGTTCTTGTGCTCATCAGCCGTGCCCAATGTTCGCACGCGCCCTCGCCATGTGCCATAGCTGCGCTAGCCTTTCAGGTACCGACGTTATTTCCCGCACGGTTGGCAGGACTTCGGATGGAAGGAGGGCACACGATGGCGGAACGCTGGCTGCGCAATGTCAGGCTGGAGTGTGTGAGGGGCGACATCACCAATCAGGCCGATATCGACGCCATCGTCAACGCGGCCAATGCCGAACTCCGTACTGGTGGAGGAGTGGCCGGCGCCATTCACCGGGCCGCCGGCCCCGCCCTGGAACAGGAATGCCGTCCGCTGGCGCCCATCAGACCCGGCCAGGCCGTGGTCACCGGGGCTCATCGCTTGCCGAACCGGGCGGTGATTCACTGTCTGGGGCCGGTCTACGGCAGGGACGAACCGGCCGAGGAACTCCTGGCCGCCTGTTATCAGCAGGCCCTGGAGCTGGCGCACCGGCATGGGCTGCGCTCGGTGGCGTTTCCGGCCATTTCCACCGGCGCCTTCGGTTATCCGGTAGAGGAGGCGACCCGAGTCGCGTTGAACGCGATCGCGGGTGCGTTGCCCCAGGCACCAGCAGTCACCCATGTACGGTTCGTGCTGTTCGGTGCCCCGGATCTGGCAGTGTACGAGCGCGAACTGGAAAGCCTGGAAGGGACCGAACCCGGTGACTGATTTCCGGCAAAGCAGCAACGGGAGTGACATGGAGCGCGCATTCGGACCGCAGACGGTCGAGGGGGCGGCCAGCGGCGAGCCGGCCCTGTTTACCGACCTGTACGAACTGACCATGTTGCAGGCGTATTTCGACCAGGATATGCACGACGAGGCGGTGTTCAGTCTCGCCGTGCGGCGCCTCCCGCGGCGGCGAAACTATCTGCTGGCCTGCGGGCTGGAAACGGTACTCGACTATCTGGAGAACCTTCGTTTCAGCAGCGGGGATATCGATTACCTGGCTTCGCTGGAGCGTTTTTCGTCACCGTTCCTGGATTGGTTGCACGGGTTCCGCTTTACCGGCGAGGTCCGGGCGGTCCCGGAAGGCACGCCGGTGTTCGCCAACGAGCCGATGCTGGAAGTGGCCGCACCGCTACCGGAGGCCCAGGTGATCGAGACCTTCCTGATGAACCAGATCCATTTGCAGACCGTGCTGTGCACCAAGGCGCACCGCATCGTTTCGGCCGCGCAGGGAAAGGCGGTGGTGGATTTCGGTCCACGGCGCGCACACGGCATTGATGCCGCCATGAAGGCAGCGCGGGCCTATCACATCGCAGGCGTGACGGCGACTTCCAATGTGCTGGCCGGCAAGCGCTATGGGGTTCCGCTGACGGGCACCATGGCGCACAGCTACATCCAGGCGCATGACGATGAACTGGCCGCCTTCCGGGACTTCGCCCGTTCGTATCCCGAAACCACTCTGCTGGTGGACACTTACGACACCCTCGCCGGAGTGCGGAAGGTGATCGCGCTGGCTTCCGAACTGGGCGAGCAGTTCCGGGTCTCTGCGGTACGGCTTGATTCGGGTGATCTGCTGACACTGTCCCGGCAGTCGCGTCAACTGCTTGACGAGGCGGGGCTGGGGCAGGTGAAGGTGCTTGTCAGCGGCGGGCTGGACGAGGACGGGATCGCGGAACTGGTCGCGCAGGGTGCCCCCATCGACGGATTCGGCGTCGGTACCGACATGGGGGTGTCCAGCGATGCACCAGCGCTGGATATCGCCTACAAGCTTTGCGAGTACGCTGGCCGCGCGCGCATGAAGCTATCCAGCGGCAAGCCGGTGCTGCCGGGCAGAAAGCAGGTCTTCCGTGTCGGCGACGACCAGACCGATCATGGCGACGTCATCGCGCGGCAGGGCGAGGCTCACCCGGGAAGACCACTGCTCGAGACCGTGATGGAGCGCGGCAGACGCACACGGCCGTCGCCGGCGCTGGATGCCATTCGCGAACATGCTCGCAGCCAGGTCGACCGGCTTCCGGATTCCATCCGGCGTCCCGAACCCGCTGACCCGCCGTATCCGGTGGAGGTCAGCGTGACGCTGGCCGAGCTTCAGGGCAGGGTGAAGCATTCGCTGGAGGGCTGACCCTGCTGGTTCCAGGCAATATGGGAGGAACCGCGATGATCGCTGAAATGACGACGGGCGATGCCTTGCTCATTGTCGATGTACAGAACGATTTCTGCCCCGGCGGGGCACTGCCCATCGCGGAAGGCGATGCCGTGGTGCCGGTGCTCAACCGCTGGATCGAACAGGCCGCGGCGCGGGGGGTCCCCGTCTACGCCTCCCGCGACTGGCATCCCGTCGGCCATGTAAGCTTCGAAGCCAGCGGCGGTCCCTGGCCCCCGCATTGCCTGCAGGACAGCGAGGGTGCCCGCTTCCACCCCGAGCTGAAGCTGCCCGAGACGGTGGTCAAGGTGACCAAGGGAGTGCGTTTCGATCAGGACCAGAATTCGGCGTTCGACCAGACCGGCCTGGCGGAGGAACTGCGGCAGCGAGGCGTGAAGCGCCTTTGGGTCGGGGGACTGGCCGAGGACGTCTGCGTGCTTGCCACCGTGCTGGATGGGTGTCGCGAAGGGTTCGAGGTGCATCTGATTCCGGACGCAACCCGACCGGTAAGCCCGGAGGGAGGGGCCAGGGCCCGTCAGGACATGCAGCGGGCTGGCGCGCATGGCCTGGCGGCGGGCTGAACAACCTCAGCCGCCGACTTCCAGTCTTGCGGCCTGCTGCCGTTCGTACTCCATTGCACTTTGCGCAACCGATCCGCCTTCGCCGGTGACAAGCCAGCGCCGGAGGCGGCCGGCGTCGCCCAGCGGCGTGCGGGTGCCCCGGGAGTTGAGGAACACCATGGCCACCGGGCGGCCCTCGACCTCCGTGACCATCACCAGGCAGCGGCCCGCCTCCTTCAGGTAGCCGGTCTTGCTCAACAGCACGTTCCAGCCGGGATTGCTCACCAGGGAGTTCGTGTTGCCGTACCCCAGGGCGTAGCGGGGGCCACGGAACTGCGCGCTCTGATAGGGCGTGGTGGAAAACAGCCTGATCTCGCCGTAGTCGTGGGCCGCCCGCACCATTTTCAGCAAGTCCGATGCGGTGGATGTGTTCTGCAGTGACAGGCCGCTGGAGTCGGCGAAGCGGGTGTTGTGCATGCCCAGTTCCGCCGCCTTGGCGTTCATGGCGTCGATGAAGGCCTCCCGGCCACCGGGGTGGTGGTGGGCAAGCACATGCGTGGCCAGGTTTTCGGAGGACATCAGCGCCAGTCGCAACAGCTCGCCGCGTGTGAGCTGGGAGCCGATACGCATACGGGAATAGGCGTTCTTGCTGACCGTATGTTCCCGTTCCACGATTTCCAGCCACTCGTCCAGCGGTTCTCCGGAATCCAGCACCACAATGGCGGTCATGACCTTGGTCAGCGATGCGATGGGCACAGCGATGTCCGCGCGCTTCTCGTACAACCGCTCATTGGTATCCAGGTAACCGGCGGCGGCGTGCACGGATGCCAACTGCAATTGCTGGCGCTGTTCGGCGGCCTTGGCACCGGGGAGCAGGAGCAGCGCCAGGCTGAGCAGCAGGCAGGCGCGCGCGAGGGGGATAGTCCGGGAAACCACAGTCCGCATGATGAATCCGTCAACGGGGTGTCTGTAAGACCGCCATGGAAAAAAACCGGCCAGGGCCGGGAACTGCAGATTATGCCGTTGTGGGCGGAGGGGGGCAATGCGGTTACCAGACCCACCAGCCGATCAGCGCGAGCGCGGCCAGGTGCCCGGGATACCATGACAGCCACAGATTCCGGGGCATGGCCACCGGCGAGGCGGGAATTCGATCCGCCAGCGCCGCGGCGACCAGCAGGATGACCAGGCAGGTACCGACGGTGAACGATTTCGCCATCAGGGTGAAATTCATCATGCCGGCCACGGCGAGCACGGGAGCGCAGGCGAGCAGCGCGGCGGCGAAGTCCAGCGGCTGAGCGTTGGCACGTGTCATGCCGGCGAAAGCCACCATGAACAACGGCACCAGCAGCAAACCTTCGTGACCGTACTCCAGCCAGTCGCCCGCGATCCACCAGACGGGGATCAGCGCGGCGACCGCCAGGCCCAGCTTCAGCCAGGCCACCGCCGATTGCACCGACTCCACCGTGTTGTCGTGAAGCTGCCGTAGCCAGGTGGCTGCAGTGAGCCCGGCGGCCAGCGTGAAGCAGACGTTCAGCGTGATGGAGGCGTCGCCGCGCGGCATCATCATGTAGAAAGGCTGCGCTATCAGCCCGATGATCAGAATGCGCGAGGCATAGCGGTATGGGCTGCGGGTATTGAACAGCGCATGCCATGCAACCATGCCGGCGAAGGCCGGAAGGGCAATACGCCCGATGGAGGAACTTGCCCAGCCGAGGTCCAGATGGCCGAACAGGTGGCGCACCACATGGTCGACCATCATCGTGGCGAGAGCGACCCATTGTGCCCACCCTGTCCAGCGGGAATCCGGCTTGCTGGCGGGGACGGATTGATTGGAATGCGTTATTGCAGTCATTGCCGGTCCCTAAGCAGATCCCGTGCCATCGGGACGTCGGACGGTGAATCAACAAGATAGCTTTCTGGATGAGGCAAGGCGGGTGTGTCGTATAGGCACATGTTGAAGATTGTCCGCCCACTGACCGATTGCTTCCTTATGCTGGCAACCGGCTCGAATCGTGGGTTGCGCTGAACCGCCTGCGGCGTTGAAACCGTGGAAGCCAGGCTTGCTGCGAATAAGGTGATAATTGTTCGAGATTTAGTCTGTATATATCCAAAAAAAATAGATTTGATGAAGGAGAAAGAACCGGATGTCGCATCTGCGGCTCGCGATACTGCTGGGTATGACCGTGGCACTGGGGCCGTTGGCACTGGATACCTATCTGCCCGCCTTCCCGGATATCGCCCTTCATTTCGGGGTCGATAGCGCTGCAGTGGGCTTGACGCTGAGCGTCTATGTGGCGGTGCTGGGTGCCGGGCAGTTGCTGGGCGGGCCACTGTCCGACCGCTACGGCCGCGCCAGGGTGCTGTTTGCCGGCCTGGCCGTGTTCGCCGTCTCCTGTGTGATGATCGCCCGTGCGGAAACCCTTTCGCAGGTGCTGGCCTGGCGGGTGGTGCAGGGCCTGGGGGGCGCCTGGTGTGCGGTTTCGGTGCCGGCCATCGTTCGTGACACCGTGCGTGGAAATGAGTCCGCACGCCTGTTCTCGCTGATAGGGCTGATCATGTTCGCGGCGCCGGCGCTGGCTCCGGCCATCGGCACGCTGGTGCTGGTGGTGACCGATTGGCAGGGGATATTCCTGCTGCTGGCAGCCTACGCGCTGTTGGTGGGTGTTCTGCTTTACCTGGGTCTGTTCCGGCGTGTGGAGACCAGGCGGATCGAGACTCCGCTGCATACCCTGCTCACCAACTACGCTGTCGTGCTGAAGCATTCGGTGGCCATGCGGTTCGTGCTGCTGCAGGCCCTGGTGTTCAGCGTGATGCTGGTCTTCATCACCCACGCCTCGTTCATCTACCAGGAATGGTTCGGCCTCTCCAGCGCTGTCTTTTCGGCGCTGTTCGCCATGAACGTGGCGGGCATGGCCATGGCCAACCTGCTGAACCGCAGGCTGCTGCTCACCTTGCCGTCGACGCTGATCCTGAGGGCGGGTGTCGTGGTGCAGGCCGTGGCCGCCACCTTGCTCGCGTTGAGTGCATGGTTCCAGCCGCCGGTCTACGTCGTGGCGGCCCTGATCATGGTGGCGGTGGCCAGCATGGGAGCCATCATCCCGAACAACATGTCCAATGCCCTGGAGTTCTTTCCGCGGCTCGGCGGTACCGCGGCAGCGGTCATGGGGGCTACGCAGTTCATGCTGGCTGGCGTCATCAGCGCCGTGTCAACGCGGCTGGCTGACGGTACGCTGGTGCCGATCGCCCTGATCATGGGAGCGTGCTCGTTGGGTGCCGCCTTCACCGTGTTCTCGGCCGTATCCGCCATGCAGCGCCTCAGCGCTGCCTCCGCAGCCACTGCGGATTGATCCTGCGGGAATCGGATGTCAGCATAAGTGGCACTGGTCACGGCGTGAGGCCATGCCGGGACCGGACTGCTTGCAGGAAAGCATGAAGCGTGCGACGTGAATGCAACGCCGGTTCCTGGGGGCGCTGCTGCCGACTTCCCCGGATCAGACCTGCCAAGCCTCACCTCGCCCGGTCCAGTGACAGGACCTCCTGATAACTGCTTGATTAACGACCCGATACGGCCGGCTCACAAACCATCGTCCGGTCCGCATGTCAGTCAGCCGCCCGCGTGGCGGCAGATCCAAGACGCGATTCGAATATCAAGAACGGGGGAGTGATATGAACCTGGGACTGCTGGTCTTTCTCGCGCTGTTGCCGCTGGCGACAGTGGCGCTGTTCCTGGTCATCCTGCGATGGCCGGCCAAATACGCCATGCCGCTGGCCTATGGTGTGGCCGTGGTGGTGGCGTTGACCTTCTGGGGGACGCAGCCGAACGTGGTGGCAGCCGCCACGGTGAACGGCGTGGTAGTGGCACTGAACATTCTGTTCATTGTCTTCGGCGCCATCCTGTTGCTCTACACGCTGCGCGAGAGTGGTGCCATCGCGACCATCCAGCGCGGCTTCGCCGACATCTCGCCTGACCGCCGTGTGCAGGCAATCATCGTGGCGTGGCTGTTCGGTTGTCTGATTGAAGGTGCGTCCGGCTTCGGCACGCCGGCGGCGATTGCCGCCCCGCTGCTGGTAGCCCTGGGCTTCCCGGCCATGGCCGCAGTGGTGTCCGCGCTCATCATCCAGTCCACCCCGGTCTCCTTCGGCGCCGTGGGTACGCCCATCCTGGTCGGCATCGACCAGGGGCTGGCCGGGCAGAGCGTGACCGAGCGCATGGTCGAGGCGGCGGGTACCACGCATGCGGAGTTCGTTGCCACCATCGGTATGCAGGTGGCGATGATTCACGCCATTCTGGGCATCATGGTGCCGTTGATCATGGTGGGCATGCTGACCCGCTTCTTCGGCGCCAATCGTTCCTTTATCGACGGTCTGCGTGCCTGGCCGTTCGCCATCTTTGCAGCACTGGCCTTCGTGATTCCCTACTATGCCGTGGCCGCATTGCTCGGGCCGGCATTCCCGTCGCTGATCGGCGGTCTGGTGGGCCTTGCCATCGTGGTGCCCGCGGCGCGCGCTGGGTTCCTGGTGCCCAAGGACACCTTCAATTTCGAAGAGCGCAGCAAATGGGAGCCGGAGTGGGTCAGTCGGTTCCAGGACGATGCGCAGCCGGAGCGCAGTGATGGCGAGCAGATGTCGCAGATGAAGGCCTGGGCTCCCTACGTGATCGTTGCCATCCTGCTGGTGGTCACGCGCACCGTGGACCCGGTGGTGGCCGCGCTCCAGTCCGTGACCCTGGAGTGGCCGGATATCTTCGGCTCTGGCATCACCGCCAGCTCCCAGCCGCTATTCCTGCCCGGCTTCGTGCTGCTGGTGACCTCGCTTATCACCTATGTTCTGCACCAGATGTGGAATCATGGCAACTACCTGAATGCCTGGAAGACGGCAGGGAACACCATACTTGCCGCGGGTGTGGCGCTGATCTTTGCGGTGCCCATGGTGCAGGTGTTCATCAACTCGGCGCCGGACGGCCTGGCCAGCGTCCAGGATATCCGCAGCGCGCTGGAGGGTGGCGTCGCCTTTGGTAATGCCGCGCAGGTGGCGAGCATGCCGGAGGTCCTGGCGCAGAGTGTTGCCTCCATGGCCGGTGGCCTGTGGCCGCTGTTCGCCCCCTTGATCGGTGGTCTTGGGGCGTTCCTCGCCGGCAGTAACACGGTGAGCAACCTGATGTTTGCCTTCTTCCAGATCTCCACCGCCGAGCAGATCGGCCTGGGCTCCTTCGGGGCCTCCATCGTGGTGGCGCTGCAGGCGGTGGGCGGTGCTGGCGGCAACATGGTGACGGTGCATAATGTGGTTGCCGCATCCGCCACCGTGGGGCTGATCGGTCGCGAGGGCGACATCATTCGCAAGACGCTGTTGCCGATGACTTATTATGTGGTCGGCGCCGGCCTGGTGGGCATGGGGATCATCGTTGGCGGCGCCAACCCATGGTTCCTGGCCTTCCTGTTGTGGGTGGCCTTCGCAATCGGCTTCATGCTGGTTGCGAACCGGCGGCAGCCGGCCTACGCCTGATAGTCGCTACGGTAGCCAACCCGCAGCCTGCCTTGCGTAGGCTGCGGGTTTTTCATTGCCTGGCAGTAGATGCCGGGCTGTTCAGGGAGAGATCGCGATGAAATTTCTGTGCCTGGTCTACTGTGATGAAGAGAAGCTGCATTCCCTGCCGGAGAGCCCGGAGGACAGCGAATGCATGCGTTACACCGAAGGTGTTGCGGAGAGCGGTCATATGCTCGCCGGGGAAGCGCTGGAGCCGGTACGCACCGCCACCACGGTGCGTGTTCGCGGCGGCACCGTTTCGGTGACCGATGGCCCGTTCGCGGAAACCAAGGAGCAGTTGGCGGGCTTCTATCTGCTCGAGGCGGCTGACCAGCAGGAGGCAAGCCGCCTGGCGGCTGACATACCTGCCGCCAGGGTGGGTTGCGTCGAGGTGCGTCCGGTGCGCGAGCTTCAGGTGTCAGCGGGCGAGGGCAGTGACGTCGAGGCTTTGAAATAGCTCCGGGGGCCAGCCGCCCGCCAGCGCGCGATACAGTGCGACCAGCGCCCGTGCGGACCGGGTGTGACTGACGGCAAGACCGTTCTCGTTCTCCAGCCGCACGCGTTCGGCATCAATGACTTCCAGGAAGTCGATCACGCCGCCTTCATAACGCACCTGAGCCAGGCGCGCCGCATCCGCGCTGTCCCTGGCCGCCTGTTCCAGGTGGGCGTGCTCCTGCAACGCTCGCTGGTATCTGGCCATGGCTGTCTCCGTCTCCTCCATGGCCAGCAGGATGGTCTGCTCGTAAGCCGCCAGGCCTGCCTCCGCGTCGGCATCCGCCGCTGCCATCCGCGCGCGTACCCGACCGCTATCCAGAAATGACCAGTCGACGCCCAGCGCGATCAGCCGTGTCTCGCTGTCGCGGCTGAACAGATCGCCGGTGCTGGCCGCGCTGGTTCCGAGGAATCCGCCCAGCGTAAAGCGGGGATAGAGATCCGCGGTGGCCACTCCGATACGCGCGGTGGCGGCTTCCAGCCGCCGCTCCGCCGCGATGATGTCCGGCCGCCGGCGCAGCAGGTCGCCGGGTAGGCCGGCGGCAACTGTTGGTGGCAGCGCAGGCGGGGGCAGGGCCGGTTCCAGACGGTCGATCAGTTCCCCTGGCTGCCTGCCCACGAGCACCGCAATGCGGTGGGTCAGTGCGGCGATCTCACCTTCCAGGAACGGGATCCGGGACAGGGTTGCCCCCAGTTGCGCCCTGGCGCGCATCCGGTCCAGTTCGGTGCCGCGTCCGGCCTCCAGGCGGGTTTCCACCAGCGCCAGCGACTGACCCTGTTTCTCGGCATTGGCCCGTGATACCCGGAGCTGCTCCTGCAAGCCCCGGAGCTGGAAATAGCTGTCCACCAGTTCGGCCACCACGACGATCCTCAGCGCATCGAGATCGGCTGCATGGGCTTCGCTGTCTGCCCTCTGGGACTGGACGCCGCGGCGCACGCGGCCGAAGAAGTCGAGTTCCCAGAACGCGCTCAGGCCCGCTTCGTAGGTTTCGCCCTCCCGCTGGCTGCGGGAGGCGCCGGGCATCTGACTGGCGCTTAGGCGCTGGTGGCCGGCACTGCCGCCGGCGGTGACGCTGGGCAACTGTTCCCGGCGGGCCTCCCCAAGCAGAGCCCGGCTTCGGTCATAGCGGGCCAGGCCGATTCGGAGATCGTGATTCGCGGTAATCGCTTCTTCCACCAGCGCTTCCAGCAGCGGATCCCGGAACTGTTCCCAGAAGCCGGTTTGAGCCGGGGCATCGGTGTAGATCTCGGCCTCTGCCCGCTGGAACGCGTTCGGGGCGTCGATGGAGGGAGGCGCGTAGTCCGGACCCGCCGCGCATGCGGTAAGCAGCGCGGCGGCCGTCAGGCCCGGCAGCAGTTTGCTAGTTCTCATGGATAATCTCGCTTTCGGAATGGCCGCGGCGGACACGCTCTGCGAGCTTGCGCAAGGCCACGTAGAACACCGGGGTAAGGAACAGACCGAACACCGTGACGCCGATCATGCCGGCGAATACCGCCACGCCCAGTGCATGGCGTACCTCACTGCCGGCACCGGTGGCCAGCACCAGTGGAACCACGGCGGCGGTGAAAGTGATGGAGGTCATGATGATCGGGCGCAGCCGCAGGCGGCAGGATTCCAGCGCCGCTTCCACGATGCCGTATCCCTGGCGTTCCAGGTCCCTGGCGAATTCCACGATAAGGATCGCGTTCTTGCACGCCAGCCCCATCAGTACCACCAGGCCGATCTGAACGAAGATATTGTTGTCGCCGCCCATCAGCCACACGCCGAACAGGGCGGAGAGGATGCACAGCGGCACGATCAGGATCACCGCCAGCGGCAGCACCCAGCTCTCGTACAGCGCCGCCAGCACCAGGAAGACCAGCAGCACTGCCAGGGGGAAGATCACCAGGTTGGCGCGCCCTTCGTTGACCTGGCGGAAGCTGAGATCGGTCCATTCGAAGCTGATTCCATTCGGCAGTACCTGCGGAGCCAGCGCCTGCACGATACCCAGTGCCTGGCTGGAGGAGAGCAGGGCAGGGTCCGCTTCGCCCATCAGGTCCGCGGCCGGGTATCCGTTGTAGCGGATGACCGGATCGGGGCCGTAGGTATCGCTGATACTCACCATGCTGCCGATCGGCACCATATCGCCGAACCGGTTCCGGGTCTGCAGGTTGGCGATGTCCTCGGCCCGGCTGCGGAACGGCGCATCCGCCTGCGCAATGACCTGATAAGTACGACCGAAGCGGTTGAAATCGTTGATATAGGCCGAGCCCAGATAGACCTGCAGCGTCTCGAACACATCGGTGATGTCGACGCCCTGGGCCTTGGCCTTGGCGCGGTCCACCTCGGCGTCCAGCTGCGGCACATTCGCCTGGAAGGAGGAGAACGGGTAGCCCATGCCCGGCATCTCGCTGATGGCGCCGGACAGGGCCATGACGGCGTGCTGCAGTTCGCTGTACCCGAGTCCGGCCCGATCCTGCACGTACAGCGAATAGCCGGAGCCGGTACCGATACCCAGTATGGCCGGTGGCATGATGGCGAAACCGAAGCCTTCCTGAATCTCGCCGAACCTTGCGTTCAGTTCCGCGGTAATCGACTCGGCGGTGCGTTTGCGCGAGCCGAAATCCTCCAGCCCGAAAAATACCGTGCCGCTGTTCGGCGTATTGGTGAACTGCATCGGGTTCAGGCCAGGGAAGGCCACGGCGCTGATGATCCCGTCAGTTTCCAGGGCGATGTCGCTGACCTGCCGGACCACGGCCTCGGTCCGGTCCAGGGAGGCCCCTTCCGGCAGCTTGATGCCGCCGATCAGGTAGAGCTTGTCCTGGGTCGGAACGAAGCCGCCGGGCACCAGCTGGAACATCATGCCGGTACCGAACAGCAGCACCGCATACACGGCGAAAACCATGCCGCGTCGGCGCAGGCTGCCGGAGACACTGGCCTGATAGCCCTCCGAGCTGCGCTGGAACATCCGGTTGAAGGGCCGGAACAGCCAGCCGAACAGGAAATTGATCACCCGCGTGGGGAGGTCCGGCGGCGCCCCGTGGGGCTTCAGCAGCATGGCTGCCAGCGCCGGGGACAGGGTCAGCGAGTTGATGCCGGAAATCACCGCGGAAATGGCGATGGTGACGGCAAACTGCCGGTAGAACTGCCCGGTGACGCCGGAGAGGAATGCCATCGGCACGAAGACCGCGCAGAGGACCAGCGAGATGGCGATGATCGGACCGCTGACCTCCCGCATGGCCTGATGGGCCGCAGCCAGTGGTTTCAGGCCCTCGGAAATGTTCCGTTCGACGTTTTCCACCACCACGATGGCGTCATCCACCACGATGCCGATGGCCAGCACCAGGCCGAACAGCGTCAGGGTGTTGATCGAAAAGCCGAGCAGATAGAGCACGGCGAAGGTGCCGACGATGGAGACCGGCACCGCCAGCAGCGGAATGATGGAGGCCCGCCAGGTCTGGAGGAACAGCACCACGACCAGCACCACCAGTACCACCGCCTCCAGCAGCGTGACGATCACCGCGCGGATCGAGCCGCGCACGAACACGGTGGGGTCATATACCACGTCGTATTCGAGCCCGGGGGGGAAGCGCGAGGACAGCTCCTCCATCGTGCTGCGTACCGCGTTGGAGATCTCGATGGCGTTGGATCCCGGTGCCTGGAAGATGCCGATGGCCACCGCAGGCCGGTTGTTCAGTTCGGAACGCAGGGAGTATTCCGCTGCTCCCAGCTCCAGCCGAGCCACGTCCGCCAGGCGGGTCACCTGCCCGTTGTCGCCGGTGCGCAGAATGATGTCGCCGAATTCCTCCTCGCTTGCAAGGCGTCCGCGGGCGTTCACCGACACCAGGAAGTCGGCCGGGTCCGCCGTGGGCGGCGCCCCAAGCTGACCGGCCGAGACCTGGACGTTCTGCTCCCGCACCGCGCGCACGATGTCACCGGCAGTCAGTCCTCGCGCCGCGGCCCGGTCCGGGTCCACCCAGATGCGCATGGCATAGTCGCCGGCGCCGAACACCATGGTCTGACCCACACCCTGGATCCGGGCCAATTCGTCCTTGATGCGCAGGGTGGCGTAGTTGCGCTGGTAGACGATGTCGTAGCTGTCGTCCGGGGACAGCAAGTGCACCACCATGGTCAGGTCCGGCGACTGCTTCTGCGTGGTGATGCCCTGGCGGCGCACATCCTCGGGCAGGCGCGGCAGTGCCTGGTTGACCCGGTTCTGCACCTGGACCTGTGCCTGGTCGGGGTCGGTGCCGGGCTCGAAGGTCACGGTCAGGGCCAGCACGCCGTCGCTGCCAGCGACCGACTTCATGTACATCATCCGCTCGACGCCGTTGATGGCTTCTTCCAGCGGTGTTGCGACCGTTTCGGAAATCTCGTCCGGGTTGGCGCCGGGGAACACCGCCCGTACCTGGACGCTGGGGGGGACCACGTCCGGGTATTCGCTGACCGGCAGCAGGGGGAGGGTGATCAGCCCCGCGAGCAATATGCAGATGGACAGCACAGCGGCGAACACCGGCCGATCCACGAAGAACTTTGCGAAGTTCATGGCAAGACTCCATCGCCTCGCCGGCGGGATCGCCGGCGCATTCAACCAGTCAATTGGAACGGTGCCGGATCAGCGTGAGCTGAGGGCGCCAGCGGTATCGTTGGCGGGGTCCATGGCAACCGTTTCTGCGTCCACCGGCATACCGGGGAAGAAGATCCGCTGAACACCGTTCACCACCACCAGGTCTCCCTCGGAGAGGCCGCTGTCCACCACGCGCAGCCCATCCACGGTCCGACCCAACTGGATATCCCGCCTGTGGGCCACTCCGTCTTCCACCACGTAGACGTATTTGCGGTCCTGATCGGTGAGTACGGCCTTATCGTCGATCAGCACCGCGCTGAAGGTGCCGCTGCCCGGCATTTGCACCCTGGCGAACATGCCCGGTACGAACGTTCTGTTAGCGTTGTCCAGTGATGCCCGCACCAGGATCGTGCCGGTCGCCGCATCGAGCCGGTTATCAACGAAATCCACCGTGCCCAGGTGCGGGTAGTCGGCATCGGAGGCCAGGCCAACGCGCACCGGGGTGGCCCCGTTTCTTGAACTGGGCAGATCGCCGGCACGCGCCATGGCCTCGTAGCGCAGGTAGGCGTGTTCGTCCGCGAAGAAATGGACGTGGACGCGGTCCAGGGACACGATGGTTGTGAGCGGGGTACCGTTGCCCTGGCCAGTGACCAGGTTGCCCACCGTGACCTGCGCGCGTCCGGCACGACCGGCAATCGGTGCGCGGACTTCCGTGAACTCCAGGTTCAACTGGGCTGCTTCGACCGCGGTGCGCGCTGTATGCACGTCGGCTTCGGCCTGCGCCGCGGCGGCGCGGCGCTGATCCAGCTCTTCCAGGGATATCGCCTGCGATTCCGCCAGTTTTTCCGCACGCGCCGCTTCGGTACGCGTCAGTTCCGCGCGCGTTCTTGCACGGCCCAGTTCCGCTTCGGCACGGTTCAACTCGGTCCGGTACGGTCGCTGATCGATGACGAAGAGCACGTCCCCCTTGGCGACCTCCTGACCTTCATGGAAATTGATCCGCTCGATATAGCCGTTGACGCGGGGCCGCAGTTCCACTGTCTCCACTGCCTCGATGCGGCCCGTGAACGTATCCCAGAGTTGCACGTCCCGCACCACGACGTCGGCGACGCTGACCCTGGGGGGCGGAGGCGTCTGTTCAACCCCGTCTGCCTGGCTGTTGCAGCCGGCCCCGACGAGCATGCCCAGCGCCAGAACCACCGCCGCGAGGACGCGTATTTCAAGCCTGTCGTCCGTTTTCATTCCTGTTCCTCGGTCTAGAGTGAAACTTTCTCCGGAGCCCGTTCATGCGCCAGCGCCGCCGTGGACCGGAACTTTGTTGCCTGTGAACGGGTGAAAGCGAGCATAAAACCTGAACCAATGTTGAGGTCAATGACTGGCAGCCGTCGCTTGTCCGGTTCACTCATCACTGCATGGTGGACGTCTGCGAATCGGTATCCGTGACGCTGCCCGCGGTGTTGTTACAGGAAGTTGCTGCTCATCCTGGTCGCGTGGGAACCATGATTTTCGACATGGCGATTGAAAGGCGCGAGGAAACTGCACTGCGCCGCTGGCCAACGCGATGCCCCGGGGAAGTGCTGATTACTTGCCCCATGTTCGAGGGGCAAACGATACGCCTGGAGGAAGTAGTTGATTAGCCGGCGGATCAGGGAAATACTTTCCCGTCCACGGGACAAAATCCCCGTTTTCGGCGCCGCAGGGCCAAAAGACCACTGTGCTGCCGAATCAACGCTGGATCATGGAAGGACAATACCAATGCAGCAGGATCTGAATGAAGCGGTTATTTTCGCGAAAGTGGTGGAAAAGGGAAGCTTCACCGGGGCGGCCCGCTCCCTTGGCCTGCCGAAGACCACCGTTAGCCGGAAGGTGCAGGATCTGGAACAGCGCCTGGGAGTGCGCCTGCTCAACCGGACTACCCGGCAGTTGAATCTGACGGAAGCCGGCGCAGTCTATTTCGAGTACAGCAGCCGCATCGCCCACGAACTGGACGAAGCGGAGAACGCGGTACTGCAACTGGAAGAGAACCCGCGCGGCTGGCTGCGCGTCACGGCGCCTTTCACGCTGTGTTCCGAGGTGCTTTCCGGCCTGATGCGGGATTTTCGTGAATTGTACCCGGATGTCCGGATCGATCTTGTTCTATCCAATGACCGACTCGATCTGATCGCCGAACAGATTGACGTTGCAATTCGGGTCGGACCGATGCCGGATTCGAGTCTGGTGGCGCGGACCATTTCCCGCTATCGCTCGTTCATCTATGCCAGCGAGAGCTACATCGAGCGTTACGGCGAGCCCCGCGTGCCGGAGGATCTGGAGCGGCATCATGCGCTGGCCGGGCCAGCGGATCGTCGGGGCAGCCGTCACGCCTGGCTGTTGCAGCATGGGGGCCGTGGCGAGGAGTTCACCATCAATCCGGTCGCCGTCGCGAACGATCCGTTTGCGCTGCGCTCGCTGTTGCTCGGTGGCCACGGGCTGATGCTGAGCAGCGAGTTCATCATGTGTCACGATCTGCAGCGCGGGGCGGTGCGTCGGGTCCTCGAAGGATGGACCGGACCGGAAATGCAGCTGTCCGCGGTTTATCCGGGAGGTCGGGTTGTGCCGCCCAAGGTGCGCAGCTTCGTGGATTTCGTGACGGAGCGCCTGCGTCTCGACAACATGCTCTGCGCTGCGGAAGCCTTCGCGGACGCCGGGAAGCAGGGCCGCGATGGTCGTGTCGCTCCGGAACTCGACATTGCCTGAGGGCTGACGGCGGGGCCTTGGCGGGGCCCCGCCGCAGGGAGCGCTTCCCTGCGCCCATTTACTGCCCCAGCGCCTCCAGTGTGAGCTGGGCGGTGCGTTTGCTGGAAGGCGGGTTCTGGCCGGTTACCAGTTTGCCGTCACGGATGGCGTGTTCCTGAAAATTCGCGGCGGTTTCCACCTTCGCACCCAGTTCCCGCAAGCGGCTCTCCAGCAGGAAGGGGACGTCGTCCTGCAGTTCCACCGCATGCTCCTCGGCATCGGTGAACACAGCCACCCGCCGGCCCGCGACCAGCGCCTGGCCGTCCGGCCGCTTCGGGCCGATCAGGCCGGCGGGGCCGTGGCAGACCGCCGCAATCACCTTCCCGGAGGCCTCCAGTTGCTCGAGAATGCGCACCAGCTGCGCATTCTCGGGAAGATCGAACATGGTGCCGTGCCCCCCGGGCAGGAATACCGCATCGAAATCGGCCGGGTCGATCTCCTCCAGTCGGCGCGTGCTCCGCAGCACCCCCGCTGGTTCCCGCCAGGCCTGCTCCTGTTCCGGGTCGGGATTGCTGCGGGGGTCGATCGGTGTTGCTCCACCCTTCGGGCTGGCCGCTACCACCTCTGCCCCGGCTTTGCGGAATTCAAGGTAAGGCACGGCGAATTCCTCAAGCCACAGGCCGGTGGCCTTGCCCGACGGCATCCGCTCTGTGCTGGTCACGATCATCAGGATTCGGGGTGTGTCCATCGTCGGCTCCACGGTTGCTTGGGAGTAGGGCATAGAACCTTGGGATGCGGCAAGCCGATTACAAGATCCGGCATAGGTAGCAACCAATTAGTTTATCGGTGGACTAATTTGCCCGTTCTCGGCCAGTACCTTATGCTGAGCGGTTACTGTCACTACCCATCATTCACAGTCAAGCAAAGGCGGCAGAGTCTTGAATCCGGTTATCGATCTTCTGAAATCTCACCGTTCCATCCGCAAATTCACGGATCGAAAGATTGACGAGGAACTGTTCCAGGAACTCATCCGCGCCGGCCAGAGTGCGGCGACCTCCAGCCATGTCCAGGCGACAACCGTGATCCGGGTCAACGATCCCGGGAACCGGCAGCGCATCGCCGAGCTGGCCGGCAACCAGCCCTACGTTGTCAGTTGTTCGCATTTCCTGATGTTCTGTGCGGACATGCGGCGTATCTTCGACGCCTGCAAACGCAGCGGAACCGAGGTCAAAGAGGGCATGACCGAGCAGTTCGTCATCGCCACTGTGGACACCGCGCTGATGGCGCAGAACGTCGCGGTGGCCGCTGAATCCGCCGGTCTCGGCATCTGCTATATCGGCGGCGTGCGCAACAACCCGGCCGAAATCAGCGAGCTTCTGCGCCTGCCCCGGCATGTGTATCCGGTGTTCGGTTTCTGCATGGGGTATCCGGACCAGTCGCCGGAGGTGAAGCCGCGCCTGCCGCTGCCCGCCATACTCAAGGATGACTACTACGACGACAGCGTCGACCAGGAACAGGTGTCCAGTTTCGACGAGACCATGCGGCAGTACTACCGCAGCCGCAGCAGCGCGAACAAGGACAGTACCTGGACCGAGCAGATGACGGTGTTGTTCACCAGCAAGTCGCGTCCGCACATGCGGGACTTCCTGCGCGAGCGCGGCTTTGAAATGAAATAGACGGGCCGTCCCCGGTGCAGTAGGCCGCGCCGGGGACGACCGCATGCGGCAGCCTGGCTCCTCCACCGCTTGCCTGCGCGAGTTGTTCATCACTTTCTTCATTGTGTCCCCGGTCTGATGCTACCGTTTCCGAGACAACGGTTTCCCTGGGAAGACGGACAGCATGCGCAGCAGGATCTCCGACATACATATCGCCCGTGAACAATCCCTGCCGCCGCCCCAGGCCCTGCACGACGAGCTGCCGGTGGCCGAACGGGAAATCGGGCGCATCGTGGACTGGCGGTCGACGGTACGGCGCATACTGCGGGGCCAGGACGACCGGCTGCTGGTGATCGTCGGCCCATGCTCCATCCACGAGCCTACCTCTGCCCTGGAATATGCGCGTTTGCTGCAGGCGTTCGCCCCGCGTGTCTCCGACGCCCTGTTCCCGGTCATGCGCGTGTATTTCGAGAAGCCCAGGACACGGATGGGCTGGAAAGGCCTCATCTACGATCCGGATCTCAACGGCGATGGCGATATCCGCAAGGGGCTCTATCTTGCCCGCCGCATGCTACTGGATTGCGCGGAACTGGGCGTTCCGGCGGCCACCGAAATCCTCGATCTGGTCACCCCCCAGTACTATTCCGATTTGTTGACCTGGGGCGCCATTGGCGCCCGTACGGTGGAGAGCCAGTTGCACCGCCAGATGGCCTCGGCACTGTCGGCACCTGTGGGTTTCAAGAATGCCACCGACGGCAGCGTCGATATCGCGATCGATGCCATCCACGTGGCGGCTAGGTCGCATACCTTCCCCACCATTTCAATGGACGGGACGGCGATGATCGTGACTACCACCGGCAATCCGGACGGCCACCTGGTGCTGCGCGGCCGCGGAGGCGGCAGCAACTACGATGCCGAGAGCGTGCGTGCCGCCGCCTCGGCCCTGGCGGCCAGCGGACTGGAGCCTCGCCTGGTGGTGGATTGCAGTCACGGCAACAGCGGCAAGGATCATCGCCGACAACCGGCGGTGGCCGAAGACGTGGCGGAACAGATCGGCGGCGGTACCGTCAGCATCTGCGGCGTCATGCTGGAGAGTCATCTGAAGGAAGGTCGCCAGGATATCACTGACGGGCGTAACGGTCTGGTTTACGGGCAGAGCGTCACCGACGCCTGCATCGACTGGGAGACCACAACGGGCGTGCTGGAATCGTTGGCAGCCGCCGTGCGCAGGAGGCGCAGCGCCGCATGAGTGGCAGGTGCCGGCCGCCTCTGGCGCTCCACGTAGCGTGCGTGAATCCATGCGCAAGCGGCTGATTGACCTGCTGTGCCTGTGCCTGCCGCTGGCCTTGCTGCTGGCCGTGCACATTACCGGGCCCGGTGCGCCCACCTGGGCGCTGGCCATTGCCTGGGTGCTGCTGACGGCGTTGGCATGGTACGGGCTGTGGTCCCGGGCGCTGAGCCGCCGACGGGCTTTCCTGAATGCCTATTTCCAGGATCATAGCTGGTGGCGCATGCGGCTACGTGGCGGGCCATTGCTTGCTGCCCGCCAACTGCTCCAGGCCATGCTGCTGACCTTGGTTCTGCTGGTGGCGGTGGTGCGGCTCGACGACTCGCGCGTCTGGCAACTGCTCCTGCTTAACCTCCCTGTCCTGGTGTTGTTGCATGTGCTCATCGGTCGCCTGCTGGCGGGGCATGTCTCGGCGCGTTTCCGGACCGAACTCGTCTGGCGTGTCGTGCTGGTGATGAATTTCCTGTTGCTGTTTCCCGCGCTGGTGCTGCTGGCCATGCACGCCAGTTATCCGGAACTGGGCGAGGTGGGGCTGCGTCAGGCCGTCTGGAACGAGATGCTGCGACAGGACGCCGCCAGCGAATGGCTGCTTAATCTGATGCAGTTGGCAGCGGCGAAGGATGCCGTTGGCTGGTGGCTGGGCCAGCAGTTGCTGCCCGGGCTGGGCGGGCCGGTGTTCCAGATTGGTGGGTGGTTGATCATACTTGCCGCAGAAGGGCTGTTTCTGTGGTCTTACCTTCTGGTGTGCGCCGGCGTGCTGGAAATCGCTCGTCACCGGCGCAGGCAGCGTTCGGGCGATGCCAGTGAAACGTGCACCTTCGAGAAGCCCGCGGCAGGGGAGCATTGATGTCAGATCTCGCCATGCGCCATGTTCGCAGTTCCGCCGGTACCGGCCTGGTGCTGGTACTGGTCGCGGCGTGCCTGGCCGCTCTCTGGCTGGGGCTGGAACATCGGTCGACCTGGCGAGCCGCCTGGCAGCCCGCGCCGCCGGTGGATGTCGCCCTTGCGGGTGAGCATTACCGCATTCCCGCAGCACGGGCGGAGACGTTGGCCCTGCTTTCCCGCCTGCGGTTCGCGGACGGTGAGGCAGAGGCGCGGGCGCTGGTCGAGGAGCACTTGCGCCAGGGGTTGGATACGCTGTTTGCCGACCTTTCTGCAGAGCTCCCGCGGTTCGCCGACTGGTACTACTCCCTGGGCGGCGAATATTCCCGTATATCCATGTCCCTGCTACGGAGAATGCGGCTCACGGAGGGTGATTTCGTCGAGCGCAAGGCGCAGGAGCTGGTCTTCGACGGGGCCGGTTTCCGGGAGCGCCTGGATGCATTGCGGTTGCAGACCGACGAGCGGATGCTTGTGCAGATGCAGGCTGTGCGTGACGGCTGGCTGGCGGAGGTCCTGCAGGTGCTGGAGGCCGACAGGCTGGCCTTGCCGCCGCCTCCGAGCGATCAGAGCCTGGCCCTGGATGAGTTGATGGCCCGGCTGTCCGGCCATGGCAGCGACGCCTATACGCTGCGGCTTTCCGCCAGCAGTGCGGTTGCCGGCGGCGCCGCCGCCGGGCCGCTGCTCTGGCGGCTTGCCAGCCGGCGGGCCCTGGTCATGAGCGGTCAGGGTATTGCCGCAAGGGGAGCTGCGCGGGGAGCGGCGCGGGCCGGAGCCGCCGCTGGCGGCGGTGCCGCCATCTGCGCCCCCACGGGCCCGGGAGCGCTTGCCTGCGCCCTGGCGGCGGGTGGCGCCACCTGGCTCGCCACGGACTGGGCGTTGCTGCGGGTGGACGAGGCGCTGAACCGCGAGGAGTTCCTGCTGGCCCTGCAGGCGGGGCTGGATGAGCTGAGATGCGAGCTGGAAAGTGATCTGCTGGCCGCCTACGACGGGGTGCTGGAGCAGCGCTACGGCGCCATGCAGCAGGATATCCGACGCACATTTGTGCCCGTCGGGGTACTTTCTCCGGAGGCTTCGCAGTGAATCCGGCCGCTAACGGGGAATACCATCCGGGCCATAATCGCGTATAATGCGCCCCGCTGATGGACCGGGTGGTCTATCGGATCTGCTGGCAGGGCCTGTTTCACGCGAAGAAACGACGGCCCAACGGGGCTCCGCCTGCCGGACGGTTGTACTTGTGGGAAAAATGTCGCGGTGCAGCACATCTGGTGGTATGCTATTGGCTCTGGATTCGGCGGCGACTGTTGCAGGCGTAGAGGGGATTGCGCTGCATGCGGCAGTTGTTCTGCCAGCGGGTTGGCCATTCTCACGACGAATGGCTTCTGGGGCGGTTGTCGGCTGTAAAGCGGTCGGCGCGATGCCCTACACGGAGTGCGCTGGAAAGCAGGCTACACATCCGATCGCTGCTGCAAAACCTGGTGGCGGCTCTAGATGACTTCCCGACAGGGCTCGGCCGGACATCAGTCTGGCGGGGCGCCGACGCTTTGCGGCATGCAAGGAATTGCTGCAAAGCCGTTCCGCGAGGTGGGGAAGCGGTCTATGAAATGCATGTCCCGACGGCGTTCGCCCCGGTGCATGCGTGATAGCGGGCTAAGGTAATCCATACACTTGAAAGGATCGAACATGTCACAGTATACGAAGGACATTGAGGCAACTGCTGCCCTTCGCGAGGCGCAGAACGGCACCTGGGATGCGGTAAACCCGGAATATGTCGCTCGCATGCGCGCTCAGAACCGCTTCAAGACCGGCCTGGACATCGCCAAGTACACCGCCAAGATCATGCGTCAGGATATGGCGGAGTACGACGCCGATCCGGCCAAGTACACCCAGTCCCTGGGGTGTTGGCACGGCTTTATCGGCCAGCAGAAGATGATCGCGGTCAAGCGCCATCATGGCAGCACCAAGAAGCGCTACCTGTACCTCTCCGGCTGGATGGTCGCCGCGCTGCGTTCCGAGTTCGGTCCGCTGCCCGACCAGTCCATGCACGAGAAAACCTCTGTCTCGGCGCTTATCGAGGAGCTCTACACCTTCCTCAAGCAGGCTGATGCACGCGAACTGAACCATCTGTTCCGCTCCCTGGATGAAGCCCGCGCCAAGGGTGACGAAGTTGCCGCCCGGGATCTCCAGAACAAGATCGACAACTTCGAGACCCACGTCGTGCCGATCATTGCCGACATCGACGCCGGGTTCGGTAACGAGGAAGCCACCTATCTGCTGGCCAAGCAGATGATCGAGGCGGGTGCCTGCTGCATCCAGATCGAGAATCAGGTGTCCGACGAGAAGCAGTGCGGTCACCAGGACGGCAAAGTTACCGTGCCGCACGCCGACTTCCTGGCCAAGATCAACGCCGTGCGCTACGCCTTCCTGGAGCTTGGCGTGGATGACGGCGTGATCGTTGCCCGTACCGACTCTCTGGGCGCCGGCCTGACCAAGCAGATCGCCGTGACCAAGGAACCGGGCGACCTGGGCGACAAGTACAACAGCTTCCTGGACGGTGAATACATCGACAGCGCCGACGACATCAAGAACGGCGACGTGGTCGTGAAGTCCAACGGCAAGCTGCTGCGTCCGAAGCGTCTGCCCAGCGGCCTGTTCGAGTTCCGCAAGGGCACCGGCTTCGACCGCGTCGTGCTTGACTGCGTGACCAGCCTGAAGAACGGTGCCGACCTGCTGTGGATCGAGACCGAGAAGCCGCACGTCGGCCAGATCGCCGAAATGGTCGACGCTATCCGCAAGGAAGTGCCGAACGCCAAGCTGGTGTACAACAACAGCCCGTCCTTCAACTGGACGCTGAACTTCCGCCAGCAAGTGTTCGATGCCTGGAAGGAAGCGGGCAAGGACGTGTCCAAGTACGACCGCGCCAACCTGATGAGCGCCGAGTACGACGACACCGATCTGGCTGCGGAAGCCGACAAGTGGACGCAGAACTTCCAGCGGGAAGCGTCCGCCAAGGCCGGTATCTTCCACCACCTGATCACGCTGCCGACCTACCACACCGCGGCCCTGTCCACCGACAACCTGGCCAAGGGCTACTTCGGCGAGCTGGGCATGCTGGCCTATGTGGATGGCGTGCAGCGCCAGGAAATCAGCCAGGGCGTGCCGACCGTGAAGCACCAGGACATGGCCGGCTCCAACATCGGCGACGATCACAAGGAGTACTTCTCCGGTGATGCCGCGCTGAAGGCGGGTGGCAAGGACAACACCATGAACCAGTTCGGCTGAGCATGCTGTTGACCGCCGGTGACGATCGTTGCCGGTAGCGGAAAACGGGCCCTTCGGGGCCCGTTTTTTTTATGTCAGCGCGTAAGTGATGGTGGCTGCCAGCAGCCCGATCACCGTCAATGCCAGGGCGGACAGCGGCAGGTTCCAGCGAACGGCGATCATGCGTGCGTCGTAGCCGGTCAGGCGTTCGATCAGCAAGGAGTTGGCGGAGTAGGGGGTGCCGGCGACGGTCAGGCCCCAGCCGGAAACCATGGCCAGCCCCAGGCCGAGCACCGCCGCCGGCGGCCAGATCGGACCCAGCACGCCTCCCAGTAGCGTACCGATGACGATGGGATTGAAGCCGGCCATCCCGCCCAGAAACATGAGCCACGGCACCAGGAACGCGATGCCGGGGTAGGCCCAGCCCGGGAAATCGAATCCCACTCCGAGCAGGTGCAGCGCCAGCGTGCTGGCCAAGGCCCCGAGAAAGGCGGAGCCGCCCATGATCGCCAGCTCGTTGCCGATGGAGCCCATGGCCGGCAGCGGGGCGGCGGCGCCACGCAGGGCCTGGAGCAACAGTCCACCGGCGACCATGGCGGCACAGCTGATGGTCACGGCCTTGGCATAGCTCATGCCACTCCAGTCGCTGAGTGCGAAGGCGCCGATGCAGATCGCCGCGATGCAGGCGGCGAACCGCAGCATCGGCCCCCGTGCCGCGTTCCCGCCAGGCCGTGATGGCAGCGGCGGCTCCGGTTCACGGAACAGCAGTCCCACCACCACGTAGCTCACGGCCACCGGCAGACTCAACGCGATCAGCTGCCAGCCCACCAGTCCGGGGACGAAGGTCAGAGTGATGACCACGGAAAGAGACAGCGGCGAGCAGAACGGGGTTGCGCCGAAGCCGCGGAGGATGGCTCTGGTGGCGTTGCGGCTCAACGGTGTATCGCCGTGCTGCTGCATCTCACGCTGCAGCAGCGTACCCACCACGCTGACCGCGCCGAAGTTCAGGGGCACGCCGAGAAAGCCGGTTCCTGCCGCAATGCGGCCATAGCGACTGGTGGCGCTGCCGGTGAACAGCGCGGCGCTGATCTGATGGAGGTCGCGGGAGCGTCCCAGCATGGCCGACAGCAGCATGACGGCAACCACCAGTGCTGCCAGTCGCGCCATATTGGCAGCGGCCTCCACCAGGGCCGAGGGTGCGTACATCAGGGCAATGACAGCCGAGAATGCCACCGTGCTCAGCAACAGGCGGGCAATGAAGCGGAGATCGGACCAGCCCAATGCAATAGCCAGCAACACGGCCGGCGCGCCGATGGCGGCCGGCAGATGGCCGGTACCGAACATGCCCACCAGCAGCGTCAGGTAGGCCAGCAATGAGCGCAGGCTCGAGAGCGTCTGGCTGTCCGTTGGCGGCATCCGCGCAGTGTCAGGCCGGCGGCAGCAGGCGTACGCCCGTCAGGGCCTGGACGTCCTCGAGGCTGTTGCCTGCATACAGTTCCCGGACCCGCAGTCCATCGTCGGTGACATCAATCACGGCCAGATCGGTATAGATGCGTTTGACCACGGCCTGGCCGGTCAGCGGATAGTCGCATTGCTCCAGGATCTTGGGCTGATCGTCCTTGGTGGTATGGCGCATCAGCACGAACACCTGCTTGGCGCCCACGGCAAGGTCCATGGCGCCGCCGACCGCCGGCGGGTACTTGTCGTTGTTGGTGGCCCAGTTGGCCAGGTCGCCCCGGGCCGATACCTGGAATGCGCCGAGTACGGCAATGTCCAGGTGACCGCCGCGCATCATCGCAAAGGATTCCGCATTGTCGAAATAGCAACCCCCCGGCAACAGTGTCACGTACTGTTTGCCGGCATTGATCAGTTCCGGGTTTTCCGTGCCGGGCTCCGGCGCGGGGCCGACGCCGAGGATGCCGTTCTCGCTGTGGTAGATCACCTCGCGGTCATCCGGCACGTAGTTGGCCACCATGGTGGGCAGGCCGATTCCCAGGTTCACGTAGGCGCCGTCGGGGATGTCCGCCGCCACCCGCTGGGCGATCTGTTCGGGTTCAAGCCGCTGCATGCCGGTTCTCCTTGCGGGCGATAACACGGTTCACGAAGATGCCCGGCGTTACCACGCATTCCGGGTTCAGATCGCCGACGGGAACGATCTGGCCGACTTCCACCACCGTGGTCCTTGCCGCGGTGGCCATGATGGGGTTGAAGTTACGCCCGGCGGTATCGTAGACGAGGTTTCCCCACTGGTCCGCCCGGTCAGCCTTCAGCAGAGCGAAATCCGCGGGCAGGGGCGCTTCCAGCACGTAGCCGCGACCATCAATCACGCGCGTTTCCTTGCCTTCCGCGAGCCGGGTGCCGTAGCCCGTGGGCGTGAAGAAGCCACCGATGCCGGCCCCGGCCGCCCGGATGCGTTCGGACAGTGTGCCTTGCGGAAGGAGTTCCAGCTCCAGCTCGCCGCGCTCCCACAGGCGCTCGAACCAGATGGAGCCGGCCGAGCGGGGAAAGGAGCAGACGATCTTCCGCACCAGGCGATCACGCAGCAAAGAGGCAATGCCTTCCTCGGCGACGCCGGCGTTATTGGAGACGATCACCAGCTCCCTGGCGCCGTGCAGGCGCAGCGCTTCGATCAGCTCCAGCGGGATGCCGGAGCTGCCGAAGCCGCCGATCATGACGGTATCGCCATCGCGGATATCGTTTACCGCCTCGGAAAAGGAGTCTATGGTCTTGTCGATCATTCGTTAAGGTCCCGTTCAGATCTCAGGGCGTCCACTACTTGGGCACTGTCAACATCCGGTGGCCCAACAGCCAGCGGCTGACGTAGAGGAGGGCAACCAGACCGAAGCCGATCAGGTCGCTGATGGGTTCAGGGTAGATAAGGCACAGGCCGGCAGCCAGTACCAGCAGACGGATCGGCCACGTGATCTCCCCAACGCGATAGAGATAGCCTTCCGCGGTGGAGGCCAGCAGCCACATGGCGGTGATGGCGGTGAATGCCGACGTCAGGATCTTCAGGATATCGCCCTGCAGGATCAGCGACGGATTCAGTACGAACAGGAACGGCAGCACGAACAGGATGCTGCCCAGCCGCATCGCATAAAGCCCGGTCTTGCCCGCGGGCGCCCCGGCTACCCCGGCTGCGGTGATGGCGGCAATGGCCACCGGTGGGGTGATGTAGGACATCATGCCCCAGTACAGGATGAACAGATGGCTGGCCAGCGGGTTCAGCCCCGCGGCAACCAGCGCCGGTGCGAGCAGGATGGACAGGAAGATATAGCAAGCGCTCACCGTCATGCCCATGCCCAGGATGAAGCTGGTGATGGCGCCGGCCGCCAGCATCAGCGGAATGCTGCCGCCGGCGTATAGCAGCAGTTCGCGGGAGAAGGCCCCGGCGACCCCGGTGTAGGACAGGCCGCCGACCACCAGGCCGATGCCGGCCAGGATCGCCACCAGATTGGCCACACTGGTGGTGAGGTTCGAGAGCAGGGAAATGGCGCGCTTAAGGTTGAAACGGTAATTGCGCTTGAACAGAGAGATGAACAGCAGCACCAGCGTGGCGTAGTACGGCGCGTACGATTCCAGTCGCATGAACAGCAGCATGTAGATCAGCATCGCCAGGCTGAACAGATACGGCCATCCGTCCTTCAGCGTCTCCCACAGGTTCGGGATCTCCTCCTCGGGCAGCCCCTTCAGGCCGCGCCTCGCCGCGTAGTTGTCCACCTGGAAGATCAGTACCACGTAGAACAGCAGCGCCGGCAGGAAGGCGGCGATCATCACCTCCGCATAAGGCACACCCAGGAACGAAGCCATGATGAAGGCCACGGCGCCCATCACCGGTGGCATGAGCGTGCCGCCCGTGGAAGCGCAGGATTCCACCGCGGCGGCGTAGTGGGACGGGTAGCCGCTGCGCTTCATGGTGGGAATGGTGATCGGCCCGGTGGTGAGGATATTCGATATCACGCTGCCGGACAGGCTGCCCAGGATGCCGCTGGATACCACCGATACTTTCGCCGGCCCCCCGCGGGTGCGGCCCATCAACGCGGTGGCAAAGCGCATGAAGAAATCGCCGCCCCCGGTGACGGTGAGCGCGGCGCCGAACACCACGAAACCAATGACCAGTTGTGCCACCACCTGCATCGGAATGCCGATGATGCTCTCCACGCCCATCACATGAATGCGGACGGTTTCGCCGAAGTCGTAGGCGTTGCCCCACAGGAAACCGGGCATCTGGTCCGCGAACAGCGGATAGGAGCCGAAGAACAGCGTCACGGACAGCAGGGGCCAGCCGCCGCAGCGGCGGACACCTTCGAGAATCAGTGCCAGCAGTATGCCGGAGGCGATGGTGGCCTCGATGGGCGCGGCGAAATCCCAGCCTTCCTGGATGATCTGCAGGCCATGGATGCCGATGTAGATGCTTGAGCACAGTGCGGCGATCCCCAGAATCCAGTCATACCAGGAGACACGGGCACTAGCCCCCTTGTGCGAGGGATAGATGATGAACGCGGCGGCCAGGAAAATACCGATCAGGTAATACAGAAACGAATTGCCCAGAGGCTGGAAGCCCATGAAGCGGAAGTTGAACGTCTGGTTGATGGCCATGGCCAGGCCAATCGTTCCCAGGGAGATGGCAATCCAGAACGCGATGCCCTTCAGGCGCGTCTGATCGCCATGTTCCCCCGGCGGGATCTCACTGATGGTTTCCGTGGTAGCGCGCATGGGCGAATGACTCCGGTCACGGGGCCTCTGGAACGACGTAGACACCCGGGAGGCCGTCGGCCTCCCGGGTGCGATCGCGGTCTTACAGGGAGTTCAGCGCTTCCTGGCGGTGACGCTCCCAGATTTCGGCGAACTCTTCGTCGCTCTTGCCTTCGCCTTCTTCCACGGCCTTCGGCCAGGCTTCCAGCAGCGCATCCAGGCGCGCCTGGCGGGCATCGTTCCAGGCCTGATGCTCATCGGTCCAGATGCCACGTTCCTTCAGGTAACGGATGGCACCGTCGTGGAAGGGAACGTCGGTGGCGGGCGTGCCGGCCTGCTCCATGTTCCAGCGCGGCATCACCGCGGTGGCGTCCTTGTACATGTCGAAGGTCTCGTCCATGGCCTTGGTGAACGCATAGACCATGTCTTCATCGGCGTCGGCGAGGGTCACCAGCAGCGGATAGCGGTAGGCGAGGATGTTCACCGGGTTGTCTTCGCTGATGCCGGCGCCCACGGTTTCCGCGAACGGTTCGAAGAACGGCGCGATGTCGTTCAGACGAGCCCAGCCCTCTTCGTCATCCGGCGGCACCTCCAGCCAGCGGATGCCGCGCGGCGACTGTTCCAGCTCGTAGACCTGGCTCGGCGTGGTGGTGGTGCAGGAGGCGTCGGCCTGTCCCTGTGCCACCGAGCTCATGGCGGCGCCGTACGTCGGGAACATGATCGCGTCCACGTCGTCCCGGGTCATGCCGACGAATTCCAGGAACGCGTCGCACTTCACGTTCACGGAGGGGTTGCCGGCCACGTAGGCCATGCGCCTGCCACGCAGTTCCTCGAGGCTGGTGATATTGGCGTCCCGGGCGGTGAAGACCCCGAACGAGGCCGGACGGCCGCCGGCCGCACGCAGGTCCTGCGGCCCCCAGCGACGGCTGGCGTAATCGTAGATGCCTTCGGCGGCGAACCAGGTTTCGGTGGCCAGGAAGCCCACCTGGGCGCGACCGTTCACGATGGGTTGCAGGCGGCCGATGGCGGAGCCGGACGGCTGGATACGTACCCGCGTGCCGTATTTTCGGCCAAAGGCATCGGCAATGGCAGATGCTTCCGCGTAGCCGGCGGAGCCGACGTCGTAGGCGGTCCAGGTCATGGAGTCCGGCAGGTCGGCGAAGGCCGTGCTGCTGGTTCCCAGCGCGAGACCTGCGGCGATGGTGGCCACCGACAGGTGGCGAACAATGGGGGACGATCTGGTCATGATGTGACTCCTCCAGTGGGCTTGTATGGCGCGAGCGTCTGCCGACGCCGTCTGTTTCTTGTTGCTGCTCGCTCGGCCGGACACCTTTTTGTTATTGGATGGTTCCGGGCAGGCGTCCGGAGACTATAAGCACCCGGAATAAGAAGCTTCAAGCTTTTTCTCGCAAATGTAGATTTTTTTCTCGTATGATGAAAAGCCGCCTTGATCGTTATCGGACAGGCCTCCCTCCGAGGCGGCCGATCTCATCGCGCATGATGTCGATCACCGCCCCGCGACGCTCCGGGTGCATGCGGGATCGCAGGGATGCCACGCTGACCGCGACGACCTGATTGCTGTCAGGCATCTGGAATGCAATGCCCAAGGCTGCCACCTCCGGAATGATGTATCCGTCATTGAAGGAATAGCCGTCGCGGCGGTATTGCGCCACATAACGGTTCACGTCGGCTGCGGTGGCTCCTGCATAGCGGTCGAAGCGCGATTCGTTCTGCCGGATCAGCCGGCTGCTTTCCTCGTCCGGCAGCGAGGCCAGCAGGGCCACGCTGCCGGCGCCGATGCCCAGCGGCCGGCGGGCCCCGGCAACCAGGGTATTGGCGCTGACCGGGCGACTGCCCTCTGCCAGATCGATGCACAGCGAATCCAGCGTGGAGCGCACGGACAGGTAGGTGGATTCCTCCGAGCGCAGCGAAATGCGGTTGACCAGGGGCCGCAGGCGATGGCGCAACTGCAGGTCCGGCGCCACGTCCTGTGCGGATTCGGCGATCTCCAGCAATTCGAAGCCGATGTGATAGGCCTTGGTGTAGGGGTCGAACATCAGCAGGCCTTCATGGGCCAGCGCCGTGAGCAGGCGATGTGCGGTGGCCGTGTTCATGCCTACTTCGCGAGCAATGCGGGACAGCGTTCCTCCGGTGGGAAAGCGTTTTGCCACCGTGCGCAGCAGCAGCGAGGCTTTCGCCAGCGAGGTGCTGTTGGGGGCGGGTTTCCGTGTGCCGCCTGGTTTGCGTCCTGTCCCGGTGGTCATGGAGCTTGTCCGTGTGCTGTTCCGATAACGTTCATGGAAGCGCCGCGGGTCGCCTGGACGAAGTCGGCGCTTCCATGAACGTTATCGTAAAACGAGAAATTTATCTCGATAAACGAGATTATCTCGTTTGCGCATGCGTCCGGCGAGGGGCCGTGACCGGGAAGCGGGGCAGGGGGGCTAAACGGGGCCCCCTTAACCC
>JAFIFV010000006.1 GCA_020831845.1 Ectothiorhodospiraceae bacterium
CGGTTTTCGCCCGTGGCGGTGTCGCAAGCCACCACAGGTAGAACCACTACCTGCGGTACCTTGCTTCTAGCCACGAACGAAAACCGGACTCGAGCGCGACAGCGTGAATACTTCAGCGCTTCCGTAAAGGAAAGCGAGGACGGAACGCCGTCCCGCAGCCCGAAATCCTTCGGCCGACCCGTGGTAGCCGGCAAGGAGAGCAGATAGCAGGATGATCTGCAGCACGGCGAGGGATGATTGAAGCGCGCACCGCCCGGGGCACTCCAGGCGATGCGCTTCCTAGACCGCGTTCTCCAACCGCGCAACGCTCCCGGCGGGAATGATCAGAGCGTCCACGGCGACAATGTCGTCGCCGCGGCAGATCAGCGGGTTGACGTCCAGTTCACGCAGTCGATCGCGATGATCGCTGGCGAACTCCGAGATCCGTGCCACCATTGCCGACAATGCAGCAATGTTGACCGGCGGAAGATCACGGAAACCCCGTAACAGCGCCACTCCTGTCAGGCGCTCCAGCATTCGTTCGGCTTGCCGTGGTGTCACTGGCGCCGGCGCCACCACGGTGTCCTTGAGAAGCTCCACCAGCACGCCGCCGAGGCCGACCACGACCAACGGCCCGAAGGCGGGATCGGTCCTCGCGCCGACCATGATCTCGACGCCTTTCGGAACCATGCGCTGGAGCAGGACGCCGTTGATGCGAGGCGTCGACTCAAGGGCCGAGATCCGCTCCATCATGTCGGAGTATGCCCCGCGCACTTCCTCTTCATCGCGTAGGTTGAGTGCGATACCGCCGGCCTCGGTCTTGTGCGGCAGATCAGGCGAATCGATCTTCATTACCAGCGGGAAGCCAAGAGCCGCCGCTGCCTCAACCGCCTCGTCCGCGCTTCGTGCCCGGCGCTCTCCAACCACTGGCACTCCGTACTGCTCCAGTAACGCTTTGGCAGCCCGCTCCGTCAGCGCATCGTCGCCGGCCGTCTCCAGTGCATCAGCGGTGGCCTCGGCCACTGCGAGAGGAGTCAGTCTTACCGGCTCGGCCTCCGGAAGAGCGCGCCTGTGCCAGCGCTGCCAGGCGTCAATCACCTGGAAGCAGCGTTCCATCGAGCGGAACAGGGCCAGGTTCGGCTTGACCGCCGTCTCGGCAGCACCGGGCCCCTCCAACCAGCCCGACAGCCAGACGCTGCAGATCAGCTTGCCGGCGGCCCCGGCCAGTTTGTCCAGCAGTTCGATCCGTGGGTAAGCGGTAGCGTAGGCCAAGGGGTGCGGAACCACTAGAATGCCATAGGCATCCTGCGCCAGGACCGCTTCGACACACGCGGTCAGCGACTCGACGTTGTTCACCACTTCAGCGGTGACGTCGCAGGGATTCTTGGCAGAACCGAACTCGGGAATATGACTCTTGAGCACGGCCGCCACCTCGTTATCGGGCTGCGGAAGAGGCACCCCTGCCGCCTCGGCGGCATCGGCGGCCATGATCGCGGCGCCGCCGGATGTGGCGATAACCGCAACCCCGTCACCCCTGGGGGGCGGGGCCTTGGCAAAGAACGCGGCGGTTTCCAGAATATCCTCGAAGCGATCGACAACGATCCCGCCGGCACGCTCCACCATGGTCTTGTAAGCGGCGTGCGAACCGGCGAGCGAGCCAGTGTGCGAAGCAGCCGCGCTGGCGCCGATCTGACCCTTCGCCATCTTGCAGACAATCAGCGGCTTGTTGGCGAGAGAAGCCTTGTGAGCGGCCAGTTCCAGTCTTAGCGGATCAACCAGTCCCTCAAGGACGCAGGCAATCACCTTGCAGGAAGGCTCCTCGGCAAGAAAACCAATGCAATCGGCGACGTCGATATCGCTGGAATTGCCGGTCGCCAGGACGTGACTGAAGAACACTCCGTGCTGCATTGCCTGGCTGAGTGACAGCCCAAGGGCACCGGACTGGCTTATCAGGCCGATACTGCGTTCCTCTGGGTCTCGTTCATAACCCAAATGCAAATCGAGACCGTCAAGGAACGTAACACCCGCTCTCAGGCCGAAATTGACGAAACCGATTGCATTGGGACCAAGTAGCGCCACACCGGCTTCTCGCGCCCGCCGGGCGATTCGCCGCTGCGTCTCTGCGCCGGCTTCGCTGCCGATCTCGGCGAATCCGGAAGCGTAGACGAGCACACTGCCGACACCGGCTTCTATGCATTCTTCCAGCAGGCCCTCCACGGTGTCTCGATTCGTTACCAGCACTGCACAGTCGGCTGCCTCCGGCAGGTCGCGCACCGAGGGGTAGCAGCGGACACCGTCTATCTCGTCGTAGCGGGGGTTCACCAGGTAGATGTTGCCGCGAAACTCCGCAAGGTTCTCCAGGGTTCGTCCGGCAAACGAGGTCGGCCGTCGCGATGCTCCAATGATGGCGATGCTCGCGGGAGCAAACAGCCGCCGCATCTCGCTTGCCGGGTACAATTTTCGCTGTCCTGCCATGAATTCACCACTCCGTTTGCGGCGGCCGGAGTGCCGCCGCCTTGGGAATCGCAGATAACACTGGTCGCACGGCGCGGCAGTGTTTACTGCTCGATGGAGATACCCGCCTGCCGGATAACCTCAGCGTTGATCTCCATCTCCTGTTTGATCTCCTCGATGAAATCGGCCGGCTCGGGAACCACCGGGCGGCCCTGCCGTTCGAGCAACTCGCGAGTCTCCGGATGTTCGGCGGCTGCAACAATGGCATCGTAGAGCTTGCGAGTGATCGCTTCGGGCGTACCGGCCGGCATGAACACGCCTGTCCAGAAAGTGAGGTCGAAGTCCGGGTAGCCCGACTCGGCGACGGTCGGCACATCCGGCAGATCCGGCCAGCGCTCGGTGCCGGAGACGGCTATGGCTCGCAGGTCACCCGACTGATAGTGGGGCAGGCCCGCCGGGGTGTTGAAGGCAACATCGATCTCGCCGCCCATCAACCCAACTTGCATTGGCGCGGCGCCGCGGTACGGCACATGCTCCATTTGCACTCCGCCTTTGCTGTTCAACAGCTCATGCGCGATATGGATAAGGTTGCCAACCCCGGCGGAGCCAAAGCTGAGTTCGCCGGGACGCTGTTTGGCAACGTCCATCAGGTCGGCGACCGTCTCAACATCAGCGGTTACACCGTTCTGCGGATTGACACTGAGAATGAAAGGCGTCGCAACCACCTTCGTGATCGGCTCGAAGTCCTCCAGCGGCTGGTACTGGATATCGTCGAACAACATTGGGTTGACGGTGATCGAACTGGAGTTGCTGATCAGCACCGTGTAGCCGTCCGGTCGTGCCCGGGCAACGTGGGTCGCCGCCAGCATGCCGTTGGCGCCGGTACGATTTTCCACGACTACTGGTTGGCCCAGATCCTTGCTCAGCTGCTCGCCGAGAATCCGGGCTACACCATCTATCGAACTACCCGCCGAGAAGCCCACAATGAATCGAATCGGCTTGTTCGGATACTCCTCTGCCATTGCGTTGGTCGGCGCTGCCAGTGCGCCGAACGCGAGAACGGATGCCATCAGTGTTGTTTGCAAGAGTTTCATGATCCCCTCCACGACGCCCGTTGAGTGTATTTGTGTTCTGCTGAACAGTACGAGCGTTCTTTTTTATAGGTAGCACGAGTCTTATTGGGGTGCAAGCGCCCCCCTCCGGGGAGGCGGCTGCATACATGAGAGAGGGGGAGGGAGGGAAGGCAGGACTCAGAGTTGGCGCGACGCAAGGCGGCGCCGCGGAGCGGTTGAACAGGTCAGAGACGGACGTCGGGGAACGACCCGCCCAGCGACTCTGTCGCCTCTTTCGCCGCCGAGAGTAATAGAACGCGCATACGCTCAATGTTCTCTGGATAGAAGCGTTCGCGCGGGCCGGACAGGGAGAGCGCACCGATCAGTCGGCCGCCGGTGCTGAACACCGGGGCGGCGATACCTGCGCAACTGACGTCCCGCTCCCCGAGAGACACGGCGTACAGATCGCGGCGAATGCGCTGCCCTTCGGCACCATCGGCGTTCTCGTCGAAGGCGAGGATCACCCTGCCGGCGGCGCCGCGGTCAAGCGGCAGCAGATCCCCGACCTGTACGCGGTCCAGGGTGGAGTGACGGGAGTCGAGCCGAAACAGGCAGATGCGGGTGCTGGCGCCCTGGCGGACGTGGAAGGAAGGGCTTTCGGCATCGGCCTCCACCAAGCGTTCCATGATAGGCACCAGGTGATCGCGCAGCGGGTTGCGGCGCTCATAGGCTTGCCCAAGCCGGTAGATGGTCGGGCCCAGGGCATAGCGACTGTCCTGCACGCGTACCACGTAGCCAGCTGCCTGCAGTGATTCCAGTAGGCGCAGGATGGTGCTCTTGTAAAGACCGGTGTCACGCGAAATCTCGGCGAGCGTGCGGGCCTCCGGTGCCGCCTCAAGGGCAGCGAGTATGCTCAACCCGCGGTCGAGGGCAGCCACCCCCTTCTGCCGGCCCTCGGTGGTCGAATTCGAATTCTTGGTTGCTTCACTCAGGCTCAAGTACGAGTCCTCCTTTGGTTGCCTGCGAACGGCTAGCGCAGGCAAAGCGTACTTTTGCGCCCACTTCCCGGGAAGAGATGGACGCGATTCTGGCATTGCTCAGCCGTCCAGCGTATGGTAACAAAATAGAACAAACATTTCGCTAGGGAGAATGCAATGACCGATTCAATCCGTCTCTGTTTCCGCCTTGATTGTCCTGACGGATCTGCCCACATGCACCACTTCACCATATACGGAGTGTGACGATGGTGAACCGCATTTTGATCGCTAACCGCGGCGAGGTCGCCGTTCGCATTGCCCGCGCCGCCGCGGAACTCGGTATCACAACCATAGCAGTCTACCCGTCGGATGACGCGGAATCGCTGCATACGCGCATCGCCGACGAGGCATCCCGCCTGCAAGGTCGCGGCGTTTCCGCCTATCTGGACATGCAGCAACTGATCGAGCTGGCAGTCCGAACCGGCTGCGATGCTGTTCATCCCGGCTACGGCTTCCTCAGCGAAAGCGAGGCATTCGCCGCATTGTGCGAGGAACACGGCATCACCTTCGTAGGCCCTTCGGCAAGTGTGCTCCGTCGCTTGGGAGACAAGGCGGAGGCACGGTTGCTGGCACAGGAGTGCGACGTGCCCGTGGTGCCCGGTACCAATGGCCCGACAAGTCTTGCTCAGGCGCGCGAATTCTACCGCAAGCTGGACAGCGGCGCTGCCCTGATGGTCAAGGCGATCGCGGGTGGTGGGGGCCGTGGCATGCGCATCGTTCATGATGTTCATGAACTGGAGGAGAGCTTTGCCCAGGCTCAAGCCGAAGCGCAAGGGGCGTTCGGCAGCAACGAGGTCTACGTGGAGCAATTGGTCTCCCGTGCTCGTCACATCGAAGTTCAAGTGATAGGCGACGGCAGCGGCAGGGTCGCACACCTTTGGGAACGCGAATGCAGCATGCAGCGCAGAAATCAGAAGCTGATCGAGATCGCACCTAGCCCCTCGCTGACAACCAACCTGCGTCAGCAACTGGCCGCCGCCGCAGTCCGGATGGCGCAGGCGGTGAAATACCGCAGCCTGGGCACCTTCGAGTTTCTGGTCGACACCGACAGCGGCCGTTTCGCCTTCATAGAGGCGAACCCGCGGTTACAGGTAGAACACACGATCACCGAGGAGATCACCGGCATCGATCTGGTGCAGGCCCAACTGCGGCTTGCCGGCGGGTCAACCTTGGAAACACTTGGCTTGACTCAAGAGCAGATTCCGTCACCGAACGGGCATGCGATGCAGGTCCGGATCAACATGGAGACAATGAGCAGTGACGGCAGCGCCCGTCCGGCAGGCGGCACACTTCGGACTTTCGAACCTTGTGGTGGGCCAGGCATACGCGTCGACACCTTTGGCTATAGCGGTTACCGCAACAATCCGCACTACGATTCCCTGCTTGCCAAACTGATTGTCCATACGCGCTCGACACACTACGCGGATACCGTGCGTCGCGCCTACCGGGCGTTGTGCCAATTCAACGTCGACGGTGTGGAAACGAATATCCACTTTCTGCAGAACCTGCTGCGTCGTCCCGAAGTCGAAAACAACGACGTTTATACCCGCTTTGTCGACGACCACATCCTCGAACTGGTGGATACCGAATCCGGCGTGCACCCACAGCTGTTCTTCCGCCGTGATTCTGCCCCCGAGAACGAAACCGCTGATGCCGTGGTTGAGGGCCCTCCTGGCACCGTGCCGGCGCCTGCGCCGATGCAGGGCATATTGGTGGAGATCAACACTGTCGACGGTGAGCCGGTGCGAGCAGGGCAGCCAATCGCGGTGATCGAAGCGATGAAGATGCAGCACGTCGTCACCGCCCCGATCAGCGGTATTGTCCGACTGGTGGCAGTCGATTCCGACACCGCCGTAACCGAAGGCCAGCCGCTGCTGTTCATCGAAGCCGCCGAGGTCGAGGGCGACGAAGAGAGCCAGGACGAAGAGATCGACCTCGATGCCATTCGTCCTGACCTGGCCGAGGCGCTGGAGCGCCATGCAATCGGCCTGGATGCCGCGCGGCCGGAGGCCGTCGCCAAGCGCCATCAGCTTGGCAAGCGCACCGCGCGCGAGAATATCGACGATATCTGCGACCCAGACAGTTTCGTCGAGTATGGGGCACTTGCGGTGGCCGCTCAGCGCAGCCGACGCTCCATCGAGGAACTGCGCCGTATCAGCCCGGCCGACGGCCTGGTTGCCGGCGTCGGCTCGGTCAACGGAGATCTGTTTGGGCCCGAGCGCTCCCGCTGCGCCCTGATGGCTTACGACTACACTGTGTTCGCCGGCACCCAGGGGCACCTCGGCCACCGGAAGACAGATCGTCTGATGAGAGTGGTGGAGAGCGCCCGCCTGCCGGTCGTCGTGTTCGCCGAGGGTGGTGGTGGTCGACCTGGCGATACCGACAATGCCCCCGGCGTCAATCTCGCCAACCCGACATTCTGGCATTTCTCCCGTATCAGCGCGCTGGCGCCCCTGGTCGGCATTACCAGCGGCCGCTGCTTTGCAGGAAACGCCGCTTTGCTCGGCTGCTGTGATGTTGTGATTGCTACCCGCGATTCGACGATCGGCATGGGAGGGCCGGCAATGATCGAAGGCGCCGGACTGGGCCAGGTGGACGCTGACGACGTAGGGCCACTGTCGGTTCAGGTGCCGAACGGCGTGGTCGACCTGGTCGCCGAGGATGAGGCCGAAGCCGTAAAACTGGCCAAGAGGTATCTGTCGTATTTCCAGGGGCCGCTGCCGCAGTGGTCCTGTCCCGATCAGCGATTGCTGCGCAGTTGCGTGCCTGAAAACCGGCTGCGTGCATATAACGTCCGGCGGGTGATTTCCGTCTTGGCTGACGAGGACAGCGTACTCGAGCTTCGGCGCGGGTTCGGCAAAGGACTGGTGACCGCACTCATACGCCTGGAGGGGAGGCCGTGCGGGCTGATCGCCAATGACCCGAGCCAGCACGGGGGCGCCATCGACGCCGACGAGGCCGATAAGGCGGCGCGCTTCATGCAACTGTGTGACGCCTTTGACCTGCCGATCATCTCGCTGTGCGACACCCCGGGCTTCATGGTTGGCCCTGACGCCGAGAAACGCGCCACGGTACGCCACTTCCCGCGAATGTTCCTTATCGGTGCAAGCCTTTCGGTACCGCTGTTCACCGTGGTGTTGCGTAAGGCCTACGGGCTCGGCGCCATGGCAATGAGCGGTGGCAGCTTCCACGAAAGCTCACAGCTGACGCTCTCCTGGCCTACTGGCGAGTTTGGCGCCATGGGCCTGGAGGGAGCGGTAACGCTTGGCTATCGCAAGGAACTGGAGGCGATCGATGATCCCGAGCAGCGGCAGGCTCGCTACAGGGAACTGGTGGACCAGCTCTACCAGAACGGCAAAGCGGTCAACATCGCGCCGTTCCTGAGTATCGACGACGTCATCGATCCGGCGCAGACCCGACATAGCCTTGTTAACGCGATAAAGGCGGTGCCTGCGGTTCTCAGCGGCAAGAACAGCAAGCGTCCGATGATAGACGCTTGGTAGGAGGGGATCATGGGCAGATTGAAAATCAACTTCTCCGAGTTTGCCGCGGCATTCGTCGTGCTCTTGTTCGGCGTATTCCTGATCGTGGAGGGCAACAACTATAGCCTGGGCAGCCTGCGGCGAATGGGGCCGGGATTCTTCCCGGTCAGCCTGGGCGCCATCATGGTGGGGCTCGGCGCGATCTTGCTGTTCCAGGCGGTGTTCGCAGCCAGGGAAGAGATTGCCTTCGACTGGCGACCGATCGTCTGCGTGGCCGGCTCGATCATTGTGTTTGCCATCATTACACCCCGCTTCGGGTTGGTCCCTGCGGCCTTCCTGATGATCGTGCTCAGCGCCTTCGCCGAACGTCCGGCCAGCCTCAAAACCGGGGTGATCACCGGCGTGGTGATGGCGGCACTCGGCTACGGCGTGTTCATCTACGGGCTTGGCCTTCCGATCGACGCGGTGCGGTGGTAACCATGGACTTCCTCGGAAACCTCTCGCTGGGATTCTCCGCTGCGTTCTCCGCCGAAGCGCTGCTCTTCTGCTTCATCGGCGTCACTGTGGGGACGCTGGTGGGCGTGCTGCCAGGCGTCGGCGCTCTCGCGGCGATCTCCATGTTGCTGCCGCTCACTTATTACATGGATCCCATGATCGGCCTGATAATGCTGGCCGGCATCTTCTACGGCGCCCAATACGGCAGTTCCACGGCGGCTATCCTGCTCAATATCCCGGGTACGGCCACCGCTGCGATCACCTGTCTCGACGGCAATCCGATGGCCAAGCAGGGCCGCGCTGGCGTCGCCTTGTTCCTGACCACGATCTCGTCGTTCGTCGGCGGCTGCCTGGCTATCCTGCTGCTGATGTTCTTCACTCCGCCACTAGCCGCCTTGGCGATGAAGTTCACCTCGGTGGAATACTTCGCCGCCATGTTACTAGGGCTGATAGCCGCTTCCACGCTGTCGGTAGGCTCGCCGGTAAAAGGGCTGGCGATGGTCGTGTTCGGGCTGGCGCTGGGCGTCGTAGGAACCGATATCAACACGGGCCAAATGCGCTTTACCTTTGGCACCTACGAACTGGCGGATGGTTTTGCACTGGTCGCCATCGCCATGGGCCTGTTCGGCATCAGTGAAATACTGACCACACTGGTTCGACGCGAGCCCTTGGCGGTGCAAACCAGCAGCATCACGTTTCGTTCGCTGTTACCCAACCGTGATGACATTCGCCGCTCGGCGCTGCCAACCCTGCGGGGTTCGGGGGTTGGGTCAATTACCGGCGCTCTGCCGGGTGCCGGGCCGAGCATGGCCACATTTCTCGCCTATGCGGTGGAAAAGCGCTTGTCCAAGGATCCGTCCAGGTTCGGCAAAGGTGCCGTCGAGGGAGTCGCTGCACCGGAAGCGGCCAACAATGCCTCCGTTCAGGCGGCCTTCATCCCTACGCTGAGCCTGGGTGTCCCAGGGGATGCGGTGATGGCTATTCTGCTCGGGGCGCTGATGATCCACGGCATTATCCCCGGGCCAGGCCTGGTCAACGACCAGCCAACCCTGTTCTGGGGGCTGATCGCCAGTTTCTGGATCGGCAACATTCTGTTGCTCATTCTGAACATCCCGTTAATCGGGTTGTGGGTGAAACTGTTGTCGATTCCGTACCGCGTGCTCTACCCGGCAATGCTGTTCCTGATCTGTGTCGGCGTGTACTCGGTGCGCAGCAACCCGTTTGACGTCTATACCGCGCTTGCGTTCGGTGTCATTGGTTACTTCATGAATGTCATGAGATTCCCCACGGCACCGGTACTGCTCGGCTTCATCCTCGGGCCACTGCTGGAAGAGCACTTCAAGCGCTCGCTACTGGTCTCCCGAGGAGACTTCATGGTTTTCCTGGAGCGCCCCATCAGCGCCGTGTTGCTGGGGGTAGCCGCGCTGCTTCTGCTGAGCTCCTGCTGGGCCTACCTGTTTCGCGGCGTCCGTTTTCTGATCGGTAACGGGCTTTCCCGCGAGCGCGGCGACGCCTAGGGCAGCGTGAATATTTCAGCTCTTCCCTAGCGAGCGGCAGCCCAAACGACCGTTTCAGGGAACGCCCTGCCCGCGGCCATGCGCGCGGGAATCTCGCCTGCGCGCCGCTACTGTGGTCGAGGGCCTCATTGATCACCCAGGCGTTGCAAAGTTCAGCAAAATGCGTTTCTATAATAGAACATACGTTCTGTTAGATAGAACATGTGGATGCCCGCGGATCGCACAGATCGCGCATCACCCCGCCCCCCGGCAATTCCCGGGCGTCGGGCAACAGCCCTCACGGGCGGCAAATCGAAGGGGACGACGATGAAGGAACAGCCACTCAGCACGCGTCGCGAGAAGGGCGTTGCCGTGATAACCATGGATAACCCACCCGTCAACGCGCTGAGCTTTGCTCTGAGAGAGAGGCTCGACGCAGCCTTGCGCGAGCTGGCAGCCGATCCTGCCGTCCAGGCCATCGTACTGACCGGTACCGGTCGCGGCTTCTGTGCGGGTGCCGACATTACGGAGTTTGGCAAGGCGCCGCGCTCGCCGAAGACCATCGAGATCATCGAAACGATTGAGAGCTGCCCCAAGCCCGTGCTCGCAGCGCTGCACGGCCAGACTTTGGGTGGCGGACTGGAGCTGGCACTGGCGTGCCACGAGCGCACTGCCGCCCCCGGAACCCGGCTAGCGCTTCCCGAAGTCAAGCTGGGACTGATTCCGGGTGCCGGCGGGACCCAGCGCCTACCGCGCGTGATTGGCGCTACCGCTGCCCTGGAGATGATAGTCAATGCCAGCGCACTGGGTTCGGCAGAGGCGCGTGACGTTGGTCTGGTAGCCGAGGTGGCTGATGACCCCGTAGCGGCGGCGATGGAGTTCGCTCGGGATCTTGCTGCTCGCGGTGCCGAGCTGCCACGCACGCGCGACCGGACCAGCAGCGACGACCGCCAAGCATTCGAGGCCAAGGCCGAAAGTCTGCTGCGGCGCGCCCGCGGCGCGGAGGCGGTGGCAGCTGCGGTGGAAGCGGTGCGCTGGTCGCTGGAGCTGCCTTTCGACGAAGCTCTGCAACGTGAGCAGGAGGCCTTTCAGCGTCTGCGCGATGGTCAGCAGTCGAAGGCCATGCGCCACCTGTTCTTCGCGGAACGAGCTGCAACAAAGGTTCCGGACGTGGATCTCCGTCGAGCCCAGTCGGTGAACCGGGCAGCGGTAATCGGTGCCGGGACGATGGGCGTCGGGATCTCCATGAGCTTCGCCGATGCAGGAATTCCCGTGACCCTGGTCGAGACGAGCACGGAATCCCTGGAACGCGGGCTGGGAAACGTCCGCAAGCTGTATGCCTCAGCCCATTCCCGCGGCAGGCTGGACGAGGCCGACATGAAGTCCCGCTTGTCATTGATCCACGGCACCACCGATCTTGGCGCGGTTGGCGACGCCGATTTGATCATCGAGGCCGTGTTCGAGGACCTGGGCGTGAAGCAGGGCCTGTTCGCGCGTCTCGACGAAATCGCGAAACCGGGGGCGGTCCTCGCTTCCAACACTTCCTATCTGAACATCGACAAGATTGCAGATGCCACGACACGTCCGGATGCGGTGATTGGTACTCATTTCTTCAGCCCTGCCCACGTCATGCGACTGCTGGAGATCGTGCGCGGCCGGCGTACGGGTACCAACACGATCGCCACCGTGATCGCTGCCGCGCAGCGCCTGAACAAGCAACCGGTCGTGGTTGGCGATTGCCCTGGCTTCGTCGGTAACCGGATCCTGCGGCAACGGCACGAGCAGGGCGAGCAGCTGCTCCTGGAAGGTGCGCTGCCAGAACAGGTGGACCGCGCGGTAATGCGCTTCGGCTTCCCCATGGGGCCGTTTGCCATGCTCGACATGGCGGGTCTCGACGTTGGGTACCGTATCCGACGCAGCCAGGGCTACGACCTGGCGATCGCCGACGCGATCTGCGAGCGCGGTTGGCTCGGCCAGAAGACCGGGCGTGGCTTCTACAGTTATCGGGAAGGCGCCCGCACACCCTTACCCGACCCGGAGGTGGAGCAGTTGATAGTCGCCACCTCCAAGCGGCTGGGAATCACCCGCCGCTCCATTGGCGACGATGAAATCGTCGAGCGGCTGCTATTCCCGATGGCCAACGAAGGCGCACGCATCCTCGAAGAAGGAATCGCCCGCCGCGCCAGTGACATCGACGTGATTTATGTCCACGGCTACGGCTTTCCCGCCTGGCGCGGCGGTTTGATGCGTTACGTCGACCAGATCGGCCTGCGCGATGTCGCAAGGCGGCTTCGCGCGTTCGCCGAACGCTCTGGCGACCAGCGGCTGGAGCCCGCGCCGTTGCTGGCACGCCTGGCTGAACAGGACAGCAGCTTCGCCGCCTGGAGCCACGCGCAAGCCGAATCTTCAACAACCGACAAAGGGCAGGCTGTCTGATGGCTAGCACATCGAGAACCGATTCGTTCCGCAGCAAGGTGGCGATCGCCGGCGTCGCCGAATCCGAGGTGGGGGTGCTCCCCCACATGACCGAACTGCAGTTGCACGCCCAGGCGGCCAAGCGGGCCTTGGACGACGCAGGCATCGACAAGAGCGAGGTGGACGGCATATTGAGTCTCGGATCCGCCCGTGGGGTGCGTATGCCGTCGATCCAAGTGGCGGAGTACCTGGGCATCTATCCTGGCTTCACCGACTCCACGTCCATCGGTGGCTGCTCTTTCGAGGCCTATGTGCAGCACGCCGCCCTGGCCATCAGTGCCGGCCTTTGCGAGACATGTCTTATCACTTATGGAAGCACCCAGCGCAGCGGTGGTGCGGTGTTCGGAGGCGGCAACGAAAGCTGGCTGCCCAGCGAGCAGTTCGAGGCACCTCACGGTTTGCCGATGATGGTGGGAGCCTATGCCCTGGCGGCACAGCGGCATATGCACTTGTACGGCACCACCGAGCAGCAGCTGGCGGAGATTGCGGTGGCCTCGAGGCTCTGGGCGTCGATGAACCCCCACGCCTACCTGCGTGAGCCAATTTCCATAGACGACGTGATGCAATCGACCATGATCAGCACCCCGCTCAAGCGGCACGACTGCTGTCTGATGACAGACGGCGGTGGCGCGGTGGTGGTCACCACAGTGGAACGCGCCAAGCGCGCCCGGAAAGCGCCGGTCTATCTCTGGGGCTCAGCGGAAACGCATTCCCACAACGGGATCAGTGCCATGCCCGAATTGACCGTGACGCCGGCAGCGGTCACCGGCCCTCAGGCGTTTGCCAGCGCCGGCATCAGGCCGACGGACATTGACGTCGCCCAGGTCTACGATTCCTTCACCATCACAGTCCTGATGAGCCTGGAGGATCTCGGGTTTTGCGATAAAGGCGAAGGCGGGGCTTTCGTGGAAGGAGGGCGGTTGGCCCCCGGAGGCGAGTTTCCGATGAATACCCAGGGCGGAGGCCTGTCGTTCACGCATCCCGGGATGTACGGCGTGTTCCTCATCGTCGAAGCCGTGCGGCAGCTCCGGGGAGAGTGCGGCGAGCGACAGGTGAGCGACGCCAATCTGACCCTGTGCCACGGCACCGGCGGCGCCTTGTCCTCTGGCGCCACCTTAATCCTTGGGAGAGAACCGCGATGAGCGAGCCGAACAAGCCATTACCCGTACCCAATAACGAAACCGCCCCCTTCTGGAAGGCCGCCGGCGCAGGGCGGCTGGAAGTCCAGCGCTGCGGAGCCTGCTCGCGGCATGTCTTCTATCCGCGCCTGGTATGCCCCTACTGCATGAGTGAGCAGCTGGACTGGGTCGAGGTTTCCGGCCGCGGCAAGATCTATTCCTTCACTCTGGTCCATAAGGCGCCGCCGGCGTTCCGCGGGGAGGTGCCTTATCCGGTAGCCCTGATCGAACTGGACGAAGGGGTGCGGATGATGTCCCGCCTGATGGTCGAAAACCACACGCGCCTGCGCATCGGAATGCCGGTCCGCGTTCGCTTCGAGGCGGCCAGCGAGGAGATTTCCCTGCCGGTATTCGAACTGGTCGAGGACGCCTGATGCCCCGTGGCAAGGCACACCATCGCTTGACGACACAACGAACGGAAGAATCACATGAATGAATACGATGTACTCGTGATCGGCGCGGGCAACGCTGCGCTTTGCGCAGCACTGTCCGCTCGCGAGAGCGGCGCCTCGGTGCTGGTCCTGGAACGGGCACCGGAAGCTGAACGCGGCGGCAACTCGACGTTCACCGCCGGTGCCATGCGGGTGGTTTACAACGGTGTCGAGGACGTTCAGAAGATCGTGCCCGACCTCACCGAGGACGAGCTCGCCAACACGGACTTCGGCAGCTACACCGAGGACCGATTCTTCGACGACATGGGGAATGTCACCGAATACCGGACCGATCCCGACCTCGCCGAGCTTCTGGTTCGGCGCAGTCAACCCACCATGCTGTGGATGCGTGAGAAGGGCGTGCGCTTCCAGCCAATCTATGGCCGCCAGGCGTTCAAGGTCGGAGGCAAATTCAAGTTCTGGGGCGGGCTCACATTTGAAGCGTGGGGTGGCGGGCCAGGTCTTGTCGAGGCACTGACCAAAGCCTGCGAGCGCGACGGTATCGAGATACTGTACGAGGCACGCGCGGTCTCGTTGCTGGCCGATGACGATGGTGTTCACGGTGCCCGCGTCCGACACCGGGGACGCACTCGCGACATCCGTGCCAAGAGCGTGATTCTGGCCGCCGGCGGCTTCCAGGCCAATGCCGAATGGCGCACCCGCTACCTCGGCCCTGGCTGGGATCTGGCGAAGGTCCGCGGCACCCGCTTCAACACCGGTGACGGTATCCGCATGGCGCTGGATATCGGCGCAATGCCCTACGGGAACTGGTCGGGCTGCCATGCGGTGGGCTGGGAGCGGAATGCGCCCGAATTCGGCGACCTCGCGGTGGGCGATGGTTTCCAGAAGCACAGCTATCCTTTCGGAATCATGGTCAACGCACATGGCCAGCGCTTCGTGGACGAAGGGGCCGACTTCCGCAACTACACTTACGCGAAATACGGCCGTGAAATCCTGAAGCAGCCCAGCCAGTTCGCCTGGCAGGTATTCGACGCCAAAGTCACCAATCTGCTACGCGACGAGTACCGTATCCGTGAGGTGACCAAGGTTCAGGCCGATACTCTGGAGGAACTCGCGGAGAAACTCGATGGAGTCGACCCGCAGGGCTTTCTGGAAACCGTGCGCACCTACAACGCTGCCGTGCAGGCGGACATTCCCTTCAACCCGAACGTCAAGGACGGCCGCTGCACCAACGGCATCAAGCCGGTGAAGTCCAATTGGGCCAATACATTGGACAAGCCGCCGTTCGTGGCCTTTCAGATTACCTGCGGCATAACCTTCACCTTCGGTGGGCTTCGCATCAATAGCGATGCCCAGGTAATCGATACGGAGAGTGTGCCGATTCCCGGGCTGTATGCCGCCGGCGAGTTGGTCGGCGGTCTGTTCTATTTCAACTATCCCGGCGGTACGGGCCTGATGGCAGGCGCCGTGTTCGGCCACATTGCCGGCGCCAGCGCCGCCACCGCCGTCCGGCAGCAGGTGTCGGCATGAGCGCTGTAGACCAGCCCCGGCCGTTACTGCTGGCCGGCGAATGGGTGGTTGGCGAGGGGGTGCCGCTAGAGGTCATCAACCCGGCCGATGGCACGCTCTATGGTGTTGCCAGCACCGCCTCGACCGCTCAGGCCGAAGCCGCGGTTTCGGCGGGGGTCGCGGCAATGGCGCGCGGCGATTGGGCCGAGCGGCTACCGCACGAGCGGGCGGCCGTGCTGCATAGGGTTGCGGATCGCATTCGCGAGCGCGCCGAGACGCTGGCGCAGATCCAGGTCAGCGAAAACGGGAAGACATTCAAGGAATCGCTGGGCCAGGTGCTGAGCGCGGCCGCCACCTTCCGCTACTACGCGGCTGTGTGCGAGACGCTGGAGGATGAACTGCCGCCGCCGCGTGGCCGCTACCTTTCCATGACCGCCTACGAACCGGTAGGCGTCGTGATCGCCATCACTCCCTGGAACTCACCGCTGACCATGGGCGCGCAGAAACTGGCACCGGCGCTGGCCGCAGGCAATGCGGTCGTGCTCAAACCGGCCGAGTGGACTTCGCTGGTATCGCTGGAGATGGGGCGTGCATGCGTTGACGCCGGCCTGCCGCCGGGACTACTCAGCGTGCTGCCTGGCCGCGGAGACCTCGGACAGGCCCTGGTGGACGACCGACGTATCGGCATGGTTTCGTTCACCGGTGGCACCGCCACTGGCAAGGCAATTGCCAGGGCAGCAGCGGAACGGCTGCTTCCGGTGGTACTGGAACTCGGCGGCAAATCGCCCAACATCGTGCTTCATGATGCCGACCTGGACGCTGCCGCAGCCGGCGTGGCTGACGGCATCTTCGCCGCCGGCGGTCAATCTTGCGTGGCCGGCTCGCGACTGCTGGTTGATCAGAGAGTCTACGAGCCCTTTCTCGACCGCTTGCTCAAGCGGGCCGCCTCGCTCCGAGTCGGTCATCCCGAAGCGGAAGACACCGATATCGGACCACTGGCGGCCTTTGCTCATCGGGAGACGGTCGAACGTTATGTCGAGATCGGTCGGCGCGAGGGTGCGCGGGTGCTGTTCGGCGGTAGCCGCCCCACTGGCGACGTGTTCGACCGTGGAGCCTACTACTTGCCTACAGTGCTGACCGATCTCGAGCCCACGGCAACCGTCTGCCGCGAGGAGATCTTCGGCCCCGTGCTGGCTGTGCTGCCGTTTGTTTCCGACGAGGACCTTATCGCTGCCGCAAACGCCACGGACTATGGCCTCGCCTGCGGTATCTGGACAGCCGACTTCCCGCGCGCGTGGCGCCTGGCGCGCGCCATCAAGGCCGGCACCGTCTGGGTCAACACGTACAAGCAACTTAGCATCGCGGCGCCGTTCGGCGGTTTCAAGGACAGCGGTCTCGGGCGCGAGAAGGGCATCCAGGGCCTACGGGCCTACCAGGAGACGAAGAGTGTGTACTGGGGGCTGGAATGAAGGGGCCACGAACACACGCCCGATCAAGGTGGGAAACGTTGGGATTACTCGGAGAGCACGATGATGCGAATTGATACGCTGGCCTTCATCGGTTTGGGCGTGATGGGAGAGCCGATCTGCCGCAACATGGCGATGCGGTCGGAATTGCAAGTGCGGGCCTACGACCTGCGGCCTGAACCTTTGCAGCGGCTGGCGGAGGCTGGCGTCGAGCGTACCGGCAGTGTTGCCGAGGCCGTGCAGGACGCCGATGTTGTGTTCCTCTCCCTTCCTGGGGGCGAGCAGGTGCGCGACGTGGTGCTCGCCGCCGGCGGTGTCGCCGAACATGTCCGGCGCGGCGCCATCGTGGTGGATACCAGCACGGCGCCGGTAGATCTGACCCGTCAGGTGGCGCGAGAGCTGGCGGCGCGTGGTATCGGTTTTGCCGACGCTCCAGTGGCCCGCACAAGGGCAGCCGCTGAGCAGGGCACGCTGAGCATTATGGTTGGTGCCTCGCCGGACGTGTTCGCGCGGATAGAGCCTCTGCTGCGGCATGCCGCCAGCGACGTGACTCACTGCGGTGAGGTGGGCTGTGGCCAGATCGTCAAGCTGCTGAACAATATGGTGCTGTTCGAAACCGTGGTAGCGCTTGCCGAGGCACTGACCATCGGCAAGCGCGGCGGTGTCGAGCCGCGCCTCCTGTTCGAGACACTGGCCAAGGGCTCGGCGGACAGTTTTGCGCTCCGCAATCACGGCATGAAGGCAATGCTCACCGGCAGCTTCCCGGAGAGTGCCTTCGGTACCGAATATGCGATGAAGGACCTTGACTACGCCCTGCGTCTAGCCAGGGAAACCGGCGTCGAGCCGCGTGGGGCAATGGTTGCGCAGGAGCTACTTGAAGCGACACGGGAACTGGGCATGAGCAAAGCCTATTTCCCGGCATTGGTGAACGTGATCGATCGTTCCTGACGCCCACCACTCGTGATATTTCCATTCTCCGAGTCACGGACGGTGCCGGTCGAGCCCCCGGGCTCCGCCGGGGCTGATCCGCCCGGACGAGTGATGGCGGGGTTGACGGCCCGGCGGCGCTACCCCGAATCAGGGGGAGCTCAAGGTCCTGGGGGTGGTGTCCTGTAGCCGCACGCGCTCCGCGGGTGATTGCTCAAGGTCGCGCTGCAGCCAATCCACGTAGTGCTCGATGTAGCCGCCGATAAAGTGGCCCTCGGGTTGATCCGGGAATGTCCGGGCAGTCCAGTCCAGAACGTGGTCGACATCCGCTTCCATCTGCTCACGGGCGGGCAGGGCCGCCGGGTTTCTGAAGTGGTGCGATAGCCAGTGGGCGGCGATCTCCGAGGTGCGGGGTGAATTGCCCGAGGATGCGTAGCCGTTGAAGCCCAGGCGGGGTTCCGCCGGCGGGAGCACGTGGCGGTAGAGGCGGAAGTGGCCGTCGCGCAGCACGTTCCGGCGCAATTCCGGGTGGAGCATGTCCGCATGCTGGCGCCAGCCGGTGGCGCAGACGACCACGTCCGCCATCAGGGTTTCGCCGCTATCGAGACGAAGGTCGCCGGCTTCGGTAAATCCGGAGACCCCCGCCCGTCTGATCTGCGCAGTGCCCGCGTGGACGTGCTGATAGAACTCGGGACCAATGCCTTGGTGATAGATGTAACGGTGGATGGGCGCGTCAGGGCGCATGGCCCGGGGAATCCGGGATTGCCAGACGACGAGTCGGCATTGCAGCCATCGGTATAGCGAGCGCAGCGGGATCAGCGGTGTCGTTAGCCGGCGCAGCATTCTCTCGCCGCGGGGAAGGCTGTGATACGCGGGAAAGGTCAGCAGTTCCGTGCGGCGGTTGAAGACTGCGCGATCCACGCGGATACGACCGAAGAAATACCGGGGCAGCATCCAGTAGGGGCGCCGGAAAACCAGGGTGGAGCTCCGGGCCTCGACGGCAGCGTGGCTGGCGCAGTCCAGCGCGGACTTCCCGGCGCCAACGACGACCACCCGCTTGCCCTCCAGACTCCCTTCGCCGCCGAGTTGGCTGGAGTGGATGATGTGTCCAGCAAAGTGCTCCGAACCCTCGAAGCCGGGAACATGGGGCCGGGAGAAGACGCCGTTGCACACCACGACGAGGTCGAAGTCCTGGTGCTGCTCCGTTCCGCTGCCGTCAACGGGCCGGAGACCGACCCGAAAGCCGGGATCGGATGTCCCGTCTTCTCGGGGCTTGTGGCGGACCGAGACGACTTCGGTCCCCAGGCGCAGGTGCGGCTCGAGCCCGAAGTGGCGTGCATAGCCGCCAAGGTACGCCCGGATCTGGGCGGCAGTGGGGAAGGCGTCGGTGTCCTCCGCGTGGGGGAAATCCGAAAAGGCATAGGTTGGGGCAGGATTGTTGGTCCGCAGACCGGGGTAGGCTCGGGAACTGGACCAGACTCCGCCAACGTCAGCGTCCTTTTCGAAGACAGTTACCTTAAAGCCATCCTGGTTCAGCACCTTGGCGGTGACCAGTCCGGCCACGCCTGCACCGATGATGGCCACGCTTCGCTCCTGTGACGATCTGTTGCTCCGCGCAGTCAAGAGTGCCTCCCGTTTATCCTTGTCGCTCGTGTTGTACGGCGGTTGTTCCAGATATTTTCGAGTCTAGGGTGCGGGCGCAGGGGAGGCTTGCGCGATCTTGCGGTGATGTGACGGGTCTTGCGGTGGGTTGCCGGGTTGGGTGCGGAGACTGGTCAGATCATCTGCCGGCGGTACTGACTCGGAGTGCATCCCATGTAACGCTGGAAACGACGGGCAAGATGCTGCGAGGAGTATCCGGTGGCCGTGGCAATCTCGGTGACCGACAGGCCGGTCTGTGCCAGTAGCGCCCTGGCCTTCTCCAGGCGAAGCCGGGTGAGGTAGCGATGGGGCGGCAGACCGTGGCTCTGGTGAAAGGCGCGGGCGAAATGGCAGGGGGAGAGCTGCACCAGTTCGGCCAGTTCGCACAGCGAGATCGGGCGGGAAAGGTGTTCGCGCATGTAGTCCAGCACGCGGGATGATTGCCAGGCCGCCAACCCGCCGCGAGGCGCCCGTCCCCTCGACCGTTGTTCTGCAAGGCGCTCCAGGCGGGCCAGTAGACTGGTGACGGCGCTTTCCAGGAAAAGCTGCGAGGTCTCGTCTTCCAGCGCCAGTTCCTGCCAGAGGGTTTCCAGGGTGTGGGTAATGAACGGGTCGCGGTTCTGGCGGCCGTGCAGCGGGCCGAAATCCATCGGATCCCTCGTGTCCCGGCCCAGCGCCCGGCAGGCCAGGTCCTGCGGGATGCCAAGGAAACGCAGGCGGTACCGGGAGTCGATCCGGCACCAGGTTGGTGCATTGGGGGGCGCGAGCACGAAATCCATGGGCATGGCCTGGGCCGAGAAGATGCCCGCCCCGAGGTCACATTGATAGCGGAAGGAATCACCGATGACCTGGCTGAACACCAGCCGGGGAATCGGTGGCGCCGGCACCCCGCCGGGTTCACCCGCGCTCTCCACCATTTCCAGGGCCAGCGCAGGGGCACTGCGCTGGATTCCCGGGGTGTCGCTGCCCGACTTGTCGCGGGCGAGCTTGCAGATACTCGGAGCCGCCCCAGTCATATCACCCTCGAAACGTTTACCGTTTGCTGACTGACTTGCGATGAGACAAAGCCTTATCGCAAGCCTAGCCCATGCGCGCGGCTCCGGAGCATTCCGGCTACCTGCTTCGGACCGTGTCGTGGCGTCTGCTTCGCTCCGCGCCCAGGGTACGGGCGGGGGAGGCGGGATAGACGGGCAGTCAGGGGGCTCTGTGGAGCCGACCAGCCCTCTGCGGTAACCTCATCTCATGGATGGAGATTTGACAGCAGGCGTGTGAGTCGCGTCCCAAACTACGTGGGGATCGCCGAACAGCAAGCATCGCGTTGTAAAGATCCTTGAAGGCGAGATCCGGTTTGGTCCTGATCGAGCCACCCCATGTTCGGGAGATCCCAAGGCCGTGGCAAACTACGATGGCCTCATCTTCGACCTTGACGGGACCCTCTGGGACGCGAGCGAAGCGACCGCTCTCGGATGGAATGCTGCCATACGGAATCGCGGAATTGGAGAGATGCGAGTTTCGGGGCAAGACGTTCGGGGCGTGGTCGGACAGCCGTTCGAGCGGTGCATCGACATTCTTTTCCCAGGTCTGTCGCCAGCACTCCGCCATGCGTTGGTGCCGGCCTTTGATCAGTACGAGCGCAAGGAGGTGGAGCGGCGGGGAGGTCGGCTCTACGACGGGGTCCAGACCGGCCTGAAGGCTCTTTCCGCGTCGTACAAGGTGTTCATCGTGAGTAACTGCCAAGATTGGTATCTGGAGTCCTTCCTGAGACAGTCGCAGTTGCGTTCCTGTTTCAGCGATGTGGATTGCCACGGCCGTTCCTCGCGACCGAAGCCGGAGATGATCCAGAACCTGATGGTGCGGTTCGGGTTGAGCCGGCCGGTGTATGTGGGAGATACCCAGGCAGATCAGAGCGCAGCATCTGCTGCTGGTGCCGAGTTCGTGCACGCCGCATACGGATTCGGGGTTGTGCAGGACTCGCCGCGGGCGTTCGCCTCATTTCCGGAGCTGGTAGCCTGGTTTCGCCCAGAAGCGTAGTTCGCGCGACTGCAGAGATCCCGCGTTCCCAATTTCAGGCGGGTTCACAAAGGCCTCGCAACACCACGTTCAAAAGCAAGCCGAGTCCGCATGGTCAGAGAGGTGACGGGTGGCTGCGGGAGGAACGGTCTGCACCCGGGATAGACCGTTCCAGAACTGGTGCCCCGGGCAGGATTCGAACCTGCGACCTACCGCTTAGGAGGCGGTTGCTCTATCCCCTGAGCTACCGGGGCCACGGTGTTGCCGGGCTGGGGCCGCGCCAGTATAGCGGAGCGGGGCGGGGCGAACAAAAGCGAGGGCGCGACGAGCGCACGCTTTGTGGCAAGCTTGGTCGGGAACCCGATAAGGAGGAGACCGTCGTGAGCACAGCACCACCCATCAGCCGTTTCCCGGTTCCGGAGCTTGCCGGACTGCCGGATGACATCCGCGAGCGCATCATGGCGGTCCAGGAGAAGTCCGGCTTCGTGCCGAATGTGTTCCTGGCGCTTGCCCACCGGCCTGAGGAGTTCCGCGCCTTTTTTGCCTACCACGATACCCTGATGGACAAGGACGAAGGCCTCAGCAAGGCCGAGCGGGAGATGATTGTGGTGGTGACATCCGCCATGAACCAGTGCCAGTACTGCGTGGTGTCGCATGGGGCCATTCTGCGCATCCGCGCCAAGGATCCACGGATATCCGAGCAACTGGCCACCAACTACCGCAAGGCGGATATCAGCCTGCGGCAGCGGACCATGCTGGATTTCGCGGTGAAGGTGTCCCGCCGGTCCGAGGAGGTGGGCGAGGAGGATTACCGCCACCTGCGTGAACATGGCTTCTCCGAGGACGAGATCTGGGATATCGGTGCCATCAGCGCGTTTTTCGCCATGTCCAACCGGCTGGCGAACTTTACCAGCATGCGGCCGAATGACGAGTTCTACCTGATGGCCCGGGAAGAGAAGAAATGAGAGAGCGGACCGGACCGGCTGCGGAGGGTCAGAGTGTGTCCGGGTCCGGATGTGACCAGGCGGGGATTGCCTCCAGCCCGGAGGCAGCCACCTCGCCGTTTCGCCACAGGCGCCACTCGCCGGGGCGGTAGGCATCCCAGCGTTCGTCACTGGTCAGCGGCTCGGTGGCGATCACGCTGACCACGTCGCTGGGCGTGGTCACGGCCTGGAAGTCCACCGTGACATCGGCGTCCTTGAGCCGGGCGGGGCCGAAGGGTGCCCGCCGGGTGATGGCGACCATCTTCGTGCTGCAGAAGGTGAATACCCAATCCCCGTTGCTCAGCAGCAGGTTGAATACCCCCTGCCGGGCATAGTCGGCCGAGGCGTGCACGATGGTCTGGAGCAGGGAGTCCTCGGCTGCATCTGGCGGGTGTTCCACGCGGATGCGGTTCAGCAGGTCGCAGAAAATGTGTTCGCTGTCAGTGTCCCCCACCGGCTGATAGATGCCGGGGCGGGCTTTGAATCCGTGCAGTTGACCGTTATGGGCGAAGCTCCAGTAGCGGCCCCAGAGTTCACGGATGAAGGGGTGCGTGTTCTCCAGCCCGACGCAACCCACGTTGGCCTGACGGATGTGGCAGATGGCAGCAAGGCTCTTGATCGGCTGTGTCTGGACCACCTCTGCGATGCGCGAGTCGGAACTCGGATCCGGGTCGTGGAACACGCGGACGCCGCGCCCTTCGTAGAAGGCCACCCCCCAGCCGTCCTTGTGCGGCCCCGCCGCACCGCCGCGCCGCGCGAGGCCGGTGAAACTGAAGCACAGGTCCGTGGGGGTGTTGGCGCTCATCGCCAGCAACTCACACATGGTTACCACTCATTGTCACGCCCATTCCGCCATCATAACGCTATCCCGTGGCCGGCGGTTGTCGGCAGGGGCGGGACTCACAGGGGTTCGTCAGATGCCGATGCAATCCCCGATCCGGGGGTAGGGCTGAGCACGCGACGGTTCGCGGTTTACTGCGCGGAGTCCTTGCGGGCGCGCTGGTTGAAAAGGATCTCCCGCTCCCGTTCGTCCGGCGGCCCCTGGCGGCGGTATTCCTTCCCCAGATCCACCGCCCGCTGCACGGCCGGGCGTTCCTTGATGGCCTGGCGCCAACGCCGGACGTTCGGGAATTCCTCCAGGCTGTCGCCCAGCGGCTTGGCGATGAGTACCCAGGGCCAGGCGGCCATATCTGCAATCGAGTAATCGCCGAGGATATAGTCCCGCCCCTCGAGGCGCCGCTCCAGCACGCCCAGGCAGCGGTTGTACTCGTTGGCGTACCGGGTGTGCGAATAGTCCTGCCCTTCGGGTGCGTAGTTCACGAAGTGGCTGAGCTGACCCGCCATGGGGCCGAGGTTGCCCACCTGCCAGAACAGCCATTCCAGCGCTTCCTTGCGGCCCAGCGGATCGGTGGGCATGAAGCGGCCCGCCTTCTCGGCCAGATGGATCAGGATGGCGCCGGACTCGAACACCGGCACCGGGTCGCCGTCCACGTCGTGATCCACGATGGCGGGCATGCGGTTGTTGGGGCTGATGGCCAGGAACTCGGGTGTGAACTGTTCGCCGCGGCCGATATTCACCGGGATCAGCCTGTACTCCAGTCCGCACTCCTCCAGCATCATGCTGATTTTCCAGCCGTTGGGTGTGGGCCAGTAGTAGAAGTCGATCATCGTTTACCTCCCGGGATGGCGGTGATGCCGTCGTCGCGCAGCTGCCGGCGCGCCTCCGCAGTGTACCCGAGGTCCGCCAGGATGGCGTCGGTGTCCGCGCCCAGCGCCGGAGCGCCGTGGCGGATACCGGCCGGGGTCAGCGAGAAGTCGGCGGCCGGCGCAGCCTGGCGAAGCGGGCCGGCGGCGGGGTGATCGGATTCCAGGATCAGCGTATTCGCCCGTACCTGGGGATGAGCGATCACCTGGCTTCGGGTCAGCACGGAAGCGCAGGGCACGCCTTCCTGCTCCAGGCGCTCCAGCCAGTCCTCCGCGGTCCGCTCCAGCAGTACCTCCTGCGTGAGCTGGAGACGCGCGTCGATGTGCTGCTGGCGCAGGGCGGGGGTGAGGAAGCGTGGATCGTCCAGCCACTCGGGTCGCCCGACGGCGCGGGTCAGCGCCTGCCATTCCCTGTCCGTCTGCACTGCGACACTGATGTAGCCGTCCGCGGTCGCGTAAATCAGGTCGATGAAGCTCGCGGCTTCGGCCTGGGGCAACTCGTCACCGATGAATGTCTGGCTGCCCATGTCCGACCCCCACAGAAAGGCCAGGACGGCACCAAGCATGGAGACGCGGACATGCTGGCCTTCGCTAGTGCGTTCCCGATGCAGCAGGGCCGCGGTGATGGCCTGTGCGGTGGTGATGCCGGTGAGCTTGTCCGGGAGGATGGTGCGGACCAGTTGCGGCCGGACGTCGTCGCCGCCCGCCTGTACGCTGGCCAGGCCGGACAGGGCCTGCACCAGCGGGTCGTAGACGGGTTTTGCCGCATAGGGGCCTGCGGCGCCGAAGCCGCTGATGGATACATACACCAGCGATGGATTGACCTCCCGCACGGCCTCTTCGCCAAGCCCCATCCGTTCAATCACGCCGGGGCGGAAGTTCTGCACGAAGACGTCCGCGTCGCGCAACAGCTCACGTAGCACCGCCAGACCGGCATCCGTCTTCAGGTTCAGGGTGATGGAGCGCTTGTTGCGATTGTTGTTCAGGAAACTGGCGGAGAAGCCGTTGCGCCGGTTCGCGGCTAGTCGCGTGTAATCGCCGCTGGCCGGATTCTCCACCTTGATGACGTCGGCTCCCTGGTCGGCCAGGGTCATGGTTGCCAGCGGGCCGGACACCATGGCGGTGAGATCAATGATGCGATACCCGGTTAATGGACCGGTCATGACGTTCTCCCAAGGCGTACCGGTGGTTAGTTCGTTGAGGTCGGTGCTTCCGCATCCATGCGAGGCGCCCAGCCGTCCAGAGCACGTCCGACCATATCAAGACGGTCCTGCCCCCAGAACACCAGCTTGCCGTCGACCACGAGCGTGGGCGCCCCGCATGCTCCCACTGATTCGGCGGCCTCGGTATTGGCCTTGATGAGCGCCTTGTTGGCGTCGGTTGTTGCGCGGGCCACCACGTCATCCGGATCCTTGCCGGCTTCGCGGATGATTGCTGCCACAGTTGCCTGATCCCCCAGGTCCCGGTCCTCGGCCCAGGCGGCCCGATACAGCCGGTGTATCAGGTCCGGCTCCACGGCGGAGACCCGCAGCGCCAGCACAGTGTTCAGCGGGAAATGGCTGGTGAACCGAAATGGAACGTCCCAGTGTTCCGCCCATTGCGCCAGGTCGTGGCGCCCCCATCGCTGGCGGTTCGGGCTCATGGCCTGCAGCGGGACCATGGGCGTGCCGATGGACCGGAACAGGGCGCCCAGCAACATGGGGCGCCAAACCAGTTCGGCCCCGTGTTCCCTGGCGAGTCGTTCCACCTGCGTGCATGCCAGGTAGGAAAATGGGCTGGAGAAATCGTGAAACACGTCCAGCCGGCGCTTGCGCCCATCCGGGCGGGCAGCGACTGGCGAAGGGGCGGCGCCGAGGGTGCGCGCCATGAAATCGAGGCGGTCCGCGCCCCACCACAGCTGGTCCCCGAGCATCGCGGTTGGTACGCCGAAGACGCCTCGGTCAAGCGCTTCGTCGGTCGTCTCGTCCAGCGCCTTGCGGCTGGTCGCGCTCCCCATGATTGCCGGGTCCATGCCATGCTCGGCGGCAAGCCGATGCAGCAGTCCGGTGTCATCCAGCGTCTTCCCTTGCTCCCAGGCGGCGTTGAACAGCGCATCCATGAGCCCGGCGCGCTTGTGGTCGGGCGTGCCCGCCAGCAGGCACTGGGCGGCCTCGCTCTCGCCGGCCGGGCGCGTCAGCGGACCACGCAGCCGCAGCCCGGCCAACTCCGCCTGTCGCAGAAGGTCATCGCGTTGGCGACGGCGCTTGTTCTCCGGCCAATTCTGCTCGGGTTGTGCGGGGAGTTCCTGGCGTGCGTAAAGACGGGCCAGGGAGACAGGCCGCAGGATCAGTTCATGGCCCGACTCACGTGACAGGGCTTCCACGCGGGCCGCGGCCAGATAGGCCTGAGGACAGATGACGTCGAAAAACCATTCCAGTCGTGGCAAGGTCGCCTCCCGGCAGGGGGGATGCAAAGGTGGATACCCGGATTTTCCGGAATTTCAACCTACCGGGATTATCCGGGCTGCGCCAGTATCGCGCCTCTGGTGCGAGCGACGACCGCCGCCCTTGCCTGCGTGTAACAACGTGCGCCAAGCAGGAGGTAACCTGTCTGCCGGCTTCCTATTCGATGTGCTGCGGTAGAAAGGCCGCGCAATCGTCGGCCGCAATCGGTTTGGCGTACAGGTATCCTTGAGCGGCGTCGCAGGACGTGGCGGGGGTTACGTTTCCGCATCCACGCCGGGCGACCTCGCTGTCGCCGGCCGGACGCGTCGGCGAGCCACATAAAAAGCGGCTTCCCGGCGCTTCAAGAGCACCAACGTACCGCGAACGTCCGGAGTCCACCAGCGGGGGCGATTGGCTGTGTGGGTTTTGGTCCCGTTGGCCAGCAAGCCGGGAATGTGCGGCTGGCCGGCGTGGGAAGCCGTATTCCTGCCGCCGATACTCCGCCGTTGGCTGGTATCTCGAGACTACGCTGTCTTGATGGCGACCTTGAGCACGCCGTCACGCTGGTGTGAGAACAGGTCATAGGCCTCGACGATCTGGTCCAGGGCGTAGGAGTGCGTGACCATCGGGCCGAGGTCGATGCGACCGCTCTCGATGATCTGCATCAGGCGGCGCATCCGCTCCTTGCCGCCGGGGCACAGCGAGGTCACGATAGTGTGATCGCCAAGCCCGGCACAGAAGGCGCCAAGAGGAATGGTCAGATCTTCCGAATAGACTCCGAGGCTAGACAGTCTGCCACCGGGCTTCAGCACCCGCAGAGCCGACTCGAAGGTGCTCTGCAGCCCCAAGGCCTCAATGGATGCGTCGACACCACGGCCGCCAGTGATCTTGAGGATCTCCGAAACCACGTCCTGGGTGCGGAAATCCACGGTCACATCGGCGCCGAGCTTTGTTGCCATCGTCAGCCGCTCGTCCACGCCATCAACGGCGATGACCAAGCCGGCCCCGCGGAGCCTGGCGCCCGCGGTGGCGCACAGACCGATCGGACCCTGTGCGAACACAGCCACCGTATCGCCGATGCGAATGTTTGCGGCCTCGGCCCCGGCGAAGCCGGTGGAGAGAATATCCGGACACATCAGCACCTGTTCGTCGCTGAGTCCATCCGGCACCGGTGACAGATTGGCCTGGCCATCCGGTACCAGAAGATACTCGGCTTGCGCACCGTCGATGGTATTGCCGAAGCGCCAACCACCCATGGGCTTGTAACCATGAGCGGTATGCCCGCCGTCCTGGGCGCTGCAACCATCCTGGCAGGCATAAGATGTGAAGCTCGGACAGATTGCACCGGCAATCACCCGCTGCCCCTCTGCATACCCTTGCACATTGGCCCCGAGCTTCTCGATAACACCCACGGGCTCGTGACCGATCGTCAAACCGTTGGCTACCGGATACTCACCTTTCAGTATGTGCACGTCCGTACCGCAGATCGTGGTGGTCGTGATGCGGATCAGGGCATCATTCGCCCCAATGGCTGGAATCGGCTTGTCATCGATCTCGATACGTCCCGGTTTCACGAAAACCGCCGCCTTCATCATGCCACTCATCGCCGCCCCCTTTTGCCTGTTCATCGGAATGTCGTGGTCCCACGATTATGGCTTCCCCATTCCCGAATCCAGGTTCCGGTGTCCGGTTCCGTCTGCGGGAGGCTGAAAGCTGCGAAGGACAGACAGACTCTGGCGCGTGTCCGGCCGGTGCGCATTGACGGCAGTCAACGCCCCGCGACCCGCCAGGGCCGTTCCTGCGGATGTAGTCGGTGTCGGCCGAGCCCATAATGACTTGGCAAACGATTGGATGGAGCACAATGCTTGAACTGGCGATCATAGCGTTCACCACTTTTTTCATTACCATCGGTCCGGTGGACGTGGCCTTC
>JAFIFV010000007.1 GCA_020831845.1 Ectothiorhodospiraceae bacterium
TCCGTCGCGCACCCCTGTTTCTTCGGGGGTTAATTTTATTACAATGTGCGTCGACTGGGGGGTTTTTTAAATCGTTTGGACGGGGGGGGGGGTCGGCGCCCCCGGGGCGTGTGAACACCGGCACACACCCCGGTGTTCACGGCCCCGGTTGTCGTCATGAGGCTCAGCAGACCTCGAACAGGCCTGCGGCACCCTGGCCGCCGCCGATGCACATGGTCACCACCACGTACTTCACGCCGCGGCGCTTGCCTTCGATGAGGGCATGACCAGTCAGGCGCGAGCCGGTGACGCCGTAGGGATGGCCCACGGAAATGGAGCCGCCATTGACGTTCAGCTTGTCCATGGGAATGCCCAGCTTGTCGCGGCAGTACAGCACCTGCGAGGCGAACGCTTCGTTCAGTTCCCACAGGCCGATGTCGTCCATTTTCACGCCGGTGCGCTCCAGCAATCGCGGGATGGCGTAGACCGGGCCGATGCCCATCTCGTCCGGCTCGCAGCCGGCCACGGCGAAGCCGCGGAAGATACCCAGCGGCTCGATGTTGCGCTGCTCGGCGACCTTGGAGTCCATGACCACGCACACGGATGCGCCGTCGGACAACTGGCTGGCGTTACCGGCGGTGATGAACTGATCCGGACCGCGTACCGCCTCCAGGCCCTGCAGGCCTTCCAGTGTGGTGTTCGGGCGGTTGCATTCGTCCTTGGTCAGCGTGACCTCTTCCTTGCTGATTTCGCCGGTTTCCTTGTTCTTCACCATCTTCACGGTGGAGAAGGGCACGATCTCCTGATCGAACTTGCCGGCTTCCTGGGCGGCGGCGGTGCGCTGCTGGCTGATCAGCGCGTACTCGTCCTGTGCCTCGCGACTGATGTTGTAGCGCTTGGCCACGATGTCTGCCGTCTCGATCATCGAGAGATACAGCTCGGGTTTGTTCTGCATCAGCCACTCGTTGGTGGCGTGGAAGGAATTCAGCTTGTCGTTCTGTACCAGGCTGATGGACTCGACGCCGCCGGCGACCATCATTGGAACTTTTTCCATCACAACGCGCTGGGATGCCAGCGCAATGGCCTGCAGGCCTGAGCTGCAGAAGCGGTTGATGGACAGGCCGGCGGTGGTGACCGGCAGGCCCGCGCGGATGGCGGCCAGCCGGGCCATGTTCTTGCCCTGGGCCCCTTCGTGGAAGGTGGCTCCCAGGATCACGTCCTCGATCTCTGCGGGGTCGACACCGGCGCGCTGCACGGCGTGGCTGATCACATGGCCAGCCAGATCCACGCTGTGCGTGGCGTTCAGGGCGCCGCGGTAGGATTTGCCGAGACCGGTACGGGCGGTGGATACGATAACTGCTTCAGACATGGGTGTACTCCGTTGAGCGGGTGGAACGCAGCCGCCCCGTTCCGGGGCGGCCGTCCGAGTGATTACAGGTCGCCGAACTTGCCGCCCTCTCGGGCCAGTTTCTCCAGCAGCGGAGCGGGCTTCCAGTCGTCACCGTACTGCTTCTGGAACTCCACGATCCTGTCGTAGACGGTCTTCACGCCCACGCTGTCGGCGTAGAACATCGGACCGCCGCGATAGGCCGGAAAGCCGTAGCCATACAGGTAGATGACGTCGATGTCGCTGGAGCGCAGCGCAATGCCTTCCTCCAGGATCTTGGCGCCCTCGTTGATCATGATGTAGATGTTGCGCTCGAGAATTTCCTCGTCGCTGACCTCGCGCGGGGAGATTCCCTGTTCCTTGCGGTAGTCGTCGATCAGCTTTTCTACCTCGGGGTCGGGCTTGCCCTTGCGGTTGCCTTCCTCGTACAGGTAGACGCCGGCTCCGGTCTTCTGCCCGTGACGACCCTGTTCCACCAGCTTGTCGGTCCAGGTGGGTTTCTGGGCCTTGGGGTCACCCGCCTTGCGCAGTTCCTCGCGGATGCGATAGCCCACGTCCAGGCCGGCCAGGTCAGACATGGCGAAGGGACCCATGGGGAAGCCGAAGTCGTAGATGACCTTGTCGACCTGCCAGGGGGTGGCGCCTTCGTTGACCAGCGCCATGGCTTCGGCCTGGCGCTTGTGCAGCATGCGGTTGCCGACGAAGCCGTGGCACACACCCACGCAGACGCCCACCTTCTGGATGCGCTTGGACAGGTCCATGACCGTGGCGATCACGTCCTTGGCGGTTTTTTCGCCGCGGACATTTTCCAGCAGCTTCATGACGTTGGCCGGGCTGAAGAAGTGCATGCCCACCACGTCCTCCGGACGCTTGGTGCTGGCTGCGATCTCGTCCACATCCAGCGTCGAGGTGTTGGTGGCGAGGATGGCGCCGGGCTTGCAGACGCGATCCAGTTCGCCGAACACCTTCTTCTTGATGTCCATGCTCTCGAACACGGCCTCGATCACCAGGTCCACGTCGGAGAGGTCGTCATAGGACAGCGTGCCCTGGATCAGCCCCATGCGCTTCTCCACGTCGTCCATGGAGATACGGCCCTTCTTGGCGGTGTTCTCGTAGTTGCGGCGGATGACGGCCAGGCCCTTGTCCAGTGCATCCTGCTTCACCTCCAGGATCTTCACCGGGATGCCGACGTTGACGAAGTTCATCGCGATGCCGCCACCCATGGTACCGGCGCCGATCACGCCCACCGATTTCACCTCGCGGCGCGGAGTGTCCTTGGAAACGTCGGGCAGCTTGGCCGCTTCGCGCTCGGAGAAGAAGGCGTGGATCAGGCCGGCGCGCTGCGGCGACTCCATGCACTGCTTGAACAGCTCGCGTTCCTTCTTCATGCCGTCGGCGAAGGGCAGGTCGACGGCTGCTTCCACACAGTCGACGATGCGGAACGGGGAGAACTGGCCGCGGTGGGTCTTCTCCAACGTGGTGCGGGCCTGCTCGAACACCGAGCGGTCGTTCCTTGCCGCCGCCAGCTTGTCGGTGAGTTCGCTGACCCGACGCGGCTTGGCGCCTTCGGTTGCCAGCTTGTTGGCATAGGCCAGGCCGGCTTCGCGGACATCTTCCTGCTCGGCGATGGCATCAATGATTCCCAGCTTCAGTGCTTCATTGGCGGAAACGAACCGGCCGGAGGTCATGATTTCCAGCGCGGCAGCCGGGCCGGTCAAGCGCGGCAGGCGCTGGGTGCCGCCGGCGCCAGGCAGGAGCCCGAGCTTCACTTCCGGCAGGCCGACTTTGCCGCTGGGGACGGCAACGCGGTAATGCGTGCCCAGGCAGACTTCCAGACCGCCCCCCAGTGCGGTACCGTGGATGGCTGCAACCACGACCTTGTCGGATTGTTCCATCGTGTCGATGACTGCCGGGAGGTTGGGTTCCTGAGGAGGCTTGCCGAACTCGCGGATGTCGGCGCCGGCGATGAACGTACGACCCGCACCGAGAATCAGAAGCACTTTCGCGTCGGCGTCGGCCTGACCTTCTGCCAGGCAGTCCTTGAGACCCTGCCGGACGGCCTGGCTGAGGGCGTTGACGGGCGGGTTGTTGACGGTGATGACGCCAACGGATCCTTCGCGAGCATAAGTCACGACCTGCGACATGAGCTCCTCCTCACTATAAATAGAAAAGTGCGCGCGGTCGCGCGCGGACAAGTCCTTGTATTGCAATGCAACATAACGATAATCCGGGCCCTTTCCACGGGGCGGGAATCAGTATAGGGTACTTAGCTTGCGAAGCAAATTTTTGAAATCCTGTTCCGCCAAGCGAAACAACAATCAGCATTGTCCGGAATGTTCAATGTAGTGTAGCCAAGGGATATGCCGAGCGGGGCCGCGCGACGCGGCTGTCGAGACGGCATGATCCGAACCGTCAACCGGGAGGAGTCTCAGTGCGTGTAATCGAGAATGTGGATGCCCTGTTCGATCTGGAAGGGCAGGAGCTGGGTGTGAGTGAATGGGTGACTGTCGATCAGGAGCGGATCAATCTGTTCGCCGATGCCACCGGCGATCATCAGTGGATTCACATCGACGTCGAGCGCGCCGAGAAGGAGTCTCCCTACGGCACCACCATCGCCCACGGCTATCTCACCCTGTCCCTGTTGCCGATGCTGAGCAAGCAGGTCTTCCAGGTCAAGAATGTGAAGGCCAGCATCAACTACGGTCTCAATCGCCTGCGTTTTACCGGGCCGGTGCGCGCGGGCGACCAGGTGCAACTGCGGTTGACGCTGAAGTCGGTGACCCGCCGCGATGATGGCCAGGTACAGGTGATCTCGTCTGCCGAAATCACCGTCAAGGGCTCCGATCGCCCCGCCTGCGTTGCGGAGACCGTGGCTCTGCACCTGCCGTGAGGCAGGTGCAGAGGGGCGGCGGCTCAGCGTTCCAGACGCTGGGCGAGCAATTGGCGCAGCCCGTCGTGATCGCGTTCCAGGCGCAGAGGCGAGACCGCGACCGCGCCCTGGCGCAGGGCATCCACGTCCGTTCCCGGCTGATCCAGATCGCTGTAGTCATGACGGAAGCTGAACCAGAAATAGGGATTACCGCGTGTATCGGTGCGTTCCACCAGATTAACGCCACGGATGGACCCCCGCCCCTGCCCGGTCACCCGGGTGCCAGTCACCTGGCCGGGCGCGAGGGCGGGAAAGTTGATATTGAAGCAGACATGGTCGCGGTCCGGCGCGGACAACAGCGCCTCGACCAGTTCCGGTCCGTAGCGTTCCGCAGTTTCCCAATGGACCGGGTCGCCACTGCGGAAACCCTGGCTCAGTGCCATCGCCGGGATGCCCATGATCAATGCTGTGGTCGCGGCGCCGATGGTGCCCGAATAGGCCACCGCGTCGGCGATGTTGGCCCCTCGGTTGACGCCGGACATCACCAGCTCGGGCAGGTTGTCCTTCATCAGATGGTGGCAGGCCATGATCACGGCGTCGCTGGGTGTCCCGCCGACCGCGAAGCGGCGCTCTTCCAGCTGCCGCACGCGGATCGGTTCGTGCAGCGTGATGCTGTGGGCGGTGCCGCTCTGATCCCGCTCCGGCGCGACCACCCAGATTTCTTCCGCAATGGCGGAGGCAATGCGTTCCAGAATTTTCAGGCCGTTGGCCTCGACCCCGTCGTCGTTGGTCAGCAGCACGCGTTTAACCGGGCGGTTCATTAGCTGTTCCTTGTCGCCTGTGGGTTATGAAGGTGCGCCGATGTGTATTGGCGCGGAGTTGAAGATTACTCGGGTCACCATCTTGCCCGAAGCACCAGAGGACACAACACCATGTTCGACCTGAAAGGCAAAGTCGCCGTCATCACCGGTTCCAGCCGCGGCATCGGCCGTTCCATCGCCGAGGTCTACGCGAGGCACGGGGCCAAGGTGGTGATTTCCAGCCGCAAACCGGAGCCTTGCCAGGAAGTGGCCGAAGCGATCAAGGCCGAGGGCGGCGAGGCCCTGGCCATCCCCTGTCACATCGGCCGCAAGGAAGAGCTGCAGGCGCTGGTGGACAAGACCATGGAGGCCTGGGGCCGAATCGACATCCTGGTCTGCAACGCCGCCACCAATCCGGTGTACGGCTCGATGGCGGAGATCACCGAAGACGCCTTCGACAAGATCATGGACACCAACGTCAAGAGCACTTGGCTGCTCTGCAACATGGTGCTGCCGCAAATGGCAGAGCGTAAGGACGGTTCCGTGATCCTGCTGTCGAGTATTGCCGGCCTGCGCGGCAGCCTCACCATTGGCACCTATGGCATGTCCAAGGCGGCGGAAGCCGGTCTGGCGCGCAATCTGGCGCTGGAATGGGGCCCGTCCAACATCCGCGTCAACGCCATTGCGCCCGGCCTGGTAAAAACTGATTTCGCCAAGGCGCTCTGGGAGGACAAGGACCGCTTGCAGCGGGTCGAGAGCCGTACGCCGCTGCGCCGCATCGGCGAGCCCGAGGATATCGCGGGTGTGGCGCTGTTCCTGGGTTCCAAGGCGGGCGCCTATGTCACCGGCCAGACCATCGTCGCCGATGGCGGCGAGATGGTGTCCTGAGCCGGGGCAGCGCTGTTCCCTCCATGGCTTCCGTGAGGCACCATGCGCGAACGCGAGCCAATTGCATGATGGAGTCTTCATGAGTGAGAGTACCGTTCAGCTTGTCGACGTGCTGGAGGCACACCGCTTCGACGAGAAGAAGCTTTCCGGCTACCTACAGCAGGTGCTGCCGCAGGACTTCGACGGCCGCATCGCGGTGAAACAGTTCCAGGGCGGCCAGAGCAATCCGACCTTCCTGCTGGAATCCGGCGGCCGGCGCTACGTGCTGCGCAAGAAGCCGCCGGGCAAGTTGCTGCCCTCCGCCCATATGGTGGAGCGTGAATATCAGGTGATTCGCGCGCTGCGCGACACCGATGTCCCGGTACCGGAAGCGCTTCATCTCTGCGAGGACGCGGACATCATCGGCACCGCCTTCTACATCATGCGCTTTGTCGAGGGGCGTGTTTACAGCGATCCCACTGCCGAGGGGCTGACCCCGCAGCAGCGACGGGGCATCATGAACGCCACCGCCGACACCATGGCAAAGCTGCACCGCGTGGATTACAAGGCGGTGGGCCTTGAGGAGTTCGGTCGACCCGGCAATTACATCAGCCGCCAGATCAGTCGCTGGAGCAAGCAGTACGAGGCCTCTCGCACGGGCGACAATCCGGCCATGGAGAAGCTGATGGCCTGGCTGCCGGAGAACCTGCCGGATGCGGACGAGACCACCATCGCCCATGGTGATTTCCGGGTCGGCAACCTGATGCTGCATCCGGAGCGCGAAGAGGTGGTGGCGGTGCTGGACTGGGAGCTGGCAACGCTGGGGCATCCGCTGTCCGACCTGGCCTATTGTTGTATCCCCTACAGCCTGGAGTCGGGTCAGAAAGGTATGCGTGGTCTGATCGGGCTGGACCTCAAGGCGCTGGGCATGCCCACCGAAGACGAGTTCGTGGCCCGTTATGCGGAGGCTGCAGGTCGGCAGGGCGGTATCGAGGCCTGGCCCTTTTACAAGGCCTTCTCGCTGTTCCGCCTGGCCGCCATCGTGCAGGGCGTTTACAAGCGTGCGCTGGACGGTAACGCCGCCAACGCCGACGCCATCACCATGGGCGATCGCGCAGCGAAACTGGCCGAGGCCGGCTGGCGGGAGGCGCAGAAGCTGGGCTGAGAGTTGAGGGGGGATTCCGTGGTTTGGTTCCGGTCGGGGATGGGGACATGCCTACGGACTGTCCCCATCCCCGACTTGGGTTCGGTGGCGGCCTCATGCACGCGCAGGTTGGAGTGAGCATGCGTAGGTTGGGGTGAGCAACGCGAACCCCAACAAGGCGGATGGTGCGGCGTGTCCGCGGGATGAGGAACAACCCCCGGCTCGGAACGACGCCTCAACGCCAAGGTTTACCGAACACGCAACGACCTCCGTCGTTCGTGACTATTAGCTGGAGGAGATTTCCCATGGCAGAACGTCAACGCATTATCCTGGCGCAGCGCCCCGAGGGCATGCCGGACGAGTCGCACCTGAAGCTGGAGACCGCGCCTATGCCAGAGCCGCGGGACGGGCAGGTGCTGCTGCGGACCATCTATCTATCCCTGGATCCGTACATGCGCAGCCGCATGAGCGCAGCCAAGTCCTACGCCCAGTCGGTGGAACTGGGCAAGGTGATGGAAGGCGGAACCGTCTGCGAGGTGATGGAGTCGAAGCACCCCGACTGGAAGGCCGGCGAGTTCGTGCTGGGGCATATCGGCTGGCAGTCCCATGCCGCTGTCGATCCCAAGGGCCTGCGTCGCCTGGATCCGAAGGATGCACCGATCAGCACGGCCGTCGGCATCCTTGGCATGCCCGGCTTCACCGCCTTTGCCGGCATGGTGGAGCACGGTCGCCCGAAGGCGGGCGAGACCATCGTCGTCTCCGCGGCCAGCGGCGCCGTCGGCCAGATGGTAGGGCAGTTGTCCAAGCACTGGGGCTTGCGCGTCGTTGGCGTGGCCGGCGCGAAGGAGAAGTGCGACTTCGTGGTCAAGGAGCTGGGCTTTGATGCCTGCGTGTCCCACCACTCTGACAGCCTGAAGGACGATCTGGCCGCGGCCTGCCCCGACGGCGTGGATATCTACTGGGAAAATGTCGGTGGCAAGGTGCAGGAAGCCGTGCTGCCGCTGTTCAACGAATTCGCCCGCATGCCTGTCTGTGGTGTGATTTCCCAGTACAACGCCACCGGGGCGCCTCAGGGCGTGGACAACCTGCCCGGGTTCATGCGCGTCATACTCACCAAGCGGCTTTCGGTGCGCGGCTTCATCCAGTTCGACCATGCCGACCGCTTCAAGGAGTTCATGACGGACATCGCACCGCTGGTGAAGAACGGCAAGATCAAGTACCGCGAGGACATCGTGCAAGGGCTGGACAAGGCCGTTAGCGCCTTCCAGGGCTTGCTCACCGGCAAGAACTTCGGCAAGCAGCTGGTGCAGGTGGGGGAGGATCCCACGCGCTAGCTATATGACGGGCCGGCTTGTTTCCGAAGCCGGCCCGTTCTTCTCAGGCGCCGGAAGGCACGGTTCTCTGGCCAGCGCTGAAGAACCACGGCCGCAGCCGTACCCCCACCGCATTGCCGATGAAGCCGAAGATCAGCCAGACCCAGCCATGCACGCTACCCGAGGCAACGCCGCTGAAATAGGCGCCGATGTTGCAGCCGAACGCGAGCCGCGCGCCGTAGCCCAGCATCAGGCCACCGATCACCGCCGCCAGTAGTGGACGCAGCGGTATGCGCGGACTTGGGGCGAACCTGCCCGCCAGCGCGGCGGCCACAAGGGCCCCGGCGACTACGCCGAAATTCATCACCGAGGTGACGTCGGCGAACACACTACGCTCCAGTGCCGCGGAACCCTGCCAGTAAGGCCAGTGACTGACGCTGATACCTACCGCCTCGAAGATCTTCGCACCCCAGAGGGCGAATGCCCCGGTAATACCCCACGGCCTGCCGGCCAGCCACAGCGTGATGAAGTTCAACACCGCGAGAGCAACAGCGCCCCAGACCAGGGGCCAGGGGCCACGCATCAAGCGCCGCCAGCCCTGCGTGGCAGCCGTCGGCTCCTGGGCCACGGTGCCGTGTCGGCGCTTTTCCAGGCGCACTGTCAGCAGGTAGATGCCGGCGAACAGCGCCAGGTTCAGTGTCAGTGCCCCGGGCACGCCGAGCGTGTGCACCATGGAGATCGGCTCCAGTGCCGGCAGGTCGAACCACCAGTGGGTGTGGTGCGTGGCCAGCACCGAGCCAAGAATGAAGAAGATCAGGGTGACCACCATGCGCGAGTTGCCGCCGCCGGCCGTAAACAGGGTACCGGAGGCGCAGCCGCCGCCCAGTTGCATGCCGATGCCGAACAGGAACGATCCGACAATCACCGAAACCCCGACAGGGGAGACGAAGCCGCTGACCGATGACCCGAAGAGCGTTCCGGAGCCCAGGGCCGGGAAGAACAGCACCACGGCGACCGCCAGCATGATCATCTGCGCGCGCAGTCCGGCACCGCGACGATCGGTGATGAAGACCCGCCAGGCGGCGGTGAAGCCGAATGCGGCATGATAGAGCACCACGCCCAGGGCGCCGCCGACCAGGAACAGCGCGGCCTGGTTCAGACTGATGCTGTTGCCGAGATACAGCACCCCGATGATGAAGACCGCGGCGGTGAACCAGATGATGGAACGTTGCGGCCTTGGTGGAACGGTGGCGGTCGCTGCTGTGGCGGACATCTTTCAGCCTCCTGGGCACGGCCGTGTGGACAGCTCACTATTCGCATAACGTTACATCCTTGCCGAGGTGGTTGTTAAGGAAGCGTAAATACTTCAGCGCTTCCTTAAGGTGCTGTTGTCCGGCCCCTGCCCGCACATCCCTGCGGCGGCGATTCCCCGGCCTGGAAAAGAAAAGGCCCCGATGCCGGGGCCTTTGTCGCGTGCCTGCCGGAAGGGTCAGGCGTGCTTCTTCAGTTCCAGCTTGCAGATGGTTTCCATGTGCACTTCGTCCGGGCCGTCGGCCAGGCGCAGCGTACGCTGGTGAGCGTAGGCGGAAGCCAGGAAGGTGTCCTGGCAGACGCCGGCGGCGCCGTGTACCTGGATGGCGCGGTCGATCACGCGGCAGGCCATGTTGGGTGCCACCACCTTGATCATGGCGATTTCCCGGCGCGCAACCTTGTTGCCGACGGTATCCATCATGTGCGCGGCGTTCAGCGTCAGCAGACGAGCCTGATCGATCTCCATGCGGGACTTCGCGATGTCCTGGCGGATGGAGTCGCGCTCGATCAACGGCTTGCCGAAGGCGACCCGCTCCTTGGCGCGTGCCACCATCAATTCCAGCGCGCGCTCGGCCACGCCGATGGAGCGCATGCAGTGATGGATGCGGCCGGGGCCAAGGCGCCCCTGGGCGATCTCGAAGCCGCGGCCTTCACCCAGCAGCATGTTGCTGGCCGGAACGCGCACGTTGTCGTAGACGATCTCCGCATGACCGTGGGGAGCGTGGTCGTAGCCGAATACGGTCAGCGGGCGAACGACCTCCACGCCCGGGGTATCCAGCGGTACCAGGATCATGGACTGCTGCTTGTGCTTCTCGGCGTTAGGGTCGCTCTTGCCCATGACGATGGCAATCTTGCAGCGGTGATCCATGGCGCCGGAAGACCACCACTTGCGACCGTTGATGACATACTCGTCGCCGTCGCGGCGGATCTCGCACTCGATGTTGGTGGCGTCACTGGAGGCCACGCGTGGCTCGGTCATGGAAAAGCAGGAGCGGATTTCGCCGGCCAGCAGCGGTTCCAGCCACTCCTTCTTCTGTTCCGGCGTGCCGTAGCGCTCGATGGTTTCCATGTTGCCGGTGTCCGGGGCGGAGCAGTTGAACACCTCCGGGGCGATCGGCGAGCGACCCATGATCTCGCACATGGGCGCGTATTCGAAGTTGGTCAGGCCCGCGCCGTAGTCGCTATGGGGCAGGAACAGGTTCCAGAGACCGGCGTCCTTCGCTTTCTGCTTGAGTTCGTCCAGCAGTGGAGGGTGGGTCCAGCGGTCGACGGCCGTGTTCTGCTCGGCCATCTTGGCTTCGTTGGGGTAGATGTGCTCGTCCATGAAATCCCGCAGCTTCTGCTGCAGATTGCGTGTGCGTTCGTTGAATTCGATCATCGTTGTACCTCTGCTTTTGGCAAGGGGCGGGCGGTCTCCTCCGGATACCGCCCGCTTGTGGTCAGACCGTGAAGCGGATGGGTTCGCCCTCACGTTTGCGCTGGATCAGGGCAAAGATGGAGCCCAGGGTGACCAGCGCGATGGCCGACAGGACCAGTGTCGCGTGGGCGACACCCAGCATTCCGCCTCCCGGTGCGGCCAGCAGCAGGCCGGAAGCCAGGATCAGCGCCCTGGACAGCCAGCTCAGCGGGCCCGTGCCCAGCGTGCCGATGCCGATCAGGTAGCCCTGCAGTGCGGCCGACAGCAGCCATACCCCGATCAGCGCCGTGGTGAGCACGATGGCGATCTCGCCGAACGAACCCTGCATCAGCAGGGCGGGGTTGAACACGAAGAAGAACGGGATGAAGTAGATGATGGTACCCAGGCGCATGGCCTCGAAGCCGGCCCGCATGGCGGAGACCTGGGCCACCGAAGCCGCGACGAAGGCGGCCAGCGCCACCGGCGGGGTAATGAAGCTGAGCATGCCCCAGTACATGATGAACATGTGTGATGCCATCGGGTCCAGGCCGGAGCGGATCAGCGCCGGCGCGAGAATGATGGCAAGGAAGATGTAGGCCGCGGTCACGGTCATGCCGATACCCAGCACGAAACTGGTCAGCGCGCCCATGATCAGCAGCACCAGCACGTTGTTGCCGGCCAGGTAGACCAGGTCGTTGGTGAGCGTACCGGCCATGCCGGTGACCTGCAGCGCACCCACGATCAGGCCGATGGCCGCCAGAATGCCGCCCAGCTCGGCCAGGATGATGCCCACGCCCTTCAGGTAGGCGGCCAACTCCTTGAAGCCCCAGCGATGCTTGGTGAACTGGTTGATGATCAGCAGCAGCGCGGTGGCGTAGAAGGGTGCTGTCGCCTCCCGTTGCAGGTAGATCAGCATCCACACCAGCAGCACGAACACGAAGATGAAATACCACCCGTCCTTGAGCACCTGGCCCAGCTTCGGCAGCTCCGCTTCCGGCAGGCCTTTGAGTCCACGACGGGCGGCGTAGGCGTCGATCTGCATGAACAAGCCGAAGAAGTACAGCAGCGAGGGAATGATGGCGGCGACGGCCACCATCACGTAGCTCACGCCCAGGAAGTTGGCCATGACGAAGGCGGTGGCCCCCATGATCGGCGGCATGAGCACGCCGCCGGTGGAGGCGCAGGCCTCCACGCCGGCGGCATAGCCGCGGGAGAAACCGATGCGGCGCATGGCTGGGATGGAGAGCGGGCCGGTGGTGAGCACGTTGGTGACCGGGCCACCGCTCATCGAACCCATCAGGCCGCTGGAGAAGATTGCCACCTTGGCGGGGCCGCCGCGGGCCTTGCCCAGCAGCGAGAAGGCCAGGTTGATGAAGAACTGGCCGGCACCGGTGTACTGCAGGCCCACGCCGAACAGCAGGAAGCCGAACAGCAGCATGGCGGCCACCTGCATGGGAATGCCGAACATGCTCTCCTCACTGAAGATGTGGAAGGCGGAGGCCTCTTCCAGGTTCATCGCAACACCGGAGACCACGTCCGGCATGCGGTCCGCGTACAGCGGATATAGCGAGATGATCAGGACGATCACCAGGATCGGCATGCCGCCGGTGCGCCGGCCGGCTTCCAGCACGATCAGCCAGGTGGCCAGCGACAGGTAAACGGCGAGTTGTGGAGCGGCGTATTCCCAGGCCTCCAGCACGATGCGCTCGGCGTTCCAGGCGAAGTAGGTAAAGATTCCGGCGATGGCAAGGACGATCAGTATGTCGTACCAGGGCACATCGCGTTGTCTGGCCCAGCCGCCGGCCGGGAAACAGATGAAGACCATGGCCAGGATGACACCCGCATAGATGTAGAGATAGCGGGCGCTCAGCATGACCTGGCCGATGAAGAATCCGAAATTGAAGATCTGGTTGATGGCCATCAGGATGATGCCGACCGTCATCAACGTGACCAGTAGGCGCCAGGGCAGGGACAGTTCGCGGTACCGGGCTGCGAACTTCTTTGCCGCCTGCTCCTCCGCGGCAAGCCGTGCAGCTTCTTCCTCAGCCTTGGTGAGGGTCTTTTTCGTGGTGTCGGTCATATCCGTGACTACCTGCAGTGACGTTGCGTCTGAATATCGGTTGTGGTGTCAGTCCCGAAAATCGAACACGGCCCCGGATGACCGGGGCCGTGGGCACAGCCTGCTACCAGCGCTCTGCAATCAGGACCATGTCGTTTTCGCGCAGCACCTTGGCGCGGTATTCCATCCAGCCCTCCCGGAACTCCTGCTCGTCGGTGGGCGCCTCGGCAGTGTACTCCTCCCATGCGTCCATCAGCACTTCCTGACGGCGCAGGTTTTCCTGGCGGCGTTCCTCGGCGGCGTCGGTCCAGACGCCGATTTCCTTGAAGTAACGTACCGCACCGTCATGGTAGGGGACGAAGGCGGACTCCAGGCCTTGACGGTCCAGCGCCCAGCCGACGGCGCCCGGTGCGTTGTCCTTGTAGTCCTCGTAATGCTCGACCATGGCCTTGGTCATGTTATAGACCAGTTCCTCTTCCTGGTCGGCCATTGTGGTCAGCATAGGATACGGCGAGGTGAAGACCTCAATGCCATCGTCCTCGTCGATGGTGGGGCCATCGGTTGCCACATGCGGTACGTACCACGGCAGGCGCGAACGCACCCGGTCCACCGCTTCTTCGTCATCATGCGGGAAGGTGGCGAACTTCAGGCCGCGCGGGCTGGATTCGATGCGCAGGAACGGGGCAGAGTTGCAGGAGCCGCCCACGGCGTCGGCGCGGTTCTCGATCACGGCCTCGATGGAGCCCATATAGCCGCTCACTTCCACGCGCTCGACGTCATCCCAGGTCAAGTTGCCGTAGGAGAGCAGGGCGGCGGTGGCATTGTTCAGGGAGGGAGCACCCTGAACGTAGGTGACGCGCTTGCCGCGGATGTCCGAGATGGAGTCGATGCCGGCATTGGCTGCGGTGGCCAGGGTGAACGAGCAGCCGTCGGAAATGTTCCACAGCACGATGCGCAGCGGCTGCGGGCCCCAGCCCTGATGGCTGAAGTCCAGCATGCCTTCCTGGGCGTACACGCCCTCCGAACCGCCGGCCGCGAACTGGACGCGGTTGCCGCGCAGCGGCGACAGGCGGGAGATGTCGTTGCGGCCCGGGATGACACGCAGGTTGGTGCCGTATTCGTTCTGGAGCACGCTTCCCAGCGCCACGGCCTGGCTATAGCCGCTGGTTCCGGTGGGGTAGGCGGACCAGACCACGGTGCGCGGCAGTTCGACGCCGCCCGCATGGACACTGGTGGCCAGCAAGCCGGTGGCGGCTGCACTGATGGCCAGACCGGACAGTGCTCGGGTAGAAATACGCATGTACAAACAATCCTCCGCAGGATGGGGGTACGTTCGGGTTGATTGAAACGCATGCAGATTGTTCTGCTCTCGAGGGCGGGCATGCGGTTCACGTCACCAGGGCATGTCGCAGAGCCTGGCTAACGCGAGGGACGAATGTGGCATGAAGTGTCGTGTCGGTCAATATTTTTGGAACTTGGTTCCGCAGAGCGAAATAACGTGCTGGTTCGCAGGATAGACAGCATGACGGCGGGACATCAGCCCCGCCGTCATGGTCGCTTCACGTTTCTTCCGGAGCTGGATTTACCAGCGTTCCAGCAGCGGTTCGAAGTCGTTTTCCACCAGCGCGTTGTAACGGGCTTCCATCCAGCCCTTGGCGAATTCCGCCGGGTCGGTGGGCGCATCTTCGCGATAGGTTTCCCAGGTCTCCATCAGCAGTTCCTGACGGGCGATCTGCTGGTCCTGGTTGCGCTGGGCTTCCTCGGTCCAGACGCCGATTTCCTTGAAGTAACGCACCACGCCTTCATGGAAGGGTACGAAGGATGTTTCCACCGGCTGGCGGTCCATCTCCCAGCCTTCCATGCCCGGTGCGCTGTCCAGGTAATCCTCGAAGTGCAGGTGCATGGCCTTGGTCACGTTGTACACCATGTCCGCATCCTGCTCCGCATAGGTGGTGAGCAGCGGATACGGGGAGCTGAACACCTCCAGCCCGTCGCCCGGGTCCACGCCCACGACGTTGGTGGCGATATGCGGTACGAACCAGGGAGCCTGGGCCGAAACGCGGGCCACCGCTTCCTCGTCGTCATGCGGGAATTCGATGAAGCGCACGCCGCGCGGGGCGTTGGCCACCCGGTGCAGTGTGGCGGAGTTGCAGGCGTTCCACTTCACGTCGAGGCGGTTGTCCAGGAAGGCCTCGATCATGTTCATGTAACCGCCCAGTTCGACTACCTCCACATCATCCCAGGTCAGGTTGGCGTAGTTCATCAGGTATTCGAAGCCGGCATTGGGAGCGGGCGCGCCCTGTACGTAAGGGACGCGCTTGCCGCGAATGTCGTTCACGGTATGCATGTCACTGTCGGCATGAACCTGCATGGTGAACGAGCAGCCGTCGGACAGGTTCCACAGACCGGAACGCACCGGCTGCGGGCCCCAGTTCAGTACGCCGAAATCACGGATGCCTTCCTGGGCGCTCATGGCCTCGGAGCCGCCGGCCACGAAATGGGCGCGGCCCCGGCGCAAGGGTTCGAAACGCGAGATGTCGTTACGGCCGGGAATGACCCGGAGATTGGTGCCGTAGTTGCTCTGGAGTACGCTCCCGATGCCCACCGCCTGGCTGTAGCCGGTGGTGCCCGTCGGGTAGGCCGACCATACCAGGGTGCGCGGCAGGTCGACGTCCGCCTGTGCAGTACCGATTCCCAGCCCCATCGCCAGGCCGACTGCTGTCATGGTAACGCTGGGCAGCAGTTTGCTTGCTTTCCTCATTGTCTCCTCCTTGGAGCTCTTATGGGTTGATACAAAAAACATATTAGTATCATGCTGCCGGGTGTGGCGCACGCATTTTCTGCGTGCAACTTATACCCTTTGCTCAGCCTCGACGCTCCGCTTCCTGGAGATCTCTCCAGAGCAGTTTCCCGGTACCTGATCGCGGCAGGCGATCGGTAAACTGGACCTTCTTCGGACACTTGTAGGCGGCCATGTGTTCCCGCGCCCAGTCCATGATCTCCTGTTCGGTGGTACGCCCCCTGGCTTCCGGACGTAGCACGATAACGGCCTTTACCGTCTCGCCGCGTTTGCTGTCCGGCGAGGCGATGACACAGACTTCCTGAATGTCCGGGTGGGCATAGAGCATGGATTCGACTTCCGACGGCCATACCTTGAAGCCCGACGCGTTGATCATTCGCTTCAGCCGGTCGACCATGAAGAAGTAGCCTTCCTGGTCCACGTAACCCAGATCGCCACTGCGCAGGAAGCGCTTGCCGTCGAGTTCCACGAACGCCTCGGCGGTCGCCTCCGGGTTATTCCAGTAACCCTGCATGATCTGCGGGCCGTGCATGCAGATCTCGCCCACTTCCTCCGGGCCCAGTTCCTTCGTGGTGCCGGGCTCCAGCACGCGTGCATCCACATTGAAGACGGGTATGCCCAGGCACTGTGCTTTCGGCCGATGCGGCGGGTTGATATGTGTCTGGGCAATGGTTTCGGACATGCCGTAGCCTTCCACATAGCTCAGACCGGTTAGAGCCTTCAGCTTTTTCTCCACCGCCGCGGGCACCGCCGCGCCGCCGCCGCCGATGGCGATGAGGCTGGAGATGTCGTAGTTCGGCAGGTTCGGGTTATTGATGAAATCCACCACCATGGTGGTGATGTTGCGCCAGTGCGTGATCTGGTAGCGCTGGATCAGTTCCGCCGCGACTTCACGGTCCCAGCGGCTCATGATGGCCATGGTCGCGCCCACCGCGATGGGGCTGTTCATCGAGCTTTGCATGCCGGTGACGTGGAAGTAGGGCAGCGTGCAGAGGCAGAGATGGTCCGGCAGCATGACATTCCACAGCATGCCGCCCCAGAGCGTGGCCATGACCGAACCGTGGGTGTGCATGCAGCCCTTGGGCTTGCCAGTGCTGCCCGACGTGTAGGGGATCAGCGCAAGGTCGTCCGGCTGTACGTCGACCGGGGTCAGCGGCAGCGCCGCCCCGGGCTCGATGATCTCCGCCCACAGTTCGGTGCCCTCGCCGCGCAGGTCCTGGCGTGCGGCCTGTACAACGTCCGGCAGCTTGAGATCGGTTTCCTGGGAAAGATAGTCGCTGTAGGCCGCTACCAGGACGTGCTTCAACCCCGTGGTTCCGATCAGCGACTGGATGTTCGTGTGGAGTTCCTGCCCGGCAATGGCTACAGAGGCGCCGCTGTCCTCGACATAGTGTTCCAGTTCCGCCTTCAGGTTCATCGGGTTGACCGGGACCACCGCCGCTCCCGTACCCAGGATGCCGTAGTAGCCGATAACGTATTGCGGGCTGTTCTGCATGTAGAGCAGCACCCGATCGCCCTTGCCGACACCTCTGGATTGCAGCCAGCCGCTCAGGGCATCGGCCTGGCGCTTGAGTTCCGCGTAGCTGAGCTTGCTGTCGTAGTAGATGATGGCGGGCTTGTCGGGGAACCGCGTCGCGCTCACTTCCAGGTTGTAGTGAATGCTGGTGCGCGGGAAGGTGATTTCCCGCGGGGTGTCTTCCGGCCAGTGGTCGAAATGACGATCGGACATGGCTGCTTTCCTCAAGAATGTTCTGCAGCCGGGTGGTTCAGACCTTCATGCCCGGCATGTTCAGGGATGCGGTGTTGCCACCGTCCACGGCCAGAGCCTGGCCGGTGATATAGCTGGCGTCGTCGCTGGCCAGGAACAGGATGGCAGCGGCCAGTTCTTCCGGCCGCCCGTAGCGGCGCAGTTCGCAGCGGCTGCCCAGCTTCTGTTCCTTGCCGATGTTGCGGGCGTAATCGAATACCGGTTTGGTCATGCCGGTTTCGGTGAGCCCGGGACAGACGGCGTTTACACGCACGCCGTACTCGCCCAGATCGCAGGCAGCGGTCATGGTGGCATTGATGACTGCCGCCTTGGATGCGCTATAGGGATTGCCGCCGGCACCGGCGCGGATGCCTGCCACTGAGGCCGTGTTGACGATGGCGCCGCTGCGCTGTTCGGCCATCACACGGCCGGCGTATTTCATGCCGTAGACAACGCCCAGCAGGTTCACGTTGAGCACCCGCTGCCATTCTTCTGCATCCTGTTCCATGGCCGGTTCCCGGCTGCTGCTGATACCGGCGTTGTTGCACAGGATGTCCACGCGGCCGAACGCTTCCAGCGCGGCGTTCACAAGGGCGTCCACGTCTGCTTCCACGGAGACGTCGGTGGGGCGCGCGCGTACCTGCTGTGGGTCCAGCTCCAGGCTGGCAACGGTTTCCGCCAGGGCATCGGCGTTGCGGTCGGCCAGCATCAGCCGTGCGCCCTCGCGGGCAAAGCGCTGGGCGGTGGCCCGGCCGATGCCGCTGCCGGCACCGGTGATGATGGCAGCTTTATTGTCCAGTCTTCCCGTCATGCTCTTCCTCCGGGTGTTCGAAACGCATGCTTGTGACTGACGGTGCGGGAAAGGGGGGCGTCGCTAGCGGAATGTCAGCAACCGGTCCGGCTCCGTCAGAGCGAAATGGTCGACCGCATTGAATCCCATCAGGGACCATCCGCGCCGGCCATAGCTGAGTTCGGTAATGGATGCATTGTAGACGCGCCAGTTAAGCATCACCGTCTGTAGCGGAGAGAGCTCCAGCGCCAGCCCGACCCCGACGGCAATGACGCCGCCGGAGGTATAGAGGTGAATGGTGTCGTTCTTGTCGTGCTCGCACACCATGGCTTCCAGGCCCTGGACGATGCGGCCCTGGAACTGTTCCCAGGTTTCCGGGATGGCGGTTGCCGTCTGCCGCCCCTCCAGCCAGCAGTTCATGACGCCTTCAAAAGCCTGCTGGAACAGCCGGCGGTCGGTATGTACGGCGTCGCGGGCTGCGGCCAGCGCCGGCGATTCCGAGACCACCTGGTCCAGGTAGGCGTCGAACAAAGGCCCGGCCTGGTACTCGTTGAATGCCTCGCTGGCACGCTGCGGCAGTGCATCCGCGCCATAGCGCCCGATGGCGAGGTCCAGCGTCTGGCGCTGTCGGCGCAGTTTTCCGCTGTATGCGGCAGCGGCGCTGTGGGGCAGGGCGGCCAGGTGCTCCCCTACACGCTCGCTCTGTTCCTCGCCCAGGGTGCTGAGACGATCATAGTCGTCAGTACCGAACGAGGCCTGGCCGTGGCGAATCAGTAATATACGTGTCATACCCGTTGCAGTCGGTGGTGATAACGGTTTGGATGATGGTTCGAGCCTGTTACGGAACACGCTCTCCGGCGTTTCTGCATCACGTTACAGCTTCAGTCGTGTTTCGACAATAGAAATACAATTTCGCCTGGCGGAATTGGTGCCGGTCCAAGCACTGTGGTTGCGAGGATGGCCTGACCACCCAGGGCAACATTACCTGTGCTGCCCGGCGTCGGCCCATCCGCCGAGGCGACGGATGGGCGCAGGATGGATTATTCGACCTTGTCCGGGTTCTGCTTGACGAATGCCTCCCGCAGTTCGCGCTTCAGGACCTTGCCGATGACGCTGCGCGGCAGCTCTTCCATTGGCTCGATGACTGCGATGCGCTGACCCTTGCCGAGTTGGTCGTTGGCCCATGCGCGCAGCGATTCCATATCGGCCTCGCTGGTGACCACGAAGGCGACCGGTGTCTCCCCCCAGCGGTTGCTGGGCACGCCCACCACCGCGGCGTCGCTGACCTTGTCGTGGGAGAGCAGCACCTGCTCGAGGTCGGTGGCGTAGATGTTGAAACCGCCGGAGATGATCATGTCCTTCTTGCGGTCCAGCAATTCGATGAAACCGTCTTCGTCGAATCGGCCCATGTCCCCGCTGCGGTAGTACAACTCTCCCTCGGCGTTGTACCAGTACAGTGCCTCAGTGAGGTCCTTGCGGCCATGGTAGCCCTGCATCATGGCCGTGGAGCGGCCGACGATCTCTCCAATCTCCCCCTGGGGCAGTTCCTTGCCCTGGTCGTCGATAATGCGGACATCCACGCCTTCCGCCGGCCGGCCCACGGTGTGCAGTTTGTCCGGGAACTCCCCGCAGTTCAGTGTGGTGCTTACCCCGCCTTCGGTCAGCCCGTAGACCTCGCACAACGCCCCTGGCCACCGTTCCAGCACAGCCTCCTTCACGGAGCGCCGCAGCGGCGCGCTGGTGCAGAGCTTCATGCGGAAGCTGGAGAGGTCACGGCGCTCGAAGTCCGGGTGTTCCAGCAGACGCTGGTACTGCACCGGCACCAGCATGGCATGCGACACCCGGTGCTTCTCGGCCAGCTCCAGGAAGCGCGCTTCGTTGAATTTTTCCATCAGCACCAATTCGCCGCCGAAAGCCACAGTGGGCAGCACCGCGACCAGCGTGGTGTTGGAATAGAGAGGGGTGGAGACCAGCGTGGTCGCGTCGCCGTCAAGACCGAAGTTGGCCATGCGCTGGATCTGGAACTCGCGCATGCGATGGGGGTGGAGAATGCCTTTTGGCGTGCCGGTGGTTCCGGAACTGTAGATGATGTTGAAGCCGTCATCCAGGTCGGGAACGTGACTGACAGCGGTGTCCGCCTGGCCCGCCATCCAGTCCTGCAGGCCGGTCCAGCCGTCAGCCTGGAAGTCGATCGCGATCAGGCCTCCGTCCGCCAGTTGTGGGCGGACCTCCGCCAGCCACGGTTCCACCAATGGCAGCATCGCCGCGGACACCGCCAGCACCTTCGCCTGGCAATCCTGCACCATGCCCTTGATCTGCTCGGATGTCGCCATGGCGGACAGCGGGACCGCCACGCCTCCGGCCAGCACCGTACCCAGGTAGATCTCCAGATGTGCGGCGGTGGAATAGTCCAGCGTGGCCACCTTGTCGTTCGGGCCTATGCCCAGCGCACGCAGACCGTTGGCGAGCCGCTTGAGATCGGTATGCAGTTCGCTCCAGCTCAGCCTGCGGTCACCGGCGTATACTGCCGCAGCGTCACCGCGCCGCTTCGCGGCCTCGGCCAACATAGTGGAAAAGGGGGCGCGTGACGGGGTTTCCTCGGACATCGGGGGCTCCTCTCGCTGCTGTTATGAGAATGATCGGGCACACATTACTGACGCGTGAGCGTTTCGACAATAGAAACGACATTTCGCAAAGCGGAATTTGCTGCTCCGTTTCGGCTGGCGGCTTGTGAAGAAATTGATTTGAGTCACTCTAGTTGGAGAGCCTCCTCTGATGATCCGCCTGGCGAAACTGCGTTTCGCAAAACGGCACCACTGTGTATAGTGACTTGAGGGAGTCTTTCCCTGGGGAAGCGCTGAAGTATTCACGCTGTCGCGCTCGAGTCCGGTTTTCGTTCGTGGCCAGGAGCAAGACGCCGCAGGTAGTGGTTCTACCTGGGGTGGCTTGCGACACCGCCACGGGCGAAAACCGGCCGAGCCCCGAGGGGTTACGGTCAGATTTTTAGCGCTGCGTCGTTGCGGCGCTTGACCGTGAAATGACCACGGCGCTGCGCACCACGCCTTGCATCGCGAAAAATCTGACCGTAACGCGGCAGCGTGAATACTTCAGCGCTTCCCTAGGCGAACGCGATAAACTGAAGAGCCCCGCAAGCGGATGTGGAGGAGCACCCGCGCCCAGGGGCCTGGATTATAACGCAACAGGAGTTGTACCGTGCTGGCTGCTGCAGGGATCTGGCAGCGTTGGCCGGGACAGAGGAAAGCACAGAATGCGACAGAAGCCAGTGGTTCTGGTGGACTTCCAGAACAGCGTCCAGGAAAGTAAAAAAGATCGCAATTTCGTGATGGCATTGGCGCGGGGTCTGGAGATACTGCGGGCCTTCCAGTCCACCGATGGCATGCTGAGCAATCAGGAGATCTCCCAGCGGACCGGGATTCCAAAGCCCACGGTGTCCCGTCTTACCTATACCTTGACCAAACTTGGCTATCTCGGCTACTCCGAGCGCCTTGAACGCTATCAGCTTGGTACCGGCGTGCTGGCGCTGGGATATTCCAGCCTGGCCAGCATGGGTATACGCCAGGTGGCCCGGCCGATGATGCAGCAGATGGCCGACGAGGTCGGTATCGCGGTGTCGCTGGGCAGCCGGGACCGGTTGAGCATGGTCTATCTGGAGAACTGCCACGGCGGCGGGGCGCTGACCCTGCGGCTGCAGGTGGGCTCGCGTATTCCGATGGCCACCACCGCCATGGGACGCGCCTTCCTGGCGGCGCTTCCGGAAACCGAGCGCGCCTACCTGATGGAGCATATCGAACGGAAAGACCCGGCCAACTGGCCCAGGATCCGGGACGGCATACTGCAGGCGGTGGAGGACTACGTGAACTACGGCTACTGCCTGTCCACCGGTGACTGGGAACGGGAAGTGAATGCCGTGGGCGTGCCGCTTGTGCTGGACCAGGGGGCCGACGTGGTGGCCTTCAATTGCGGTGGCCCTTCGTTCCATCTCTCCCGTGAGCGCTTGACCTCCGAGATCGGTCCGCGGCTGGTTGCCATGGTGCAGGCGGTCAGGGGGCGGGTCTCGCACCCCTGACGGCGCTCCGGCGTGCGCGTTACGCCGCCGAGTCCTTGTCGTGCTCGATCAGTGCGTAGGCCGAGTGGTTGTGGATGGACTCGAAGTTCTCCGACTCCACCGTGTACTCGCGGATACGTGCGTCCGCGTTCAACCGAGCAGCCACATCCCGGACCATATCCTCGACGAACTTCGGGTTGTCGTAGGCGCGCTCGGTCACGTATTTCTCGTCCGGGCGTTTCAGCAGCCCGAACAGCTCGCAGGAAGCCTCGGCCTCCACCAGCTCGATCAGTTCCTCGATGCTTACCGCTCCTTCGAAGCGGGCGGATACGGTCACATGTGATCGCTGGTTATGGGCACCGTACTCGGAGATGGATTTCGAGCAGGGGCAGAGGCTGGTGACCGGCACCACTACCTTGAGCCGCACCGCGGGTTTGCCGTCGTGGATTTCGCCGAGCAGGCTCACCTGGTAGTCCATCAAGCTTTCAACGCCGGAGACCGGTGCGCGCTTGCGCACAAAGTAGGGAAATGACAGCTCCAGATAGCCGGAGCCGGCTTCCAGGCGGTCGGTCATCTGTTCCAGCATGGCTTTGAAGCTGTCTACCGACAGTGCATCGGAGTGCTCCTGGAGGATGGCCACGAACCGGGACATATGGGTGCCCTTCTGATGATGCGGCAGGTTCACCGTCATCGTGAAGCTGGCTACCGTATGCACCTCCCCGCCGTCGCGGCCGCGAATCCGCACCGGATGACGGATGTCCCGGATGCCGACCTTGTTGATGGCGATCCTGCGGCTGTCCGCTCTGCCCTGGACATCCTCGATGCCCACCGTTTCCAGCTTGTTTACCTGAGCCATGAATACCTCTGAAAGGGCGTTCTTGCGCCCGGCGGGAAGATGCGCGTTCATCGCAACGTCAGGGAGGAAACGCGGCGACAAGGGTCAAGGATATTAAATCACACCCTGTCAAGCGGCAAATGGCAGCCGGTCGGGCGATTTCAGTTGCGCCGTTCGATGATGTAGTGCGCTATGCCTCGCAGGCAGTCGGCCTCCTGCCCGAAGCCGGCCAGGCTTTCCAGGGCGCGATCGGTCATCTCCCGGGCGTGGCGCTTGGCTTCGCTGAGGCCGAGCAGGCCGGGATAGGTCGCCTTCAGCAGGCGGCTGTCAGCGCCGCTGGCCTTGCCCAGCTCTTCTGTGGTGCCTTCCACGTCCAGGATGTCGTCCTGGATCTGGAAGGCCAGGCCAATGCATTTCGCATAGCGGTCCAGCCGTTCCAGCTGTGCCTGGTGATGGCCGGCGTGGCACAGCGCCCCCAGCATCACGCTGGCGCGGATCAGGGCCCCTGTCTTGTGGATATGCAGATCTTCCAGCTGCGCGATGTTCAGGTCCTTGCCCTCGGCCTCCAGATCCATGGCCTGGCCACCTACCATGCCGCGTGATCCAGCCGCTATACCCAGGCTGGCGATCATCTTCAGCCGCGCGTCCGAGCCAGCCTGGCCAGCGGGGCCTTCCGCGACGCTGCGAAAGGCCAGTGCCTGCAGAGCGTCGCCCACCAGGATGGCAGTGGCCTCGTCGTAGGCCTTGTGGCAACTGGGTTTGCCCCGGCGCAGATCATCGTCATCCATGGCCGGAAGGTCGTCGTGGACGAGCGAGTAGGCGTGGATCAGTTCCACCGCGCAGGCCGGGCCGTCGAGATCCGCCGCCTTCAGCCCCAGCGCTTCGCCGGTGGCGTAGACCAGGGTGGGGCGCAGGCGCTTGCCGCCGCCGAGCACCGAATAACGCATGGCCTCATGGAGCTTGCCGGGGATGGTGCTGGCCGGAGGCAGCAGGCGGTCCAGCGCCGACTCGATCTGCTGCTGATAGCGCGGCAGGGCGTCGCGCAGCGAATCAGCCGGATTGCTCGTCGGGCCGGAAGGGTTCGACACGGCTGTCACCGTCCTTGCTAGTCAGGATTTCCACCTTCTGCTCGGCTTCCCGCAGCGACTGCTGGCAGTGGCGGGTCAATGCGATACCGCGCTCGAAGGACTTCAGCGAGTCTTCCAGGGAGAGCTCTCCCTGTTCCATGCGTTCCACCAGGCTTTCCAGTTCCTTCAGCGCCTGCTCGAAATCCAGTGGTTCTGACGGCTGTTCGGACATTTCGCCACCTCTGCGAGAGGGGGTAAACGGTACCCCAGGGGCCATATGTGGTCAATTCGAGCAACCGGCTGCATGCCAACGCCGGGCTCGCGGTGTGGCGCTGCTCACTGTAGACTCAAGCCGCGCCGGGCGAACGCCGATGATACGCCCGCCTTCGTTGATCAAATCAATAGTATCCGAGACATGGCAAACACATACGATTCCGCGTCGATCGAGGTGCTCACGGGGCTGGACCCGGTCCGCAAGCGCCCGGGTATGTACACCGATACCAGCCGGCCCAACCACCTGGCTCAGGAAGTCATTGACAATAGCGTGGATGAAGCTATTGCGGGGCACGCGAAGCAGATCGTCGTGACGCTGTTCGTGGACGGGTCGCTTGAGGTGCAGGACAACGGCCGCGGTATGCCGGTGGACATTCATCCGGAGGAGGGTGCGCCGGGTGTGGAGGTCATCCTCAGCAGGCTCCATGCCGGTGGCAAGTTCTCGCACAAGAACTACCAGTTCTCCGGCGGGCTGCATGGCGTCGGCGTGTCGGTGGTCAACGCGTTGTCCCGGCGCCTGGAGGTGCGTGTGCGCCGTGATGGCCAGGAATACACCATGGCCTTCGAACACGGCGAGAAGGTATCGGATCTGGAAGTGATCGGCACGGTGGGCAAGAAGAATACCGGCACCGCGCTGCGCTTCTGGCCTGACGTCGGTTATTTCGATTCCCCCCGCTTCTCCGTGCCCCGGCTGCGCCACGTGTTGCGCGCCAAGGCCGTGCTGTGTCCCGGTCTGGAAGTGATCTTCCGCGAGGAGGCCAGCGGTGAGGAAGCCGTCTGGCTGTACGAGGACGGGCTGCGGGATTATCTGGTCAGCGCGCTGGTGGATCTGCCGCTGTTGCCGGAAGAGCCGTTCACCGGACGCATGCAGGGCTCCACCGAGGCTGCTGAGTGGGCGGTGCTGTGGCTGCCCGAAGGTGGCGACGCGGTGGCTGAGAGTTATGTGAACCTGATTCCCACCGCCCAGGGTGGCACGCACGTGAACGGGCTGCGTACCGGCCTCACAGACGCCATCCGCGAATTCTGCGAGTTCCGTAGCCTGCTGCCGCGCGGCGTCAAGATTGCCCCGGAGGATGTCTGGGAGCATGTGAGCTATGTGCTCTCCGTCAAACTCCAGGACCCCCAGTTCTCCGGCCAGACCAAGGAGCGTCTGTCGTCACGCGAGTGCGCGACTTTCGTGTCCGGGGTGGTCAAGGATGCCTTCAGCCTCTGGTTGAACCAGCATGTGGCGGCCGCGGAGGCCATCGTGCAACTGGTGCTGAGCGCCGCGCAGCGGCGTATGCGCACCTCGAAGAAGGTGGCCCGCAAGCGGGTGACGTCCGGCCCGGCGCTTCCCGGCAAGCTGGCGGACTGCAGCGCGCAGGATCCGGCGCGTACCGAACTGTTCCTGGTGGAGGGCGATTCGGCCGGCGGCTCGGCGAAGCAGGCCCGGGACCGCGAGTATCAGGCGGTGATGCCTCTGCGCGGGAAAATCCTCAACACCTGGGAAGTGGACCCTTCCGAGGTCATGGCTTCGCAGGAGGTGCATGATATCGCGGTGGCGCTGGGTATCGAGCCCGGTTCCGACGATCTGTCCGGGTTGCGCTACAACAAGATCTGCATCCTGGCTGACGCGGACCCGGACGGCGCCCACATCGCCACACTGCTGTGCGCACTGTTCCTGAAGCATTTCCCGGCGCTGGTGCGGGCCGGGCACGTGTTCGTGGCCATGCCGCCGCTGTACCGCATCGATGTTGGCAAACAGACCTTCTATGCCCTGGATGATCACGAGCGGCTGGGTGTGCTGGACCGCATCGAGGCGGAGAAGATACGCGGCAAGGTCAGCACCACCCGTTTCAAGGGTCTGGGCGAGATGAACCCGCTGCAGTTGCGGGAAACCACCATGTCCCGGGATACCCGCCGGCTGGTGCAGCTGACGGTGGATTCCGAAGAGGAAACCGACCGTCTGATGAACATGCTGCTGGGCAAGCGAGCGGCCGGTGATCGCAAGGCCTGGCTGGAGAGCAAGGGCAATCTGGCGGAAGTGCTGCTGTAGACCTGACAGTGATCGCCTCCGCCGCATGAAGACCGAGCAGGGACCACGAGACAGACATGAGCGACGAAACCACCTCGACACCGTATTCCGACTTCGAAACCCGGCCGCTGCGGGATTTCACCGAGAAGGCGTACCTGGACTACTCCATGTACGTCATCCTGGACCGCGCGTTGCCCAACCTGGGCGACGGCCTGAAGCCGGTGCAGCGGCGCATCGTGTACGCCATGTCCGAACTGGGCTTGAGCGCGCTGGCCAAGTACAAGAAATCGGCGCGCACGGTCGGCGACGTGCTCGGCAAGTTCCATCCCCATGGCGATTCGGCCTGTTACGAGGCCATGGTGCTGATGGCGCAGCCGTTTTCCTATCGCTATCCGCTGGTGGACGGGCAGGGTAACTGGGGCTCGCCCGACGATCCGAAGTCCTTCGCTGCCATGCGCTACACCGAGTCCCGGCTGGCGAAGTACTCCGAGGTGCTGCTGTCCGAGCTGGGACAGGGCACTGCGGACTGGGTGCCGAATTTCGACGGGACCATGGACGAGCCGTCCATCCTGCCCGCGCGGCTGCCCAACGTTCTGCTGAACGGCGGTACCGGCATTGCCGTCGGCATGGCCACGGACATACCGCCGCACAATCTGCGGGAAGTGGCCAGCGCCTGCATTCGCCTGCTGGAACAGCCCGAGACCACGGTGGAGGAACTCTGCGAGCATGTGCAGGGGCCGGATTTTCCCACCGAAGCGGAGATCATCACTCCGCGCGATGAACTGTTGAAGGTCTACGAGAAGGGCCACGGCAGTGTCAGGGCGCGTGCCCGCTACATCAAGGAAGACGGCGATATCGTCGTCACCGCATTGCCGTTCCAGGTCTCCGGCAGCAAGATCCTGGAGCAGATCGCCGGGCAGATGCAGGCGAAAAAGCTGCCTATGATCGAGGATCTCCGGGATGAATCGGACCACGAGAACCCCACCCGGCTGATCATCACGCCGCGCTCCAACCGTGTGGACGTGAACGAGGTGATGACGCATCTGTTCGCCACCACTGACCTGGAAAAGTCCTACCGGGTGAACTTCAACGTCATCGGCCTGGACGGGCGACCGCGGGTGCGCAATCTGCGGGAAATGCTGAGCGAGTGGCTGCAGTTCCGCACCGACACCGTGCGTCGCCGCCTGCAGTGGCGGCTGGACAAGGTGGAGGCGCGGCTGCACATCCTGGAAGGCTTGCTGATCGCCTACCTGAATATCGACGAGGTGATCGCCATCATCCGGGAGGAGGACAAGCCCAAACCGGTGCTGATGGAGCGGTTCGGTCTCTCCGATACGCAGGCTGAAGCCATCCTGGAACTGAAGCTGCGGCATCTGGCCAAGCTGGAAGAGATGAAGATCCGCGGCGAGCAGGACGAACTGGACAAGGAGCGCAAGCGACTTGCCGCAATTCTCGGCTCTGCCGCCAAGCTGAAGGCGCTGATCGGCGAAGAGCTGCAGGCCGATGCGGAAACCTATGGCGACGACCGTCGCTCGCCGCTGGTGGAACGCCATGCCGCCCGAGCCCTGGATGAATCGTCGCTGATCCCCAGCGAACCGGTGACCATCGTGCTGTCCCAGCAGGGCTGGGTCCGTGCGGCCAAGGGGCACGATATCGATCCCGCCGCGCTGAACTACAAGGCCGGAGACGGCTATCTGGCGCATGCCATCGGACGCAGCAACCGGCAGGCCCTGTTTTTCGACAGCACCGGGCGTTCCTACTCTCTGGCTGCGCACAGTCTGCCTTCCGCACGCAGTCAGGGTGAGCCGCTCACCGGTCGCCTGACGCCGCCCTCCGGGGCTCGTTTCCAGCATGTTGTGGCGGGTGATGACCGCGATGTGCTGATACTGGCCTCTGACCACGGCTATGGCTTCCTGGTGACGCTGGAGGATCTGCAGGCGAAGAATCGGGCGGGCAAGGCCGTGCTGACCCTGCCCCAGGGCAGCCGCATGCTGGCGCCGGTACGCGTGCGCAACCCGGAGCAGGACTGGCTGGTTGCAGTCTCCAGCGCTGGCCGCCTGCTGGCCTTCCCGGTCGCCGAATTGCCGCGGCTTGCCAAGGGCAAGGGCAACAAGATCATGGGAATTCCGGCCGACAAGCTGAAAAGCGGTGACGAAACACTGGTCGGCGTGGCGGCCATGGCGCCGCAGGGCAGCGTGGTGCTCACCGCCGGCAAACGGACGCTGACACTGAAAGCCACCGATCTGGAGGCCTATGCCGGCGCCCGAGGCCGCCGCGGCGGCATGCTGCCGCGCGGTTTCCAGCGCGTGGACGCCGTGGAGGCGGGGGATTGATGTCGCGGGGATCGATCAGCGCTTCTTTAAACTTTTGTCGGCAGCCCCTATCTAAGAATGCGGATTCAGATTGACCTGGAGACTACAGAGCAATGAAGCGAGTCGGACTGTTCCTAATGACCAACCTGGCCATCATGGCCGTACTGGGTGTTGCGCTGATGGTGCTGTACTCGGTGTTCGGTGTGTCCACCGTGGACGAGGCCACTGGTGGTATTGATTACCTTGGGCTGCTCATCGTTGCCGCCGTGGTGGGCTTCGGTGGGTCATTCATCTCGCTGGCCCTGTCCAAGACCATGGCCAAGCGCATGACCGGTGCCCAGGTCATCACGCAGCCGCGTACCGAAATCGAGCAATGGCTGGTCGGCACCGTGGCGCGGTTCGCCAAACAGGAAGGCATCCGCGTGCCGGAAGTGGCGATCTACGATGCTCCGGAAATCAACGCCTTCGCCACCGGTGCCCGGCGTAATTCGTCTCTAGTGGCGGTGAGCACGGGATTGCTGCGCAATATGACGCGGGAAGAGGCCGAGGCGGTCATCGGTCACGAGGTGGCCCATGTGGCCAACGGCGACATGGTTACGCTGACGCTGATACAGGGCGTGGTCAACACCTTCGTTGTCTTCCTGGCGCACATTGTCGGCCGGTTCGTGGACAAGGCGGTGTTCAAGAGCGAGAGCGGTCACGGCCCAGGCTTCTTCATCAGCTATTTCCTGGCGCAGATGGTGCTCGGTGTGTTGGCCTCCATGATCGTCATGTGGTTCTCGCGGCAGCGGGAATTCCGTGCCGATGCGGGTGGTGCGAAGCTGGCCGGTCGGGAAAAGATGATCGCGGCTCTGGAGCGGCTGAAGCGCGGCTCCGAGGAGACACATCTGCCGGACGAAATGAAGGCCATGGGTATCAATGGCGGCCGTCGCGGCAACCTGGCACGGTTGTTCATGTCGCATCCGCCGCTGGATGAGCGCATTGCCGCACTGAAGGGTGTTCGCCAGGGCTGAGTTTTGGTCCAGGCGATGGTCTCGATAAGAAAGCCCCGGTTTGAACCGGGGCTTTCTTTATCTGGATATTCGAGAGCTGGTTTCGCGCTCAGATGACCATGCCGGAGAAATCGTAGTTCATGTCAGGCGAGGGACTTTGCAGGAAGTTGCCCTGGACAAAATCCACGCCGTGCTGCCATAGCCGTGCCAGGCACATGGCATCCTCCACGTAACCCGCCACCACCTGCTTCTTCATCGCGTGCGCGTTGTCGATGATGGCCTTCACCTTTTCCTCGGTTTCCTCGGAACTTGTCAGGTCGGCGACCAGTGTGCGGTCCAGTTTGACCATGTCAGCCGGCAGATGCTTGACCAACTGGAACGGATTAAGGCCGCTACCGAAGTTATCCAGGAAGAAGCCGCAGCCCAACTCTTTCAGGCCGCGGAAAGTCACCCGTGCCTCGTTCAGTTTGGTCATGGCCACCGGCTCGTTGATCTGGAAGCCCAGCATCTTGCCCTGAACACCGGAGGCCTTGAGTTCGCTGGCGAGATGGGCGAGAAAATCCTTGCTGCCGAGACTCTGGGCGGAAAGCTTCACGAACAGGCTGGTGTCCGGCTGGGCTTTCTGGCGTTCCGCCAGCGCCTTCACGGCCGTGGAAACCACCCAGTGGTCGATGCGGTCCATCATGCCCAGCTGTTCGGCGGCGGGGATGAAACTGGACGGGTGGATTTCCGTACCGTCGTCGTCCCGCAGGCGCAGCCGGACCTCGTATCGCTCGCCATCCTCGCCTTGCAGGCTGGCTACCGGCATGAATACCAGGAACAGCCGGTTGTCCGCCATGCCGTCTTCCAGGCGGTCACGCCATGCCGCCTGCTCTTCACCGTCGCCTTCGCCGGAGCCGGCGCTGTGCAGGTGCACTCGGTTGCCGCCGCCACTGCGCGCAGTCTCGCTGGCCAGTCCGGCGTCCGCCAGCACCTGGTGCACATCGCCGGAACGCTCACCCACCATGACCACACCAATGCTGCAGGAGGCGGTCACCGTGCGTTCTCCGGCCTCCACGATGTGGTCCTCCAGCTTCTGGCGTATGGCCTCGGCCGTGGCCACCGCCTCGTGTATGCCTCCGTGGGGGATGAACACCGTGACCACGTCGTCCGCGAAGCGGGCTGCGAGGCAGCTGTCATCCACTTCCGCACGGATGATGTCCGCCAAGTCGGCCATGACCTTGTCGCAGGTGGTCATGCCCATTTGCTGGGAGACGGTCTGGTAGTTGTCCACCTGGATATAAAGCAGGCCGTGGGCGGGCTCGCCTTCCTCCGGCCGCATCTCGGTCATTGCCTCGTCCAGTTGCTCCTGGAAATGGACACGGTTGAACAGCCCTGTGACCAGGTCCTGCCTACTCAGCGATTCCAGTTGTTCTTCCAGTTCCTTGGCGGAGGACTGATCCCGCAACAGGATCTGCGTGCAGGGTTCACCGTCGATGCTGGCCGCAGAGAAATAGGCCACCACCTCCAGCGGACCGGCATCGGTTTCGATGGCCAGCTCGGCTTCCCTAGTGCTGAAGTCGCCTTTGCTGAAGTTCTTCAGGTAGGTCTTGAACTGCCCCTGATACTGCGAGGAGATCATGTCCAGCAGGGGCATGCCCTCGATGTCATCGAACTGCTCCACGCCGAACTTTTCCAGATACGCCGGGTTGGCGTAGATGTGCATGCCCTCGTGGACGTAGGCTATGGCGTCCCGGGAGCTGTCGAGCAAGGCATTGCAACGGCGTTCGGTTTCCTTCAGGGCGCGCTCCAGTTGACGCAGGCGCCGGCGTTGCAACAGGTGCGAGAACTCGCGGCGTATCACCAGTTGCAGGTGCCCCAGATCCTGCTTGCCCACCAGGTCGGCGGCGCCCTCGGACATGACGCGTTGGCGCGCCGCTGGATCATCCTGCTCGGCAACGGCGATCACGGGCAGGTCCCGGGCGCTTTGCTGCAGCCCTTGCAGAGCGCTGCTTAGCGGCAGTGATTCAAGCCCGGTGTGGCACAGGAAGAGGTCGTAGCTCTTCTGTTCCAATGCCTCGTGAAGTTCATCTTCGTCTTCCACCCGGTGTGCGCGGACCGCATGGCCTGCGTTGCGCAGCACGCTGATGTACATCTCGGCATCGTTCAATGATGCCTCGGCTATCAGTAGCCGCAATACTTCATCCTGATTCATTGTTCATTTCGCATAGAAGCTGCGCCGCGCGCGGTGCAGGAAGTCACAAGTCTGCCCAGAGCGTGTCGTGGTCCGGCGAGCCCTGGGCCTCTTCCCCATGGCTTGGAGGCCGAAACTCGAACTGCCCGAACAGGGCTGTTTTTTCCAGGCGGCGTTCCAGGCGGAACTCTCCGGTGTGCCCCTGGCCCTTCAAAAAAACGCGCTGCCCCTGTTGGTAATGCAGCGCCGGAGTGACCAGCGTAACAGGCTCGTGATCCGGCCGCACGGCCGGGACCAGCAGGCTGCGGGATGGGTCGGAAAGCCGCCCGTCCGGCAGTACTGTCCGCGTGTAGACCGGGAGCGGACAGGGGGCGATCAACTGGATGCCAAGCCTGGTGCCGGTCGCCGGCTGCTGGCAGAGCCAGCGAATTACGCCCGTCTGCCAGGGGCCGCTGCAGCCCGTGCCCAGTGGGCTGACCAGCACGATATCGCCCACCTGAGCGCGTGAAAGCTGGGCGTGCTTCTCCGCAAGCAGGCAATAGCCCCCAGCACTGGCGTTCACCAGTTGCCAGTAGGTTTCCGCCTGGTCCGGCTGGAGCTGTTCGATGTCGCGCTCTGCATGGCGGTCCTCGCCGTTGTTCTCATCCAGCATGTTCAACAGCTCGCGGGGGTAGATCAGGTTCCAGATGTCCTGATCCCCCACTTCCATACCGGAGCGCCGGGGATCCCGTGCCATGAATTCCGAGACCGCCAGCTGGCCGCCGTCTCCGTCACCGAGAATGCGGTGAATGTGGCTTAGCCCCACTACCAGCGCCGCGTGGCTCTGGTCCTGTTTGCGGGGAAAGCGGCGCTTGCTGATTGCCCCGAGGCCGATGACCAACTGACGCATGAGGCTGGCATCACGGGGGGTCAGGCGGCGGCGCCACCAGAGCAGTCCTTGCTGGTCAAGGCGTTGTTCCAAGCCCGTTACCAACTCCTCTGTGTGGATGTACAGCATGCGGGCAGGCTGGTTGTCAGGTGCCTTCAGGCAGGGGCTTGGGCCCTCATCCTCATCGGGGTCGACCTGGAAATGGCTGCCGGCTGCGGCCTGGTGGCCAGCGTTCACCAGGCCGGCGTGCGGCGCGAAACCGGCCAGCAGACGGAACGACTCCATGGCTTCGCCCCGGTTCATGCGGTAGGGGCCTGCCGCTGCGGTCAGGAGGGTTTGCAGATAGACGTCCTCCAGGCGGGAGCGGCCGCCCGGATGCGGAGTGCGTCGCAGATACAGGCCGGATGCCACGGCTTGCCGGCGGGTGCCGTGCAGCAGCGCCCAGGCACCGGGAGGCGGTTCCCTGTAGGTATTCCAGCATTCAAGCAGCGCGGCCGCCGTGTGGCGTACCACGCCCAGCAGGGCGTCGGTACGGTGCCGGCGTCGAAGATTGCCCCATTCCTCGCCGCTGAGCAGCGCGAGGCGATATCCTCTGGCCAGCTCTTCACGGAGATGGATGGCCAGCAAGGCGGCCTGCCGGGAGCGTGTCGGGAACGGCGGGTTGGTGTGCAGATAGTGGCGCCGCAGACCGTCCATGATGTAACCCACGGTGGGTTCGATCTGCTGCAGGATACGGATACGCAGGGCGGGGGCATAGCCAATGCCCGTCAGTTCTTCCAGGGTGTTCCTGATGCGCTGGCCGGAGGCCATGATGTTGGCCAGCGGCAACTGCCGCAGCCACAGTTCAACAGCCGTCGGCCGGTCGTCGAACCGGCGGCGATCGGTCCCCCGCCGGGGCAGATGCTCCAGTGGCAGTTCGGCGAACGTACCCGCGGCGGCACCCGGCAAGACGCTTGTGTTCTGAGTATTCGTCTGCGCCATTCCCTCTCCCTGAAAGGCCAGTATATGCAGCTGCGGACGTGGCGCCAACAAGCGACGCCGTCTCGGACCCAGGGCGATGGGTGCTGGTGGCGCGTCAGCCCAGCAGCCAGGTCTTGTGCGACGCCCCGGCATCTTCCCGGGTCAGTCGCGGAACCAGATAGCCCGGCAGGCTCCGGCTGATCTGCTCATGCAGCCTTAGCGCGCGATGTTCCGGTACCAGGAAATGCGCCGCCCCCTGGACCCGGTCCAGCACATGCAGGTAATAGGGCATGACGCCGATGTCGAACAGGCGTTCCGATAGGTTCGCGAGGGCTTGCCCGCTGTCGTTGACGCCGCGCAGCAGTACCGACTGGTTCAAGAGCGAAGCGCCGGCCGCGGCGAGGCGGCCGCAGGCACGGGCGACCGTGTGGTCCAGTTCGTTGGCATGGTTGGCATGAAGGACCATCACGGTTTGCAGCCGGGTCCGGCCGAGCCAGTCCAGCATGGCCTCGTCGATGCGTTCCGGCAGGACCACGGGCAGCCTGCTATGCACGCGCAGCCGGCGCAGGTGTGGAATCCGCTCCAGTTGCTGTGTCAGTTCGGCAAGCTTGTGGTCGCCCAGTACCAGCGGGTCGCCACCCGAGAGTATGACCTCGGTGATGCTGCTGTCGGCGGCGATGTAGTCCAGCGCCGCACGCCACTGCCCTGCACTGGCGTTGGCATCGCCATAGGGAAAATGGCGACGGAAGCAGTAGCGGCAGTTCACCGCGCAGGCGCCGGTTGCTACCAGCAATACTCGGCCGTGATACTTGTGCAGGACCCCGGTTGCGGACATGGAAGGCAGGTCACCGACGGGGTCTATGCTGAAACCCTCCGTTTCGCGGGCTTCCTCGGCCAGCGGCAATACCTGGCGCAGAAGCGGATCGTTCGGATCCCCGCGCCGCATGCGTGCGGCGAATCCGCGCGGAACGCGCAGGCCGAACAGCCTGTCGCCGGTTATGGCGCCCTCCAGCAGGTGCGTGGGGAGGTCCAGCAGGTTCAGCAACTCATCGGCGCGGGTGATTGCATCCGCATAGGCACGCCGCCAGAGGGGCGCCTCCTCCCTGGAAGGCGCGGGATGCTTGCATGAAGCAGGCTTGTGCGGTAATCGATTTTCCATTCTAACCGGCTGAAATTTCCGTTAGGATGCTCGCCCATGCAAGGGAAGCGCTGAAGTATTCACGTTGTCGCGCTCGAGACCGGTTTTCGTTCGTGGCCAGGAGCAAGACGCCGCAGGTCGTGGTTCTACCTGTGGTGGTTTGCGACACCGCCACGGGCGAAAACCGGCCGAACCCCAAAGGGTTACGGTCAGATTTTTCGCCCTGCGTTGTTGCGGCAATTGGCCGTGGAATGACCACGGCGCTGCGCACCGCGCCTGGCAGCGCGAAAAATCTGACCGCAACGCGGCAGCGTGAATATTTCAGTGCTTCCCGAGGGCGCCAGGCTTTCTCGTTGCGGGAATTCCGGCGGCCACCGGACGGTGCGCCATAAGGCCGCCAGACTAGCACACACCAACTGGTACTGTATCGAGGTATCCATGGCCAGCTATAGCACGAACGAATTCAAATCCGGATTGAAGATCATGCTGGATGGCGACCCCTACAGCATCGTCGAAAACGAGTTCGTGAAACCGGGCAAGGGACAGGCCTTCAACCGGGTTCGCGTGCGCAACCTGAAAACCGGCAAGGTGATCGATCGCACGTTCAAATCCGGTGATTCGGTGGAAGCCGCCGACGTCATGGATACCGACCTGCAGTATCTTTACAGCGACGGCGAGTTCTTCCATTTCATGGATCCGCAGTCCTTCGAGCAGGTGGCCGCCAGCCAGGCCGCGGTGGGCGATGGCGCCAAGTGGCTGAAGGAGCAGGATGTCTGCACGGTCACGCTTTGGAATGGTGCGCCGCTGTCGGTGGCCCCGCCCAATTTCGTGGAACTGAAGGTCGCGGAAACCGATCCCGGCCTGCGCGGCGACACCAGCAGTGGTGGCAACAAGCCGGCCACGCTGGAAACCGGCGCGGTGGTGCGGGTGCCGCTGTTCATCGAAACCGGTGAAGTGTTGCGCATCGACACACGGACCGGTGAGTACGTGTCCCGGGTCAAGGAATCCTGATCGCCGCCGGGCGGCCGCACCCGCCGTGGCGCGGCTGATTGGTCTCCATGGATAGTCAATGGCGTGCCTCGGCCCCGATGGACATGCTCCGGCGTCGTTCGACGCTGTTGCGACAGGTGCGTGACTTCTTCGAGCGGCGCGGTCTGCTGGAAGTGGAGACCCCGGTGCTGTCCGCGGCCGGGGTGACGGACCCGAACCTGGAGAGCCTGGCCACGCGCTATACCGGGCCCGGGGCGCCCGCTTCCGGGACGCTCTACCTGCATACCTCGCCCGAGTTTCCGATGAAACGGCTGCTTGCCGCCGGTTCCGGGCCGATATGGCAGATCTGCCGGGTTTTCCGTGGGGGAGAGCGGGGCCGTCGCCATAACCCCGAGTTCACCATGCTGGAGTGGTACCGGCCAGGCTGGGATCATCATCGCCTGATGAATGAAGTGGCGGAACTGATCTCAGCGGTGGTTGGCGCCAGGCCGAGCAGAACGCGTACTTACCGTGAGTTGTTCATCCCGTTGGGCATGGACCCCCATACCGTGGATGTACAGCAGTGCCGGGCGGTTGCCGACACGCATGGGCTGGCGGCTCCCGAGGATCTGGGCCGGGACGGCTTGCTGGATTTCCTGTTTTCCCACCTGCTGTCTCCGGAGCTTGGCCGTGGGTGTATCGATTTCGTGCATGCCTTCCCTGCCTCGCAGGCGGCATTGGCCCGGCTGGAGCAAGGCCAACCACCCACGGCGGCCCGTTTCGAATGTTTCCTGGACGGAATGGAAATCGCCAATGGTTTCCATGAACTCTGTGATGCCGAGGAGCAACGGACCCGCTTTGAAGCCGATCTGGCGTTCCGTGGCCAGCAGGGGTTGACCACTCCCCCCATGGATGAACGGCTGTTGCACGCGCTGGCGGCCGGCCTGCCGGATTGTGCCGGGGTAGCGCTGGGTCTGGACCGCCTCTTCATGGTGGCGCTGGGTGCGGGGCATATCGACGAAGTCCTGGCTTTTCCGCTTGAACGCGCCTGAAAGGCATCGGTAAACACTGGTGTATCTCCTCGTTGTGAACTGAGTCGCGTTTTTCAGCTGCTCGGGCTGCTACCAAGTGAGCTTGCGTCGAACTCGCTGATAGCCGGTTCGAGGGAGGAGGCGCAAACCACTCTGAATCAAGCCTACAAGGAACAAGGGAATGAAACTCATCAGATCGCTGGCGCAGACGCTGCCGGTTGCTGCCGCCGTTGTATCCGCCTCCGCGAGTGCCGGAATCTCCAATGGAGAGGTCCGGCTCGGATTTCTGACCGATTTCAACAGTATCTACGCCGACAGTGCCGGGCAGGGCAGCCTGATTGCGGCGGAGATGGCCATTGACGAATTCGGCGGCGAGGTCCTGGGCGCTCCGATCCGCATCTACCCGGTGGATCACCGGCTGAATCCTGACCATGCCCTGGCGGAGGCGGAACGGCTGCGCACCGAATACAACATCGATGCCCTGGTGGAGATGGTGGGCACAAATGTGGCGGTACCCTTGCAACGCTACGCCCGGGAACACAATATTGCGGCCTTGCACGTGGGCACCGCTTCGTCGGAACTGACCAATACCCACTGCTCGCCGGTGGGAGTGCACTGGGCCTACGATACCCATGCGCTGGCGGCGGGCACCGCTAACGCCATGATCAACCGGGGTGCGGAAACCTTCTATTTCGTCACCGTGGATTACGCCTTCGGCCACACGATGGAGGCTGATGCGCGCCGCACCATCGAGCGGCAGGGCGGTACGGTGCGGGGTCGCGCCTTGCATGAGTTCCGCGCCAGCGACGTGTCCGAGGCACTGCTGGAAGCCGAGGCCGCGGGTGCCGACGTCATCGCCCTGGCCAACGCTGGCGGGGACCATCGGACCACGGTTCGCCAGGCCTATGAATTCGGCATCCTGGGTGGAAACTCGGAAGTGGTGGCGCTGCTGACCGCCATCAACAATGTACAGCAGCTGGGTATGTACGTCTCGGAAGGGTTGATTTTCACCACCGGCTTCTACTGGAACTACGACGAGGAAACCCGTGCCTTCTCCAGGCGTTTCGTGGAGCGGCACGGCAGCATTCCGAACATGCTCCAGGCCGGCACCTATTCTGCCGTGTTGCATTACCTGAAGGGCATAGAGCGGGCCGGCACCGACGAGGCGCAGGCAGTCATGGCCGCCATGCGGGAGCTGCCCGTGAACGACGCATTTGCCCGCAACGGCTATCTGCGGGAAGACGGCCGGATGGTGCATGACATGTACCTTGTGGAGGTCAAAAGCCCCACCGAGCAGGACGAGCGCTGGGACTATTTGCGGGTTCTGGACGTCATCCCCGGTGACGACGCCTATCGGCCGCTGGAGGAAAGCCAGTGTGAGCTGGTTCGTTAGTAGCCACGGGCGCTGTCTCGCTTCCTCAGTGCGCTGACAGCGCCACGACAGCCTGGATGAACGCGGGACGAGCGTTCAGAAAAACAAGAATACTTGCAATGTAATGGAGCCAAGGAGGAGTGCCGCAATGGGAATGTTGAGAGCAGGTGCGTTCGCGCTGGTATCGGCAATGGTGAGTGCCCCGGTCTGGGCGGGTATCTCGGACGGTGAAGTCCGGATTGCGTTGATGACCGACTATTCCGGGCCGTACGCCGAATCCACCGGGCAGGGGAGCCAGGTGGCTGCCGAAATGGCCATTGATGATTTCGGCGGCCAGGTGCTGGGCGCCCCCATCCGCCTGTACACCGTGGACCACAGGCTGGATCCGGAGCATGCGCTGGCAGAAGCCGATCGCTTGCGCAGGGAACACCGGGTGGATGCCTACCTGGATATGGTCGGCAGCCAGGTTGGCATTCCCATGCAAGCCTACGCGAAGGAGCACGGCATTGCTGCGCTGCAGGTGGGCTCCGCCTCGTCCACGTTGACCAACGAGCACTGCTCTCCTGTCGGGGTGCACTGGGCCTACGATACCCATGCGCTGGCCGCCGGCTCCACCAGCGCGATGATTGCCCGGGGCGCGGAAACGTTCTACTTCCTCACCGTGGACTATTCCTTCGGCCATGTGCTGGAATCCGACGCCCGCCAGGCCATCGAGCGTAACGGTGGAACTGTGCTGGGAAGCACTATTCATCCCTTCCGGGCCACGGACTTCGCCACCCCGTTGCTGGAGGCCATGGCTTCCGGTGCCGATGTCATCGCCTTCGCCAATGCCGGCGACGACCTGATCAACTCCATTCGCGAAGCCAGCGAGTTGGGCATTCTGGGCAGTGATACGGCAGTAGTGGCGCTGCTCGCCGCCGACGACAACGTGCAGAATCTGGGTTTGTACACCGCCCAGGGCATGATCTACACCAGCGGCTACTACTGGGCCTACGACCAGCAGTCCCGGGAGTTCGCCGAGCGCTTCACCAAACGCTACGGTGGTGTGCCGAACATGCTGCAGGCCGCCACCTACTCGGTGACCATGCATTACCTCAGGGCGATCGAGCATGCCGGCACCGATGAGGCCCGGGCGGTGGTGGATGCCATGAAGGCGTTGCCGGTGAACGATTTCTTTGCCCGGGACGGCCGGGTACGCGCCGACGGGCGGATGGTGTACGACATGTATCTGGTCGAGGCCAAGCCTCCGCAGGAACAGAACGAACGCTGGGCCTACCTGAACGTGCTGGAGGTCATTCCCGGCGACCAGGCCTACCGGCCGCTCGAGGAAAGCGTCTGCGACCTGGTGCGATAGCACGCCGTGAGAAGGGCCCGCGGCCGTCACGGCCTCGGGCCCAACCGGTCAGCCCTCCAATGGGCGGCGCTCGACCTCGATGAGCAGGCTCATCTCCATGGCCACCTCGCCGTCCCCTTCCAGCACCTGCACGTCCAGCGTGGCCTGGCCGGTGCCCGGATTACCGGTCTCCGGCAGCATTTCTCCCCAGCTGTAGCGTACACGCAGCGGAATATCCGGCTTCACCGGGCGTTTCCAGCGCAGGTCATTGAAACCGAGGTTGTTGACCCAGGCCACGCCCGGGAGCGCGTGCTCACGCAGCAATGCGAACGTCAAGCTGGCGGTGTGCCAGCCGGATGCAGCCAGGCCGCCGAACAGACTCTGTTTCGCGGCTTCCTCGTCCAGATGGAACGGTTGCGGATCGTAGTCGATGGCGAAGCTGATGATGTCTTCCCTGGTGGGCGTGATGGCGGGGCTTTCTCCTCCGTCACCAGAGCGGAGGTCTTCCCAGTATCTGCGGGGTAAGCTCATGCCTGTTCCTCCATCGGTGCTCCCGGGTCGCGCAGCTTGAAGATACCAGCCGAGAACATCCGCATCACGACCTCGTCGTCCTGGTTGCGCAGCTCGAAACCACTGTTGCAGAAGCCCACTTCGGGCCGGCGCGGGTGGCGTCGCTTGGACAGCACTTCCTGCCTGACTTCCAGGCGGTCCCCGGGGTACACCGGCAGCAGCCAGCGCAGTTCCTGAACGCCAGGTGACCCCTGGGACGTGGAGCCCTTCAGGCGGTCGTCCACCATCATGCGCATGCAGAAGCAGCACACCTGAAAGGTGCTGGCGCGTATATCCCGCAGGCCGGCTGCAATCGCCGCATCCCGATCCAGGTGCAGCGGGTGGGGGTCGAATCGCCGGGCGTAGTCCAGCATCTCCTCCCGGCTCACCAGCTTTTCCCCGAACCGGAAGGTTTCACCGATCTGGAAATCTTCCCAGTACTTCAGTTCCATGGTGTTTCCCTGTTTAGTAAGGAAGCTATCTATTTACGCGTTATGCCATGTTCGGTTTGTCTGCGGGCGGATGCAAGCGCTAATCTGTCGCCGTACCCGCGTACCCATGACAAGGTTAGTGTAGGAATGGCCCTATCATGATCCGACCGATACTTGCACATCCCGACCCCCGTTTGCGGCAGCCATCGAAGCCGGTGGAACGGTTTGACGACGAATTGAGGAAGCTGGTTGACGACATGTTCGACACCATGCACCACGCGGAAGGTATAGGCCTGGCTGCGGTGCAGATCGGTGTGCACCTGCGGGTTGCGGTGATGGAGGTGGAGAACAACCCCCAGCGCGTCATGATCAACCCCCGTTTCGAACCGCTGGGCAGCGCGATGACGATGCAGGAAGGCTGTCTGTCGGTGCCGGGCGTGCAGGATCGCACCAAGGTGCGGCTGGATCATTTGCGGGTACAGGCGCTGGATATCGAGGGGAAACCCTATACCTTCGAGGCGCGGGGTCTGGAGGCGGCCTGTGTGCAGCACGAATGCGACCACATGGACGGCAAGCTCTATATCGACCACCTCAGCCATTTGCGCCGCCAGCGAGTGCTGCAGCGCTACGGCAAGGCCAGGCAGGAGGCGGGCCGGGGGGTGGGCGCCGCCCGCC
>JAFIFV010000011.1 GCA_020831845.1 Ectothiorhodospiraceae bacterium
GGGGGCCCCCCGGTCCACTCAGCGCGCCAGCCGGAACGCGTAATCCACCGGGGTTTCACTCTGCTGCAAGCGCTGCAGCCGGCGATTGGCGCGCAGCGCGCTGTCGAAACGTTCCGGATCGCCGTCCAGCATGACCCGCAATTCCACCGCATCGCCGCTGACCCGGACCACGTCCACCGAACGTACGCCCCGGGTATCCCCCAGCAGTTGAACGAGATAGCCGTAATCGCGGACGCCCGTGAGATCTTCCACATACAGGGATACCGCGCGCTGATCGGTGGCGCTGGGAGCGCGTGCCAGTTGGCGTGCCTGAAGCCTGGCACCCTCGGCCATACCGGCCTCCAGCGCTTCGGCCACCGAGTCGCCGGACGCCGACCATTCCCGGGCATCGCCTTCGTAGAACCAGATCCAGCGGGCGGTCCATTGGCCCGGCCCGCGAGAGGCCATGCGCACCACGAGCACTGACTCGGTGCCGTACCGGTCCGACGCATCCATGATGGGCGCACGAAAACCGCCCCAGACATCGGACGGGCTCAGGTTGCGCTGGTCTTCCAGGTCCTGCAACGGAAACAGCAATTGCAGCCCCAGCCTGCGGCCCTCCACCTGCAACTGCTCCTGGAGATCCGGCCGCACACCGCCGCCCACCAGCTCACGGCTGCCGGCCTGGTCCACTGCGAACCAGGCCAACGTCCGGGGTCGATCGGCACGGGCCCAGAACGGGACCTCCAACTCGGTGAGCGTGCGCTCCACCGCCGGGCCGTCATAACGCAGCTGCAGCCAGAGCCCTTCCTCATCGTCGTCGCGGTCGGCATAACCGAACTGCTGGACGAACCGCTCCGCACGGGAGAGCAGCCGCTCCCGGACCCGCGACTGCTCGACCACGGAAGCATCCCCGGTCAGCCGCAGCAGGACCTTTTCCATGCCCTCGGCCGCCCCCTGTGCGCGCTCCGAACCCGACTCCGAACCCACCGCCACGCGCGCGTCGTACAGATCCGCCGTCGCAGTTCCGATGCCAAGGGCCAGGATGGCCATACCGACCACAAACCGCCAGTACCGTCTCGATGTGCTGTCCATGAATGCCTCGCGCAGAACTCGTGTGCCGATGGTACTCCCCAGCCTGCCGCCGTACCAGATGTCGGGTTTGGGCGAACGTGGCGCGCTCGGCTATAGTATGCGCCGATCAACCACCGCCCCTTGCCCCCAGGAGGACCGCCGCCTTGGCCCAAGATGATTCCCGCAAGCCAGGTTCCCTGACCTACCGCGACGCCGGGGTCGATATCGATGCCGGAAACAGCCTGGTGGATCGCATCAAGCCCGCCGTGGCCCGCACCAGCCGTCCAGAGGTGCTGGGCGGCCTTGGCGGCTTCGGCGGACTGTTCCAGCTACCGGTGGACCGCTACCGCGAGCCGGTGCTGGTCTCGGGCACCGATGGTGTTGGCACCAAGCTCAAGCTGGCCATCGAGACAGGCCGGCATGAGGGCATCGGCATCGACCTGGTCGCCATGTGTGTGAACGACATACTGGTGGCCGGCGCCGAGCCGCTGTTTTTCCTCGACTACTACGCCACCGGCGCGCTGGATGTTGATGTGGCAGCCACCGTTGTGGAAGGCATCGCCGAGGGCTGCCGGCAGGCGGGAGCGGCACTGGTCGGTGGGGAGACCGCCGAGATGCCCGGGATGTACGCGGCCGGCCACTACGACCTGGCCGGATTCTGCGTCGGCGTGGTGGAGAAGGCACGGATCATTGACGGTAGCCGCGTCCAGGCCGGGGATGCGCTGATCGGTATCGCCTCCAGTGGCCCGCACTCCAATGGTTACTCCCTGATCCGCAAGGTGCTGGAAGTCTCCGGTGCCGGCCTGGACACGCCGCTGGAGAGCCGGTCGCTGGCGGACGCCTTGATGGCACCTACCCGCATCTACGTCAAGGCTGTGCGCGGGCTGATGGAATCGGTGGATATACGGGCCATGGCACATATCACCGGTGGAGGCCTGCCGGAAAACCTCCCGCGCGTGTTGCCGGACGGCCTCGCGGCGCAGATCGAACTTGCCAGTTGGGAGATGCCGGCGGTGTTCCGCTGGTTGCAGCAGCAGGGGAATATCGGCCAGGCGGAACTGTTCCGCACCTTCAATTGCGGCGTCGGCATGGTGCTGTGCGTCCCCGCCAACCAGGCCGATCAGGCGGTATCGCTGCTGAACGGCGCCGGCGAGACCGCGTGGCGGCTCGGCCGAATTGTTCAAGGCGGCGAAGGGGAACCCCGCGTTCGGCTGCAGGAGGCTGGATGACGCCTGACTGCGCCCTGGTGGTGCTGATTTCCGGTGCGGGCACCAATCTCCAGGCGCTGATGGACGCGGATGATCTGCCTGTGAACATCAAGGCGGTCATCAGCAACCGCGCGGATGCCGGCGGGCTGGAGCGGGCGCGCCGCGCCGGCATTCCTACCCGGGTGCTGCCGCACCAGGATTTCGAATCGCGCGAAGCCTACGATTCCGCCCTGGCCGAGCTGATCGACGCATACCGTCCGGATCTGGTGGTGCTGGCCGGTTTCATGCGTATATTGTCCGACCGATTCGTGGAACACTACACGGGGCGCATGCTGAATATCCATCCGTCCCTGCTCCCCGCGTTCCGCGGCCTGCATACGCACCGACGGGCACTTGAAGCAGGCTGCGCCGAACACGGATGCAGCGTGCACTTCGTCACCCCGGACCTGGATGCGGGGCCAGTCATCGTGCAGGCAAGGGTTGCCGTATCGCGCGATGACAGCGAAACCACCCTGGCAGCCCGCGTGCAGCAGCAGGAACACCGCATATACCCGCTGGCCGTTCGCTGGTTCGCCGAGGGGCGATTGCGCCTGTGCGAGAACGGCATCCTCATGGACGGAAAACCCATGACGCAGCCAGTTGTTGTGTAGACCATGCTCCGGCCATTGCTCGCGCTGGTAATGGGGTTCTGGCTCGCAACCAGCAGCGCGGAGATACCCTCCGGCTTCGAGGCCAGCTACAGGATATCCAGCGGCATGCTGGGCGGCGGCTCGGCGACGCTGCATTTCGAGCAGGCTGACGGCCGCTACCGCTTGCACTCCAGCACCCGGGCCAGCGGATTGCTCGGACTGATCTACCGCAGTCGGCTGGATGAATACAGCCGGGGCTGGATCGGGGAGGACGGGGAATTGCGGCCGGAGCAGTATCTCTATCTACGCGAGGGGCGCGGCGCCCGACGTGCCGAGCTGCGCTTCGACTGGGAGCGCGAGCAGGTGGTCAACGACGTGGGCGGGCCTGTCTGGCGTCTTGCCATCCCCGAAGGCACCACGGACCGCCTGCTGATGCAGGTTGCGGTGATGCGTGACCTCGCCCGCGGCAAGGAGCGCATGGAATACCAGGTGGCGGACGGCGGCGAACTGCGTCGGATCACGCTGCAGGTGGACGGCGAGCAGGAGCTGGACACGCCGGCCGGCCGTTTCAGAGCGGTGCGCTTGCGCCATGACGAGTCGCAGGACAGCGGCAAGACCTCCCGCACCACGTTCTGGTGCGCTCCGGAGTTGGGCTACCTGCCTGTCCGGCTCGAGCATCAGGATCCGGACGGCCGGGACTATGTGATGGTCCTCACAGCGTACGAACGGCCGCACACCGTAGACTGAGTGCTACTGAGCATTTCCCGTCTTCGTACGCGATAGCGTCGGCCCAAGAAGCCTAACGGCGTATCCTGTGGCTGCGCGGGACACCCGTCGGCTCACTGGCAACCCTACGACTGGTGCGGACCTTGAGAGAACCCATGCGCCTGCAATCGCCGCTCCGGATCCTTGTGCCCCTGTTGCTGGTCGCCTGTTCCCTGGAAGTGGTCGCTGAAGGACTGGAAAACGACCAGGCCTGGCAATTGCTGGAATCCCTCGGCTGCGACAAGGGCCAGGGATACGGCATCGGCAGACCAATGGATGCGGACGCCTTCGAGCAGTGGATGGACGACCGCGACGTTTCCGGCCAAGACAGCAAGAGAAGGAGTTATTGATGGGTGTTCCGATAAGACAGGCCGCATGCCTGCTGCTGCTTTGCCTGCCGCTGGCCGCCCAGGCCGGCGGCGGACGGCTGCTGGCCACCGGCGGACTGACCCAGCTGGAGGGGGCCGCCGGCGGTGGCCTCGTGCCTTGGGCCGTGCTGGCCGGCTACGGCACCGCGGACGAAACCGGCGGCACCATCGCCATCAGCCATACCGTGCTGCCCGACTACAACCTGAGCATGCTCGGGCTGGCGTACACCTTCTACAACCGGGTGGAGATCTCGGCGGCCAGGCAGAGCCTGGCGCTGGACCTGGGCAGCGGCACCGAGGAGATCCGCCAGGACATACTTGGTGCCAAAGTCCGCCTCACCGGTGACCTGGTCTACGATACCCTGCCGCAACTCAGCCTGGGGCTGCAGTACAAGCGCAACCGCGACATGGACACTCCGGAAGCTGTAGGAGCCGAGCGCAAGGACGGCGTCGATGCCTACCTGGCGGTGAGTCGCTTGTTCCTGGGTGCCATCGGCGGCTATGACCTGCTGCTGAACGGTACACTCCGCGCCACACGGGCCAACGAGCTGGGCCTGCTGGGCCAGGGCGGCCCGGACAACGACAGTTACAAGCTGATGCCGGAGATTTCCGTAGCAGTGCTATTGAACCGCAGTACCGCGGTGGGCTACGAGTACCGCCGCAAGCCCGACAACCTCGGCCTGGACGAAAGCCACTGGCACGACGTGTTCTTCGCCTGGTTCCCCAGCAAGCAACTGGCGTTCGCGGCAGCCCTGGTGGACGCCGGCTCGGTGGGGCCCTACGACTCCCAGCGCGGCCTCTACCTGAGCCTGCAGGGCAGTTTCTGAAATCCGGCACCGTTGACGAGGGATGACCATGAACAGATTCGCAACGCCGTGGCTCGCACTGGCGCTCGCAGCCATGCTGGGAGCCTGCGCCAGCAGCGGCCCGACCCGGGACGACAGCCTCTACCAGGCGCTGGGTGAGCGGGAAGGTATCGAGATGCTGGTGGATGGCCTGCTATTCCGCATCTCCGAAAACCAGAAGATCCTGCATCACTTCACGGAAGCGGATCCCGGCAGGCTCCATCGCACGCTGACCGAACAGTTCTGCGAACTGAGCGGCGGACCCTGCACCTACAGCGGCGATGACATGGTAACCGTGCATACCGCCATGCGGATCACCGAGGCTGAGTTCAATTCTCTGGTGGAAGACCTGATCCAGGTGATGGAGCACCAGCGCATTCCGATCCAGGCCCAGAACCGGCTGCTGGCCCGCCTGGCGCCGATGCGCTCCGAGATCATCGGCCTCTGAAAACAGGGCGATTGAGTCGTCAGGAGCGGGGCAGCGTGACTCCGCGCTGCCCCATGTACTTGCCGCCACGATCCTTGTAGGAAACCTCGCAGACCTCGTCCGACTGCAGAAACAGCATCTGGGCAACGCCCTCGTTGGCATAGATCTTCGCCGGCAGGGGCGTGGTGTTGGAGAATTCCAGCGTCACATGGCCCTCCCACTCGGGTTCCAGCGGCGTGACGTTGACGATGATGCCGCAGCGGGCGTAGGTGGACTTGCCCAGGCAGATGGTGAGCACGTCGCGCGGGATCCGGAAGTACTCCACGGTGTGCGCCAGCGCGAAGGAATTGGGCGGGATGATGCAGACGTCGGATTTCACATCCACGAAGCTGCTCTCGTCGAAGCTCTTCGGATCCACCACCGCGGAATTGATGTTGGTGAAAATCTTGAAATCGTCAGCGCAGCGTACGTCGTAGCCATAACTGGACGTGCCGTAGGAGATGATGCGCCCGCGCTCCGTCTCGCGCACCTGGCCGGGCTCGAACGGCTCGATCATGCCCTGCTCGAGCGCCATGCGCCGAATCCATTTATCCGCCTTGATTGCCATGCACTCGCCCCCGATGATGTGATTCCCGCCCTGCCCGACGGGACTGGCTGATTTTACACACCCTAACGCCACTCACAAGGCATGCGGGGCTTGCCCCTGCCGCATAGCAGCCCCATGCTGGGCCACATGAGCGGGAAACAGCCAGAACTTCCACCACGCCCCACGCCGCCCGAACCGGACGAATGTTGCGGAGGGGGCTGCATTCCCTGCGTCTACGACCTCTACGAGGAAGCGCTGGAACGCTGGGAGCGCAAAGTCGCGGCACGCCGGGAAGCATCCGAAACGCTGGACCGCAGGCCCGACCCGCCTTAATGTAATCGGACTGATAACGATAAGTCGCCCAGTCGCCATCGAGCGAACAGGCGACAGGCCCGCGGAAACCGGCTCTCGCCTGCCGGATCGCCGACGGTGCCGGCAGCCCTCTGGAGGAGCCTTGCCGATGCGGGGAGTCGTCAGTTTCATCAACGAGGAGTTCGGCCTGGTCGCGGTGGAAACCGAACACGGCGAATTCACCGTGTTCGGCCTGCTGGAGGACAGTTCCGTGGCGCTGGGCGATGTGATCAGCGGAGACCTCGAGGCGCTGGATCATCAGACATTGGAGAACGAAACGCGGCGCTGTGTGCTGACCGTCTACGTGGAAGACACCGAGTTGTCGCTGGAGCACGCCAGGGAAAAGGTCAGCTGACCGCCTTGCGGATGAACCAGCAGCGGTGGATGCGCTGGTTGCGGCGGAAATCCCTGGGTATGGACCAGGCGCTGCGGTCTTCCACCTGCAACGCCTCCAGCGCGCTTTCATCCAGCCGGAAGCGGCGCAGATTGGTAGAAAACACCAGCAGACCGTCCGGCGAGAGCGCCCTGGCCGCATAATCGATGAGCGCGACATGATCCCGCTGCACGTCCAGCGTGCCGTCCATGCGCTTGGAATTCGAGAAGCTCGGCGGGTCCAGAAAGATCATGTCGTAGGGCTCGCCACGATACTTCATCAGCCATTCCCGGCAGTCGGCCTGCAACAGCCGGTGCTGTCCTCCCGTGATGCCGTTCAACCGCAGGTTCCGGGCCGCCCAGTCCAGGTAGGTGCGGGAAAGGTCCACGCTGTCGGTGGCAGCGGCACCGCCCACGGCAGCATGCACGGTTACGGCGCCGGTGTAGCAGAACAGGTTCAGGACGCGCTTGCCGGCTGCCTGCTGCCGGACATACTCGCGCACCGGGCGGTGATCCAGGAACAGCCCTGTGTCCAGATAGTCGGTCAGGTTCACCCACAGCCGGCACGGACCTTCGCGGACTTCCAGAAAACGCCCGCTGTCGCTCTGCCGCTGATACTGCTCGCCGCCCTTCTGGCGTTTGCGCACCTTGTACACCATGCATTCTGGCGACACCGACAACGCCTCGGGAATCACCGCCAACGCCGCGCGCAGGCGGGCCTGGGCGTCCCTGCTGTTGACGGTGCGCGGCGGCTCGTATTCCTGAACGTGCACCCAGTCTCCCCGCTCGGTGCCGTAGACGTCGATTGCCAGCGCGTACTCGGGAATATCGGCGTCATAGACGCGATAACAACTCACCCCGCTCTGCTTCAACCATGGCGCAAGAGCGCGCTGATTCTTGCGCAGCCGGTTCACCAGATCCTCGGCCCGGCCGGAGACGGCACCCTCTTGCTCGGCGATGTGGAACTTCTCCAGCCGGCATTGGATTGGGCCGTTGAACACCGTCCAGCGGCGCTCCGGCTTCAGGCCGATCTCCAGATCGGCTCCCGTCAGCATCACCGCCTGCCAGCCGCCGAAGCGCTGCTTCAGCGTTTCGCCCAGCCGGGCATACAGCGGCAGCAGGGATCGATCCGCGCCGAGACGTTCTCCATAGGGCGGGTTAACCGCCACCAGCCCGGGGCCTCGCGACGGCGGGGGTTCGGCGTCTGCCAGCTCGCGTCGTTCCACATGTACGGTTCCTGTGAGCCCGGCGCGCCTGACGTTGGCCAGTGCGGTTCGCACCGCGACCGCATCCCGATCATAGCCGACAATTGGCGGGATACGGCCGGTGCCGGCTTCCTGTCTGTCCAGCGCCTCGTCCACCAGCTGCTTCCAGAGGGCATCATCATGCCCGGCCCAGCCGAGAAAGCCGAAATAGGTACGCAGCAGGCCCGGTGCCACGTCACCGGCCAGCCAGGCGGATTCGATCAGCAGCGTGCCGGAACCGCACATGGGATCCACCAGCGCTCCGCCGGCCGCGGCGATCTCCGGCCAGCCGGCCCGCAGCAACACGGCCGCCGCCAGATTCTCCTTCAGCGGCGCGGCCACACCCGGTTCACGATAGCCACGGCGGTGCAGGCTCTCCCCGGACAGATCCAGCGCCAGCGTCGCGCGGGTCTTCAACAGGTGCACGTTGATACGGATGTCCGGATGCCCGGTGTCCACCGACGGCCGTTCGCCGCTGCGCTCACGGAACTGATCCACCACCGCGTCCTTGACCCGCTGGGCGGCGTATCGGCTATGTCCGATGGCCGCCTGCACGCCGGTGACGTCCACCGCCAGTGTTCCGTTGGCAGCCAGGTGGTTCGCCCAGTCCACGGCCAGCACGCCCCGGTACAGCGCATCTGCATCCGGCGCCTCGAAGCTGGCCAGCGGCAGCAGCACCCGATTGGCGATACGCGACCACAGGCAAGCCCGATAGGCCAGTTCCAGACCACCGCTGAACACGACCCCGCCGCGCTGCTCCCTGGCATCTGCTGCCCCCAGCGCCCGCAACTCGTCTGCCAGCAGATTTTCCAGCCCCTTGGGGGCGGTGGCGAACAGTTTGCTGGCGAGGGTCATGCGGACAACTCCGGGTTTCGCGATCAGGCCGGCATTCTAACAGCGGCAGCACGAGAAACCGGCATCCCGGCGCTCTCCCCTGCCCGCCTGGCACCTTGACCAACTCGACGACCGCATTGAGGCGACCGATCCCGATACAGTTATTACGGCGGCGGAACATCTGGCGCTGATCGCGCCCGCAGGGCCGGGGCAGCCCGGCTCCGTCGCCTCCTAGCCGGCCCGAGACCGCGCGCCGCGGCGTCATCCTTGCAAGGCAGGCGGCGGGAGGTTTGCTTCCGGACTGTCGGCGAGAGGGACCTCGCCGACAAGCCTACATGGATGTATCTACGGCGTGTCCGGAAGCAAACCT
>JAFIFV010000013.1 GCA_020831845.1 Ectothiorhodospiraceae bacterium
TCCGTCCTGAGAGCGGGAATCGGGGCGGGGTGACCGCCTCGGAACGGAACATCAGGCCAAAACAGCCTCAATTCCGGCCCGTGCCGGCCTTCGGCAACTGATTTTGGCTGCTGAAAAGGCATTAGATCAGCGTTTCCTTAGATTACGGGCAAGGAGAGTTGGTAGGCGCGGAGCGCTGGCGTGACGCTGCTGCCGAGGAAGAGTTGCTTTCACGTATTGCCCACCTCATTCGTTCTGCGGCTTCTCACCGTCTGTATGTTTATTCTGGCACGCTACCGCCATGCGGCGTCGATGCGGGGCGTCGCGTTTCTGCGCTTTTCGGCCAGTATAGGCACAACGGCGCGGGGATTACACGCTGCATGCTAATGATTTCGTGTAGGAATTGTCCTACATCAGCTCTTCTTCATTGCCTTTGTCTTTCGCTGAAGGCCTGCTGGCTCCGGTCCTGAGTCTCGGTGGTTTCGCCGTCCGGGCCTCTACCAGGCCACATTGCCTGCGTTCACCCCACCCCACAGAACCATTGCCACTGTCGCCCCAATCTCCTCTATCATGCGCCTGTCATCAAATTGTCATGATTCTGTCATACCGTGCGCCGCGTATGCTCCGGGTGCGCCCGGTTAAACCTCAGCAGCAACAGGGCAGACACTCTTCACATGCCTACTGCGGAATCCAGAACCTCCCGCTCGAACCCCGCCCTGGTCCGGGAACAACCACGCGAGGTGCCGGCGTGGATGCGGGGCATCTATGCCGGGCTTTGCCTGTACCTGTTCCTGGCGGCGCTGAACGTGATGGGCTCCGGCCTGGGGACGTTCGGCCGGGCCAGCGATTTCCTGGTGCAGGTGTTCGCTTACGGGGAGAACCCCTTCATCGCGCTGCTCGGCGGCGTGCTGGTGACGATGATCGTGCAGAGTTCCTCGTTCACCTCTGCGCTGATCGTGACGCTGGTGGCCAGCGGGGAGATGACGCTGGGCACGGCGGTGTTCGCCATCATGGGGGCGAACATCGGCACCGCCGTCACCGGGGTGATCGTGGCGCTGGCGAACATGCGCATCCGGCGCAACTTCCGCCGCTCCTTCACGGCGGCGCTGATGCACGATTTCTTCAATATCCTTACGGTGGCGCTGGTCTTCCCCATCGAGTGGATCACCGGGATGTTCCACGAGACCGGCCGCGGCATCTTCACGCAGTTCGCCGCCTGGCTCAGCAGCCTGATCGGTCTGGAGGAAGTGGCCCGGCCGGACAGCCCGGTGAAGGTGATTACCGCGCCGGTGGTACGCATGTTCGACTGGCTGGGCGGGGCGTTGATGCCCACCACGGTGGCGCACGGCGTGTTCGTGGCGGCCATCGGGCTGCTGCTGATGTTCGTGGCGCTGGTGTTCATGGTGAAGAACCTGCGCGGCGCGCTGCTGCGGCACATGGACGGCCTGTTCCGCACCTATTTCTTCCGCACCGATCTGCGCTCCTACGGCGTGGGCGTGGTGTCCACCGTGCTGGTGCAGTCCAGCACCATTACCAGCAGCCTGATGGTGCCGCTGGCCGGGGCCGGGGTGGTGCGCATGCGGCGGGTGCTGCCGTTCATGATGGGTGCCAACCTGGGCACCACGGTGACCAGCGTACTGGCGGCCACGGCCAACCCCATTGCCGCGGCCATGACGGTGGCGCTGTTCCACGTGATTTTCAACATTACCGGCACGCTGGTCTGGTATCCGCTGCGCGCCATTCCCATGCGGGTCGCCAACTGGTACGGGCGCCTGGCCGGCCGCCAGCCGCGCTATGCGTTCCTGTTCCTGTTTGGCGTATTCTTGGTATTACCGCTGCTCGGAATCGGCGCCACAGAACTCTACGTCAGGCTGCGCTGAGCGCGGTGTAAAAGGAGGTTTCCATGTTTCGACAGATCTATAGCGCCCTGACCTCGGAGAACACCATCAACCGGGCGTTCGAAGACTTGACCAAGATGCTGGAGCACGGCACCTGGATGTTCGAGCGGGCCGAGGACGTGCTGCACAGCAAGGTTCCGGCAGAAGAGGTGCGCGCGCCGCTGTACGAGCGCGACCGCGCCATCAACGACCTGGAGCGCTCCATCCGCCGCAAGGTGTTGCGCTATCTCACCATCAACCCCGGCCATGACGTCGCCATCTGCCTGGCGCTGATGAGCGTGGCCAAGGATGCCGAGCGCATCGGCGACTACTGCAAGAACGTGTTCGAAGTGGGGGCGTTCTACACCGAAGGCTTCCATGTGCCCAAGTACCAGGAGCCGCTGGACGCCATGGCCGAGCGCATGAGCGATTTGTTCAGCATGGTGATCACGGCCACCCGCGATTCCAACGAGAACCAGGCACGCAAGGCGCTGTCGCTGACGCGGGATATCCGCCGCCGCTGCGACACGCTGATTGAAGAGCTGTTCCGCGACGAGGGGCAGATCGAGTTTCACGAGGCCGTGGCCTATTCCCTGCTGGCCCGGCATTACAAGCGCGTGGCCGCGCATCTGGCCAATATCGCCACCGCCGTGATGGGGGAGTTGGAGGAACTGGACTTCCATCCGGGGGACGAGGACAAGAACGGCTCGTAGGCGCCGGTCCGGGCGGTGCCGTCAGCGCCGCACGCAGGGGCCATGCGACAAGCATTCGGACTACACTGCTACCAGCAACGGTCGGATCGAAGGAGATGACATGGCGCCGGTACAGCGTGCTGGAGGCATTGGCCGCTTCGCGGCAATCACGGGATTGATTCTGCTGGTCGCGGCGATGGCGCTGCTGGCGGGCTCCGGGCCGGCCTACCGGCTGGACCTGCTGTCACTGGGGGCGGCCTTCTCCACCCTGCGCTACGGTGTGTTCGTCTCCGCCGCGGCCGGCCTGCTGGGGCTGCTGGCCTTGGTGTCCGCCACCTGGGCCCGTCACCTGTGGCCCGGCCTGCTGGGCGGGGCGCTGGTTCTCGGCTCCATCGCGCTGGTTGCCATCCCGTTCATGCACTGGCAACAGGCCCAGCGCGTACCGCCCATCCACGACATCACCACCGACCCCAGCGACCCGCCGCCGTTCGAAGCCCTGGCGGATGCCCGGGAAGCCGCACCCAACGCGGTGGACTACCCCGGCGAGGAAACCGCGCAGCTGCAACTGGAAGCCTACCCCGACATCGGCCCGAGGCAGCTGGACGCCTCGCTGGAGGACGTTCGCCAGGCCGCGGAGGCCCAGGTGCTGGCCTTCGGCTGGGAACTGGTGGCGGCGAACGAGCACTCCCTGGAAGCCACCGCCACCACCACCTGGTTCGGTTTCCAGGACGACGTGGTGGTACGTTACCGCGAATACGGCGACGGCGTGCGCGTGGACATGCGCTCCGCCTCCCGCATCGGTCGCAGCGATGTCGGCGCGAACGCGGCGCGCATCCGCTCCTTCATGGACTCCCTGGAGCGCCACCTCAACGACCCGGGCGAGTCCTGATACCCAGATGTCTTCCGGCCAGCAGCTGTTCTTCGAGGGCGACGCGCTTTACCGCGACATGCTGGACGGCATCGCCGGCGCCAGCGAGCGCGTGTGGATGGAAAGCTACATCTTCTCCGCGGACAGCACCGGACAACGGTTTGCGGAAGCGCTGATGCGGGCGGCCGGGCGAGGGCTGGACGTGCGCCTGCACGTGGATGCCGCCGGTATGCTGTTCGAAACGCCGCGGGAATTCCTGGCGGAGCTGAAGCGGGCGGGCGTCAAGGTGCGGGTGTTTCACCGCTGGTCCTGGCGCGACCCGTGGCGCTACAACCGCCGCAACCATTGCAAGCTGCTGTTGCTGGATGAGCGGCAGGTCTACCTGGGCGGCTTCAATATCCACGACGCCAGCAGCATGGAGCGCATGGGCGAGAAGCGCTGGCGCGACACCCATGTGCGCCTGAACAGCGCGGAGATGGCCCGGCAGGCGGCGCAGGTGTTCCTGGTGTTCTGGACTCGCCGGGTTCCGCGCGCGCTCCGCCACGGCAAGCCGCTGGACCTGTTCAACAGCGACACGCTGGTCACCAACCGCATCCCCCGGCACCGGCACGCGCTGCGCACGTTGTTCTACCAGGGGCTTTACCGGGCAAAGGAACACGTCCGGATCGCCACCCCCTATTTCGCGCCGGACCGCCGCACCCGGCACAACCTGATGCGGGCGGCGGAACGCGGCGTGGATGTGACGCTGCTGCTGCCGGCAGTGAGCGACAACCGGCTGGTGCAGATGGCAGCACGCTTCATCTACGACCGCCTGCTGCACGCCGGCATCCGCATCTTCGAGTACCAGCCGCGGAAGATGCACGCCAAGACCATCGCCGTGGACGGCGTGTGGGCCAGCATTGGCAGCGCCAACCTGGACTACCGCAGCCTGTTCCACAATTACGAGATCAACTACACCACCATCAAGCCGGAGGTGTGCGAGGAGCTGGAACGGCAGTTCGCGGAAGACCTGGAGCAATCCGAGGAAATCACGCTGGATTCACTACGCCACTACGGCTGGTGGGAACGCCTTGGCGGACGCCTGGGCTGGCGCCTGCGCTGGTGGCTGTAAACCCGGCGGTCTAGCCCTGGGACCGCCGGAGCTGTTCCAGCAGTTGCTGTTGCAGGCGCTCCACGGTCTGTTCCCGGCCGGCGCTGCTGCCGGCCGGCGCCGACGGGTAATCCGACCAGCCGTGATGATCCCGCGCCTGCAGCAAGGGCCGCGGCGTGGCCCGCCTGAACGCCGTCATATCGCCGGGGGCCATGGGCTCAAGCCGCTGCTGGCTGCCGTGGCCGCGGGACTGCAGGCTGGCGATCAGCTGCAGGTTGCGGGTGGCCACCAGCCTGATCACGGCATCGTCCACGCACAGCGTCTCCCGCTTCGATACCAGCTTGCGGTGCGCCCGCCGCATGGCACTGCGCGCACCCACGGCCAGCCCCGCCATGGCACCCAGGGCCACGCCGGTGCCCAGCGTGGTGCCGCCGGCCAGCACGTCCACCGTGCCGCCGGTGGCGGCGCCCGCCGCGATCGGGCCCAGCGAGCGGATGCCGTAGTATTTCAACGTATCCTCTGAAAACGGGTCGTGCCGCCAGCCGCCGTCGGCGTAGTCGCTGTGCAGGCGCTGACCCATGACTTCCGGCGCGTAGTTGAAGGCACGCAGGATGTCCTGCACCAGCCGTTCCTCCCGCTCGCGCGCGTACTGCTTGATGCGGCTCACCGCCGCGTCGATGGCCTGGGCATCGGCCATCGGGGCAGTGTCCTCGCAGGCTGCGAGATCGATCAGCGCATCGGCCAGGGCGCGGGCCGCACCGCGCAGGCGCCAGTCGCTTTCTTCGCCGCGCACGCGGATCAGCCCTTCCAGCGCCGCCTCGGCCCGCGGGTGCACGGTACACAGGTTGCGGTACAACCGTCGCTCCGCTTCCCAGCTGTAGACCACCGCATCGAAGGACACCACGGTGTGCTGGCCCAGCTTCGCCAGCGCGTCACGCCATTGCTGCTCGCGGCTGGATGGCGTCGCGGTGAAATTCAGCAGCGGCAGCACCGGCCGGCCGCACAGGGCCAGCACGAAGATCTCGTCCAGGTACTTCTCCAGCACCGGTTCCCGAGCGTCCACCACGTAGAGGCAGACGTCGGAGTCCATCACCTGGCGCAGCACGCGCAGTTCCTGCTCGAAGTGCTCCCGCGCCTCGGCGCTGTCCAGCACCTGCCGGATTACCGCCGGGCGGTCATGACGGCCGTGGGTTTCCTGCTCCAGCAACTCCCGCAGCCGGCCGGAACTCTCCAGCCCCGGTGTGTCGAAGGCGGTGACCCGCAGCTCCGGCGTGCTGACCAGGGTCAGCGGATGGATCTGCCGCGTGGTGGAGGGCGATGCCGACACCTCGCCGAACTCCGCCGAGCGCCCCAGCGTGCGCAGCAGCGTGGTCTTGCCGACGTTGGTGTGCCCTGCCACCACCAGCCGCAGTTCCAGGGCGCTGGTCAGTTCGGTGCCCATGACTAGGCCACCCCCGCCTGCAGCAGGCATTGTTCCAGGCGGTTCTGCGGCATTGCCTGCAGCGCGTCCCAGTCCGCGGTCATCACCGCTTCCACGCCAGCCGGCGCCGCGCGCTCCCGCCAGTCCGCCTCGCGCTGCGCCACGTCCACACCGCGTTCCTCCGCCAGGGCGGCTTCCGCCAGCACCAGCAGTACCGGGGCATCCGCCGCGCCGGCGATATCGGTAAGCAGATCCGTGGCGCCCCGGTCCGGGGAGCGCACCAGGGAAGCGACCACCAGCACGAACCGGGGCGGGGATGCCAGGGCCTGCAGATCGGAGAGCAGCGTACGGATATCGGCCCGGGTGCGGACGTGCAGCATCGGAATCACCTGCCAACCGCTGCCCTGGGGCGGCCAGGCGTCGTCACGGTCCAATTCCATACCCACCATTGCGAAATAGTCACCGGCACCGAAGCGGCGGTGCTGCGGCGCGGTGCGCGGCCGGCTCAGCACGTCGGCGGGGCGTTCGCCCAACGGCGCCTGCGCGGCCTGTTCCCGCCGCAAGTGGATCAGCGCCTCCTGGAACAGCGGGTGGCCCTGGTCCAGCCGCAGACGGTTGCCGCTGCGGCGCGCGGCCAGACCGCAAGCCAGCGCCAGCACGGCACGCGGGAACACCCCGTACACGATCAGCACCCAGAGCAGGAATTGCGCCCACACCTGCCGGTGGGCTTCGGGGCCGGCAGCACCCAGACGGCTTGCCGCCACCATGTCGGCATCCGGCACCGGCAGGCCCAGCAAGCCGGGCAGCCAGGCCACCGCGGCCAGCACGCCGGCCGCGGTATCTTCCGCCAGCAGCGTGGTGCCCCAGGCGAAGTCGTACTGCACCGTGACCAGCAGCAACCAGGTGCTGGCCAGGGCACCCAGCGAAAAGGCCAGCCAGACGCTGTGGGTGAGCCCGCCTAGCAGCCACTGGCCATAACGCCCCTGACCCAGCAATCCCACCACGGCGGCACTGGAGGCCGCGCGATCCTTGCGGGCTTCGTCGGAGCCGGGGAGTACGCGCGCCACCCGCTCCAGCAGGAACAGCAGCACCCGGCCCGGCCAGCCGCGCCCCATGTCGGGACCGGCGCCACCGCCGCCGAAGGCGACCGTCAGTACCAGCAGCCAGAGCAAGAGGAAAAGCAGTTGCACACCGACCAGGCCAAGCGCGGCCAGCGGAATATCCACCACGCCGGCAGCGCCTGTCTGCAAGGCGCTGGCCCCGGCCACGACGCCACCCAGGGCGCCGAACAGCAGCAACACGAAGGCCAGCGCCCTGCCGGTGCCCCGCGCCAGATCCAGCGACGGCTGCAGGCGCCGGGCGGCGTCGGATTGCACCAGCCAATGCAGCAGGCGGGCTTCGTCGGTACCGGGGTATTGCCGCGCGCTGTCCCGCGCGGCAGTGTCCTCCAGCAGCAGCGTGCGGCCATCGGCATGGGATCGCACCGCCCAGGCGAGCAGCAATGCGTTTCTTCCGTTGACGTCTGTCCTCACGCGTCTGATCCGTTATCCCGCAGCGGTGTTCGGCAAACGATAACAGAGATGGGCGGGAAGCGGTGGCGACGCGCGGGGGATGAGGTTTCCGGGCTTGCGCCCGGAACGGTAGCTATCGCTGGCGCGATAACTCCCCTACGCGGGCAATGGCATTGTAGGGGAGTAACCGCCGCAGGCGGTTGCTACCGTCGGGCGACAGCCCGAACCAGCAGCGCAGAAAACCCCACGTAGGGTGTGCAAGCCCAAAGGCTTGCGCACCAGTCCAGGCCGGGGAGACGGTGTGCACCACGACGTGGTGCACACCCTACGGGGATGATGGCCATCAAGCCGGAAAGCCGCCGTGCTACTGCCGATGCGCCCAACCGGTGACGCGGTTTTCCAGCCAGGCCATGGCGCCGTACATGACCATGGCCATGGCGCTGATGGCGATGAGGCCGGCGAATACCAGCGGCATGCGCATCTGCGAACCAGCGGACATCATCAGGTAGCCGATACCCTGGTTGGACGCCACGGTTTCCGATACCACGGTGCCGACGAAAGCCAGCGTGATGGAGATCTTCAGCGCGCCGAAGAAATGCGGCATGGAACGCGGCAGGCCCACCTTGAACAGCACGTCCCGCTTCTTCGCGCCCAGCACCCGCAGCACGTCCTGCAGCTCCGGCTCCACGGTGGCCAGGCCGGTGCCCACGTTCACCACGATGGGGAAGAAGCTGATCAGGAAGGCGGTGATGATGGCCGGCACCGTGCCGATGCCGAACCACACCACCAGGATGGGCACCACGGCCACCTTGGGGATGCTGTTGAAGGCCACCAGCAGCGGATAGCAGGTGCGGTACATGAACTTGGACGTACCGATCATGATGCCCAGGATCAGGCCGACGACCACGCCGATCAGAAAGCCCACCAGCGTGGTCCAGAAAGTCTGCCAGGCGTGCTTGCCGATCGGCCCGGAATGCGTCCACAGCGCGTCTACCGTGGCGATGGCCCCGGGGAAGATGTACTGCGGCACGTTGAAGGCACGGATGGTGACTTCCCAGACGACCAGCAGTAACACCACGGCGGCCCAGGGCGCCAGCCGGTCGCGCATCGGTTGCGATAATGTCATGGCCAGACTTCCTCTCAGGCTCGCACCGCGCCAATCCTGGTACGCAATGACAGCACCAGATCGGCAAACGGTTTCTCGTAGGTGGTTTCCAGGGAGCGCGGACGCGGAATATCCACGGTGCGGGATTCCAGGATGCGCCCCGGCCGCTTGCTCATCACGTAGATGGTGTCTGCCAGGAACGCTGCCTCGCGCAGGTCGTGGGTGACCAGTACCACCGTGAAACGCTGCTGCTGCCACAGGTCGCGCAGCATGCACCAGAGCTCCTCGCGGGTGAACGCATCCAGCGCGGCGAAGGGCTCGTCCAGCATCAGCAGTTCCGGCTCATGGATCAGCGCGCGGCAGATGGAAGCCCGCTGCTGCATGCCGCCCGAGAGTTCGTACGGTGCCTTGTTCTCGTAACCTTTCAGGCCCACTTTCTCCAGCATCGCAAGGGCCTTTTCCTCGTACTCCTTGCGATGCTTGCGCAGGCGCGAACGGTGCGGCTGGACGATCTCCAGCGGCAGCATCACGTTGTCCAGCACCGTGCGCCACGGCAGCAGGTTGGAGTTCTGGAACGCCATGCCGGTGATGGACAGCGGTCCGGTGACTTCCTTGCCGTTCACGGTCACGCCGCCCGCTGTGGGGGGGCGCAGACCGGTGCACAGCTTCATGAAGGTGGATTTGCCGCAACCGCTGGGGCCGACGAAGGCGATGAACTCGCCTCGCCGGATGTCCAGCGTGATGTCCTCGATGGCATTGCCGGTCTCGTCGTAGGCGAGGCTGACGTTGCGGAATTCCACGAAAGGCTGACCGGACGCAGGGTCGGCGGCGGTCAGTTGATCAACGGCTAGTTCGGGCATGCAATGTCCTCCCGATGCCACGCCCGGTCAGTCCGGGAATACGCGGCGGTCGTCCTGATCAGGCAAGAAGCTGGTGTCGAACACGGCTTCCGCGGTGGGCGGGTTCTCCAGGCCGAACACTTCGGCGAGCTGGTCGATAGTGGTCTGCAGGCGCTCCATGTCCACGCCGCCGACACCGTTCTCGCGCGCTTCCGGCGTATCGATGGAGCCTTCGATGGCCAGCTTCAGCCGGCGCTGTTCGGTGGCCACATCAATCAGCTCGTCCCGGCGGCGCACGTATTCCACGGCGGCGTCAGGGTCGGCCAGCACGTCCTTCATGCTGCGGGTGAAGGCACGCAGGAACGCGGACACGGCATCCGGATTGTTCTCGATGAAACGGTCGCTGGCGACGATCACGTTGCCGTAGAGCGGAACGCCGTACTCGGAATAGGGCATCATCACCAGGTCGTCTTCATCGACGCCGCGGGATTCCAGGTTTATCAGGCTGGTGAAATAGAAGCCGGTAATGGCGTCGGCCTCGCCGCGCGCCAGCATGGTTTCGCGCAACGCCGGGTCCACGCTCTGCCAGGAAACGGAATCCGGCGCGATGCCGTTGGCCTCGGCAAACATGTCCCAGGTACGGCGGCCGCCGTCGAAGGAAGGTGCGGCCAGTGTCTTGCCGGCCAGGTCCTCCGGGCTTTCGATACCGCTGCGCTTCAGCGCGAACACGGTGGCCGGCGTGGCGTCATACACCACCATCACGGCGCGCAGACCCGGCGAATCCGGGTTGTTGGCCAGGAATTCCACCAGCGCGCTCATGTCGCCGAAGCCCATGTCGTAGGCACCCGAGGCCACCCGGGTAATCGCCGCGGCGGAGCCGCTGCCGGTGTCGATGGAGACGTTCAGCCCTTCCTCCCGGTAATAGCCTTCAGCCTCGCCCAGCAGGAACAGCGCCGCCGGGCCTTCCATCCGCCAGTCCAACTGGAAGTTGACCCGCGTGTTCTGCTGCGCCAGCGCCGGCGTGCTGGCCAGCACCGCCAGACTGCCCACCGCTACCAGACTCCGGATGGCGCTCTTGAACTGGTGCATCTTGTTATCCCCTGTGCGTTCTTTATCGTCTGTCAGGCCCGCGTCGCTGCGGCCCGTGCGTACCGGGAGCCCATGCGACAACTCCCATACACAGAGCTGTATGCAAGATGATTGCCATTTCGTATGCAGTTTCTGTACAGCAACCGGAATCGCCCGGCACCGGGAGGCTTGCCACTGCTTCCCATACATCGTCCGTCCGGACCGTGCACCGCTCTAACACATTCATCCCCTTGGAGCTGTTCCTGTGCACCGTTTCGGTGCGCGGCCGGATGATTCATGCGCCCCATTGGCGCGACCGTTGCGGCCGTATGGCCATCGACTCAATGAAATGCAGAAACCGCGCCATGGCGACGCTTTTGTATACATGCTTCCGCACCGAGTCATTCTTCCGCACCGTTCGCTTCGCTATAGTGCTGGGCTTGAATCACCTTCGGACTGCACCGGCGGAGCCCTCACTCCGTCAAAGGGGACTGCATGGCTGATACCGGGCAACGGGCCGGGAGCGTGGGCGAGGTCTTCCTTGCTTTCCTGAAGCTGGGCCTGACCTCATTCGGCGGGCCGATCGCCCACCTGGGGTTCTTCCAGACCGTGTTCGTGCAGGAACGGAAATGGCTGGACAGCCAGGCCTACGCCGAACTGGTGGCGCTGTGCCAGTTCCTGCCGGGGCCGGCGAGCAGCCAGGTGGGATTCGCCATCGGCCTGCACCGTGCGGGCCTGGGCGGTGCACTGGCCGCGTGGCTGGCCTTCACCGCCCCCTCGGCGATCATCATGATCGCCTTCGGTGCCGGCTTCGCGGCGCTGGATCTGGCCGACTACGGGGGCATCATCCACGGTCTGAAGGTGGCGGCCGTGGCCGTGGTGGCCTGGGCCTTGTGGGGCATGGCGCGGGGCCTGACTCCTGATCTGAAGCGGCTGCTGATTGCTGTAGTGGCATTGACCCTGGCGCTGCTGATCCCGACGGCCGCGGGGCAGATCAGTGCAATTGTCGCCGGGGCATTGCTGGCTCCGTGGCTGGTGCCGCAACCCGATACACCCGGCGGTAGCGGGCTGCGGGTTCCTGTCTCCCGGTTTATCGCCGTGCTGGCGGCGACACTGTTCGCTGCGCTGCTGGTGGGCTTGCCGCTGGCGGCCGCGCTGACGGACGCCACCGGGGTGGGCGTTGCCGATTCCATGTTCCGCGCCGGAGCCCTGGTGTTCGGCGGCGGCCATGTGGTGCTGCCATTGCTGCACGCGGAAACCGTGGCCACCGGCATGGTCGGCGCCGATGAGTTCCTGGCCGGCTACGGCCTTGCCCAGGCGCTGCCGGGGCCGCTGTTTGCCTTCGGCGGACTGCTGGGTACCAGCGCCGGCGGCATGGCCATGGGGCTGCTGGCCATCGTGGCGATCTTCCTGCCCGGCTGCCTGCTGGTGCTGGCCGTGCTGCCGTTCTGGAAACAGGTTCGGGAGAACCCGCGGGTGCGCCGCCACCTCGGTGGTGTGAACGCGGCAGTGGTGGGCATCCTGGCCGCCGCGTTCTACGACCCGGTGATCACCGCCGGCATCCTGCACTGGCAGGATGTACTGCTGGCACTGGCGGTGTTCGCGGCCCTGGCCACCGGCCGCATACCCGTCTGGCTGCTGGTGCCGCTGGCGGCCGTGGCCGGCCTACTGCTCTACTGATTCCTCACGCCTTCTGGCGCGCCTCGACAGCCGCCGCCGGCTGCGGGTCCACCTTGGCCGCAAAATGGCAGGCTGCGATGTGGCCGGGGCCCACGTCCTTGAGCACGGGCTGGGTCTGTGCGCAGCGGGCCTCGCCGCGCGGGCAGCGGCCGTGGAACAGGCACTGGTTCGGGTCCGGATCGACCGGGCTGCGCGGCTCGCCGGTGAGCCGCGTGCGGCCTTCACCGGCCTTGTCGCCGGGCTTGGGAATGGAGGAGATCAGTGCCTGTGTGTAGGGGTGCGCCGGCTGCTCGAAGACCTGGTCGGCAGGGCCGGATTCCGCGACCTGCCCCAGGTACATGACGATGACCCGGTCGCACAGCAGCCGCACCACGTTCAAGTCGTGGGAGACGAACAGGTAGCTGATGCCGTACTGCCGGCGCAGATCATCCAGCAACTGCAGGATGACCGCCTGCACCGAGACATCCAGGGCAGAAGTGGGTTCGTCCAGCACCAGCAGCTTGGGCCGGCTGGCCAGCGCCCGGGCGATGTTCACACGGGCCTTCTGTCCACCGGAGAGCTGGTGCGGCAGCCGGCCGAGCAGTTCCGGGGGCAGCCCCACCTGCGTCGCCAGTTCCTCCACCCGCGTCTTCAGCTCGCCGTTGCGGACTTCCGTCAGCCGGCGCAGGGGCTCGGCAATGCAGTCGAAGGCGGTGAAGCGCGGGTTGAGGCTGTCGTGCGGGTCCTGGAACACCACCTGGATGGCGCCGCGCATGGGATCACGGTTGAACTCTGCCACCGACATGCCGGCGATGTCCTTGCCTTCGAACAGGATTTCGCCGTCGGTGGGTTCGATCAGCCGGTTGATCAGGCTGACCAGCGTGGACTTGCCGCAGCCGGACTCGCCTACCAGCCCCACGCTTTCGCCGGGCTGGATGGTGAAGCTGACGCCGTCCACGGCGTGCAGCTTGGTGATATGCGCCGTGGTGTGGTTGGCCCAGGCGCGCAGTTCGGTCAGCCAGCGCGCCTCGCCCTTGCTGATGGGGTAGTGCTTGCGCAGCTTGCGGACTTCCAGCAGTGGAGTGGTCATAGCGGCCTCCGGCAGGCAACGCGGTGCAGATCATCGGTGCCGACAGCGGCCAGCGCCAGGCCCGGGTCGTCACAACGGCTCTCGCGGCGTTCACAGCGACCGGCGAAGCGGCACGGCGGCAGGCTGCCCTTGAGGTCGGGAAGACTTCCGGGGATGGCTTTCAGCTCGTCCAGCGAACTGGCCTCGGTGGGCGTGGCCTTCATCAGCCCCGCGGTATAAGGATGCGCCGCCTGGCTGAACAAGGCGTCGGTCGGCGCGGTTTCCACCACCTGGCCGGCGTGCATCACCATGATGCGGTCGGCGTATTGCGCCGCCAACGCCAGATCGTGGGTGATCAGCATGGTGGCCATGTTCCGTTCGCGACCCAGGTCGCGGACCAAGTCCATGATCGCGGCCTGGGTGGTCACGTCCAGCCCGGTGGTGGGCTCGTCGGCAATCAGCAGGCGGGGCTGGCAACACAGGGCAATAGCGATCATCACCCGCTGGCAGAGCCCGCCGGACAACTCGAACGGATAGGCGTGATAACGGCGCTCCGGGTCCGGGATGCGCACCTGGGCCAGGGCCTCCACGGCCCGGCGGCGCGCTTCGCGGCGGGTCACCGGGCCGTGCCGGCGCAGCACGTCCTCGATCTGCTGGCCCACCTTGCGGATGGGATTCAGCGCGGTGGCCGGGCTCTGGAAGATCATGGCCATCTCCCGGCCACGCACCGTGTTCAGATCACCGGCAGAGGACGTAAGCAGGTCCATGCCGTCGAAGCGGATGCTGCCGCTCCGGATGCGCGCGGCCGGGTCCAGGATGCCCATGATGCTGAACGCGCCCACGGACTTGCCGGAACCGCTTTCGCCCACCACCGCCAGCGTTTCGCCCTTGTGCAGCGTGAGGTTGATCCGATCCAGCACCTGCACGATGCCGGCACGGGTCTGGAACTCCACCGTGAGATCTTCCACGGTCAGCAGGGGCTGCTTCATGTGCGCCTCCGCGGGTCGATCAGGTCGCGCAGACCATCACCCATCATGTTGAAACAGAACACGGCCAGCATCAGCGCGGCGCCGGGGAAGAACACCAGCCACCACTGGCCGGACACGATGTACTCGGCACCCTCGGCCACCATGATTCCCCATTCCGGTGTGGGCGGAACCACGCCCAGCCCGATGAAGGACAGGCCGGCGGCGTTGAGGATGGCCCAGCCCATGTTCAGCGAGAGCTGCACCATCATCTGCGGCAGGATGTTCGGGTACAGGTGCATGGAGAGCACGCGCAGGTCGCTATTGCCTGCCACCTTGGCGGCGGCGGCGAAACCGGCCTTGCGGCGCACGCTGATCTCGGCCCGGGCCACGCGGGCGTAGAACGGCAGGTTGATGATGGCGGTGGCGTAGATGATGTTCTCCACGCTGTTGCCCAGCACCGCGACGATACCCATGGCCAGCACGAACAGCGGGAAGGCCATGATGGTGTCGATGCAGCGGCTGATGATGCGGTCGGTCCAGCCGCCGAAGAAGCCTGCCAGGCAGCCGAGGATGCTGCCCACCACGAAGGACAGGGCCACCGCCGAGACGGCGATGAACAGGTCCAGTCGGGTGGCGACAATGACCCGGCTGAACACGTCACGGCCGAGATGATCGGTGCCGAACCAGTGATCCCAGGACGGCGGCTGCAGCCGCGAGGCGCTGCTGGCGATGGGATCGTACGGTGCGATCCAGGGGCCGAAGATGGCCACCGTGACGATCAGCGCGAACAGGCTGAACGCCACCACGGTGAGCGGGTTCTCCCCGAGCACATAGCGGGTGTGACGTAGCGTGGCGACGGCGTTCATGTGGCCTCCCCACCCGCGCGCGGGTCAATCAGCGTGTACAGCAGGTCGATGATCAGGTTCAGAGAGACGAACAGCAGCGCCATGGACAGCACGAAGCCCTGCACGGCCGCATAGTCGGAGGCCACCAGCGCCTCGATGGCGAAGGAGCCGATGCCCGGCCAGGAGAACACCTTCTCCACCAGCACGTTGGCGCCCAGCAGGAAGGAGAACACCATGCCCAGCGTGGTGAGTACCGGCAGCAGCGCGTTGCGCAGCGCATAGGTGAACAGCACCGTGTGCGGTGCCAGCCCGCTGGCCTTCGCTGTGCGGATGTAGTCACTGCCCAGCACACCCAGCATGGCCGCCCGCGTCATGCGGGCGATGGGCGCCATGGCGAACAGGGCCAGGGTGATGGCAGGCAGCGCAATCTGGCCCAGCGCTGCCCGGAACACCTCGAAATCCCCCGCCAGCAGACTATCCACCAGATACAGCCCGGTCACCTTCGGCGGCTCGATATACATGAATGACAGGCGCCCCAGCGGCGAGGGCGCCCATCCCAGTTGGTAATAGAACACGTACACCAGCAGCAGGCCGGTGAAGAACACCGGCATGGAGACGCCGGCCGTCACCACCACGCGGCAGGCATGGTCCACCAGGCTGTTGGGCCTGGTGGCTGCCAGCACGCCAAGTGGAATGGCGGCCGCCATGGACAGCAACAGCCCCAGCAGGGTGAGTTCCAGCGACGCGGGAAGCCGGCGGCCGAGTTCCTCGATCACCGGCCGGCCCGTGTTGTGGGACACGCCCCAGTCACCCTGGGCCAGGTTCTGCACGTAGCGGCCGAACTGCACCGGCAACGGCTGATCCAGCCCCATGGACGCCCGCGTTTCGGCAATCGACTGGGCATCCGCCGCTGGCCCGGCAAAGTACACGGCGGGATCGCCGGGTAACGAGCGGGTCAGAACGAAAGTGACCAGAATGATGCCGAACAGCGTGGGCAGCGCCTCCAGCAGGCGCTGTCCGACTGTCACCATCCACGATGTACGCATGCGGACGACCTCAGGCCTTGGTGAGCGTGCGGCAGTCCAGCTGCCGGTGGAACCAGTGCTCGTAGCCCTCGATGTTCTGCTGCATGGCCACGTCCAGGCTGGGCTGCCAGATCGGGATCATCGGCACCTCGTCCATCGCAATCTCGATCATGCGCTTCAGCTTGGGCTCGTAGTCCGGGTGGTCCACTTCCATATGCAGGGTCTCGTCCACCAGCGCTTCGATCTCCTCGTTCTTGTAGTTCATGGAGTTGAACAGATGGCCGTGGACGTACTGCCAGAAGAAGTAGTACTCGGGGTAGTTCAGCCAGCCGCCAAAATGCGTCAGGTGCAGATCCAGTTCCTTCTCCACCAGCGAGCGGGAACGCCAGTTGGCGCCGGGGATCTTGTCGATGCTGGTGCGGATGCCGATACGGTTCAGGCCTTCCTGGATCAGCAGGCAAGTGGGCTCCATCCACTGCGCCAGGCCCAGGCTCATGGACAGCGGCACCTGGAAACCATCGGCGTAACCGGCTTCCGCCAGCAGCTCCCGCGACTTGTCGTAGTCGGTGTTGTAGGGAAAGGGCTGCGGCCAGTCGATGGAGGAGGGGTCGAAGGAATCCGCGCCATACAGGGGCAGGCCCTGCTCGTAGGCGGCCGCCTCGAAGATCTGCTGGTAGGGAATGGCGTAGGCAATGGCCTGACGGACGCGCTTGTCCCGGAACGGCTCGAAATTCATGTTCAGGCCCAGACCGTGGACGGTGTTCTCCACCGGGACGCTGGCCACTCGCACCCGGCCGGCGGCGGCCATGTCGGCGGCATCCCGCGGTGGCAGATCCAGCGACACATCCACATCACCCCGCTCCACCAGGGCGCGGCGGGTGGAGGCGGAAGGCACCTCGCGGATGACCACCCGCCGAACCTCCGGCAACGGGCCGCTCTTCCAGTCGTCGAAGCGCTCGTAGACGACCTGCTCGCCGGACTGCCAGCCGCCCAGCTTGAAGGCGCCGCCGCCGGCTGGCGTACGGTGCAGGTATTCCGCCGCCCAGGGGTCGCTGTCGGTGGCGTGCTGCTTGGCCACTTCCGAGTTGATGATGATGGGGATGGGCACAGCCAGGTCCGGCATCGTCAGCTTGCTCTTGCGCAGGAACTCGATGCGGAAAGTGTGATCGTCCACGACGATGAACTGCTCCGGCTTTTCCAGGGAGCCGGCGCGCATCTGCACCGTGGGGAAACCGCCGATACCCACGGCGCGGTCGAAGGACCACTTCACGTCGTGCGCGGTCACCGGCTTGCCGTCCCAGAAGGTGGCGTCCTTGCGCAGCTTGAAGTCCACAGACATGCCGTCCTCGGCGAATTCCCAGGACTCGGCCAGTTCCGGCTCCAGCACCGTGGAATCGTAGGCAAAGGTGCCGTCTTCCAGTTCGCGACGGCCGTGGGTCACCAGCCGGTCATACAGGTTCACCGAGATCTGGTAGCTTTCCCGGTTACTGCCCACGCGGTGGATGTCCATGCTGTTGGGGCCGGAGCCCACGCAGACCACCAGCACGGCGTTGCGCGAAGAAGCCTCCGCCGCCGGAATGTACTTCAGGAACGGCAGCACGCCGGCAGAACCGGCCGCCAGCGCAGCACCCTTGAGAAACTTACGACGCTCCATTTTCCCGTACCTCGCATACCCTGTTCGTAACCCGAGGGCCGGTCCCGTGGGCCGACCGCGAAAGTGCCCGTTGCGGGCCGGGGAGCGCTATGCAAGGCAGAGGCCAGAACACGGAAATGTGCGAAATTCGTTCTCCATACAAACGGTTATCGTCGGCACACGGGATGTCTGGCGAAATCCGCGGAAAGCGGTTTTGCACCAAAAAAGTGCGAATCATGCATTCTTGTGTACTTTACCGAGGCGTTACGGTCGCACCCCGCGACGCGATTCTGTGGCAGACTCACCCCATGACTGAATGGCAATTCGATCAGGAAACCGCAATCTCCCGGAACGGCGACGGGCGCTGGACCACGCACCTGCACCCAGCCTGGAACATCGGCGACAACCCCAACGGCGGCTATGCCGCGGCGGCCACGCTGCGCGCCCTGGCCTCGCTGGCGGAGCGGCCGGATCCAATCACCGTCACCACGCACTATCTTCGCCCGGGGCTGGCCGAGCAGACAGGCAGCATCGACACGACCCTGGTGAAACCCGGCCGCCGCGCCGTCAACGTGACCGGCACGCTGACCCAGGACGGCAAGGAACGCCTGCGCGTCATGGCCGCCTTTGCGGATCTCGCCGCCGCCGATCCTTCCAGACACGAACTCAGCCTGCCGCCCACCTCCCTGCCGGCACCGGAGCAGTGTCGCGACCGGAAAACCTTGGCCCAGGGCGTAAAACTGCCGCTGACTTCGCGCCTGGATATCCGCATCCACCCCGAGCTGGCGGAGCCCGGTGAAGCGGGTCGTGCGGAGGTTTCCGGCTGGGTCCGATTCGCGGACGGTCGCCCGCCCGACGCCCTGGCACTGACACTGTTCGCCGATGCCTTCCCGCCTTCCCTGTTCGGTCTGCTGGGCAGCGTCGGCTGGGTGCCCACGCTGGAACTCACCGTTCATGTCCGGCGCCGCCCGGCCCCCGGCTGGATCGCAGCGCGCTTCCGGACCAGGGATCTCAGCAACGGCTTGATGGTCGAGGATGGTGAACTCTGGGACGAGACCGGCGCGCTGGTGGCGCGATCACGGCAACTGGCGCTGCTGCTGGCGGGTTAGTAGTCTTTCCCTAACGACGGACAGTCGATCACAGCGCCAAGCGGGGTAAGGATGCCATGAGCCGCGAAACCCTGGTCCTCGGTGCCGGTATGGTGGGCACCTCCATTGCGTACCACCTGGCACGCCGGGGGCGAAACGTCACCTTGGTGGATCGCCGCGCGCCGGGGCAGGAGACCTCGTTCGGCAATGCCGGCATCATCCAGCGCGAGGCGGTCAAGCCCTACCCCTTCCCACGCGACCTGCCGACGCTGCTCCGCGTATTGCCCAATCGCCAGATCGATATCCGCTACCGCCCCAAGGGGATGCTGGCCGCGGCGGGACCGCTTTTCAGCTACTGGCGCCACTCGACGCCGGCACGCCATGCCCAGGCGATAGTTCCCTATGCATCACTGATCACGCGCTGCACAGAAGAGCACGCGGTGATGATCGAGGCCGCCGGAGCGGAGGCGCTGGTCAGCAAGCGTGGCTGGCTGGACGGCTTCCGCCGCCAGGATTCCATGGACGCGCAGATTGCCAGCGCCGAGGAGATCGCCAGGCAATACGGCGTTACTTACGAGGTGCTCGACGCAGCGGCACTTAAGGCGCTGGAACCATCACTGGCCGGCGCTCTGGTGGGCGCGCTGCACTGGACCAATTCCTGGACGGTGAGCGATCCCGGCGGCCTGGTGAAGGCCTACGCCGATGCGTTCGAATCGCTGGGCGGCCAGGTGCGATGCGCCGAGGCGCAACGCATCGAGCAGGGACCGAACGGTTGGCGGCTGCATACCGCCGACGGCGAGCTGGAGGCCGAGGAACTGGTGCTGGCCGCCGGCCCCTGGAGCAATCGCTGGCTGGCGGAACTTGGCTATCAGGTACCGCTGTTCCCCAAACGGGGTTACCACATGCACTACGCCATACGGGATGGAGCCTCGCTCAACCACCCGATACGCGACGTGGATGCCGGCTACCTGCTGGCGCCGATGCGTGCCGGAATTCGCCTGACCACCGGCGCCGAACTCACCACCCTGGAGGCCTCGCCCCGCCACGGCCAGCTCGATGCCGCGGAACGGGTGGCTCGCAAGCTGTTGCCCCTGGGCGAGCGCCGCGACGCCACACCGTGGATTGGCAACCGTCCTTGCCTGCCCGACATGCTGCCGGTGATCGGGGCGGCGCCGCGTCACCGCGGATTGTGGTTGGCCTTCGGCCATGGCCACCAGGGCTTCACCCTGGGCCCGGTGACCGGCCGGCTGCTCGCCGAGCTGATGAGCGGAGAGCCACCAACGGTGCCCATGGCTCCCTTCCGTATCGAACGTTTTTCCTCGTGAATACGGAGGGCGTTGAGATCTTCCGCGGTAGCCGCGCTGCTTGAGGCAGGACTGGCCGCGGGGGCGCCGGCACTTCGGCGGACCTACCGCGTGGCGTCCAGGTCCTGACCGAACATGATGCGGTGCCCATCCGGGGTGGTCACCAGGAACTCCCGCATGCCCCACGGCTTGCTTTCCGGCGCCGAGAGCTCCGTCACTCCGCGCTGGCTGAACTCCCGGTGGAGCGCATCCGCGTCGCTGACACCCACATACGCGAAGTATGAATGGTCGTTGGTCTCACTCGCCGGCATCTCGTCCGGACAGTGACCCAGCATGAGGCGGAAATCACCCCGCGACAGGAAGCACCAGCCGTCCATCTCAAGCTCGACTTCAAACCCGAGCCTGTCCCGATAGAACCCGGTGGAGCGCGGCAGATCCTTTACCGCCAGCACGCTCCGTACCTGCTTCAATTCAACCATGCTCACTCCCTGCTGCCGCCACGGTTAGTCCTGCGCCGAGAATGCCTCGTGGTAGCTCACCTCCCCTTGCGCAAACCCCGCCCCGAACGATACCGCCTGAAAGTATTCCGGGGGAACACCAGACAATACCAGGCCTTCCACGACCTTGAACCCGAAGCGTCCGTAATAGCCCGGGTCTCCGAGCACCACACAACCGGAAGCACCTCCTGCTTCAATATCGGAGAGGGCTTTTTCCATCAGTCGCGACCCGACGCCCTTGCCCTGATACCGGGGAAGCACCGAAATCGGGCCGAGCCCGTACCAGCCGGCTGCGCCATCTGAAATACTGACCGGGGAAACGGCCACATGGCCAATGATTTTTCCATCGTCCACGGCAACCAGCGACACGGCCAGCACGCCGGATTCGCGAAGCGCTTTGACGATGAACTGTTCGGTGTGATCGGTATGCGGGGCGTCCCGAAACGCCAGCTCGGTGACGTGATGGATGGCCTCGGCGTCATCCGGGGTTTCACTGCGAATCTGGATATCCAATGTTCGACCTGTTGAATGCGTGACTGAATATATGAAGATGGCAAGCTGGTTTCATGCCGCCACATCGCCGGAGCACCAACCGTGAGTGACAGACCCATCCAATACTATCTCGATCAGCTCAAGGCGCGAATCGACGCGGCCGTGACGCTACCGGCAACCGAGTGGAACTACGCCGCCCCTCACTTCACGCTCCGCCGCTTCGCGCGAGGGGAATACCTGGCGCGCGCCGATGAAGTCATGACGCACAGTTTTCATATCGTCGAGGGTCTGGTGCGGCTTTTCTACACCACGGCAGATGGCCGCGAACACAACAAGGGCTTCGCACCCGAGGGGCGGGTGGTGGGTTCATCCGCTTCAAAGATCCTCGGCCAGCCTGCACGCTTCGACATCCAGGCGCTGGAGGACACGGCCGCCCTGAGCCTGCCCTTTTCGATTTCCGATGAACTGGTCGACCGCCACCCGGCGTGGGAACGCCTTCGCCGGCTGTTGCTGGAGCGGTTGTTCCTTGAGAAGGAGCAACGGGAGATGGAATTCCTGCTGTGCAATGCGCAGGCTCGCTATTGCCGTTTCATGGCTCACGAAAGCGAGCTGGCAAAGCGAATCCCCCTGCACCACATTGCCTCGTACCTCGGCATGACTCCGGTGGCGCTCTCGCGCATTCGGCGGCGCCTGAAACAGGCTCACTAAAACCGGGTTAAGGAAGTGTCCCCGAGGTTTGCCCTATGCTGGTCCTGCACAGCGTGGGAGTAAGCCATGAACACCGTAGCCGAATCGCCGACGCGCGTGGAGACGTCACCCGAACTGATCCAGTACCTGACCTCGAGCCCGGCCCTGGCGCCGGCGCTGCCGGAACCGGTGCCCCTCCTGCTCGACCGCATCGAGGATGTCTGGCTTGACCATCGTGGCGTTCGGATCCACCTGGACTTTCACCGGGCAGAGTCGGCACGCGGGGTCGTCGTGCTGCAGCCAGGCAGTTGCTCCTACGCGCGCTTCTATTGCGTGCTCGCCGCGCGGCTGGCGAGCGCCGGCTATCACGTCCTGGGCATCGACCGCCCCGGCCACGGCTTCTCGGAAGGCGTGCGCGGCGATTGCTCCATCGAAGAGGCACTGGACGTGACGGAGGCCGTGCTGGCCCATGCCCGTGAGCGCTTCGACCTGCCGGTGATACTGCTGGGGTCCAGCCTCGGCGGCCTCCTGACCGGGTTCGCTGTCATGCGCGGGCTGCAGCCCGACCTGGCCATTGCGCACAACTTCATCATCAGCGGCCGCCTGGTTTCCTTCCGGCTGCGCGCCCGGCTGATCGAACGCTACCGGCGCCGGCCGTACCGGCTTGTCGACCTGACCCATGGCCTGAAAGGCTTTGGCGGTGACCCTGCCCTGCTCGCCTACCTGAAGGCGGAAGCCGATCCGCAGGCAGCCTGGCTGCAGAGCCCCCGGGCGATGGCCAGCCTGTTTCGCCACAACCCGAAACGGCCGAAGGAAGCCACGCCACCGCTCGTGGTCCTGAGCGGCACCGCCGACAAACTGATTCCCGGCTGGGCCTCGCGGTTTTTCCTGCGCTGGTCCGGTGTGCGGAACAGCGAATACATCGCCATCCCCGATGCCGGACACATGCTGTTTCACGATCATCTGGAGCAGGCGATGCCGGTACTGCTGCGGTTACTCGATGGCGCAGTAACACGCCGATGACCGTCCACGGCGACAGGGGGACGACCGGCATCCCTTCCTGATTGATGTGTTGTCGATTTCCCTCAGCCTTGTTCGACCAGTCATGGAACGAAGACCCCAACCCAGGAGGAACCACCCCATGACCAAACGCATTCCCGAGGGCCAGGAAGGCCTGATTCCCCATCTGACCTGCGATCCCTGCGCCGACGCAATCGCGTTCTACCGGAAAGCCTTCGGTGCAGAGGAGATGAGCCGTGTCACCCAACCCGAAACCGGGAAGATCATGCACGCCGCGCTGCGCCTTGATGGCAGTGTGCTGTTCCTCAGCGATGACTTCCCCGAGTTCTGCGCGGACAACAAGCCAAGCTCGCCGAAGGCACTGGGCGGAACGCCAGTGACCGTTCACCGCTACGTGGAGGACTGCGACGCGGCCTTCGACCGGGCGGTAAAGGCTGGCGCCACAATCAAGATGGCGCCGGAGGACATGTTCTGGGGTGATCGTTACGGCGTGGTCGTCGACCCCTTCGGACATGCCTGGTCGCTGGCCACCCATGTCCGGGACGTCAGCGAGGAGGAACTTTCCGAGGCCGTGGCCGGAATGGCCCCGGCGCGGGAAACCTGACAGCCGACGGCTCGTGGCTGCGGCGGCACGTGCGCGCGGGTTTCCTGCGCGGATGGGCCGCTCGCAGCAGCCGCCCTGCCCTTCGGGACATCGGAAGGAGCGTCATCATGACCACGAAATCGCCACTGGTGCCTGCCGTGGAGCTGGCGAGGACCAACCGCACCCGCTTTCCCAACGAAAGCGAGGCGTATCGACAGGCGCGCAATGCGCTGCTGACCGAAGAGATCGAGCTTCGGCGCCACATTGAACGCGTGGCGGAACAGCGTCGCCGGCTGCCGCCGGGCGGCGAAGTCCCGATGGACTACGCGTTCGTCGGCGAAGACGGCCCGGTCAGCTTCTCCGGGCTGTTCGGCGACAAGCAGACGCTTGTTGTCTACAGCTACATGTACGGCCCGCAACGTGAACGCCCATGCCCGATGTGTACCTCGCTCATCAGCGCCTGGAACGGTGAAGCACCGGACATCGAGCAGCGCGTGGCGTTCGCCGTTGTGGCGCGCTCGCCTATCGAGCGCCTGTCGGCGTTCAAGCACGAGCGCGGCTGGCGCCACATCAAGCTGTACTCCGACCCGGACGGCGCTTATACCCGCGACTACGTCAGCGCGGAGGATGCCGACATCCCCGCCTACAACGTGTTCAGCCGAAGGGATGGCACGATCCGCCATTTCTGGAGCGGGGAAATGTTCATGGCGACTGCCGACCCTGGCCAGGACCCGCGCGGCGCGCCCGATCTGATGCCGCTATGGACCATCCTCGACACGACACCGGAGGGACGCGGAACGGACTGGTATCCACAGTTGGAGTACCCGTAGCGCCAGCAGGGTAGGAAGAGCCGCGATCACCCAATACTGTTCGGGAACCGCGCACTCCCCCTCGCGGGCTCGGAGTGCAAGTTGAAGCGGAGGCGACCCGCGTTTGACGACTGGAAGCGCAAGCGCGGGAATGGATCAGCCTCTTCCCAGCGGGTGCTGCTTGGCCAGTGCCCTGATGTGGTCCGTCAGCCCAACAGCCTTGGAGACGTCCAGCTCGAGCGCAATGCCGGTATCAATGGATTCATCAAGCTGTCCGGCCTTGATTATGGCCTCGAGGACCTCATCAGAGCGTGGCGCTTCAACCAGCAGCATCAGGATTTCTCGCGGGGAAAGCACTTCCAGGCCGAAGATGCCGAACTGCTTTTCCTTCCCCTGGCCCCGGGCATTGGGCACGATCGTAGCCCCGCTGGCCCCGGCATCCCGAGCCGCGTCCAGCACGTGATCGGACTTTGTATCGTCCACGAACACCAGAATCAGTTTGTAATCCATCATTCATTACCTCGCAGAGCAGCTCATGGTAGATTGCCAGGGTTCCATCCAGGCATTCTGAGCAAGATCAAGGAAGGCACCGTTTCCTCAGGGAACCCGTCAGTGCTTCCTTGGCAGTTAACCCGCCTCTATTGCCAGCGCACAAGCCGACCAACACGCTTGAGCAGGCGCTTCAGGTCCGCCTCAGCCAGCCGCGTGTACGCCGGGGCCTGCCGGCTCTTTCTGAAGGCCAGCCCCACATCCGTGACCACCTCGCCCCGATGCACTCCCCGGACCACAAGCTCCAGTGAGCCCAGGGGCACACGGTCGCCGACAACCGGGCGCTGCCCAAGACAATCGCTCATGTAGTCTCCGATGCTCTGCTCCGGATCGAGGTCCTCGGGCAGCGCGAGATCATAGTTGCCCCCGAGATCAGCGATGGACGCGTCTGGTGACAGCCTGAGGTCACCGAAGAACTCCTTGTCATCCTTGAAGGATTCCTGTGGGCGGGCAAACAGGCGGTCCAGCAGCTTCACGTATTCCGGCGCAACGAAGACGTACACGTAGTCCCCGATCCGTAGCTCTCCCAGTTGATGGTAGCCGTAGGCGGTCCCCTCCCGGACGACCATGGAGGGCCGCGCCCAGCGGGGCAGTTGCTTGCTGGCGAGCAACGAACTGCCCTCCAGGACGCGATACACCACGAGGTCCTGAGAGGGACTGCCGGGCAACTCCAGCTCCATGCGCTCCACCGGCCCGGTCTGCGGAGGCACTATCAGATCAAGCTGGCTGGCGGCGGGGCGGATGGTCCAGCCCTGGATCAGCAGAGAGGTCAGCACCATGATGAACGCCACATTCAGATAAAGGTCGGCGTTCTCCACGCCAGCCACCGCCGGCAGGATACCCAGCAGAATGGAAACCGCGCCGCGCAGGCCCACCCAGGAAGTGAACGCAACCGTTCTGATGTCATAGCGAAAGGGAAGCAGACAAAGCCACACCGCGATCGGCCGGCCGATGAATATCAGGAAAAGCCCCAGGGCTATCGCCGGCAGCGCCACGGGAATGAATTGCGAAGGCGTCACGATCAGGCCGAGTATGAGGAACATGACGATCTGTGCCAACCATGTCATGCCGTTCTGATAACGGCGCAACGTCCCGGCGCCGCGCATGCCCCTGTTGCCCGCCACGATTCCGGCGATGTACACCGCAAGGAAACCGCTTCCGCCGATGTAGCCCGTCACCGCGAACACGCACAGGGCGGAGGCCATCACCGCTATCGGGTAGAGCGCCTCCTCCAGGTCGATCCTGTTGACGATTTCGACGATCAGATACCCCGCGACCAGTCCAGCAGCAACCCCCGCCCCCATTTGCATGCCGAACTGGGTGAAGAACTTGGCGGTCATCGAACTCGTTCCTGCACCGTGCAGAATGAGCTCGATGAAGAAGATCGTGAGGAAGATGGCCATGGGGTCGTTGGAGCCCGACTCCACTTCCAGGATGGAACGCACGCGCTTGTAGATCTTCACACCACCGGTACGGAGCAGGAAGAACACCGCTGCGGCGTCTGTGGAGCTGATGACAGCACCGATCAGAAAAGCATGGGGCCAGGGAAGGTCGAACAGGAACCTGGCAGCGAGGCCAACCAGCAGGGTCGTGAAGAACACTCCCACGGTCGCAAGAATGACTGCCGGTGCCGCGGCTCGCCGGAGTGTCTGGGCGCGCGTACCAAAACCGGAGTCGAACAGAATCACCGCCAGGGCGAGGCTGCCGATGAAATAGGCGACCTCGACGTCATCCAGAAGCAAGCCTAGCCCGTCTTCCCCGGCAATCAGCCCAATACAGAGGAAAACCAGAAGCAACGGAGCCCCGAAACGGAAAGCCAGAGCGCTCGTCAGCACCGATATCACGATGAGTCCGGCGGAGACGAGTATCAGCAGGTACATCCAATCCATAGGTAATGGGGCCCATTCGATCGATCATGCGCCGGGAATGGCGGGCTCGTACCCACCAGTGCCTTTGCTCTTATGCGTTTTCGGCATTCTCCGCGCGTAGGTAGAGTACCGTATCCCCCTGCTTCCATTTGGAGACAGTGGCTCCGGACAGGATACCGCAATGCCGCTGATTGCAGCTCGGTATCGGCGGGTGGGATTGGGCATGGAGTGGATGCTTCGTTCCTGCCACGGCAGGCTGTATGGGAACACCGCAATGTCCGACATGTGCATGCCGTCGACCACCTTGCCTCGGCCATGCGGTGTCCCTGGGTCTTGCTGGTGACCGAGCGAACGATGCTCCCGCCCGCTAACGCGCGGACTCCACCGCTTCCGCCCAGCTCGGCGCGATGCTCCTGCCGTCCAGGAACGGCAACACCACGTCGATCATCGCCGGGGCCATGAAAAGCTCGTAGTGGGTCAGGTCCGGGAGGATCGCCAGGCGGTTGGACGGCATGTTCTCGCGCATCCAGCCGGCGTCACCCTGGCCGCCGCCGAGCCGCTTGTAGCACTTCACGATGTGCTCGAGCCGGAACATGTCGCCATCCCCGTAGACGAGCATCACGGGCATGGTGAGCGCCTCCACATCGAACTCGTAGATGTCGGGGCGGCGCATCATATCCCCCATCGCATCGAGCAACTTCGGGAAGTCCTCGACCCGCGGTGCCACGGCGGCATAGGACTGGTACATGGGCGTATCGTGCATGGCTTCCGCCCAGTCCGCGTTGATCTGGTGCATCTGTTCGATGATCTCCGGATAGAAGCCGTCCTTGGCGCAGGGCGCCGAGACCAGCGCCAGCCGGCGCACCGTTTCCGGATGTTGCGACGCCATCTGGGCAGCGACGCCGCCGCCCATCGAGTAGCCCATCACGTCGACCCGCGTGTAGCCAAGCTCCTCCACCAGCGCGGCCATGTCGCGGCCCATATCGGCCAGGTCGATCGGACGATCGGCAAGGGCCGTGCGGCCGTGGCCGTGGAGATCGACACCGATTACCTTTCTGTCCGCCGTCAGCGCAGGAAGTATCGGCTGGAACATGTCGATGGTGCCGAGCCCGCCGTGCAGCAGCAGCAGCGGCTCACCGGCGCCGTGGACTTCGTAGTAGTACCGGACGCCGTGGACCTCGACATGGCCGGACTCTGCAGGTCCGGATGCGCTGTTCCCTGGATTCTCCGCCGCCCCGGCATGCGTGGCAGGGAGCAGGGCCATGGCCGCCGCGACGACGAAAACCAGTGCCAGGAGTCTGCGCCTTTCAGTATTCATCATAGAGCCTCCACCATTCGTAGGGAGGGGTCTGCGGCCAGCCTTCGGGAGAGTCCTCCCAGGTTTCCTGACGGCCGTAGGGCGTGAGGTCGAGTAGCCGGAAGTTGGTGTCGAACAACTCGCCGCCGCGATCGGTGGTGAAGTAGGTGCGGTACGCGCGGTTGTCGTCGTCACGGAAGAACACGTTGACGGCGAAGCCCCTGCCCGCGCCGAAGTCGTCGGCAAGCCGGCGGCCGTGATCGGTGTACCATGGCGCGTTCCAGCCCATGCGCTGCTGCAGGGCGGCGATCTCCTGCTGCGAGGCGGGCGAAGTGAACACGAAGGTGGTGTCGCGCGCGTTGACGTGGGCAAGGTTGTGGCCGATGTTGTCGGCGACCATCGAGCAGCCGGAACACGGCTTGCCGCCGGGCTCGAACATGAAGTGGTAGACGATGAGCTGCCGGCGACCGTGAAACAGGTCGACCAGGGACACCTCGCCCTCGGGCCCGGTGAAGCGGTAGTCGCCCTCCACCGGGACCATGGGCAGCCGGCGGCGTTCCGCGGCCAGCGCGTCCCCCGCCCGGGTCAGTTCCTTTTCCTTCTCGCGGAGGGTTTCGAGGGCCTGAAGCCATTCCCCGTGCGCGGCGATTCTCGGGTGGCCGGAGGCGTTGTCAGTCATGATTCGCCTCCTTCAGGCAATGGCGTTCGCCGCGCCGTTTCCAGCGCTTCCGGACGGCAAGCGGCAGCAGCCATCCGGCAGAGGCGACACCGGCCGCACCGGCGGCGATCAGGGTTGCGGATGTCAGGCATGCGGGACACATGAGTTCTCTCCGTGGTGGTCTTTTCCCGGCTTAGTCGAACCACGGGATGCGGAATCGACACCTTGGGCAGCGTGAATACCTCAGTGCTTCCCTTGGGTAAACACTGGACAAGCTGTCAGCCCAGGATGGCCCCTGTCGATTTCGGGCCCGGTGGCTCGACTACGCCGTGAAAGCCACATGCCAACCGTACCGGCACAGACCTGGAAGAAGGAGCCAGCCATGCCTAACACCATTCGTATCCACCGTGTCTTCAAGGCGCCGCCCGAGCGGCTTTACCGCGCGTTCCTGGAGCCCGAGGCCATCGCCAAGTGGAACCCGCCGAACGGCTTCACCTGCAAGGTGCACCAACTGGATGCCCGTGTCGGCGGCTCCTACAGCATGTCCTTCATCAACTTCTCCACCGGCAAGGCCCACACCTTCGGCGGCGAATATCTCGAACTGGTGCCCGGCCAGCGCATCCGCGCCACGGACAAGTTCGACGACCCGAACATGCCCGGGGAAATGCAGACCACCATCGAGTTGAAGGAGGTGTCGGTGGGCACGGAAGTGAACATCACGCAGGTGGGGGTTCCGGACGTCATCCCGCCCGAAGCCTGTCACCTGGGCTGGCAGGAAAGCATGGCCCTGATGGCCATGCTGGTGGAGGCGGAGATTCCGGACGAGGGGTAGGCCGGAGGCCGTACCGGAAATTACTGTTGCTCCCCGCTGGAGGAGCGCCGCTCGGCGAACACCTCGGACAGCGCCTGTGAGGCGGTGATCGCTTTCGGGAAACCGGCGGGAACGGTCACCATGTAGATGATCTCCCTGAGTTCGTCTTCCGTGGCGCCGACGTTGAGTGCATAGCCGGCGTGGACCTTCATATACGCCGTCTCCCCGATGGCGGCGAACACGGCAACGGCGGCAAGCTGGCGCGTCCGGTTGTCGAGTCCCGGGCGCGACCAGACGTCGCCAAGCGCATAGGCTTCCGTTGCTTCGGCAAGGAACGGAAACTCACTGCGCATCCCCTCCAGCGCCGGCTGCGGCTGTCCCTGGTTGAGACTGCGGACAACCATGTCGCCACGTTCCAGGCGTTCCTCCGTGGTCTGGGACATGGCTGTCATGGGAGCCGCGCCGAGCAGGAATGCCACCCCGATCACCAGGCGGCATATAGGATTATCGAACCGCATTGAAGTCTCCTCAGGCACTGGCGGTGGGACGGACGACGATGTCGCTGGTATCGACGTCGGCGGGCTGGGCGATCGCATGTGCGATGGCGTTGGCGATGGCTTCCGGTTTCAGCGCAATCTGGCGATAGGCGGCCATCGCCTCGGCGGCGACGGGATCGGTGATGGTGTCCGCCAGCTCCGATTCCACCACACCCGGATAGACGCAGGTGACGCGAATCCGGTCGTTCTCCATCCGCAGCCCTTCGGAGATCGCCCGTACCGCGTACTTGGTGGCGCAGTAGACGGCGGCAGTGGGAACGACGGAGAGGCCGCCGATGGAGGAGACATTGACGATCTGCCCCTCCCCCTGCCGGTTCATCACCGGCAGCACGGCGGCGATGCCATGCAGCACACCCTTGATGTTGACGTCCACCATCCGGTCCCATTCATCGACCTTCAGTGACGCCATGGGCGACAGCGGCATGATGCCGGCGTTGTTGACGATGACGTCGATGCGGCCCCAGGCGTCGATGGCCGCGTCGGCGAAGGCCTGCACATCCTCGCGCGACGTGACGTCGAGACGACGATACCGGGCAATGCCTCCGGCTCTCTCGATGCCGGCCGCCAGCGTCTCCAACCGCTCAGTACGACGGGCGCCGAGCATCACCGAGGCGCCGGCATCGGCCAGTACCCTTGCGGTGGCTTCACCGATGCCGCTACTGGCTCCGGTCACCAAGACGATCTTGCCTTCGAGATTCCACATGGCCTTTCCCCTCTGCTGGGCGCCGCGCGGCGGCGCAACCAATGAATGAACGAGGGGGACATGCTAGGCAGGACGAGCTACCCGGGGCAGACCTGTTTCTATGGGATTATTGCCTATTCCTATTTTTCCTGAAGATCCCGGGCAATAATTGGGCTTCAGAGATGTACTATCGACAGCATGCGATCAAGGGACCATGGAACGATGACAGCATCGGAGAACGAACGGCGCATGAGCGCGCTGCTGCGGCGGTTGGCGCCACACGAAGGCTACACCCAGTCCCTGCTGGACGGGGTGCGCTTCATGCGATCCGACCGGCCGCTGGAGCGCACCCCGGTACTGTACGAGCCGAGCATCGTCATCGTCTGCCAGGGGCGCAAACGCGGCTACCTGGGCAGCGAGGTCTATCGCTACGACGCGCAGCATTACCTGGTGCTCTCGGTGCCGCTACCGTTCTCGTCGGAAACCGAGGCCAGCCCGGAACATCCGCTGCTGGCCGTCTCCATCCGTCTGGACATGACGGCCGTGGCCGATCTCGTGATGGCACTGGACAATGCCGGCGGGCACGCCTCCGCTCCGCCGCGTGGTATCGCGTCGACGCCGTTGGACGCCGCCCTGCAGGATGCAACGCTACGCCTGCTCCAGGCACTGGCATCACCCCTGGAGGCCGGGATACTCGCCCCGGCCATCGTGCGGGAAGTGTGCTATCGGGTTCTGATCGGCGAACAGGGCGGCGCCATCAGGGCTGCGCTGGCCCACCAGGGGCATTTCGGGCGCATTTCCCGGGTGATGCGCCGCATCCACGGGGACTACGCCCAGGCGCTGGAGGTGAGCGTTCTCGCGAACGAGGCCGGGATGAGCGTTCCGGCCTTTCACGCCCATTTCAAGGCCGTGACCCGGACCTCGCCGATCCAGTACATCAAATCCGTCCGGCTACATCAGGCCCGCCTGATGATGATCCGCGACAACCTGACCGCGGCGGCGGCCGCCGCGCGCGTGGGGTACGAGAGCCCCTCCCAGTTCAACCGCGAGTTCAAGCGGCTGTTCGGCCGTAGTCCCGGTGAGGAAGCGCGCAACATGAGAGCGGCCTTTTCGCTGTATCCGGCGACGCAACTCGACGCATTGCCGATGACGCACTGACCGTAGCACGGCAGCATGAATGCCTCAGCACTGCCTTCACGCTACGCCAGGTGTCAGGCGCTCTTCGTATTCGTTACCTGATAGCGCAACTCCGCAAACCCGGAGCCGAGCTGCTGCACGGATACCAGGCGCAACGCGGAACTGCCCGGGCGGCGCGGGAACAGCGGCTTGCCCTTCCCTAACGTGACCGAGCCAACTTGGACAATGACTTCGTCCAGTAGCCCGGCATCAAAGAACTGGCCGGCGAGATCTCCCCCACCCACTATCCAGATGTTCTTCGAACCCGCCGCCTCGCGCATTTCAGCGTGAACAGGCCGCACATCACCCTGCACGAAACGGGTGTCCGCCCCTTCAATCGCTGGAAGCGTCCTGGTGGAGAATATCCATGTCGGCTGTGTGTACGGCCAAGGCGATCCCATTTCGGCGGCCACCTCCTCGGAATGACGCAGCATCCACTCATAGGTTGCCGAGCCCATCGCCAGTGCGCCGACCTCGGCGATGAATGCCGGATAGCTCGTGTCGTTCACGTTGCCCAGCGTGAACAACCAGTCCAGCGAGTCGTCTTCGGTGGCGATGAATCCGTCGAGACTCGACGCCGTGTAGTACTGAGTCTTCATGAAGGGGGTTACCTCGATTGCGGCCTGCTGCTGCTCAACGCGGCGAGAGCCCTGCAGAGAAGGCCCTTCTTGCGCCCGGCGATCATACTAAATGCGAACCATGAGCCCCAGGGAAACACCTACTTGTTTCCATATTCGCGCTCGAGTCCGCATCGTCCGTGGCTTGCGGCAACGGCGCGGTCAAGCACCGCGCCAGTGCAGCGCGAAATATCCGGGGACAACCTCTTGAGACGCTACACCTGGGCCTTGACGCGACCAGCAATAGCCTTTCATGTTGCACATGGACGATCCTCCGCCAGACGCCCAGCGACGGCGCCCGCGAACACAGCCAACGGCTTCTTTGCGATCAAACATGGAGGCGATCATTCCGGCGCGGGATGCGACGCGCGGTTGAGGTAGCACGAACAGCGGGGCACCAAGTGACGCGTATTGTACGGCCGAAGATCGAGCGGGCATTGCGGTTTATTGCCGCCAACCTGCATCAGCCGATAACCGTGGCTGAAGTGGCCAAGGCGGCCAACTTGAGCGAGTACCACTTCCATCGCCTGTTTCACGCGGCAGTCGGCGAATCGGTGGGACGTTTTCTCACCCGACAGCGGCTTGAGCTGGCAGCGCTGCGACTCGCTTACGAGGCCGATCGGTCGATTACCGAAATTGGACTGGATGCGGGCTATTCGTCCAGCTCGAATTTCTCCAAGGCCTTTGCCGCGTATTTCGGTTGTAGCCCGTCACAGATACGCTCACCAGGTCAGGAACACCCAGAGCGCGTGGGCAAGGTGCTCGCCCAGTACGGGAAACGGTTCCGGCCGGCGGATCTTTACACCGTTCCGCCAGGGCCTGATGCGAGCGCGCGAAAGCAGGAAGCGGCTCGCTGGGATGCATGTGTCCGCTTCGAACACAGCCCTGGTTTCGCGCTGGCCTGCCTGGCGGCCCCAGGGGGTTACGCCCTGGCGGATATAGAGCGTACCTGGGCAGAGCTGATCCGCCGCACCCGGCAGCTCGGGCTCTGCGACGAGGAGGTGGACGCCTGGGGCGCTGTTGAGGACAGCCCTCAACTGACGGCACCCGAGCTGTGCCGGTATCGCGCATGCGTGCCTTGCGCGCCCGGCGTAGCGCTTCCCCCGCCGCTGACCAGGGGCGCTTTCCCGGCCGGGCGCTATGCGGTATTCCAGTATTCCGGGCCGGTGGCCGACATCGAGCAGGCCTATCGTGGCATCTACTCCTGCTGGTTCCCCGAGGCCAGCGTTTCCCCGCAAGACTTCACACCATTCAACCACTACATCGCCGACGGCCCGCAAGAAGGCAGTGTGGAGTTGGAAATCTGGTTTCGCATCCGGGCTCGGGGCGACAAGAGCAATCCAGGATAAGTGGTGCGCAATCCGTAAGCAGCCTCGCAGCTAGCAGGGCGGATAAGCTCCCGCTGGTCCCTACGTCTCACCTGGAGGTTGCGATGTATCTGATCGCGCTGGTTTGCGCGCTTGCGGCGTTACTGGTCTACCTGCTGTTTTTCTTCGACAACGGATTCGGCGGCTTTCGCCGGCTGGCTGTGACGCCCAGGCAGGCCGAACAGAGGCCGGATGGACGGCTGGAGACCGTGTACTTCCCCGCAGAGGATGGGACTCGACTGGAAGGCTGGCTTATACAGCCGAGCAACGACGCGCCGGGGCCGCTCGTGATCATGGCCCCTGGCCTTACCGGAACCAAGGACGCGCATCTCGAGCCGTTCGCATGGCATTTTGCCGCCCGAGGCCTGGCTGTCCTGCTGTTCGATTTCCGCTGTTTCGGCGGCTCCGACGGTGAGCCCAGGCACTGGGTCGATCCGTTCCGCCACGTGGCGGACTACCGCTCGGCCATTGACTACGCGACAAGCGATCTCGCCCGACGAGGGGTCGTGGACCCGGGGCGTCTGGTGCTGTGGGGCTCCAGCTTCTCCGGAGGGAGCGCCCTGGTGGCTGCCGCCCAGTCGCCGGAGGTTGCCGCGGTGGTGGCCCAATGCCCGTATATCGAGACACCGCCCGAGCAGGTACCCACAGGACGTGCGCATGCGCGCTACATCTTCTGGACGGTGCTTGACCTGGCAAGGTCCGCGGTGAATCGCTTGTTACCCGGTTGGTGCCCGCCGCTGTATATGCCGGCGTTCGGCTCGCCGGGTGAACTGGCTTTCGCCAGCAGTGCGGAAAACCCCTCCAGGAAAGACCCGGAACGGCGCGGCGCGCGCTTCTGGCAGCGCATGCCCGAGCCGCTGAGAGGCGGCTGGGAGAACAAGCTGCTGGCGCGCTTTCTGGCGGACTTCGACCGCTTCAAACCGCTGGATAGCATCAACGCCGTGGCGTGCCCGATCCTTCTCGTTGCGGCAGAACACGATGACCTCATACCTTTGAGGTACATAGAACGCGCGCACGAGGCCGCGGCCCCCGGAAGCTGCGAGCTGGCGGTGTTTCCGTGTCGCCATTTCGACCTGTACCTGGAGCCCATCCAGCAGGAAAACGCGGAGAATCAGTCCGCGTTTATTCGTCGCGCCGTGCAGAGCTAGCGGAATGCGGTCAGCGGGAAGCCGTGAGCTAGCTGTCGATGCTCTTCTCAAGATGCTCCGCTTCGGTTCCCTGGCTCCGCCGCCATGCCGCCGGCGGGGTACCCACCAGCCGCTTGAACGCTCGCGCGAAGGCGGCCTCCGAGTCATAGCCGACATCCAGCGCGATGGCAGCCACGCTCTGCCGGGTCTCGCGCAGCAGACGTGCGGCCAACTGCATGCGCCAACTTGCCAGGTAGTGCATCGGAGGCTGACCGATCAAAGCCAGGAAGCGTTCGTGCAACGCGGAGCGGGAGAGCCCCACCTGTTTGCTCAGGTCGTCCATCGTCCAGGCCGCGGCCGGCTTTTCATGGAGCAGTGCCAGCGCGCGGCCAACGAAGCGGTCCCGGAATCCGGCGAGCCAGCCGATCGATCGCTCCGGCATGGTATCCACATGGCGACGTACCGCGTCGACAAACATCATTTCGCTCAGGCGCTCGAGCAGTGCCTCGCTGCCCGGGCGGCGAAGTTCCGACTCCGTTGCCGCCAACTGCACGAACTGCTGTCCCCAGATGGTATCCCCGCTCGCCGGCAAGTACAGGAGCGGCGGCAATGCCGCGAGAAGGGGGTTGAAAGGGCGCGCGTCGCAGCCGATGAATCCGCAGACCAGTCTGGTGTCGGCGGTCGGCTGGGAGCTATCGAAGCCCTTCGCATTGGGGATCGCGTCGCGCGTTTCGCCATCCAGCACGAGGCGAAATGGCCGCTGGTGCAGCGTCACCTCGTGGTACCAGTCGATGCCTGGATCGGCGCGCATGCCCGGTGCGCTGGAGAGAACGTGGGCGTCCCCGTGCGAAAGCACGATGATGTCGCCGCGCCGAAGCTTCAGCGGCGCCTCCCCGACCAGGCCCGCCCAGCACTCCCCGTCGGTGACGACGTGATACTCGATGACCTGCTCGGCCCCCGGCATCACGGCACGCGCAATGTCGCGCGCTGCCGGCGCCTCGGCAACCCAACGGCCACTGCAGCTCACGAAATAGTAGACGGCGCTTCGCAACCGCACGCTGCGAAGCACATCGGAGAGCGTGTCATGGATCACGGATCGCCCTCCATTGCGGTGAACCGGATCGGTCACTGAATTCTGGCAGACCACGCGCCGGATAGCTGCCCGGCGGAAGAAAAAATTCCGGACGCACGAGCAAAGGTGGCGGAGGTTCAGGCAAGGCGCCGCTTGGGTGCAGGAAGAATAATGCTGCTTCCACCACTTAGCCCCGGAGGCGTTATGTCAGTCCCCAGCGAGAACGTGAAGGCAGTTGCCGCGACGATCCAACCCGACTTCGCAGCGATCAAGACAAAGCAGCAGGCAACCTGGAGCAGCGGCGATTATGCCGTCATCGGCTCCCGGCTGCAGATCGTCGGTGAACATCTGGCCGAGGCGGCTGATGTTCGCGCCAATGAACGCGTGCTGGATGTGGCCGCGGGCAATGGAAACGCCACGCTCGCAGCGGCCCGCCGCTTTGCGCGTGTCACGTCCACAGACTACGTGGATACCTTGCTTCAGAAGGGCGCCGTACGCGCGGCGGCGGACGGCCTGGATGTCGCGTTCGAAGTCGCCGACGCCGAGGCACTGCCGTACGAGAACGACAGCTTCGACGTGGTGCTTTCCACGTTCGGCGTGATGTTCACCCCCGAACCCTCCAAGGCCGCCAGCGAGATGAAGCGTGTCGTGCGTAGCGGCGGCCGCATCGGGCTCGCGAACTGGACGCCGGACGGCTTCATAGGCCAGCTGTTCAAGGTGATCGGCAAGCATGTACCGCCACCGGCCGGGATCGAATCGCCCGCGCGGTGGGGAACGGAGGCCCGCATCACCCAGTTGTTCGAGGACCAGGCGTCGCAGATCCGCTGCGAACCCCGGATCTACAACTTCCGCTACGCCTCGCCGGCGCACTGGCTGGACATCTTCCGCCGGTACTACGGCCCCACGCACAAGGCGTTCGGCACCCTGGACACTGACGGGCAGGCCAATCTGGCGAGAGACATCACGCAACTGCTCGAAACCATGAACATCGGCGGCGACGGATCGCTGGTAGTGCCTAGCGAGTACCTGGAGATCGTCATCACCAAACGCTAGGCAAGGAGGCTGGAGCCCGTGGTCCCAAACGGGTTCCAGCCCCCGCTCCGGATTCCCTTTCCTCACCATGAGCGACCGTCTATGACGGTGGCCAGGAGTTCAGAAACCATGAGCACGGTTGCGGACAAGACGCTCGAAGCCGACTACCTGATTATCGGCAGCGGAGCCATGGGCATGGCATTCGCCGATGTCATACTCGCGGAAACGGACGCCAGCGTCGTGATGGTTGATCGGCACGACAACCCCGGCGGTCACTGGAACGACGCCTACCCTTTCGTCAGATTGCACTCGCCGTCGGCGTTCTACGGGGTGAGCTCGGCGCCGCTGGGCCATAACGCCCTCGACCAATCCGGCCTGAACAAGGGCCTGCATGAGCTGGCATCCGCCGCGGAACTCTGCAGCTACTACGATCGCCTCATGCATCAGACATTTCTCCCCGGCGGACGGATGCGATACTTCCCCAAGTGCGATTACCGGGGTGAAGACCGCTTCGCCTCCCTGATATCCGGCGCGGAGCATCGCGTTGCGGTGCGGAGGAAGCTGGTGGACGCCACGCATACCGACACGCAGGTGCCGTCAACCCACCCGCCATCGTTCGGGATCTCTGCCGGTGTCGACTGCGTGCCACCGAACGCATTGCCGAAACTGGCCCGGGCCCACTCCCACTACGTCGTGCTAGGCGGCGGGAAAACCGGGATAGACGCGTGTCTGTGGCTGCTCGAACACGCGGTGGCGGCGGAGGCCATCACCTGGATCATGCCGCGAGACCCCTGGCTGGTGGATCGCACACACCTCCAGCCCGGGGACGGGTTCTTCGAACAGCGCGTCGGCTCCATGGCGCTGCAGATGGAGCTGATCTCCCAGGCCGGCTCCGTCCCGCACCTGTTCCGCCTGCTGGAGGCCTCCGGCCAGCTACTGCGCCTGGACCCTGCCGTTGAGCCCACGATGTACCGCTGCGCCACGGTGACCCGGGCGGAACTCGACCGGCTCCGCGAAATAGAACATGTCGTGCGGCTCGGCCGCGTGCGGCGCATCCAGCCCGGTCGCGCGGTTCTCGACAGAGGGATCATCGATGTTCCGCACGGCACCCTGTTCATCAACTGCGCCGCCAACGGGATCAGACAGCACGCGGCGTTGCCGATCTTCGGCGGTGATCGCATCACGTTGCAGGCGGTCCGCTCCTGCCAACCGTGCCTCAGCGCCGCGTTCATCGCCCACCTGGAAGCCAGCATCGACGACGAGGCGGAGAAGAACCGGCTGTGTACCCCGATCCCGTACCCAAGCGAACCGGTCGACTGGCTGCGCATGCAACTGGCCAATCTCTCGAATCACTACCAGTGGACCCGCCAGCCGGAACTGCGACAGTGGCTGGCGAACAGTCGCCTTGACTATAACCATGGACGCTTGAGCGCAGCCGACCCGACGCAGGCCGCCATCATGGAGCGCTTCCGGCGAAGCGTCGGCCCGGCGGTTGCGAGGCTGCGGGAGATGCTGGCAGAGGCAGCCGGCGAGCATGCCGCCGCCGAGGGCGCCGCGGCATCCTGAACGCATCGCGGACCCGGTCACCCGCCCTCGCGGCGCTCCAGACTCAGACAGGGGCCTGTGTAGAGGATCTCCCCCGCGGGTTCGGTGACGGCGCTGTCCGCCGGATTCCGGCTCAGGACAAGTTGCCAGGCATCGGCCAGGATGCCCCATTGCTCCTCGGAGAGCCTGACCTCACGGTCCTCCACGGGGATTCGCGCCAGGAAACGGTGTTCGCCGTTGCGCTCCATGACCCAGAGCCGAAGTTCCTGGCCGGGGGGCACCGCCAGATCGTGCTCGGTTTCGATGACCAGCCGCCACGGCCCCCTGTAGGCGAGAACGGCCACTGCCGGCTGCTCCCGGGCATCGGACAGAACGCCCACATACACCGGCTGGAGCGGATCGATCCGATCCGGAGCGGGCTCTTGCAGGCCAATGTAAGCCAGCAGCACGGCGGCCAGCGCCAGGTTGGCCAGCGCCGCCGGCCGCCAGAAGGACAGGCGCTCCCACCAGCGCGGGCGTGGCGGCACGTCATTCCCTGCCATTCGCGTCCGCAGCGCCTCGAAGACCCGGGCCGGCGGCTGCACTTCCGGGGTCTCCTCGGCCAGCGGTGCGAGTTTCTCCTGCCATGCGATCACAAGCCCCCGCAGCGCCGGATCGCGCTCCATCAGGCGCTCGAAGCGCGTCCGCGCCGCGCCACGCAGGGTTCCGAGGACGTATTCCCCCGCCAGCACCGATAAAAGCTGTGGGTCGTCATATCTCATCATTCCAGGCACGCCTTGAGACGTTGCAGCCCGCGCCGTATCCAGGTCTTGACGGTTCCCAGCGGCCATTGCCGAAGCCCGGCCACTTCCATGGGCGTGAACCCTTCGTGGTAAACCAGAAGAAAGCAGGCGCGCTGGTCATCGCTCAACTGCGCCAGACAGCGGCGCAGGCGCTCCAGTTCATGGCTGATCTCAGCGGCCTGGTGCGGCGAATCCGCCCCCGGAAGGGTGTCGGACAGTTCCGTCTCCTCGCCACTGGCGCGGTACTCGCTGCGGCGCACGTAATCCAGCGCCTGGTTACGCGCGATGCTGATCATCCAGGTCATGGGTCTGCCGCGTACCGCGCTGTAGCCGCTCGCACCATTCCAGATCTTCAAATAGGTCTCCTGCAGGGCTTCCTCCGCCCAGGACTCTCTTTTCAGGATACGCAGGATGATGCCGTAGAGTTTCGCGGACGTTGCCTGATAGAGGGCAGCGAACGCCGTCTGATCGCGCAGGACGCAACGCGCCAGCAGATCGGGCAGGGGGTCTGGCTCGGTTGGTCGAGTCCTGGCAATCAATGATCTGCCATTCCGAAGTCGGTATGTCGCCGAATCGTATCTCGAAACAAACGGCGACCGCCATCGATTCTCCCCGGGAAACATCGATCTATCCGGAAAATGCCGACCGATGAATCCTCCGGCGCCCGTTGCCACGTAGATATGCATGACCCCCTTTGAGGGCGGGACATTTCCGGAGCTCCGGTTCCGGCATACCCCCCCAGGGGCAAAGCAGGCAACAAGAAACCACGGAGTGATACCGATGAACACATTACGGAAAAAGCCCCGCATCGTCCCCGGACTGACGTTGCTTCTGTTCGCCATCGCCCTGAGCGCATGCGGCACCACGTACTCCCAGGCGCAGAACGCCGAGGTGCTGGTCGACAACGCCGGCAGGACCGTATACATCTTCGACAACGATACCGCCAACAGCGGCGAGAGCGCCTGCTACGACGGCTGCGCACGGGCCTGGCCGCCGGTGCCGGCGGATAGCATGCCGGGAGCGGGCACCCTGACCCGAACGGATGGATTCCGCCAGGCCGTTCACGACGGGCTCCCGCTGTACTACTTCGCCGGTGACCAGACGCCCGGCGACCGCACGGGTGACGGCCTCAACGACGTCTGGCACGTTGTGCCGCAAGCAGCCCCGACGTCTCGCCGCAGCACCCGAGGCTACGGCGGTTACTGATCCTACCCGGCCACGGACCGTGGGGCGGTCCACCCCCCCACGGGGCGGGGCCGGGGTGGTTCAGTTACCGCCGTAGCCACGGGTGCTGCGGCGAGCCGGCGGGGGTGCTTGCGGCACAACCGGCCCGCCCTCGTTGAGGCCGTCACCC
>JAFIFV010000043.1 GCA_020831845.1 Ectothiorhodospiraceae bacterium
CCCCCCCCCCCCCCCCCCCCCCCCCCCCCCCCCCCCCCCCCCCCCCCCCCCCCCCCCCCCCCCCCGGGGCGCCATGAAACTTCCCCCCCTCCCCGGGGGCGAAAATAACCCCCCGGCCAGCCATGGCATTCTCGCAGCGAACGGCGGGCCTGCTGTGCCATTCCCTGGCCACTCATGGAGGCGGACTTGCACGCAGGCGTCAGATTCGCTCAGCGCTTCGCCAGTATCCACCAGCATTGCACGGGCGGATAAGATGCCAGCCCGATAGCAACTCCTATCCCTATGCCCATTCCAGCCACGGCAGCGAAATCCAGGAGGCTCTGCAATTGCTGCATGCTTGCCCCGGACCACGCGGGCAGCAGGAGAGCCGCCGCTACTGCTGCGACCAGCCCGATCAGGCCCGCGATAAGGGCCGGCGGGCGGACGCGCAGTCGGTCGCGGCGTGCGACGATCAATGCCAACAGCCCCAGTTCTATCGCCGCAAGCACTCCCAGTGGCAACAACCAGGGGCGGAACAGCTCAAACAGGACGGCCAGTATGCCAGCGGCGGAGAATGCCATCGTTTTCACTCCTCAGATGCGACCACGCAACATCGCGTTATAGGCGGCGTGCAGCATGCGGTCCTTCATCAGCCAGGGAATCCATTGTTCTTCGTACGGGTCGATGAAACCGAATGACGGGGTCATGTTCAGCGAATAGTCGAACTCCACCAGAATGCCTTTGCCACGTTCCGTGATCAGCGGACAGGATGTGTAGCCGTTGTAGCTTGCGACGGGATCGCGGTCCCGGAGAATGGAAAGCAGGTTGGCCACCGCAACCGGTGTCTGCGCCTTGACACTGGCGGCGGTTTTTCCGATCGGTGTGCCGATCACGTCGCCGACGCCGAATACATTGGGGTAGCGGCGGTGCTGAAGGGTATGGGGGTCGACTTCCAGCCAGCCGGAGAAGCCCCCTTCCTGCCAGGCCAACTCGCTCTCGCGGACGCTCACTGGGGCGGACATGGGCGGCACCACGTGGATGAAGTCGTACTCCACCACACGCTCGCCTTCGGCCGTAACGAACGTGGCTTCCTGTCGCGCGGCATCAAGGCCCTTGAGTTGATGCTCCCAATTGATCGCGATGTCCCGTTGCTCAGGAAAGTGCTGTTTCAGGAAGCTGTCGATTCCAGGCTGGGAGAAAAGGGCATTGCCGGGCTGGAAATAGTGCAGCTCCGCCTTTCCTCGATGGCCCGCCGTGCGTAGCCCGTGTTCAGCCAGCATGGTGACCTTCAGCGGTGCGCCTGCGCACTTGATGGCACCGGGGGCTCGGGTAAACAGACCGACCCCTCCCGTTTCAGTAAACGCCCGGATGGCCCTCCAGGTCCGCTCCGCGTGGTCGGGCGTATCGTAGACACAGCCGATACCGTGGGAGCCAATCAGTTCAGGACTCATCCCTTCGATCGCATCGAAGTTCAACTGCAGTCCCGAGGCGACCAGCAGGAAGTCGTAGTTCACGGTCTGCCCGGTCGCCGTATGGATGCGATTGTTGTCCGGGTCGTACTCGACGACCGAGTCTCGAAGCCATTCAACGTCGCGGGGAATGAAACGGCTGTTGGTGTCCAGCACCCTGGACGCTTTCCAGGCTCCGGTTGCCACCAGGGTCAGACCCGGTTGGTAATAGTGCTCCTCACGACGATCCACAATGGTGATGCTGGCGCCGTCGAGCGCGCTCGCCAGGCGCGACGCAAGCGATAGCCCCGCGGCCCCGGCGCCCACGATGACAATGCGGGCCGGCGTGCGGAATGCCGCCGCAGGCTGTGGTGTCAGCAGGGTGCCAAAACCGGTGGCGGCGCCTGCAGTCAGGGCGGCGGCTGCGACCAGAAATCTGCGACGACCGGCGTCCATGTCAGAGGTGTCGAGTGCGGCGTGTGAATACGGATGTTCTCGTCTCATGGGGCTCCTCCAGCGTAACCGGAACACGATCGGCCCCGTTGCCGCTCCAGCGCGATGTAGAGATGTAGCTCGGGAAATCGGTCCTGGAGGATGTAGTAAGCCTGTATGGTGGAATTTGTTCAGTGACTAAGTCACAAAGTATTGAATTTTTATGAAAAAAAATTCATATGACGCCTGCGAAAAGGCTGCGGCGGGAGACTGCGGGAGGATGCAGCTGCCTGAAACAGCCAGGAGGGCAACTGGCAGGGGGGCGGCAGTTATTCGGATGCCGGCCCCCTGCCGGCGGATACGGCAGGATCAGAAGCGGAACTGCACGTTAACCGACGCCATGTCCAGATCCGTGTCGTCCAGCGAATAGCGCTCGTACTCCAGCCGCAGGTCGACGTTGTCGGTCATGGCGAAGCGGGCACCGCCACCAAAGAAGAAATCGTTGCCATCATCGCTCCTGCTCAGCGATCCCACTGAACGCTCGCGGTCCCAGAACAGCTGACCGACCTTGGCGTAGGGGGCGAAGTACGGAGTGATGGGCAGGGCCGCGATGGCGGCGATCGTCCAACCGTCGGCCTCCATGTCGCGGTTGCCTTCGCTGGTGCTGCCGAAGTCGACGTAACCGGCTTCGAGCGCGAAGATCCGGTTCACCTCGAAACCGGCGAAGCCACGCCAGGAGAAGCGGTCATCCTTCAGGCTTTCGTCTTCATCCAGGAAATTATCGTCGTTCAGGCGATAGTAACCGATACCGCCGCCGAGGTAGGCGCGCACATCGGCCGTGTTCGAGGACTGGGCCGAAGCACCCAGCGGGATCATCAGGACCAGACCAGAGGCGAATACAGGTGCCAGTATGAGCTTTTTCATCCTTGGATCTCCCTGTTCAAAGTTGTTTGGTATCTCGCTAACCTTAATTACCGTTAGACGGCTTTCCCGTTGCGTTGCATGGAGAAGCAGGCCCCATTGCAAGCGAATTTGCGAGAATCACCGGGGAGATAAATGCAGAATCAATGCCATTAATTGCAAGGCGTTGTTTTTGTTTGGAGCCGTCTGTTTGCGGCGACACTTTATAGTGACAATCTGGCACTGAGAGCGGTGGCGGTGTCGCTTGAAAGACACAGGGCTATGGCCGAGCATCGGGCATACCGAGGCGTCCATGCCAGTCGTTCCCGGGCGAGGGGGCGGGAATAGATCAGCGCTTCCTTCATGAGTTGTTGCGTTCATTCTCTTTGAATATATTGCTGGCAAGGATGGCTCCAAAATCCATCGAAGAACATCGACATTCCCCGCTTCGCGGAGCTGTATAAATGGTTACAATTTTCCCGATCGGAAGAGGTGATGTGTGACAGATAAAACCAGGAATGAACAGGATCTGTTCGATGATGCGCGGTCCCGATTGATCGACATTTTCAAGCGGCTGGACGTGCATCCCGATGCGCGTGAACGCCTTTCGCAGCCAGAGTTGCCCTTGCAGGTGAGCATTCCCGTGCGCATGGATGATGGTTCGTTGCGGGTCTTACCGGGCTGGCGGGTGCAGTACGACAACACGCTGGGGCCGGCCAAGGGCGGTATCCGGTTCCATCAAGCGGTCAACCAGGAGGAGGTCACCACCCTCAGCTTCTGAATGGCGGTGAAATGCGCAGTGGTCGGCCTGCCCTTTGGCGGACGCAAGGCTATCCAAGCGGAAGATCCCCGTCCTCCCCGACGTGCTGGCCAACACCGGGGGCGTCATCGTCAGCTACGGGGAATGGATCCAGAACCGTGTCGGCAACTACTGGGACGAGGACACGGTGAACGGTCGCCTGGCCGAGCGTCTGGACCACGAGGCCAGGCTGGTCATGGACCGCGCCGAGGAAGAAAAGGTCAGTTACCGTACGGCGGCCTATCTCCATGGCGTCGAGCGGATCGCCGAGGCCATCCGCAAGTGGGGGAACATGCACGACAACAAGTAATACCAGGCACGCTTGGGCCAGGGCCGTCTGCCTTCATTCTCCAAGGCCGGGTCAGGCGGAACGCCCGGGAATTGATCAGTGTTTCCCTAGCCTGCCGGCGAGGAAATCGACCAGCATGCGGATTCTCGGGGAGAGATGACGACTCTGGGGGTAGAGCGCCCAGATGCCCTCCTCGGGCTCGCGGAATTGCGACAGCACCTCTATCAGGCGGCCATCACCCAGGTGGGGGGCGACATAATAGTTGGGCAGCTGTACCAGGCCGATGCTCTTCAAGGCGGCGTCCAGCAGGCTGTTGCCGCTATTGCTGGTGATACTTCCGTGGACGCGAATTGTGCGTTCCCGTCCTTCCTCCTGGAATCGCCAGTAAGGATGGTTGCCTAGCAGGCAGTTGTGGCGGCCGAGCTCCGATAACGAATGCGGCGTGCCGTGACTGTCCAGGTAGGACGGCGAAGCGCAGACATGCTGGGTGCGGCTGGCCAGACGTTTTGCGATCATGCTGGAGCTAGCCAGCCGGCCCAGCCGAATGGCCAGGTCGTAGCCCCCTTCCACCAGGTCTACCTGCTGGTTGGTGAGTTCGGCGATCACCGTCACCTGGGGATGGAGCAGCATGAACTCGTGCACCAGCGGCAGGATATAGGTTTCGCCGTAGGTAACCGGTGCGGTCAGCTTGATCTGCCCGCGGGGCGTGTTCTTCAGGTTGCCGATGGCCTGGTCGGCCTCTTCCAGTCCGCTCAGTACCTGCCGGCAGTGCCGGTAGTACAGCTCCCCTTCCGCAGTCATGGACACCTTTCTGGTGGTGCGGTAGAGCAGGCGGGTATCCAGCCGGCGTTCCAGCGCCTGTAACTGACGGCTTACATGCGCGACCGAGACATCCAGACGTCGAGCGGCGCTGGTGAAGCTCCCGCAGTCCACCACGGCCACGAACTCTGAAATGCCTTCCCATGCCGGCATTGTTACTGTCCTGTAAAACTGATTTGCAGATAGACGAGCTTATTCGCAATGAGTAAATAATTACACTCTTGCATGGGGTCGGTGTGCGGACTGGTGATCATCTCGCCAGGCAGGCGACGGTGCGCTTCCTTAAGTTATCCGGCGGGCGTTCAGCTTCGGCCGACCATCTCATCAGTGACCACGAGGGGCGTTCCATGTCCGACACATTCATCAAATCGCGCGCAGCCATCGCCTGGGGCCCGGGTCAGCCACTCTCCGTCGAGGAAGTGGACGTCATGATGCCCAGGCAGGGGGAGGTGCTGGTGCGCATCATTGCCACCGGTGTCTGCCATACCGATGCTTTCACGCTCTCCGGCGAGGACCCGGAAGGCAATTTCCCGGCGATTCTGGGGCACGAGGGCGGCGGCGTGGTGGAAGCCGTGGGTGAAGGGGTGACCAGTGTCGCCGTGGGAGACCATGTCATCCCGCTGTACACCCCGGAATGCGGGGAGTGTAAATTCTGCACCTCGGGCAAGACCAATCTGTGCCAGAGGATCCGAGAAACCCAGGGCAAGGGGGTGATGCCGGACGGGACCACCCGGTTCTACAAGGACGGAAAGCCGATCTACCATTACATGGGAACGTCCACCTTTTCGGAATACACCGTGTTGCCTGAAATCTCACTCGCCAAGGTGAATCCAGAGGCGCCGCTGGAGGAAGTCTGCCTGCTGGGCTGCGGCGTTACCACCGGCATGGGGGCGGTCAGTAACGCCGCCAAGGTCAGCGAGGGCGACACCGTGGCCGTGTTCGGCCTGGGTGGAATCGGTCTGGCCACCATCATCGGTGCCGCCATGGCCAAGGCCGGCCGTATCATCGGCATCGACCTCAACACATCCAAGTTCGAGCTGGCGAAGAAGTTGGGCGCCACCGATTGCATCAACCCGAATGACCACGACAAGCCGATTCAGGAGGTCATTGTGGAGATGACCGACGGCGGAGTGGACTACTCTTTTGAATGCATCGGCAACGTCAACGTGATGCGTTCGGCCCTGGAGTGTTGCCACAAGGGCTGGGGCGAGTCCGTGATCATTGGCGTGGCCGGCGCCGGTCAGGAGATTTCCACTCGACCGTTCCAACTGGTGACGGGACGGGTATGGCGGGGTACCGCCTTCGGTGGCGTCAAGGGGCGCTCGGAGCTGCCGGGCATGGTGGAGCGGTACCTGGCCGGAGAGTTCAAGCTGGACGACTTCATCACTCACACCATGGGACTGGACGACATCAACCACGCTTTCGAGTTGATGCACGAAGGCAAGAGCATCCGCTCGGTCATTCATTACGCGCGGTGATTCGAGTGCCTCGCGTAGCAGCGCCGGGCATGGTGCTGCCTCCGATGGGAGATACCGACATGACGCTAGAAAACACCAGTGCCAACAAGTGCTTCGGGGGCTGGCACAAGCAGTATACGCATCAGTCCGGAGCGCTGAATTGCAGCATGCGTTTCGCGGTCTACCTGCCGCCGCAGGCCAGCAGCGGCAGTCGTGTCCCGGTGCTGTACTGGCTGTCCGGGCTGACCTGCACCGACGAGAATTTCATGCAGAAGGCCGGCGCGATGCGGGTAGCTGCGGAGCTGGGGCTGGCCATCGTCGCGCCGGACACCAGTCCCCGCGGCGATGATGTTCCGGATGACCCCGACGGCCAGTACGACTTCGGCCTGGGGGCGGGTTTCTATGTGAATGCGACCCAGGCGCCGTGGAATCGGCATTATCACATGTACGACTACGTGGTTCGGGAGTTGCCGGAGCTGGTGGAGGAACACTTTCCGGTGACGTCCCAGCGCGCTATCAGCGGCCATTCCATGGGAGGGCACGGGGCGTTGGTGATCGCCCTGCGCAATGCCGAGCGGTACCGCTCGGTGTCCGCATTCAGTCCCATCAGCAACCCCATGAATTGCCCCTGGGGGCGGAAGGCGTTCACCGGCTATCTTGGCGATGACGAGTGGCAATGGGGGCAGTACGACGCTTCAGAGCTGATGAAGGCCTGTAAACCGGAACAGGCCTTGCCGGCGCTGGTGGATCAGGGCGACAAGGATGGCTTCCTGGCGGAGCAGCTCAAACCGGAGGTGCTGGCCGCAGCCGCGAAGAAAAGCGCGTATCCGCTCACTCTGCGCATGCAACCGGGCTACGATCACAGCTATTACTTCATCGCCACCTTCATCGCCGACCATCTGCGCTTTCACGCCACGCATCTCAAGTGATGCGTGGCCTCGCGCGGCCGCGTGATGACAGCGTCCAGCCTGATACTGATTGGCATGCCGGCGTCCGGCAAGACCACCATCGGGCGGCGGCTCGCCGGGCGCCTGGGGTATGCATTCATAGACACCGACCGGCTGCTTGAGCAGGAGACCGGGCTCACCCTGCCCGCCCTCATGCAGCAGGCGGGACTGGTCGGTTTTCGTCAGGCGGAGGAGCGAACGCTGCTGGCGGTACGCGCCGATCGGGCCGTGATCGCGACCGGCGGCTCCGCCGTCTACAGCGAACCCGGCATGGCGGCGCTGTCCCGGCTGGGACCGCGCATCTTCCTGCACTGCCCACTGGAAGCGCTGGCCGCCCGCGTCGGCGATCCGGCGGCCCGCGGCATGCTGATCGCGCCCGGGCAATCCTTCGACGCGCTGTTCCAGGAGCGCCTCCCGCTGTACCGGCGACACGCCGACATCGAGATAGCCACGGCCGGCCTCGGCCCGGAAGAAGTGACCGACAGCATACTTCGCCGCCTGCCCGACGGGCCGGGGTGAGGTCGGGCGACATGAGGCCGAAGCCTGCAACACGCATGTACTACCCTGTAAAGAAATGCTGAGCCATCTTCGAGCCCCTGCCAGGGCACGAACGAAAGCAAGGAGTTATCCATGCCCACCTGGAAATGCAGGCTGGACGACGCATCGCTGGCGCGGTTTCGGGAAGAGCTTCAGTTACCGCATATTGCCAATGAGGTTCTTGTGCCTGGCGAGGACGATCTTCCCAGAAGCCACGTGCGTCAGGTCGCCGTGGACAGTTTCCTCGTGCTCGCCCGTCAGGAGAATCCCCATCTGGAACGGCACCGCCTTTACGCATTGATGAAGGAACTGCGGATCGAGTGCGAGCCCGTCGCTGGGCGTTGAGGCGGGGCGTATGCGCACCGAGGCGGTAACCGGGTGCCAGGGCGCCGCGCCGCGTGGCGTGGCGCTGGGGTTCACCGCCTGGATGCTGTTCTGGGTGCCGGTGATTCTCTGGGCCTACGGGGCGGCCAATTTCCTCTGGCTGTGCAACGTCGCCCAGTTCATCATCCTGTACGTGGTCTGGCGGGGTAACAGGCTGTTGCTGTCCAGCCAGGCCGGTACGGTGGTACTGGTGGGTGTGGTCTGGACGGCGGACTTTCTGCTCGGCGTGGTTTCCGGTGGTGACTGGGCCGCTTTCACAAACTATATGTTCAACCCGGACAATCCCTTGCTGGCCCGGGCCACCTCCCTCTACCACATCGGCCTTCCGGTCCTGATGATCTGGCTGCTGTTGCGCATGGGCTATGATCGCCGCGGCCCCTGGCTGCAGACGGCACTGGGCACGGCTGTCGTGGCCACATCGTGGCTGTTTGCGGATCCGGAGCGCAACCTCAACTGGACGGTTTCCCCGTTCGGGCTGGAACAGGTCTGGTTACCCGAGCCCGTCTTTATCGTTGCCTTGCTGGTTGCCTATCCTCTGCTGCTCTACTGGCCCGGACATGGGCTGGTGCTGCTGTTGTTGCGCCTGTTCGGGAAGCGCTGATCGCTGATGTCCACGTGCTATGCGCACTCATTTGGTGCGCTCCGGTGCGCGTGGCCGGATCCAAGTCGTTGAATAGACGGCCCTCCGTTCCAAGGCACGTGGTTTGCATCAAGGTTGACGCGGGCCCAAAACCGCCCGTCCCGGCGGGAGCCAGGGCAAACCCCTTGCGTTTCCCGGCCATCTTGACAGCTGCCGGCCAAAAGCCGGTTGATGGAGAGCGACTGATGCATCGCCTGCCCTCATCGACGGCCCGTCGTGGTCGCGTGCCGCGCCTGCGGACGCTGATGTTTCCCGGTGAACGGTTGCAACGCGGCTCGCTCTGGCTGGCTGCGCTGATAGAAGGTTGTCTGCTGGTTGCGGTGGGCCTGGTTGTCATCCAGGCCTCCGGCCTGCTGATCAGCGGGATGGCCGGCTTCGCGCTGATTCTCGAACGGGCAACGGGGCTCAGCTTCGGTTTGCTGTTCGTGCTGGCCAATGCGCCATTCTACCTGCTGGCACTTGCCGGCCTGGGTTGGCGTTTCACGGCCGGGACCATCGCCGCGGTCACCCTGCTCGGGCTGTTGACCGATCTGCTGTCCGCCAGCCTGCAGCTTACCGTCAGCCACCCGGCAATCGGCGCTGTCATCGGCGGTGGTTTGCTCGGCTTCGGCATGGTGATTCTGATTCGGGCAGGGGCCTCGCTGGGCGGCGTCAACATCCTCGCCGTGTTCCTGGAGCGCCGATGGGGCATCCACCCGGGGCGTACTGTCTTCACCGCCGATGTGTTCATCATGCTCGGAGGGCTCGCCGTGTTCAGCCCGCTGGCGGTGATCACCTCCATGGCGGCCATCGCCACCCTAAGCTACGTGCTGGGCCGTTACCACCGCCGACCGGCCATCGAGCGGCACCGGCCCCGATGATGACTTGCAGCCTGCCTTGTTGCCGGGTCCAATGGAATGACGATGGGTAAGGGAGGACAGACCATGGCTATCAGCAAGACGTCGGGTGCAGGCATCGCTCTGCTCGTGGCACTGTTCGTGCCGGGCGCCATGGCGTCCGAGCGCCAGACAAGCCCGGCAGAGGAACGAACGTCCACGGAAGCCGAGGAGCGCACGACCACCGAGGCGGAAGAGCGGGATACCAGCCCCGCCGAGCAGCGGCAGTCACGTGCTGCCGAGGAGCGGGAAACTGGCGAGGTGTACGAGCGGGACGAGGGGCGCGACCGCGACGACGAGGTGGATGCCCGGCAGGTGCCGCCCGCCCGTGCGGGTACGCCGGAGGGGGGCGAGCACGGCGGCGCCCCCACCCCGCCGCAGTAGGCTCATTGCTCCACCAACGCCTGGATCAGTGTGCGGCAGAACGCCGGCAGGTCCGGCGGCACGCGGCTGGAGATCAGGTTGCCGTCGCGCACCACTTCCTGGTCTACCCACTCCGCGCCGGCGTTCACCATGTCGTCGCGGATCGATTTGAACGAGGTCACCCTGCCCCCCCGCACGATATCCGCGGACGCCGGCACCCAACCGGCATGGCAGATGAATGCTACCGGCTTGCCGGCCTCGTGCATGCCCCGGACGAAGTCGATCATCGGTCGGTGGCGCCGCATGTGGTCCGGCGCGTAACCGCCAGGAATCACCACTGCGTCGAATTCCTCCGGCCCGCGGTCTTTCACCGCCGCGTCCTGACTGGCACTCAGCCCCTTCTTGCCTGCGTAGTCGGACGCTCCGGTGCCCAGCACAGTGACCTCGGCACCGGCTTCCTTCAATCGATAGTAGGGGTAGTAGAACTCAAGGTCCTCGAACAGATCGGCAACCAGAATGGCGACATGCTTTCCTTTCAGTTCCATCGCGGTGTCTCCTGCTTGGTGAAGGTCAGCGTTTTCCTCATGTGTGACAGGTGTGATGCATTCACGTTCTCGGGAACCCGAACGGATTAGCATGGCGGTATGCAGACCTCACTCGTATCCGCTGACGCCCTGGACCGCTGGCTCGCTCGCCTTCAAACCCAGGACCTGCCCGTTCTGAACCGTACCGTTCAGCGTCTCTGCAGTATTGCTGCGGACCAGGACGCTTCCACCCAGGATCTGGCGATCGTGGTGCTGCAGGATGCCTCGCTGACTTCGGGTGTGCTGCGCGCGGCGAACAGTGCCCATTTCAATCGCAGCGGCCAGGAAATCAGCACCATCAGCCGCGCTATCGCCCTGCTCGGCTTCGATACCGTGCGCACGATCGGTTCGTCGCTGGCGGTGATAGACACGCTGCTGCAGGGGGCCACCCGTGAACGGTTGATCCGCATCATGCGGGAATCGGTTTTCGCGGCCACGCAGGCACGCATGATTGCGGTGGAAATGCGCACCGGCGGCCCCGAACAGGTGTTCGTGGCGGCGCTGCTTCTGCGCTTGGGGGAGATGGCGTTCTGGTGCTTCGCGGACGAGCGCGAGGCGCGTTCGGTTGAACGTGCATTGGCTGATGGTCAACGCTCGGCGGCTCTCGTGGAGCGCGAGGCGCTGGGGTTCCCTCTCCGGGATCTCAGTGTCCGCCTGGCCCGGGACTGGCGTCTGGGCGAACTGATGGAACAGGCGTTGCAGGCGCGCAGTAACCATGCCCAGGGGCAGATCGGTTGCATACAGCTCGGCCATGCGCTGGAGCGCGAAGTGCGCCAGCATGGCTGGAATGGCCCGTCTACCGCCAAGGTAGTGGAGCGCATCATCGGTGCGGCGGGAATACCGGAAGAGCGTATGCGGGAGCTGCTGCTGAAGGCGCAGGACGAGAGCGCGCGCATTGCCGAGGCCTTCGGAATCCCGATATCCCGGGTTGATGTACCGGAGGACACAGCGGGCGAAGAGGCCTCCCATTCCCGCATCCATCGCCCAGCCCCGGTCCTGCAGTTGAAGATCCTGCGCGAGCTGTCCCTGGTGATGCGCGAGAAACCGCAGACCCACGTCATTCTGGAGATGATCCTGGAAGGCCTGCACCGCGGGGTGGGCATGGATCGCACGCTGATCAGCATCCTCAACCAGGATCGCAGTGGCCTGCGCGTGAAGTATGCAGTGGGCGATACCAAAGGCACGCTGACACGGGGCCTGGGCGGCGACCTCGGAGACGATCATCTGGCCGTGGTCCGCCACAGTCTGAAGACCGGTTCGGTGGTGCAATTGATGAGCCTGAGCCCGGAACATCAGCGACGGTGTGGCCTGGAAGCGTTTCAGCAGATGATCGGTGGCCTGGATGCTATCCTCGCGCCGCTGGTGATTCGGGGCCGCAATATCGGGCTTATCTATACCGACCGGATTCACAGCCATCGCTTGCTGGATGAGGAAACCGTAGCCAGCGTGCTGCATTTCTCCGATCAGGCGAACCTCGCCCTGGAGCACTTGGCGGAGGCCCGCTGATGCCTCATCACCAGCCGGCTCCAGGGCGCGTCCGGGAGCCGGTCGGTATGACGTTTCAAGCCTCGGCAGCGGCTGCCTCCGGGGCGCTGACGCGAATCTGTATGCCGAACTCGCGCCAGCGCTGCATGGCATAGGCCGGATCCAGCAGCTGATCCGGCATGTACAGTCCCGGTGTCACCGGCGCCTGCCCGTTCAGGCCAAGCAGGCGCTCCACGGTCAGTGCCACGTTCAGAGCGGTCACCGGCGCCTGGCCTTCCGGGTGAACCAGGTCCACGCGCAAGGCTGCTGGTCGCCCCTGCAGGTCCTCCCCGCTGAGTTCCACGATGGTTTCGCTGGAGAACGGCTCTCCGCGTCGACGGCTGGCCGTTGCGCCCACCGCCAGGTCGAATCGCACCGTGGCGGCGCCGGTCCGTGCAGCCAGGCTGAGTACATCGAAGGGTGCATAGGCCTCGACCTCCAACGGTTGCCCCGTGATGTCGGTCGTCATTCGCCGCATCGCCTGGTCATTCTCCGTTACCCAGCGCCAACGGCCGTCCTGTCGAATCATGGCCGTCGGTCCGCCGGCCGTGGTCAGGCGCTCGAAGTCGGCATGGGCGGCGGGGCCGCCGATATCCTCGCTGTCCAGTACAGCGGTCATGGCGATCTGCTCGAGCCTGCGGAATTCCTTGCCGTAATGCAGGACCGGCAGGGCCGCGATGCCCACCAGCCACTCGCTGCCCAGCACGATGGCCGAGTCGTTGGGCCGGCTGATGTAATGTGCCACCTCGGGGCCCAGCTCGGTCAGACCCGAGGAAATACTGAGATACGGAATACCCCTGGCCTGGGCGAAGGGGATGGAGTGCAAGTGCTCGTCTTTCACGAACAGCACCACTGCGCTGAACTGGTTCTGGGTCGACAGACCAAGGCCGGGCTGGTCGAGATCAACGGCCACAGCCGTGGCGTTACCCAGTTCCCCAGCGACCGATGCCGCCTTCTCCAGATTTCGCCCGCCGATGGCTATGGGTTGTTCGGGGTGCAGCTCGCGCAGGGCTCGAGCCGCCTTGGAACCGACGATGCCTGAGCCGCCAATGATCAGAACAGGGTGGGGCGAGGGATGTGACATGATGCTCTCCAGGGTTGTTATCGGGAATAAATTACGTTTAGTAGGTTACTGATAGTAAGTTATGCTGGAGAAAAGTCAAACGATGATCGTTCGGTTCTTATGGGAGGCATCGCAATCATGAGCGCGGCAGCCGCCAGGCGCATGTCCAAGCCACAACGGCGTGAGCAATTGCTGGAAACCGCGCAGCGCATCGTGCGGAACGAGGGTACCGAGGTACTGACGCTGGGGTATCTGGCCGAGCGTGCGGGCGTCAGCAAGCCCATTGCCTACGAACACTTCGGCACGCGGCCAGGGTTGCTGATGGCTCTGTACGGGCGCATTGACGAGCTTCACGTCAAGGCGCTGAAGGAAGCGCTGGCGGTCGCGCCCGCCACGCTGGAGGGCGTGGCCCGGGTGATTGCCGAGGCGTTCATGCATTGCTATGCGGTGCTCGGTGACGAATGCCATGTGGTCGCCGCCGCCATGAAGGGCGATGAGACAATGGACGCGTTCCAGGCGGAGTTGATGGATCGCTACGTGGCGCTGTACCACGATGCGTTCCGGCCCTATGCGACGCTGCCCGACCAGGAACTGCACTTGCGCTGTACCGCACTGATCGGTGCCGCAGAAGCGCTATCCCGGGAGATGCTCCGTGGCCGGACCACAGAAGCCGACGCAGCCGCCTGCCTGAGCGCGTTGATCGTCAGCAGCCTCAGCCGTCCAGCACCAACTGGGTCTGGGTGATCACCGAGCACAGTCGGCCGTCCTGATTGCGGATGGTGGTTTGCCATACCATCGTGGTCCGCCCCCGGTGCAGCGCCACGCTTTCTCCGGTGACCACGGTGTCCACCCGGGCCGCGCCGATGAACTTGGTGCTGGAATCGGTGGTGGTTGTGCGTTTGCCGGGGGGCAGGTTCACCACGGTGCCCACGGCGCCCAAGGTGTCAGCGAAGGCCATGTGGGCCCCACCGTGCAGCGTGCCGCCTGCGGTACACAGATCGGGCCGGACGGCCAGTTCCGCCAGCACGCGTTCCGGTCCCACTTCCAGGAAGCGGATGCCCATCAGACCCGGGAACAGCGGCGCCAGCCGTTTCTGGATGGCTTCGATATCGATCATGTTTTCTCCTCCAGTCGTGCCGCGGCCAGCGCAACATCGCGCTGGCGCTTCTCCCGGCTGGCCGCGAGCCGGCGCTCTACCAGTGCCCTGACCTCCGCGGGAGCGGTTTCCGGCCCGCCGGCGTTGAAGGGCGGCTCCGGAGCGTATTCCAGCGCCAGTTGGATGGCCTGTGCCACCGTGGGTCCGGCCACTTCCTGCGCCACGGACAGCGCGAAGTCGATACCTGCGGTGACGCCGCCCCCGGTAATGATATTGCCGTCCCGCACCACGCGCGCGGAGACCGGTCGGGCGCCGAACGGCGTCAGCAACTCGCGCCAGGCCCAGTGGCAGGCTGCGTCGCGACCCCGGAGCAAGCCTGCCGCCGCCAGAATCAGCGAACCGGTGCAGACCGAAGTCACATAGCGCGCAGTACCGGCCAACCGACGAATCTCGGCAATGAAAACCTGATCCAGTGCGGCGTCGGTGGTGCCCGGGCCCCCGGGGACACAGAGCACGTCGCAGCATTCAATATCGGCCAGTTTCATCACCTTGGCAAAACGCAGCCCGTCCTCGCTCTCCACGGTGTCGCCGCAGGTGCCCGCCAGGCATAGCCTGGCACCGGGCAGCCGGCTCAGTACCTGGTGAGGGCCGGTGAAATCCAACTGGGTGACACCGGGGAAAACGGCGAAAACGATGGAGAACTCCGACGTGCTCATCTGTGCTTCCTCCGTGAGATGTGTTGCCAGCTTAGCTTCGGTATCATCAGTCTGAAATGACCAGTTTCCCTGATTTTCTGCCATGTCCAGAACCATAGATTTCCTCCTGTTCGAAGATTTCCAGCTCCTGGATGCGGCCGGTCCCGTCGCTGCGTTCGAGATCGCCTCCCGGATTGTCGGCGGGGCGTATCGCGTGACTCCGGTAGCCGTTGCCCATGGGCTGGTTCGCAGTTCCTCCGGCGTGAAGCTGCATGCCATGGGGTGCGCAGTCCGCCGTCCGCACACGCTGGTTGTGGTCGGTGGCCAGGGAGTGGGTGCGGCCGCCCGCAGCGCTGATCTCATCGCGTTCGTGCAAGGCGTGGCCGGTGCCGGAGGCAGGATTGCCAGCGTCTGTTCGGGTTCCTTCGTGCTGGCGGCAGCCGGTCTGCTGGACGGCAGGCGAGCCACCACGCACTGGGGCCGGACCGCTTCGTTCGCCCAAGCCTTTCCTTTGGTTCGCCTGGAGCCGGATCGCATTTACACGCGGGATGGCAACTACTGGACCTCGGCGGGAATCAGTGCCGGCATCGATCTGGCACTGGCCATGATCGCAGATGACCTGGGAGAGCGCGTTGCCAGGAACACTGCCCGGCAACTGGTGGTACCGTACCGGCGTTCCGGCGGCCAGTCGCAGTTCTCTTCGCTGCTGGAAAGCCAGCAGGCGGAGGGTCGCTTCGGTAACTTGCTGGACTGGGTGCGGGATCATCTGCGCGATCCGCTGACGGTGGAGCAACTGGCCGACCGTGTCTGCATGAGCCCCCGCCACTTCGCCCGTGCGTTCAAGCGTGAGATGGGCCTGACGCCGGCCAAGGCGGTGGAACGGCTGCGCCTGGAAGCGGCGCGGGTGCGGCTGGAGGCGGACACCGCCCGCATCGAAATCATCGCCGAGGAAACCGGTTTCGGAAACCCGGAACGCATGCGTCACGCATTCGTGCGCACCTTCGGTCGGCCGCCCCAGGCACTGCGACAGCGCTGATCCCCCCAATCGGTTATTGTCGGCGACCGTGATCCGGTGCCTCAGTCCTCCACGGCATTCACGAGTCGTTGCCGCAGATCGCGGTCGGGCAAGGGACCCTTGCCGGCGGCGACGTTGTCCGCGGCGTGGTCCGGGTTGCCGGTGGCCGGAATCACGGCGGTGACCGCCGGGTGCGCGATCAGGAACTTCAGGAACAGCTGGGCCCACGAGCTTGCCCCGATATCCCCGGCCCAATCCGGCACCGGCCGGTCGCCCACCCGGCGGAACAGTCGGCCCTGCCCGAAGGGCTCGTTGATCAGCGTGGCCACGCCGTGCTCCTCGCAGGCGGGCAGCAGTCGCTGTTCCGCATTCCTTTCCAGCACGTTGTAGTTGAACTGGACGAAATCCAGCGGGTAGCGCTCGATCAACCGGATCAGGTCGTCATGCCTGGCGGCCTGGTAGTGGGTGATTCCCAAGTAGCGGATACGCCCTTCATCCTTCCAGGCCTGCAGCGTTTCCAGATGGGTTTCCAGATCCCGCAGGTTGTGCACCTGCATCAGTTCCATGGGGTTGCGGCGCATCAGGCGCATGGAGGCCTCCATCTGGTCGATGCCGGCCTCGCGGCCGTCGGTCCAGACCTTGGTGGCCATCCACAGCCGTGCGTCGGCATCCTCCTCGTCCGCCAGCAGGCCCACCACGCGCTCCGACTGACCGTACATGGGGGAGGAGTCGATGACCCGGCCACCGCCATCCAGGAACGCGCGCAGCACCTGTTGCATGCGTTCCAGCGCTCCGCGATCCCCCGGGTCGATGTTGAAGCTGCGGTAGGTGCCCATGCCGGCAGCGGGCAGTTCCTCGCCGGTGGAGGGGATCTCGCGCAGGATGAGATCCTGTGGTTCCGGCGCGGCACCGGCGATGACGCGCCGTGTCGGCCAGCTACCAAGGGCGGCCAGCGCGGAACCGCCGGCCAGCCCTCCCAGCACTTGTCGTCTGGTCAGCATCCAGTATTTGCTCGTACCCATGCCTTGCCTCCTGGTTCCACTGTAGGCCATGCATGGCGTGGTTGCAGAACGCCGCATTCAGAGCAGCGACGCCAGGTCCCGCAGCCGCCGCAGCGAGGCCGAGGCCATCCCCTCCAGCCGCAGGTAAGCGCCGATGGGATTTATGGGCCGATACGTCCGCAGCTTGCGCAGGCGCTGTTGCACCGTGTCGCTGACGTGCTCCTCGCCGTTCCGTGTCTCGCCCACCGTGCGGTAGCTACGGCTGCTGATCAGCTGGTAGGCACCCTTCATGAACGCACCGAAGGAGTCGTGTGGCTCGGCCAGGACGTTGGATGGCGAAAGCCGGGGCAGTTTGTCCTCGCGAAAGGCGAGACCGCATTCCTTCAGGCGTTCCGCCATCCAGAGCAGCGGTATGTCGGACAGCTCCGCCCGGTGGTAACCGCCGCCCACGTCGGCGTGGGCACCGCAGAACCATACCTGCTCCATGCGCTGGTCCGGCTTCTGTCTTGGCGACCATAGCGTGGGAGCAAAGCTGGCGCGGTGTTCATCCACCGCGACGGCATGGAAGGCGTTCTCTACGATCCCACTGAGTTCTGTGTCGTGGAACTGGTAGCGCCGGGCGTTGAACCAGTTGAAGGAGTTCAGCGGAACGCCCAGGGCCCCCACGGTGTCCCAGACGCCAAGGCAGGTAATGCCCACCTCACGGGAGTAGCGCTCCCGGAACACCTCAGCGACCGGGCTGTCAGCGCCCTCGTCCCGGGTCCGGTAAAGCTCGTAGGCGGCATGGATTTCCTTGCGGTGGCTCTTCTGCAGCAGGCCGACATTGCGGATCATGCCCACCAGGCTGCGGGCCGAGTAGGCACCGCGGCTGAAACCGATGACGTAGATCTCGTCACCATCGTCGTAGCTGGCGACCAGTTCCTCGTAGCCTTCCTTGATGCGGCGGTCCAGGCCAACGCCCAAGGCGCCGCCGCGCAGGCGGTTGTACCAGCGGTCACCGACGCCTCGAATGTAGACGGCATGCTGCTTCACGCCGTTGTCGTCCTGGTCGCTCAACGCCAGGTACAGTTTCCGGACATTGGTATTGGCCCCGGATTCCACGTCGCCATCATCGTTGGGGGTGTTCCAGGTGCCGTCAAAACAGATCACGATGCGCTTCATTACCCCTCTCCTTCTGGTTATCGGGTCATGAAGCAAGCTTAGGCGGCAGCCGGAAGCCCGTCAGCGGCTTGCATCCCGCGACGCTCCCGGTTGCCGCGTCGGGGTCTCAGCTATCGAACTCCACCGCTTTGCCGGCGATCCCCTCCCAGGCGTCGGCGTCGGTCTGCAGCGCCGTGATCTTCTCCCGCACCCGCTGGTAGGCGAAACTGCCCAGGGGCAGTCGCAGAGGCGGTTTCTCCGAGGTCACCGCCTGAATGATGACCTGGGCGGCCCGCGCCGGATCGCCGGTCTGGCGGCCGTCGCGTTGCGTGATTGCGGTGCGACTTGCGCCTGCGGTGTCCGCGTAGTCTTCGATGACCCTCTTCGCCATGCGCAACGAGCGGCCGGCGAAATCGGTGCGGAAGGGGCCCGGCTCGATCAGCGTGACATGCATGCCCAGAGGCTGGAGTTCCGCCGACAGCGCCTCGGAGATGGCCTCCAGCGCGAACTTCGTGGCGGCGTAGAAGCCGTAGGCTCCGCGTGTGATCACGCCGGCGATGGACGAGACATTGACGATACGGCCGCTGCGGCGCGCGCGCATGGCCGGCAGCAGGGCGCGGGTCAGCTCCACGGTGCCGAAGAAATTGGTTTCGAACATGGGCCGGTATTCCTCCGGCTCCACCTCTTCCACCGCCCCCATGACGCCGAAACCGGCGTTGTTCACCAGGATGTCCACCTGGCCCAGCGCGGCTTCCGCAGCCTGCGCGAACGGCCGTATCTCATTCTGTCGGGTGAGATCGAGCGCCATGGGAATAGCGCAATCCGGATAGGCCTCCGCCAGCTCCCGGAGCGACTCCTTGCTGCGCGCGGTGATGACCGCTCGATCCCCCTGCTCCAGCACCGTCCGGGCCAGCTCTCGTCCAAAGCCGCTGGAACAGCCTGTTATCAACCAGTTTCTCGCCTCGGTCATCGGGTTTCTCCTCCGTCATGCATGCGTGAGCGTGCGGTTCTGTGAGCATTCATCCTACACCGTTCGCTTGCTATCGATGTCTTCCAGGGTTATTCGTTGATGAACATCACCGACGGGAGATTGCCGTGATCGATCTGTGGGCCTGGACAACTCCGAATGGCCGCAAGGTTTCCATACTGCTGGAGGAACTGGAACTGCCATACGAGGTGCATGCGGTGGACATCACCAATGGTGAGCAGCACGCACCGGAGTTTCTGAAAGTCAGTCCCAACAACAAGATTCCTGCCATTGTCGACCGGGAGACCGGCATGGCCCTGATGGAGTCGGGGGCCATCATGGTGTATCTGGCGGAGAAGACAGGCCGTTTTCTGCCGGCGGCGGGAGAGCCCCGCTACCGCGTCATGTAATGGCTGATGTGGCAGATGGGCGGGGTGGGCCCGATGCTGGGGCAGGCGCATCATTTTCTGCATTTCAATGCCGGGAAGGCCTCCTACGCCGAGGAACGCTATGCCAACGAAGCCCGTCGCCTGTACGGCGTGCTGGATCGGCGGCTCGCAGGCCGGGAATTTCTGGCCGGTGATTATTCCATTGCGGATATGGCCACCTGGCCATGGATTTCCCGCTTCGAATGGCAGCGTATAAACCTCTCCGATTTCCCCAACGTGCGGCGCTGGTATACGGAATTGGCCGACAGGCCGGCCGTACAAAGGGGCTACCATGTGCCTCGGGCCGTGAACGAGATACCGCTTCCCTGAGAGTGGCGGGGCCGGGAGGCGTTGGCGGATTTTCCCGTTGATACCGCATGGCACCGATTCTTGTTGGGGGGGTGAATGCCTGCGTCGAAACGTGCAGACTGTCATGTAAGCACTGACGTATTCGCGTCGCCGGGTTCCATCTGAGAACGGGCGCCAGGGTTATGCGAACACCTCAGTGCTTGTCGAGGGTGGAATCAATCGCATGCACTAGAGAGAGGGAGGCTTCCTCGTGGAAAAGAACTCTCAAGACGGGCAGAGCGCTGACTATAGTGAGGGCGTACCGGCACCGGAAGGGGCCGTCAATCCGATAGATACCGATTACGTCATCGGGCAGGACAATTATACCGCCACACAATTCGGTATTCGGCTGGATATCCATGGAATGGTGTTCCTTATTTCGGCGGCGGTGACGATATTTTTCGTCATTATTACCCTCGCCCTGCAGTCCGAAGTAGAGCCGCTATTCGAAGGGCTGAGGGGCTGGTTGACCGGTAACCTCTCCTGGTTTTTCCTGCTGGCAGGCAACATTTTCGTGTTGCTCTGCGTGGGTCTGATCTTCTCCCCATTGGGAAGGATACGCATCGGCGGCACCGAGGCGAGTCCGGACTTTTCCTATACCGGCTGGTTTGCCATGCTGTTTGCCGCCGGCATGGGGATAGGCCTCATGTTCTATGGCGTGTCCGAGCCCATGTCGCACTTCGGCGCTGCGGTGGGCGGCGTGGACGTCGAGAATGGCGCCCGCGTCGACTGGGCTCCGCTGGGCGCCGCCGCCGGGGACGCGGAGGCCGCGGCCCGGCTAGGCATGGCGGCCACCATCTTCCATTGGGGCCTGCATCCCTGGGCGATCTACGCGGTGGTGGCGCTGGCCCTGGCCCTGTTCTCCTTCAACAAGGGGTTGCCGCTGACGGTGCGTTCCATCTTCTACCCGCTGCTGGGCGAGCGGGTCTGGGGCTGGCCGGGGCATATCATCGACATGCTGGCGGTGTTCGCCACGCTGTTCGGCCTCGCAACCTCACTGGGCATAGGGGCGACGCAGGCCTCCGCCGGGATCAGCCATCTGTTCGGGGTGCCGGAAGGCAACGTCACCATGGTGCTGCTGATCGTGGCCATTACCGCCGTCGCGATCGTCTCCATACTGGCTGGCGTCGACCGCGGCGTGCGGCGTCTGTCGGAAATCAACATGGTGCTGGCCTTGTTGCTGCTGCTGTTTGTCATCGTGGTGGGGCCGACCTTGCTGATCCTCACCGGGTTCTTCCAGAACCTGTGGGCGTATGCGGTACATCTGCCGGCGCTGTCCAACCCGTTCGGCCGCGAGGACGCCAACTTCAGTCAGGGGTGGACGGCGTTCTACTGGGCCTGGTGGATCAGTTGGTCGCCGTTCGTCGGTATGTTCATCGCCCGTGTAAGCCGCGGCCGCACGGTGCGGGAGTTCCTGATAGCCGTTCTGCTCGTGCCTTCCATGGTCTCGGTGCTGTGGATGACCGCGTTCGGTGGTACCGGCATCGACCAGTACGTAAGCCATGGCTTCGAAGGCGTCCGGGAAGCAGCGCTGGAGCTGCAGCTCTTCGTCATGCTGGGTGAGCTGCCGCTGACTGCCATTACCTCGTTCATTGGCATCGTGCTGGTGGTGGTGTTCTTCATCACCTCGTCGGATTCCGGTTCGCTGGTCATTGATACCATCACCGCCGGCGGCAAGGTGGATGCACCGAAGCCGCAACGGGTGTTCTGGGCCATCATCGAGGGCGTGATCGCCATCGCCCTGCTGATTGGAGGCGGACTGGCGGCCTTGCAGGCGATGGCGGTGTCCACCGGCTTGCCGTTCACGCTGGTGCTGCTCGTCGGCTGCTACGCGATCATCAAGGGCTTGATGAGCGAGCCGCGCACCTGATTGCGGCTCGGTTGGCATTGAACGGGCGGCCAAGCCGGGGCGCCCGTTTTCGTGTCAGTACCAGAGGTCGCCGACCGGGGTCTGTGGATTGTAACGGTACGCAATCTGCGCCTGCAGCAGCTCGGCGGTGGCCAGCGCGTCGATGACTGCATGATGCGGCTGGTAGCCGGGCAGTCCGTAACGCAGGCGGCTGCCATGCAGGCGAATCGATGTTGGCTGGCGTCCCAGCAGCGCCTTGAAGCGCGCCCAGCGGGACTGCCGGTGCACCTGGGCTTCCAGCTCCATCGTGTCGATCAGCGGGAACAGCAACTCCTCCTCCAGCCGGCTCTTTACGGCGGCGTTGAGGAAAGGGCGCTCGATATTCCGGTAGTGCACCACCGGCAAACGGCCTGCCATGGCGTCCAGCAGTTCTCCCAGGATGGCGTCAAGGTCCGGTGCTTCCGCCAAAGCGGAGTGAGTGATGTGGTGCAGCGTCACCGACCGCGCGTTCAGCGGACGGGGTGGACGCACAAGCCAGTACCGATGGCAGGAGAGCTGGATTCGATTCAGCGTGAACGGCACAACGCCGATGCTGACGATGGCGTGGCGACTTTCGTCCAGCCCGGTGGTTTCCATGTCCAGACCGATCAGTGGCGCCGCGCTGATAGGTGTTTCCGGCGCCAGCCTCCAGCTACCGTAGTAGTGTCGCAGTCGCTTGTCCCTGGCTGTTTCGGCCCTGCTCGCCATGTAGTCCGCCCATCCCGGGCGCTTCTCCTTTATTGCGCGGGGAATCAGCATGGAGTGGGCGTCAGGGCATCGGGTAGCGGAAGCGCAGGAATTTCTGGGCGTCGCTGAGCACCTGGAATGCGTCCTTGAGGTTGTGGCGCTCCGCATCCGAGATGTCTTCGGGATTGATGCTGTTATCCGGTTCCTTTTCCTGCTGCAGATTGATCACCTGGTGCCGGATGCGCACCATGGACAGGAACTCCAGGGCGTAACGCAGCCGCTCGCCCACGCCGTCCGGAAGCAACTGGGTCTCGGCGATGTCGTTCAGCCGCTCGAAGGAATTCTGGGATCGCGAGGCGCAGGCCAGCGCATGCACGCGAATCAGGTCCACCAGCGGGGCGGTGCCGCGGCGTTTGGCATTGATGGTGTTGTTCTGCTTGCCGTCCTTTTCCATCACGAAATTGCGGAAGAAGCCGATGGGCGGCGTGCGGTTCAGCGCGTTGCGCGCCATGGCGGCCAGGAACAGTGGACTCGCCGCTCCTCTCTCGGCCAACAGATCCTGCAATTGCTCGGCGAATGTTTCCTCGCCATGCACGCTGTCGAGATCGAAGAAGATGGAGCTGTGCAGCAGATGCTTAGGGTCCGGGTGGCCGATCCAGTCGCTGAAATACTGTTTCCAGACCTTCAGCGGCTGCCGCCACTTGGCATTGGTGGCCATGATGCCACCGGTGCAGTAGCTGTACCCGCAGGCAGCCAGGCCGTCACTGACGATCTTGCCCATGGCGGCGAAGTAGGCGTCGTGTTGCGCCGGGTCGAAGCTGTCGTCCAGAACCAGAGCATTATCCTGATCGGTGACAATGGTCTGCTCGTTGCGAGCCATGGAGCCCAGCGCGATGAAGCAATAGGGCACCGGCGGCGGTCCCAGCTCCTGTTCGGCGAGTTCCAGCAGCCGGTGTGAGAAGCTGCGGCCGATGGTGGACAGGGATGTCCCGATCACCTGTGAACTGGCGCCTTCCTGCACCATCCGTATAAAGGTGGCGCGAACGTCCGGCAGGAGTTGGGTCAGACCCTTTACGCTGCTCTGGTTGAAGATGCTGTTGCCCAGGTACAGGCTGCTGTTGGTCTGCACGCGGATGATGTCCGAGAGGTGCAGCATGCCCGCTATCCGCCGCCGGTGCAGCACCGGCAGGTGGTGCACGTTGTTGCGCAGCATGGTGAGCATGGCTTCCTGGGCCGTCTGGTCCGACTGGATGTAAATAAGCCGGTCGTCCACCACGTCGCGGACCGGCGTATCGGCCGGCAGGCCTTTGGCAACAATATGCTCACGGAAATCGTTGTCGGTAATGACGCCGAGCAGTTCCCACTGCTGGTTACGGTCATCCGTCACGGCCCGCCGCGGGTTGTCGCCGGGTGTGGTGAGCACGATGACCGAGGAGGCGTTTTCCTCGGTAATGCGTCGGGCGGCTTCCTGCACGGTGGCGGAATCTTCCACCGTTACCGGGGCGCTGCCTAGTAGTCTGCGCACGCGGATGGTCATCAGGCTGGCGTCGCTGGCCTGCTTCTCCACTGTGGATTGCAGGCGCGGACGCTCCAGCTCCACGAAATCGGCGAACTGCTCGTCCGCCTCGCAGAGTTGCTGGAACATGGCTTCCGGGATGAAGTAGAGCAGCGTGTCCTCGATGGCCTTGGCGGGAAAATGCACGCGCTGATTTCGCAGCAGGCTGAAGTGGCCGAAGATGTCGCCCTCCCCCAGCCGGTTGTACAGTGCGCCGTTGCGTCGGTGGATGTCCACCGCGCCACTGCGGATGTAGTGCAGGTCCGTGATCGGTTCCCCCAACTGGACAATCTCGCTGCCGGCCTTGAAATAGGCCGTGTCCACGCTGGCGGCCACCGCGTCCAGCAATTCGTCGGACAGCGCCTCGAACGGCGGGAACCGCGCCATGTGCTGCCGAACTTCCAGTGCTTCCGCATCCACGCCGCTTGCCCGGCCTCTGCCGCATGTCCTCAGATGCCAGTCTGGTACGCGGGGTGCCGCCTGTAAAGGCGACACCGGTGGAAGGGGCAGTGCGGGGTTCAGGCGCTGCTGGTGGGCTGCGGGCTGCGGGTGTCGGTGGTGAGCAGCAGGGCCACCATCAGCAGGAGGCCCAGCAGGACCACCACCGAGGCGACGCCCAGCACGGGCCCCAGCAGGGCTTCCGGTGCAAGCCGTCCGTAGAGCAGGAACAGCCCCATCACCAGCACCACCGTTCCGGCATGGTGAATGAAGAACTGCAGCGTGGCGAGCAGCTTGCGGGCGTTCGGTAGCCAGAGCCTGTAGCTGACCCCATAGATGAAGGATGTCACGAAACCAAGGAGTAGCAGATGCGCGTGCGTCACCAGTTGTCCGTGATTCTTGGATGCCGCCATGTAGATGCCCAGAATGACACCCAGCAGCGCGTAAGCGAAAGCCATGAGTACATGTTTCTTGTCCATTGCCTGTCCCCGATGGAAACGGGGCTCCGGGCCCCGCGGAAGCAGTATAATTCCGCTGCCATCTGAGGGCTTTAGAACTTGTTGACTCTCTTGCGACGGCTCTTATAGCTGGACGGGATGCTAACGGCGTGACGTCCGCTCCCACTGCCGGGCCCGCGTGACCACGCCGTCGCGGAAATGCACCGTGGCTGGTCCGGCGAGTCGGCCCCGCCCGCGGTTCCGGTAGTGCCAGGTTTCCGTCTCGCCGCCGGAATCGGTGCTGCGGTTGATACTGTGTGGCCTGCCCCAGGCGCGCTCGACGTCCCGCGGGCCCATGCCGGCAATGACGTTGCCCCTGGCTGCCTGCTGACGGATGCGGTTCTCCAGCTCCCGTTGTGCGCTGGCCTCGGCTTGCTGTTGCTGTGCCCGTGCCTGCCTGGCGCGGATGGCATCACTGGGTGTGTTGGTGGCGTCGGGAGATGGACGATAGCGAGGAGGCTGCAAGGGGCTTGTCTGCTGGATCTCGACAAGCTCCGCGTTCTCGCCGCAGGCTTCGTCGGAAAAAAGGACGCCACCAGCGCCGTCGTCACAGCGATAGATCTGCGCATGGCCCGGGAAGGCAAGACAAAGCGCCGCAAGCGTTGCGGACGCGGGGATCAGGCGACGGTGCACGGCTTCGCTCCTTGAAACAGTGCCCGCACGCCGCATACGGCTGACTTCCCTGTCACAGGTGCATCGCCTTCCTGGCAACGGCGGGCTAAACGAAAAGTAGTCTATGGGCGGCCGGTGGTCAATTCAGCGCTCCCCCAATAGTCGTTTTCGGCCCCAGACTCTAGCATAGAACGGCAGGCGATGATCCGGCGAACCCCCGGAGTAATGCGCTTCTCAGCGAGGGACGGCCCGCGAAACATTCAGAACAGCAGGCTGAGTCCCACATAGGCGACGCCGATACGCTGGTCCGCCGTGGAGGTGTTGCCGTCGCCATCGACAATGCGCGGGCGCATCGCGTAACCGTCGGCTCCCGCTCGGACCAGCATCTGAGTCGTCAGATGGTATTGTGCCCCTGCCCCCACGGTGCCGATCGGTTTGGCGTTGGTGTCGCGGCGATCACGGTCGCGCACCCAGCCCACGCCGGTGCCGGCACGGGCATAGAATTCGAAACGGCGGGTCACCGGCAGGTAGAGAACCCCGGACAGGGTGGCGGCGGAATAGTCGAAGCGGTTGTCGTCGCCGGTGCTGTAGCTGCCCAGGCCCTGTATGCTGCCTTCCAGTCCCAGCCAGCGGTTGGCGCGGTAGCCGCCGTGGATGCGTAGCGATCCGCTGGTGTCGTCCACCGCGCCGGTAAAGGCATCGTCATCCTCCACCAGTTCCGTGCCGAGCAGATCGACACCCCAATGGGCATAAGGCGCGTGGGCGTGGCCTGCCATCGGCAGCGCGAGCAGCGCAGCGACCGTCACTACTGCGGGGAGGAGGTTCATCTCGGTTCTCCCTAACGGATTCGGTCCTGCAAGTTCGACTGCGGCAAGGCGACCCCGGTTCCCTGGTCCTCCGGCCGTCGCCACTCCGGCGGTCGCCACAGGTGCGCCAGCCGGAGGCGTAACGGCCCGGGCCTGGCCGCGTCGCGCAGCATGTCGCGCCATTCGTGGAAAATGGTGGCGAGCGGGTTGTGAGTCTGTATCTGCCGGCGAATACCGTAGTCCGGCGGGTCGTCGGCGGTTTCCTCCACGAAGGTCCCGAACAGCCGGTCCCAGATGATCAGCACCCCTCCGTAGTTGCGGTCGATGTAGCGGGGATTTCGGGCATGGTGGGCGCGATGGTGGGAGGGTGTGTTGAACACCCATTCCAACGGCCCCAGCTTGCCCACCGCCTGGGTGTGGACAAAGAACTGGTAGGCCAGGTTGATCGAAACCACCAGCAGGATGTGATGCGGATGAAACCCCACCAGTGCCAGCGGCAGCCAGAATACCCACATCCCTGCCACCGGGTACATCAGGCTCTGGCGGAAGGCCGTGGACAGGTTCAATCGCTCCGAGGAATGGTGCACCACGTGGGCGGCCCACAGCCAACGGATGCGGTGGCTGGCACGGTGGAACCAGTAGTAGAGGAAGTCCTGACCCAGAAACAGCAGGAAGGCCGACAGCAGGGTGATGGGTATTTCTCCGGCACTGAAGGAATACAACCAGAAATAGATGCCGATGACCGCCGACCAGGCCAGCGCGTCCACGGCCTGGTGGCTCAACGCCAGCGCCGCGTTGTTCATCATGTCAGGCAGGCTGTAGACATCCTGTTTGCGGCGCCATGCGGCCCAGGCTTCCCAGCCGATGAACAGCAGGAACAGCGGCCCCAGCGCCAGCAGCAACAGTGCTTCCGGCCCAAGGCCGGGCAATGGGTTCTGCAGATAGTCCCACATCGAGGATGCTTGCTCCCGCAACCTTCCTTAAGGAAGCTCTGAAGTATTCACGCCGCCGCTTGGCCTGGCTTATCTGCCTCGCCGTGCGCCGCCCCAGTCGCCGGAACGGCGGGTTTCATCCATCAGCCCCGCTGCGTAGGAGGTCATGCCGTCCTGCGCCTCGTAGATCAGCACCTGCTCCACCGTGGCGCCCAGCGCGTAGTTCACCGCCGCCCGGTTCAGCTTGATCGCCAGCTGGTGCTTCTCCAGGATGCTCCTGGCCATCGCCTCCGCGGCCTGGTCCAGCTCGGCGGTGGGCACCACTTGGTTCACCAGGCCCCATGCCTCGGCCTTGCGAGCGTCGATCTTCTCGCCGGTATAGAACAGTTGCCGCGCCCGTCCCAGGCCAATCGTTGCCGGCAGCGTTTTCGTGCCGGCATTGGTGATCGGCGCACCGATCGTGGTTTCCGGAAAGCCGAAGCGGGCATCCTCGGCGGCAATGCGCAGATCGCAGTTCAGGATCAGTTCACAGCCTGCGCCCACGGCGTAGCCCTGGATCGCGGCGATCACCGGTTTGTCCATGTTCCAGATCAGTGCGGTCAATTCCTGCAGGTCGCGCAGGTAACGCCGGCGGTTCTCCAGCGTGCGCTCGGGGATCTCCTTCATGTCGGCCCCTGCGCAGAACGCCCGACCTTCACCGCGAAAGATCAGTACATCGGTGTCGGGATCCTCCTTGGCCTGCCGCAGTACGGCCAGCAGTTCCATCATCAGGGCCTGGCTGATGGCGTTGAGGGCCTCCGGCCGGTTCAGGCTGATGACGCCCAGGCGCTGGCTGCTTCTGTAGGTGACAAGCTCGGTCATGTTCCCCTCCGTGTTCATGGTTGTTGTACCGGATCACGCTGGATCAGTTGTCCGGCAACGGCTCCAGGTTCAGCGATGGCACAGCAATCCCGCCGCGTTCCGCCGCACGCCGGATAATTTCCACCACGCTGCTGATGGCAAGCAGACGGGCGTAGCGCTTCTGGTTGGCGGGAATGATTGTCCAAGGCGCACCCCGGGTATGGGTCTCCGCGAACATGTCCTCCGCGGCCCGGACGTAGTCATCCCAGCGTGCGCGGTTACGCCAGTCCTCATCCCCCATTTTCCAGGACTTGAACGGGTCGGCCAGCCGAGCCTCGAAACGGCGCAGTTGTTCATCCGGGTCGATGTGGAACCAGAGTTTTACCAGCACCACGCCATCGTCCACCAGCGTACGCTCGAAGTCATTGATTTCGCGGTAGGCCCGTCGCCATGCGCAACTGTCGGCCAACTCCTCAACGCGCTCCACCAGTACACGGCCGTACCAGGAGCGGTCGAAGATCACCAGTTCGCCGGGGCCCGGTACCCGGGTCCAGAAGCGGTACAGGTAATGCCGGGCCTGTTCCCACTCGGCCGGAGGTCCGATGCGATAGACCTTGTAACCGCGGGGATCCAGTTGTTCCACCATCCGGCGCACGGCGCCGCCCTTGCCGGCGGCATCCATGCCCTCCACGTTCAGGATCACGCGTCCACCATTGCGCACCACGGTCTGCTGCAAGCTCAACAGATCCAGCTGCCAGCGCTTCAGCAATTTCCGGTAGTGCTTCTTTTTCAGCCGATGCTCCGGACCGGCGGATTCCAGTCTGCTCACCACGCACCTCTTTCCGGTTCCCCAGAGCATAGAGCATGAGGGCTTCCCTAAGGTAATCTGTGGCGATACGCCGGAGGACGTCCGGTTGCCGGGGCACGCGACCCCGGCGCCGCGTTTCCTTCGATAGCTGGAGCGTGACGGCGGAGATTGAAGGCAATGAGCGAATGGCCTGAGCACCTGGTGGAACCCGAATGGCTGGCGGAGCATCTGGAGGACCCTCGCATCCGGATTGTTGACTGCCGGTTCGGGCTGCTGGACCCGGATGTGGGCCGACAGCAGTACGCGGCCGGCCACATTCCCGGTGCGGTCCATGCCGATCTGGCCGAGGATCTCTCCGGTCCTGTGGGGCCCCGCACGGGGCGTCACCCGATGCCGGATGTCGGGCAACTGGCCGCACGCTTCGCTGCCTGGGGCATCGCCAGCGGGGATGGCGGCGAACCGAGCTACGTTGTGGCCTATGACGATGGCAAGCTGGCTTTCGCGGCCAGGCTCTGGTGGCTGCTGCGCTACGTGGGGCATACGCAGGTAGCGGTGCTGAATGGTGGCTGGAAGGCCTGGCAGGCTCAGGGGCTGCCGGTGTCCACGGAGCAGCCGCGGCCCGCCGCAGCCCGCTTTACGCCCGAGCCCAGGCTGGAGTGGGTAATGGATTACGAGGCGGTGCAATCCGAGCTGAAGCTCCCCGGCACCAGGCTGATCGACGCCCGTTCGCCGGAACGGTTCCAGGGATTGCAGGAGCCCATTGACCCGGTCGCGGGGACCATCCCTGGTGCCGCCAATGCATACAGCGACAACGTGGTGGACGAACAGGGCCGCATGAAACCGGCGCAATGGCTGCAGGATTACTGGCGGGAGGTCGCAGCGGACGAACACAGCGTGCATTTCTGTGGCTCCGGCGTGGCCGCCTGCCTGAACCTGTTCTCGCAATCCGTTGCCGGTCACCTGCCCTCCAGGCTTTACGTGGGCGGGTGGAGCGAATGGTGCCGCAGGGGCGACGGCGGAGGCGGTTTGTCATGAAGTGCGCGTCCGGATCGGAGGCCGGGTCATCACCGGCCTCCGGGAGTACATCTGGCTGTTCAGGCCGCCACCCAGGTGCCATGCAGCGATGGGGGGAGCTGCTGGTCGAACCAGATCCGGGCAACGGCGTCGTCGTCCGGTCGTGCGCCGTCCCAGATGGCCAGATGGGTGGCCTCCGCCGCGGTGTCGCGGACCATGACCAGTAGCCAGACCTCGCCTTCCTGTTCCGATTTGGGCACGGGGACAGGCTCCCCCACCGCCCGGTTCGGGCCCGGGTCGAAGGTCGCCACGGCCCCGGAATCCATCGTGACCCGTGCAACGCGGTTCCACCAGCCGTGTGACGCCTCGCTGCTGCTGTGCGCGGCGAGCCAGGTGTGGCGTTGCGCGCGTGCCTGCCGGGCGGGATCCACCATGGGAAACTCGCAGGACTGCGGCCAGCGTTCTTCCCAACGGACCTGCCCGCTGACCAGATCGATTTCCCCCCGCCACAGGCCTGCGCCCGAGGGGCTACCTGGCTTGCCGGTGCTCGCACTCTCAATCCAGTCCAGCACGCCGGGGAAATCGGGATACCGCACCAGGTCCAGCGTGATGGATTTGCCGTTCTCGCTTTCGTAGGCGCTTGCCGAATGCCAGTAGAAGAACGGTTCGGTCCGTATGCGGCGCATTTTTTCCGGCGCGTCGATGGGGATCACCAGGATCTCCGTGCCGTCACCGGGTCGCCAATCCAGCGCTTCCACGAAACTGCCGCGCCGGACCACGCTGAGTGAGGAGGCGTACAGAGGCGGCAGTACTACGATGATGTGGCGCTCGGTGGCGAAGAAATCGTGCAACTCTGTCACCCCGGGCAGGGGGATCGAGGCCAGGAGCCGCGCCGGCCCGGTGTCCGGTAGGGCGAAAACGTCCATGTGGACCCGGCGACCGATGCGCAGTCCGAGCTGATAGACAGTGCGTCTGGCCGGAACCCTGTGCGGGTGCGCGTTCCATGCAGCCGGAATGACGCCGTCAAGGTCAGTTTCGCCGATGGTATCCAGTGTTTCCGGATCCACTTCAAGCGGCAGACAGGCTTCATACAGGGCGAACAGCCTGCCTTGCCAGGGCAGCACGTTGATGTTCGCCGCGTTGCGAATGCCCGGCTGGCCGAACAGGGTTCGTGCGCGCTGCGGCCAGCTCATGGCCTGGCGGAAGGCACCGTAGCGGTTGCGATGGCGGCCGGCGTCGTGGTCGGCGGAGGGTGCGTGTGTCTGGCGTACTGCTCCGGTGACGCCGCTGTTGCTGAAGCGCACGGCGGTGATGGCGCCATTGCCGTCAAACCAGTGCGGTCGTCGACCCGCGCTGAAATCCGCCGGACCGTTCCGGTAAAGCGTGCCGCGTAGCCCGGCCGGCACGCGGCCCTCCACGCGCAGCGGCACGAAATCGTGTTCCCTCGGTGGTGTCCCGAAAACGCTGTAGCGGACCGCCGCGGGCTCGGTGGCTATGGACAGGTTGCTCATGGGTGTCTCCCGGCCGCGGGCGGCGGCCTCACAGGGGTTGATCGGTATGGCGCGTGGCACTCGACCAGGCTGCGCGCAATCAATGTGCGCCTGGACGTTGTCGAACTGCCAGCCGAAAAAGTGCCGAAAACAGGATGGGGTATCAGGCGACGGCGGTAGTGTCGTCGCCGTGGAGTTCCCGATGCCAGAGCCATGCAGTCAGTCGGGCGATGCCCTGGTACAGGTGATAGCGGTAGGTGTTGAACGGAAGTTGTAGCCGCTCGGCTGCAATCTCCTGACTGGAGGCCGGCTGGATGTAGGTGTGCCACAGGGCGCGGAACGGCTTCTCGCCCCTCGGAGTGCTTCGCAGCTCCTCCAGGCCCGCACGCAGTATCGCTTGCAGATCCGCCTGGGTGGGGTCGGGGGTGGCATCAAGCATTACGCGCGAACGCAGCAGCGGGTTATCCGCCAATGCCGCGGGCTGATGAAAGTCCTTCAGCGCCTGGCGTACGGCGATAGCGAAATCCGGTTCCGAGAGTACCAGTCTAAAGGTGGGCTCCACAGGGGCGTGGGTCGACACCTGGGAAGGACGAGTGGCCAGCTCCCGTTCCGCCATGCTCTCGAGCCACGCCGCACCGGGTTCCAGGCGCCAGTCGCGCGCAAACAGCTGGGGGCCGAGATCACCGGCCTCTTCTCCAATGGAGAAGAACCCCAGATGATTGAACATCGGCTCGAGCCGCTCGCCGTCCGGGGTCACAATGAAGGCCCATGCCAGTCTGGGCGTGCCGAGCCAGTAGCGGGTGGAGAGCAGAGCCAGCAGATTGTAGGAGGTGGAGCCAGGGCCACCCCCTTCCACCGGCCAGTAACGCTGCAGTAACAGCGCTTCACCCGGGCGCAGCGGCGCGTGCCGTCGCGCGTGCGCATGAGCGAGGCGCAGGGCGGGATCCAAGGCCAGATCGGTGGCTTCGAACGCCCGCAGAACCAGGAGCTGTGCTACGGCCAGCAGCTTGCGATGGCGATCGCGGAATACGCTGAAGGCGTGTGGCTGCATCGCCAGCCAGTGCGCGGCCAGCGCTGCGGACGGCGCACCCTCCAGCCTCCGTACGAGCCCGAGGATGGCGGGGTGATCGACTGTTTGTGCCGCCTCGATGGATGCAGCGTCCGAGAACTTCCAGTCGTAGTAGGGACGCATGGAGGGAGAATGGCGGTGCAGGAACAGCAGATCAAAAAAGGCGTCCTGCTGGTCGGTGCCGGTGTTGCTGCGGAATCGCCGGATCACGGCATCCCGCACCCTGGCGTGCAGAGCGTGGTAATCCTCGGGCGCCCGCCAGCGCAGGTCGTAATCCAGCGCATCGCGGACCAGGTCGTGCGGGCACAGCCCCCGCTCGCCGTGCTCCACCAGGGAAAGACCGCGGAGCCAGTTGAACATCGTGGGCGCGTCCTCCGGACGTTCAAGCACCTGTGCCAGCAGGGTTTCGGTGGTGAAACGGGCATGAGCGCAGATTTCCAGGGCGCGACGGTATGCCGGGCCTGGCAACTGCTGCAGCAGACGCTCCAGCAGCATGCCGATAACGGCGTGTTGTCGGCGCAGATCGAAGGCGACATTCCCCTTCTTCTGTGCCAGTACGTCGGCCGCCAGCGAGAGTGCCAGCGGGTGCCCGTAGGTGAACGAGAGCAGTTGCTGATGGTGCGCTTCGGCAACCCCCCTCAGCCGCAGGTAGCGCCTGCTTTCCTGCGAGCGAAGATTGCGCAGCGTCACGTGGCGGGAAATCTCTCCCCATGCGGAGTCTGCCAGCCATCCGGTGGACGGCGGCCCGCGCCCTGCCAGCACGGTCAGGCTGTGGCCGGGGAGTTCAGGCAGCAGGCATTCCCGCAACCAGCTGTCCAGCGGGGCCATGTGCTCGTAGCCGTCGATCAGCAAGACCAGGTCCGGGGGAAGCCTGGCGGTCGGTCCCAGTTGCCGTTGCAGGTTTTCCGGTGTCGGATCGATATCCCGGCCGCTCAGCCACGCGACGGGCCTGCCCGCTTCCCGGGCGAGCGACTGGAAACGCTGCAGCAATGTGGTCTTGCCGATGCCCCCGGTGCCGTGCAGGTGAAGCACGGCGAAAGGTGGGTTCCCGGCCCGAAGCGCCCGCCGGAACAGGGCGATCTCTGCTCGCCGGCCCACCATCAGGCGCAGGCGGGCCGCAGCCAAACGGTCGGCCAACCGAGGAATCTGCTGTCCAGGGCAATGACGCATGAGCCTGTCCATGCACGATGAGGGCAGCGCCTTCTTGAAGAATATGCGATGCGGAGAAGAGCGCCAGCAGCAATGCTCCGCAAGGCTGTCGGGGCCGGCGACGCAGCGAAGACCCGGCGCACGTCGTCAGGCTGTCCGGTCTCCGTGGTCCGGTTCCAGCAGCATGCGCGTCAGTTCCTCCGGGGCCGTGACCATGGCGTCATGGCCGGTGGCGATTTCCAGCCATTCCCAGGCGTCCTGTCGGCGTACCCAATCCCACACACCCCGCAGCACCGGGTAAGGCGGCTCGGTACAGGCGATATAGCAGCGCGGCAGGCCGTTGCCCACCGGGTTTTCGATGTTCAGCGGCGAGGCATACAGACTGAACGGATGCGGCGTCAGCCGCCGGTCTACCCAGGCCTCGTCCTCCGGGTCGGTGATGGCGAATGAGCTGGCCGGCGGCGTCGGCAGGCTGAGCCCGTTGCTGGTTTTCTGTGCCAGGCGTCGGCGCTCCGCTGCCGCCTCCGGCGGCAGGATGTCGAAGGGTGCCTGGCCTGGCTGGACGATCAGTGCATCCAGATAGACCAGCCGGCGGATTCGCTCGGGCATCCGGTCCGCGACGCCGCTGATCACGATGCCGCCAAAGGAGTGGCCCACCAGCACCACGTCCGAGAGTTCCTCGAAGGTGATGACGTTGCAGATGTCGTCGGTGAGCGTGTCCAGTGTGATGTCCGGGGAGAGCAGGTGGGAGCGCTCCCCCAGGCCGGTGCAGGTGGGCGTGAAAACGCGATGCCCGGCCTTCTGCAGTCGCTGTTCCACCCGACGCCAGCACCAGCCGCCGTGCCAGGCCCCGTGTACCAGGACATACGTCAGACTTTCGTCCGTCATCCGTCTCCCCTCGAGTCGCCGTCCGGACGCCGGTCAGCGGACCGGCAGTTTCTTTTCCCAGAACATCGCCCTGCCCATCTGCGGGTCCAGAGCGTAGGCCTCGAAGCCGAAGGCCTGGTAAGCGCCGCGGGCGGGATGATTGTCTTCCAGCACTTCCAGGGTCAGCTTGCAGCAGCCCAGGGAGAGTGCCAGTTCCTCTGCCCGCGCCAGCAGCAGTTTCCCGACGCCCCGGCCCCGGTGGGCTTTGGTGACCACGATATCGTGAATGTTCAGCAAGGGCTTGCACGCGAAGGTGGAAAAGCCCTCCATGCAGTTGGCCAGGCCGATGAACGCGTCACCGTCGGTGGCCAGGAGGACATGGGCCGAGGACCGTTCGCGCAGCTCGGCCACCAGGTGCTCGCGGGTGTACGCGGGCAGGTCCTGCCCGCCGCCCATCGGATCCTGCGCATACTCACGTAGCAGTTGAACCAGCGCCTGTCCATGCGTGGGGTTCGCCAGGTCCGCCCGGATGATCTTTGTCATGAATGCCGTGCTCCGCCTTGTTCTTGTTTGGTTCAGGTCAGTTGCCTGCGGGCGTCACCCCCGCGGTGTCCGGATCATAGTGGTAGCGACTGCCGTCGACGCTGAACAGCAGCTTCCCGCCCCGCCAGGCAATGGCCTGGTAACGGGTTTCCGGCGGTACCGTGTCCGCGTGCTCCGGCAGCCGCACCGGAGTGGCGTTCTCCTCCACCGTGTCGGCCAGCGCCTCGCGGTCGACCACCTCCAGCATCCGGCCAGGGCCCGGGCTCTCCCGGAGGAAGGTGGCGTAGCGGCCGTCCTCGCTCCAGGGGCCCGGTTCTACCGTGCCGCCGTACTGGAAGGCAGCGGGGTAGGGATGGTTCTCCCCGGTTGCCAGCAGCCAGCCGGCGCCATGGGCCGCGCCCATCGTGCTGACGGCCAGCCAGGTACCATCCGGCGAGAGGGCGCCGCCGACGAAGCGCCCGCTGGCCCCGAACCAGGTATCCCCGGTGACCTGTATGTTGCCGGGAATGGCCTCCATGTCCAGCAGTACGGTTCCTTCCCCATCTCGCACGGCATGGTCCGAGATTTCCACCGATGCGCGTTCACGGGGCTGTTCGCCAGGTTGGGGGTCCGCGCAGCCGCCCAGGGCAAGCAGACAGACCATGGCCAGCAAGCGCGTCACTCTGCGATGGAAAACATGCATGCTGACGGTATCGTCCCCTTCACTGGAAGCGGGTCCCGCAAGACACTGTGTCAGGCTTGATCCTTCGGGGGCAACTCCGGATCCGTGGCAGGCTCCCGGGAGCGCCCGGGGCGTGGACAGCTCGCCACCGCTGCTTCGGAAAAAGAAAAGGGGTTCCGGCGGGAACCCCTTCGAGGGACTGCGTGGTCAGGAGGCGTGTATCTAGCGGGCCAGCGCCACGGCCACCGGTCCGTCCACCGAGCCGCAGGTGCGGTTCAGGTGCTCGGTCAGCCGGCGGCGCTCTTCCGCCGGCAGGTCGCTGGACTGCTCGCGGCCCGGGAATACCCGCTGTTCGACATCCTGACGGTACTGCTCGGCCGCAGCGGTGATCTGCTCGGCGACGTTGGCGTAGCGCTTGGTGTGGCGCGGCTTGAAGTCGGTGTACAGCCCGAACAGATCGTGGAACACCTGAATCTCGCCGTCGCACTCCGCACCGGCGCCGATGCCGATGGTGGGCACTTTCACGCGGCGGCTGACTTCCGCCGCCAGCGAACTGGGGACCAGCTCCAGCACAATGGCGAAGGCGCCGGCATCCGCCAGCGCCTTGGCGTCCTCGACCAGGGTCTGCGCATCTTCCAGCGCCTTGCCCTGGACGCGCGGGCCGCCCAGCGTATGGGTGGACTGCGGGGTGTAGCCCAGGTGGGCGCAGACGGGGATGCCCGCCTTGACCATGCGGCGGACGATGGGCGCCATGTCGGCCCCACCTTCCAGCTTGATGGCGCCGACGCCGGCTTCCTGCATCAGCCGGCCGGCATTGCGAATGGCCTCGTCGCTGTTCACCTGGTAGGTGAGGAACGGCATGTCGGCAATCACCATGGCCCGGGGCGCGCCGCGGACCACCATGCGCGCATGGTAGATGATCTGCTCCAGGGTGACCGGCAGCGTGGTGTCCTGTCCCTGCACAACCATGCCTACGGTATCGCCAACCAGCAGCACCTGAATGCCGGCCCGGTCCAGCATCTGAGCGGACGTGTAGTCATACGCCGTCAGCGCCGTGATCCGCTGCCGCTTGTGCTTCATGGCAATCAGATCGCTGGGTGTGTAACGCTTGGTAGTCATGACCGCTACTCCTCACTACTGGTGAACGGTCGGGCAAGCCTTTCATTCCTTTATTCATTAGTCAATTCTTAGAATTATTGAATAATTCTTAGTAATTGCTTATATATTATGTATGACTCTGGAAGATCTGAAAATTTTCGTGGCAGCGTGCCAGGCGGGGAGTTTGAGCGCGGTGGCCAGGGAGGCGGGATGCACGCAGTCCGCTGTCAGTCAGCACATCGGCAGGCTCGAATCTGAGCTCGGAGTGCCGCTCCTCGAGCGCCTGGCCCGGGGGGTGGAGCCCACCCCTGCCGGGCGCATACTCAGCGAACTTGCGCAGGAAGGGCTGGAGTCGATCGACTTCGGCCTTCAGCGAATCCAGGCGATGAGGGAAGGTGATGCCGGTACCCTGACCATCACCACCGGCGGCACCACGGTGCGGCATTTCTTCCGCCGGGCAGTGGTGCGTTTCCGGGAATTGCACCCGGAGGTGAACCTGCGCTTTCAGCCTGCCAGTTCCACCCGCCGCTGTTTCGAGATTCTGCGCCGTCGTCAGGCGGATCTCGCCTTCGTGAGCATGGGCAACAACGAACGCGGTGTACGCGAACGCCCGGTCGCCGAACAGCATTTCTTCCTGATGGCGGGCAGGGATCACCCGCTGGCCGGGCGGCAGCAATTGCGGATGAAGGAGCTGGCGGGGATCCGCTACCTGGGGTTGTCGCACGGCACGTCCCACCGCGACGCGCTGGCGGCGGCGTTGGCCGAAGAGGGCCTGACGCTGCAGGCGGAAATGGAGCTGGATGATTTCGATACCGCTTGCATCTTCGTGGAATTGGGGCTGGGCCAGGCAATCTGCCCGGCCATGCAGGCGCACAATTTTTCACGCAGTTCCGCCGTGAGCGTGGTGCCCATCATGGATCTGCCGCCGGTATCCGTTGGCTGGGCTTACCGCGGCCCGGGAGCCATTACCCCGCCGGCCAGGGATTTCCTGCAAGTCTTCGAGCAGGTCCTGGCCGATATGGGGGCCATTCCCGGGCTGCGTCTGGTGTCCTGATCTGTCTGTTTCCGGTATCGGCTGGAGCGGTATGGGAAGGCCGCCGACGGCTGGTGCGGGAGGAGGAGCCTTCGCCGCCGACGGCCGGGCGCTTAAGGAAGCGCTGAAGTATCCACGTTGTCGCGCTCGAGACCGGTTTTCGTTCGTGGCCATTGCCTGCGAACGCCGTCTTGCCAGTGCGCGCCGATGGCTTCGCAGAGCCCCATGCGAATCGATCAGAGGCTCCCAAAGGGTTACGGTCAGATTTTTCGCGCTGCGTTGTTGCGGCGCTTGACCGTGGAATGACCACGGCGCTGCGCACCGCGCCTTGCATCGCGAAAAATCTGACCGTAACGCGGCAGCGTGAGTACTTCAGCGCTTCCTTAGAAGAACCCCAGCGCCCTGGGGCTGTAGCTCACCAGAAGATTCTTGGTCTGCTGGTAGTGCTCAAGCATCATCTTGTGCGTCTCACGCCCGATGCCCGACTGCTTGTAGCCGCCGAATGCTGCGTGCGCCGGGTACAGGTGATAGCAGTTGGTCCACACGCGGCCGGCCTGAATGCCGCGGCCGAGACGATAGGCGGTGTTCATGTCGCGGCTCCAGACACCGGCTCCCAGGCCATAGAGCGTGTCATTGGCGAGCGCCAATGCCTCGTCCTCGTCCTTGAAGGTGGTGAGAGAAACCACGGGGCCGAAGATCTCCTCCTGGAATATGCGCATGCTGTTGTTGCCCCTGAATAGCGTCGGTTGTACGTAGTACCCGTCCGCCAGATCGCTGCCGACCGACGCCCGGGAGCCGCCGGCCAGGCACTCCGCACCTTCCTGGCGACCGATTTCCATGTAGCCGAGGATCTTTTCCAATTGCTCGGAGGATGCCTGGGCCCCGATCATCGTTTCTGTATCCAGCGGGTTGCCCTGCTTTACACGGCCAAAGCGCTCGACGACGCGACCGATGAACTTGTCGGCAATGGATTCCTGCATCAGCGCGCGCGAGGGGCAGGTGCAGACCTCGCCCTGATTCAGGCAGGCCAGCACCACGCCCTCGATTGCCTTGTCGAGAAAATCATCGTCGTGCGCCATCACGTCTTCCATGAAGATGTTCGGCGACTTGCCGCCCAGCTCCAGGGTGACCGGGATGATGTTTTCGGCGGCATACTGCATGATCTGGCGTCCGGTGGAGGTTTCACCGGTGAATGCAACCTTGGCGATGCGATCACTGGTTGCCAGCGGCTTGCCGGCCTCGAGGCCAAAACCGTTGATCACGTTGAGTACGCCTGGGGGCAGCAGATCCTGCACCAGTTCCAGCCAGATATGGATGGAGGCCGGTGTCTGCTCGGCGGGCTTGAGAACGATGCAGTTGCCCGCCGCGAGCGCCGGCGCCATCTTCCAGGCTGCCATCAGCAGCGGGAAGTTCCAGGGGATGATCTGCGCGACAACGCCCAGCGGTTCATGGAAGTGATAGGCGACGGTGGTTTCGTCGACCTCTCCCAGAGAGCCCTCCTGGGCGCGAATGCAGCCGGCGAAGTAGCGGAAATGGTCGATCGCCAACGGCACGTCGGCAGCGAGGGTTTCGCGTATCGGCTTGCCGTTGTCCCAGGTCTCGGCTACCGCCAGACGCTCGATATCGGCTTCCATCCGGTCAGCGATCTTCAGCAGGATATTCGAGCGTTCGGTGATCGAGGTGCGGCCCCAGGCTGTTTTCGCGGAGTGAGCGGCATCCAGCGCCCGTTCGACGTCCTGCTGGCACGAGCGTGCAACCTCACAGAACGGCTGTCCAGTAACCGGCGTTACGTTCTCGAAATATCGACCGTTGATAGGCTCTACCCATTCACCATTGATGAAGTTGCCGTAGCGCGACTTGAACTGAACTTTTGAATCCTGATCCCCAGGTCTCGCGTAGATCATCACATTCTCCTCGGTGTCTCGCTTGTCGCTGTTGTAGCGCCGGCTGCGGTGCCGGCGCTTTGATCATCGCGCCAGGGCTGGCCAACCGGTGTCAAAGGCGGGCCGGCTGTGCCGACGTCGATTCGCGAACATCCGAGCAAGAGGCGGGCCATATCGCTGACGCCGCGTGTCAAGGAGGTTTTCGCAGGACAGAAGATAGAGAGGGAGCGGTTCCACTGTGACGCGCACGGAACACAGTGATGGACAGGTGTCCCATTAATGAGACAACAAACATGGAACAGAACACATGCCGTCAGTGTGTCATCATTGGATGGTCTGCTGTTGAGGCCAGAGTGGGCGGCACTTTACAGTGTGCAATGTCCCTCTTCGATTGTATCGGTCAGTCGCCCCAGAGCGCGTCCAGGCGCCGGTCGCGTCCGCAATTACTGCGGTAGAAGCGATACCTCAACGGGTTCTTCCTGTAGTAGTCCTGATGATAGCCGTCTGCCAGGTAGAACGCCCCGGCATCCAGGATTTCCGTGACGATGGGGTTGCTGAAACGGTCGGAGGCCTGCAACTCGGCACGGGATGCTCCGACGCTTCGCGTTGCTCCTGGCCGACTGCGAAGATGCCGCCACGGTAGTGGGCGCCGCGGTCGCAGAATTGCCCGCCGGCGTCCAGCGGGTCGATGTTGCGCCAGAACACGGCGAGCAGTTCCTCGTAGCTGACCACCGCGGGATCATACTTCACTCTCACCGCTTCCACGTGGCCGGTGCGGCCGGCGGTGACCTGTTCGTAGGTGGGGTTTTCCACGTGACCGCCGGTGTAGCCGGCTTCGGTTTCAAGCACGCCGTCCAGTCGATCGTAGGGGGGCTGCATGCACCAGAAGCAACCGCCGGCGAAGATCGCCTCGTGCTCGCTGCTAGTCTCCTCGGCGGCCGGCGCGCCCGCAATGCTCAGCCCCACCAGCAGCACGGCGGAGCAGACCGTGACAGTACAGCGCCCGGGCTTCGTTCCCGGGACCGGCGTCGATTGGTTCGATCAGCAAGGACTGCATGCGGCTGAAGGGAAAGAACACCGTGCCGTCACGCCGCAAATCGACCGCAACGGGGGCGCAGGCGAACCGCGTTGGATCGGTGACAAACAGGGCAGCAAGCAGGTCGAAGGGGTAGAAGCCCTCGCGGCCGATATCGGTCTGCCAGTATTCCAGCCATGGCCGCGCCCGCTCTGCTACCCATTGGCCGTCCGCTCCGCTGGCGGCAATCTGGTCCAGTGTGCGGTCATCGATTTCCAGCTCCCTGGCGACTTCGTATGGAACCAGTACCAGCGGTATGCCCAGGCCGATAATGACCTCAACCGCATCGGGATCCTGCGCCACGTTGAAGTCCCGGAACACCGGTCCGTGCCCGAACAGGCTGCCGCCGCCCGCACCCTCTGCCGGATGGAAGATATGGCCCGGCCGGCGCCCCATGACCGCGACGATCATCCGGACGTTGTCGTGCAGTTCCGGCCGCCCCCGCAGGGCGGCGGCCAGGTTGGTCAACGGACCGAGCGCGACGATGGTCAATCTGTCTTCCGACAGTGCCGAGGCCAGGGCGTGTTCCGCGTCCGTCCCCGTGCCGGCTTGCCGCATGGGGGCCGCGGCGCCGCGATGGACCGGGACATCGTCGCGCAGTGGCGCAAGCCTGGCCAACAGTTCGCGAGCGATGGCGTCGGTCGTTTCCAGCGGCGCGTTTCCGAATACCGTGGATACGCCGGCTATGGAGATGCCGCTGTGGCGTACCAGATGCCGGATGGCGAGGCAGTCATCGGGGTCCACGCGGGGACCCTTGCCGCAGGCCGGGTCGGCATCGATCCAGATCCGGGCGGGCGCAGTCGGCAGCTCGGATGGTGCCAGGATCGGAAGCGGCTCCGATGACTGCTGCCCGGTGCGCCAGGTTTCCACCGGCATGGCCAGCGTCAGGCCGAACAGCATCATGAGGGCGGCCAGCCCGAGTCCGGCCCAGGTAGCGGCTCTGCAGAGCATGGTCGTTTTCCGCGATGACCCGTCCATCACCCGCATTCTCCGCCGGGGTCGCCGACAGGGCTCCCTTGAACACGCCTTGATCCGGCAGGAGTTCCGGAAAGCCCGGAACCCGAGGCGCAGCGCGGCCTATTGCGCCCGTTCACCCTGTTTTGCCGGACCCGGTGAGACCTCGTCGTACGGGGCATCCAGGATTCGACATGCCGAGCGGGAAACGCGAACCCCGGACGCCATTCAGTACACTCCCGCTGCCCGCAGACTGGCCTTCCCCAGTTCCAGGCGCATGGCTGCATCCGATGGGTCCAGAATATCCATGTTAAGCGCAAACCCGTAGAGGCTGTCGCCGCTCCGAACCCAGCCGGTCCACCATCCGGTGCCCGGTGAGGGCGCGTTCTGCCAACCGGTCTTGCCGTGAAGCGCGCGGTCGCCGTTCTCCTCCAGCAGGACGATCTCCCGTACCGCTGCCTGGTGGTCGGGGTCAAAGGGCAGCGCACCCGCCGCCAGCCTTGCCATGAAGCGGGCCTGCTCCATGGCGCTGATTGCCAGCGGGCCGTCGAGCCAGAAGCGATCCACGACCGTGCCGATGTCGCCATTGCCATAACCGGCGCTCCGCAGACGGTCGCGCATCCCTTCGCTGCCAATCTTCCGCGCCAGCCCCTGGTAAACCGGAACGTTGGAGACAACGATGGCATCCCGCAGGCTCATATCCGACTCCCAGACGGAGAATGGTTGGGGGGCGCCGCCAAAAGGCAGAATTTCGTCGACGCCCTCCACCACACCGGTGGCTAGCCCAATCAGTGTGTGCGGGACCTTGAAGGTGGATGCGGGAACGTAGCGGGTCTCTGCCCGTGCGCGATCATGGCCGATGAACAGCTGGGACTGGGCATCGTAGAGCACGAATGTGCCCTCCACCCCGGCTTCCTCGAACAACTGGCTGATGGCTGGATGGTCGCGCCATTCCCCGGCGGCTGCCTGAAACACGACGAGCGCCAACAGTACCCCAAGCAGTAAACGAGCCACGATGCTTTTCTCCTTGTGCATGCGTTAAGGAAGTATTGGTGGCGGGTGCGCCCGCCACGGTGAGGTCCTGCAACCGGTGTGCCGCTCATTGCCTGGTCGCGGCAAAGCGCAGGCGTGTGTAATCCGCGATCCACCGGCCGTTCCGGTCGCACAACAGCGGGCGGCAGCGTTCCGCCACGTCGTCCAGGAGGATCTTTCTGGAAAGCTGGGGCAGCGCGCCGAGATACGCCTGGGCAAAGGTTTCCAGCCAACCGGTGACGTCGTTCGGCAGTGGCGTCGGGCGGGGAAACGCCTCCGCGACGGTGACCTGGAAGTCGTGCCGTTCGAGCAAGGCGCGATACGCGTCCACGCTGGGGAAATACCATGGGTTGAGTGGCGCGGGGTCGATGTCCCGTTCCCGAAGCGCTGCCTCCAGCGCCCCCACGATCACGGCCACATTGCCCTCGCCGCCGAACTCGCCCACGAAGCGACCACCGGGCCTGAGCGCTCTGCGAACGCCTGCCAGCACCGCCTCGGGCCGCGTCATCCAGTGCAGCGCAGCGTTGGAGAAGACGGCGTCGAACGCGTCCGCGAAAGGCAGCGCATGGCCGTCGATTACGTGCGCCTCAAGGCCCAGCTCTCGCGCGGCGGCCACCATCTCCAGGCTCGCATCGACGCCCACGACCTCGCAGCCGAGATCGGCCAGCGCCCTGGTCAACGCGCCGTCGCCGCACCCAAGGTCCAGCACGTGCTCGCCGGGCTGCGGTGCCAGCAGCGCAAGCACACCATCACCGAGCTCCGAGACGAAGCGTGCCTGTTCCGCATATTGCGCGGGATTCCACCGTTGCCGGTCCGGCGTTTCCATTTGCTACTCCAGTGCCTGCCGTAGCACGCATTCCTGCCAGAGACGTGTTGCTTGTTCCCCCGCAGGGGGATTGGCGTTTCGGTGTAAGGGATATTGCCGACTTCCATGCCGATCCATGCCGCCGGGTGGCGGTTGGCACAGGAGCAGCGCCGGCCAAGCATAGTTCGAAAAGGCTCATGGTGGAATCGGTTCCCTGAAGTCTTTGCAGGCTGCATCTGCCATTGCTCGCGCCAAGGCGTTCAGTCATAACCGGGCGGCGGCGAGGGTGATGCCGCACGGAAAGGCGCCGGCAATGAGAAACAAGGCGCCAACGCTCCGGTTACGTGGCTGTGGCATTTCAGTGTTTCCTTTATCCTTGTGGTTCCTCGGTGAAGCGACGATGCCCGGTGCGCTTGCATCACCAAAGTCCCGACGAGGCGTATCTCAGCTCCCCGACGACATGACCGCGTGACTCGACGGCGGCTGGCTGCCCCGGTTGCCGTTGAGGGGGAATGCCGGGGTTTGTCGGCTCACTCCGACCGTGCTGCAAGGTGCTTTTCGCACAACAGCCTGACGGCGGGGGCGAGCTTGTCGCTGTCGTGGATATGGATAGGCCTGGCGTCGGTAATCTCCGCCGCGGGGCGGATATCGCCTTCCCAATCCGCGGAGAAACAGATCAGTTCCACGTCGCCATTCGTGCCGTAGGCAGGGCCTTTTACCGTGTACAGGTAGCGTATGGACTCACTGGCGAGGGTGATACGCAGCTCCTCCTGAAGCTCCCGGGTCAGGGCCTGCTCGGCCGTTTCGTCCGGCTCGATCTTGCCGCCGGGCAGGTACCAGTGCTGATTCTCCCGGACACGGACCAGCAGCAGGTGGTCGTCCTTGAACTCTACGAGACATGCGCATCGCATGGCGTTTTCCTTCCGTGATGAATGTCTGATCCGGCTTCCTCGATGTTCGCCCTGCACGATGGTTGGCTGCTATGTCGCGGGGTGGATCGGTGTGGTGGGCTCGGTGCCGACGACAGTGGCCCAGCTGCGAATCCGGTAGGCGCGGACCAGTCCGTTCTTCACGTAGACGTCTTCTTCCGCGAAGCGCCGCACCACGTCGGGGTTGTCGCATTGGAATAGCAGCACCGCTGTATCAGTGGGCTCCGTGAGGGCGCCTCCCAGCAACAGCTCGCCGCGATCCTTGGCGGCCCAGGCCTGGGCCAGGTGTTCGTCCCGGAACTGGCCGCGGCGTTCCAGATAGTCCGGCGCGAGGTCGTAGAACAGCAGGTAGTGGGCCATGGGTCTTCTCCGCGTCGCACGCCCGCCGGCCGGAGTGGGCCGGCGGGGGGCGGGCCTATTTCTTCTTCGGAATGTACAGATCGGTGATGGTGCCTTCGGCTGCCTCCGCCGCAAAGCCCACGGTTTCGACCAGCGTGGGGTGCGGGTGGATTGTCAGGCCGATATCGGCGGCCACGGCGCCCATCTCGATAGCCAGGGCCATCTCGCCCATCAGGTCGCCGGCGTTGGGGCCCAGTGCCGCTCCGCCCAGCAGGCGGCCGTTTTCGGCGTCGAACAGCAGCTTGGTCAGGCCTTCCTCGCGGCCCATGGCCAGGGCGCGGCCGCTGGCAGCCCAGGGGAATACGCCTTTTTCCACCTTGATTCCCTGTTCCTTTGCCTGCTCTTCGGTCAGGCCTACCCAGGCCACTTCCGGGTCGGTGTAGGCCACGGAGGGAATGCAGCGGACGTCGAAGGCCACTTTCTCGCCAGCGGCATGTTCGGCAGCCACCTTGCCTTCGTGGGTCGCCTTGTGGGCCAGCATGGGCTGACCGACGATGTCGCCGATGGCGTAGATGTGCGGGACTTCGGTCTGCATGTGCTCGTTGACGCGGATGAAACCCTTGTCCGGTTCCAGCCCGGCGGCCTCGGCGTTGATCAGGTCGCCATTGGGGCGACGGCCCACCGCCACCAGCACGCGGTCGAAGGTGTCGTTTTCCGGCACGTCCTTGCCCTCGAAGCTGACCTTGATGCCCTTCTTCTGGGCCTCCATGCCGGTCACCTTGGCGCTGAGGTAGACGTTCTCGTACTGTTTGCGAATGCGTTTCTCGTAGGGGCGGATCAGGTCCTTGTCTGCACCCACCATGATGCGGTCCAGCAGCTCCACCACGGTGATCTTCGAGCCCAGCGCGTGGTAGACGGTGGCCATTTCCAGGCCGATGATGCCGCCGCCGATCACCAGCAGCCGCTTGGGGATGTCTTCCAGTTCCAGCGCGCTGGTGGAATCCATCACGCGGGGGTCGTTCAGGTCCATGCCCGGCGGAGTGACCACGCGTGAACCGGCGGCAATGATGGCGTTACGGAATGTGATGTTGCGTTCCTTGCCGTCGTGGGCCACGGAAATCTCGTGGGGGCCGGTGAAGCTGGCCACGCCAGTGACGGTTTCCACTTTGCGCTGCTTGGCCATGCCGGCCAGTCCGCCGGTGAGCTTCTTCACCACCGATTCCTTCCAGCCGCGCAGTTTCTTCAGGTCGATCTTCGGTTTGCCGAACGTCACACCGTGTTCACTGAATTGCTCGGCGGAGTCGATGATATGGCCCACGTGCAGCAGGGCCTTGGACGGGATGCAGCCCACGTTCAGACAGACGCCGCCCAGCGTCGGATAGCGTTCCACCAGGATCACCTTCAGGCCCAGGTCTGCGGCGCGGAAGGCGGCGGTGTAGCCGCCGGGGCCGGAGCCGATGACCACCACGTCGCAGTCGGCGTCGGAAGGCGCCTTGCTTTGGGGTTGCTGCGCGGCAGGTTCCTGCTCGGGCCTGGAACTCCCCTGTTTGGTGGGTGTCTCGCCGGCGGGTTCTTTCTTCGCCTTTGCCTCGCCGCCGCCCTCGCTGGGCTCCAGTTCCAGGATCGCCTTGCCTTCGGCTACCTTGTCGCCCACCTTGATCAGCACCTTGGTGATCTTGCCGGCCCTGGGGGCCGGTACTTCCATGGTGGCCTTGTCGGATTCCAGCGTGATCAGGCTTTGTTCTGCTTCAACGGTGTCGCCCTCGGACACCAGCACTTCAATCACGTCGACTTCGTCGAAGTCGCCGATGTCGGGAACCTTGATCTGTTCTGCAGCCATGGTTGTGTCCTTTGTCGTGCGACTGTCAGAGGATGAGCCGGCGCAGATCGCCCAGCAGCCCGGAGAGGTAGGTGGTGAAACGGGCCGCGGCGGCGCCGTCGATCACCCGGTGATCGTAGGATAATGACAGTGGCAGCATCAGCCGCGGTTCGAAATCCTTGCCGTTCCACTTCGGCTTCATCTCGGACCGGGAAACGCCCAGGATGGCCACTTCGGGTGCGTTGACGATGGGCGTGAACGCGGTACCGCCGATGCCCCCGAGGCTGGAGATGCTGAACGTCCCGCCCTGCATGTCCGAAGGCCCAAGCTTGCCGTCACGCGCCTTGCCACTGAGCTCGGCCAGGTCGGCGGCGATCTGGTAGACGCCCTTCCTGTCAGCATCCTTGATCACTGGCACCACCAGGCCGTTGGGGGTATCCACCGCCACGCCGATATTGATGTATTTCTTGATGATCAGCGCATCGCCGGTGGGCTTCAGGCTGCTGTTGAGTTCCGGCATGGCCTTGAGTGCGCCGGCGCAGGCTTTCACCAGAAAGGCGAGCGGCGTCAGCTTCACGCCATGCTGCTTTTCGGCAGTGTCCTTCTCGGCCTTGCGGAAGGCTTCCAGCTCGGTGATGTCGGCCTCGTCGAACTGGGTGACGTGGGGCACGTTCAGCCAGCTGCGGTGCAGGTGCGGGCCGGATATCTTCTTGATGCGGGACATCGGTTGTTCTTCGATTTCCCCGAACTTGGAGAAATCCACCGCCGGGATTGGCGGTATGCCCATGCCGCCCTTGGCGCCGGCCGGTGCCGCCGCGCCGCCAGTGTGCATGACGCCTTTGACGAAGTCCTGGACGTCTTCTTTCAGGATGCGGCCGCGCCGGCCGGAGCCCTTCAGCTTCGAGAGGTCCACGCCCAGTTCGCGGGCGAAACGGCGTACGGCCGGTGAGGCGTGGGCCTTGCGGAAGATGGAGCTGTCGATCTCGCTGTGGGCGACCGGGGCCTGATCGGCTTCCACCTGGTGGGCCGGATGGTCGGTGGCGGGGGGAGGAGAGTCGTTCTTCGGGGCCTCCTGCTTCGGCTCCTGCCTGGTTTGCGTTTCCTGTTCCTGTTCCGGCTTATCTTCCTTCTTCTCGTCCTTGGGTTCCTCCTGCTTGCTCTCGCCGGAGGCTGGCTCCAGCTCCATGATCACCGAGCCTTCCTTGACCTTGTCACCCACCTTGATCTTCACGCTTTTCACGGTGCCGGACTCCGGCGCCGGCACTTCCATGGTGGCCTTGTCGGATTCCAGCGTGATCAGGCTCTGCTCCGCCTCAACACTGTCGCCTTCGGATACCAGAACCTCGATGACATCCACTTCATCGAAATCACCGATGTCCGGCACGGTTACTGTCTTTGTCGCCATGGCTGCTTCCTGTGTCTGTTTGCGCTGTGTCGGCACCCGCGCGGGGCGGGATCAGACCGATGTGGGGATGGGCTTTTCCGGGTCCAGGCCGTACTTCCTGATGGCCTCGGTCACGGCTTTCGCCTCGATCTGGCCGTCATCGGCCAGCGCTTTCAGGGCCGCCACGGTGACGTAGTAGCGGTCCACCTCGAAGAAGCGTCGGAGTTGCTCGCGGGTATCGGAGCGGCCGAAGCCGTCGGTTCCCAGTACTACGTAGCGACGGTCGTCCATGTGCGGGCGGATCTGCTCCGGGAAGGCGCGCATGTAGTCGCTGGCGGCGATGGCCGGACCCTTGCGGTTCTTGAGCTTGTCCTGCACCCAGCAGGTGCGCGGCTTCTTGTCCGGGTGCAGCGTGTTCCAGCGTTCCACGGCGATGCCGTCCCGGCGCAATTCGGTGAACGAGGGGCAGCTCCAGAGGTCGGCGTCCACCTTCCAGTCCTTCTTCAGCAGCTCGGCGGCTTCCATCACCTCTCGGAAGATGGTGCCGGAACCCAGCAACTGCACCTTCAGCTTGCCCTTGCCGCCTTCCCTGAACAGGTACATGCCTTTGCGGATGCCTTCCTCGGCGCCCTTGGGCATGGCGGGCTGGCCGTAGTTCTCGTTCATCATGGTGATGTAGTAGTAGACGTTCTCCTGCTCCTGGTACATGCGGCGCAGGCCGTCGTGGATCACCACCGCCATTTCGTACGGGAAGGTGGGGTCATAGGAGATGCAGTTGGGAATGGTGGCCGAGATCAGGTGGCTGTGGCCGTCCTCGTGCTGCAGGCCCTCGCCATTGAGTGTGGTGCGGCCGGCAGTGCCGCCCAGCAGGAAGCCGCGGGCGCGCATGTCGCCGGCGGCCCAGGCCAGATCGCCCACGCGCTGGAAGCCGAACATGGAGTAGTAGGCGTAGAACGGAATCATGTTCACGCCGTGGTTGCTGTAGGCCGTGCCGGCGGCGATCCAGGAACTCATGGCGCCGGCTTCGTTGATGCCTTCCTGCAGGATCTGGCCGTCCTTGCTCTCCTTGTACAGCATCAACTGGTCGGAGTCCTCCGGCTCGTAAAGCTGACCCTTGGAGGCGTAGATCCCCATTTGCCGGAAAAGCCCTTCCATGCCGAAGGTGCGCGCTTCGTCAGGCACGATGGGAACGATGTGCTTTGCCAGCTCCTTGTCCCGGGCAAGGATCGCCAGGATGCGCACGAACGCCATGGTGGTGGACATCTCGCGGTCGCCGGAGTCCTTCAGCAGCAGATCGAAGGCGGACAGCTCTGGTATTTTCAGGGGCTTGGCGTCGGTGCGGCGTTGCGGCAGATAGCCGCCGAGAGCCTTGCGTCGTTCCTTCAGGTACTTGATTTCCGGGCTGTCGTCGGCGGGTTTGTAGAACGGCGTTTTTTCCAGCTGGTCGTCGGGGACCGGGATGTCGAAGCGGTCGCGGAATTCCTTCAGGGCGTCCAGCGCCATCTTCTTCTGCTGGTGGGTGATGTTCTGCCCTTCGCCGGATCTGCCCATGCCGTAGCCCTTGACCGTCTTCGCGAGAATGACGGTGGGCTGGTCCTTGGTGTTCACCGCGGTGTGGTAGGCGGCATACACCTTGTGCGGGTCGTGCCCGCCCCTGGACAGGCGCGCGATGTCCTCGTCGGACATATTGGACACCATGTCCTTGAGCTCCGGATACTTGCCGAAGAAGTGCTCGCGGGTGTAGGCGCCGCCCTTGGCCTTGAAGTTCTGGTACTCGCCGTCGACGCACTCTTCCATGCGCTTGCGTAGCAGGCCCTTCTCGTCCTTGGCCAGCAGCGCGTCCCAGCCGGAGCCCCAGACCACTTTCAACACGTTCCAGCCGGCGCCGCGGAACTCGCCTTCCAGTTCCTGGATGATCTTGCCGTTGCCGCGCACCGGGCCGTCCAGCCTCTGCAGGTTGCAGTTGACCACGAACACCAGGTTATCCAGCCCCTCGCGGGCAGCCAGGCCGATGGCGCCGAGGGATTCCGGCTCGTCCATCTCGCCATCCCCCATGAAGGCCCAGACCTTGCGGTTGCCCATGTCGATCACGCCGCGGTCGTGCAGGTATTTCATGAACCGCGCCTGGTAGATGGCCATGATCGGCCCCAGACCCATGGAAACGGTGGGGAACTGCCAGTACTCCGGCATCAGCCAGGGGTGCGGGTAGGAGGTGATGCCGATTCCACCGACGTCCTGGCGGAAACCGCGCAGCTGCTCTTCGGTCAGCCGTCCCTCAAGGAACGAGCGCGCATAGATGCCCGGGGCGGAGTGGCCCTGAATGAACACCATGTCGCCGCCGTGGTCCTCACAGGGCGCATGCCAGAAGTGGTTGAAGCCGACGTCGTAGAGCGTGGCGCTAGACGCAAAGCTGGCGATATGGCCGCCGATGCCTTCGCGTTCCTTGTTGGCCTGGAGAACCATCGCCATGGCGTTCCAGCGGATGATGGAGCGCAGCTGCCATTCCAGGGCATGATCGCCGGGGGAGCGCTGCTCCATGTGCGGGGGGATGGTATTGAGGTAAGCGGTGGTGGCCTTGAACGGTATGTGTCCACCGCGGCGCCGGGCCTTGTCCACCAGCGATTCCAGCAGGAAGTGCGCCCGTTCCGGGCCTTCTTCCTCGATCACCGCCTCCAGTGCGTCAATCCATTCCCGGGTTTCCTGCGGATCCACATCCTCCGGTCTTTCAGCCATTGCTACACCTCGTGGGTTCTGGGCGAAAAACGCCTGCCGCGGGAATTTTGTTCCCGGGACAGAAAAGCTTCTTCTTGTGGAGGCGACCGGTGGCCGCCGTCAGAGGCTCACTGTCTGTTCGCCACCGTTTGCCTCTGTTTCAAGCCTAGCCCGCCTTTCCACCTTTTGGGTGGATGGCGCACCGGGAACCAAGCATAACGCGGCTACGGAGCAGACGTCACTGTATGGCAATGCGATCGCCCATGAGAAATATTCATGCCGCGGCTGTCTGTCTGCAGCTGCGGGGAACGGATATCCCGGGATGGATCAGCCCTTCAGGGGCTGTTGCTGTGGTGGTTGTTGTGGTTGTGGTTGTGGTTGTTGTTGGGCTGTCCGGTGGACATGCCGGCCGTCACGGCGAAGCGCATGGCGGCATCCATGGTCATGTCGACGGGCTCCACCTGTTCGGCGGGCAGTATGAGGGTGTAGCCACCGATCTGGTAGCTCATGGGCATGTAGACGGCGATTTCCCCCTTGCCGCCCAGCTTGTCGGGCAGGCCCTCGAAATCCGTTCGGGTCACGAAGCCCAGCAGGCGGCCCCTGGTCTCGCCCAGGGTCACCGTCACCATGACCACTTGGCTGGCCTGGTCCTGGTTGGTCCGGCGCACGAAATCCATCAGGTCCTGCACGGCACCGTAGATTATCTTCACGCCGGGCAGTCGCTGCATCACGCCTTCGGCCCAGCCGAAGACGGCCTGGAACACGTAGGCCTGAAGCAGGAAGCCCAGCAGAAAGATCACCCCGATGCCCACCGCCAGACCCAGGCCGGGGAAGTAGAAGGGCAGCAGCGCGGCGACCACCGGGCCGAACACGCTTTCCGCGAGGCTGGCCAGCCAGTAGATCAGGTAGAGCGTGACCACGATGGGGAGGATGGCCGCCAGGCCCTTGAGGAACGTCTTGGAGAGAAACCGTGTCATTGCAGTGATTCCCTGTGCCTGTGACTAACCGCGTGCGGTTGGGGTCTAGCCGCCGAAGACGTCGCGCAGCAATTGCGTCGTGCGGGCTACCGGGTCCTCGCGGATGCGTTCCTCTTCCCGGGCCAGGACAGTGAACAGGCCGTCCAGCGCCTGCTCGGTGACATAGGCGTCCAGATCGGTCTGCAGCGGCTGCACCAGCGGCAGCCGGTTCCAGGCCTGGGTGAGCTGACGATAGTAATCGTAGCCGTTCACGGCGTTCAGGCGGCTGGCGACGATAGGCCGGTAGCGTTCGCGCAACTCGCTTTCGGATTGGCCGCGCAGATAGCGGGTGGCGGCGTCCGGTCCGCCGGTGAACACCGCTTGCACATCGCGGGGGCGCATGTCGGAAATCGCGTTGACGAAAATGGCCCTGGCTTCAGCAGCGGCCTGTTCGGCGGCGCGGTTCATGGCCACTTCCAGCTCATCCACCTGCCGGCCAAGGCCCAGTTGCCGTAGCCTGCCGCTGGCCGATTGCAATTCCTGCGGCAGGGCGATGCGGATGGCTTCGTCGGCCAGATAACCATCCACCCGGTTGGTCTGCGCGACGGTCCGGTCGGTGCCCACACGCAGTGCCTCGCGCAGCGCGGCCTCCACGCGACTATCACCGTTATCCGCGCTACGGCTGCTGCGTTCGCTACTCTCGGTGGGCAGCAGCACGCATCCGCCGAGCAGCAAGATCAGCGCGAGCAGGCCGGGGAAGGCGAAACGTCCTGGGGTCATGTGCGTTCTCCCTTGTCGTTGTCGCCGGCGATGGACTATCGCGAGGCGATCTTCAGCCAGTCCCGGGGCACGAGGTAGCGTTCGTAGAGTGCCCGCTCGGGCGTGCCCGGTTCCGGTTCGTAACCATACTGCCAGCGCGCCAGCGGGGGTAGCGACATGAGTATGGACTCGGTGCGTCCACCGGACTGGATGCCGAACTTGGTGCCGCGGTCGAACAGCAGGTTGAATTCCACGTAACGGCCGCGCCGGTAGAGCTGAAAGGCGCGTTCACGCTCCCCGTAGGGCATGTCCTTGCGACGCTGGACGATGGGCAGGTAGGCGGGTTTGAAGTGGTCCCCCACCGAGCGCATGAAGGCGAAGCAGCGGTCGAACCCCCATTCGCTGAGGTCATCGAAGAACAGGCCGCCGATACCGCGTTGTTCATTCCGGTGGGGGAGATGGAAATAGTCGTCGCACCACTGCTTGTAGCGTCGGTAGACGTCCGCCCCGAAGGCCTTGCAGGCCGCAGCGGCGGTCTCGTGCCAATGCACAGCGTCCTCGTCGAAGCCGTAGCACGGGGTGAGATCGAAGCCGCCGCCGAACCACCAGACCGGCTCCTCCCCGGGTTTCTCCGCCACGAAGAAGCGCACGTTGGCATGGGAGGGGGGAGCGTAAGGGTTACGGGGGTGGATGACCAACGATACCCCCATGGCCTGCCAGGAACGTCCGATCAGGTCCGGGCGGCGTTCGGTGGCGGCGGCGGGCAAGGCCCTGCCCATGACGTGGGAGAAACCGATGCCTGCCTGCTCGAACACGGGACCATCCCGCAGGATGCGCGAGCGTCCGCCGCCGCCTTCGGGGCGGTCCCACAGGTCCTCACCGAAACGGGCTTCGCCGTCCAGGGCTTCCAGCGCCAGGCACAGGTCATCCTGCAGGCCCAGCAGGTAATCGCGAACGGCGTCCGGGGTCACTGTGCTCATCGGGCATGTCCTGATCCCGGGCGCAGCACACGGCCGGTGCGCCCGTCTCGAATCTCGCTGGGCTGCGCAAGACCACCGGTGGCCCCGGGTACGACCAGATCCACCCGGGTTCCCATGCGCAAGCGTGCCTGAAGCGCCGAGCGAGGTGGTGGGTGGCCACTGCGGTTGGCGCTGGTGGAAACCAGCGGCAGGCCGAATTCACGGCTGAGGGCGGCCGCAATCGGGTGGTCGGTGACGCGAACAGCCAGTGTGTCCCGACCTCCGGTCAGCCAGCGGGGTACCCAGCGGCCAGCTGGCAATATCCAGGTGACCGGACCGGGCCAGGTCTCCTGCAGTTGCCTTTCCAGTGCCTTGGGCACGGGTGCCAGGAACGGCTCCAGGCTGGCGCGGTCGTGGCTGATCAGGATCAGGCCCTTGCGCGCGCTGCGCCCTTTGGCGGCCAGCAGCCGGGCCACCGCGCCTGCATCGAGCGGGTTGCAGCCCAGGCCGTAGACGGCTTCGGTGGGATAGGCAATCACCCCGCCTGCATGGAGACAATCCATGGCGGGGATCAGGCGATGACGATTCATGACCTCAGGTCTTCGCTGTGCGTTTCTTCGGTGCCGCCTTGCGACGGGCCTTGCGCTCCGGGGCCTTGGCCAGCAGATCCTTGCAGGTTTCCAGCGTCAGCTTGTCCGGCTCCTCGCCCTTCGGGATCTTGGCGTTCTTCTTGCCGTCGGTGATGTACGGCCCGTAACGACCGCGCAGCACCTGAATGCCTTCCTGCTTGAAGTCCTGGATCACCCGGTTGGCATCCGCTTCCTTTTTCTCGGCAATCAATTCCTTCGCCCGTTCCAGTTCGATGGTGTACGGGTCGTCGTCGCGGATGGAAACGTACTTCGAACCGAATTTCACGTACGGACCAAAACGGCCGATGTTGACCTGGATTTTCTCGCCTTCCTCGGTCTCGCCCAGTTCGCGTGGCAGTTCGAACAGCACCAGCGCCTCTTCCAGCGTGATGGTGTCCATTTTCTGCCCTGGGCGCAGACCGGCGAACTTCGGCTTCTCCGCATCATCCTTGGTGCCGATCTGCACGAAGGGGCCGTAGCGGCCGACGCGGACCTGCACCGGCTTGCCGCTCTTGGGGTCGGTACCCAGTTCCCGCGCCTGCACGACCTCCTCGCGAGAGATGTCCTTCTTCTCATCGACAGTGGCCTTGAACGGATCCCAGAACTGCTTCAGCAGGGGCACCCACTCCTTCTCGCCCAGGGACACCTGGTCGAGCTCATCCTCCAGTCGCGCGGTGAAGTCGTAATCCACGTACTGCGTGAAATGATCGGTTAAGAACTTGTTTACTACCCGACCGACCGACGTGGGCTTGAAGCGGCGGTTCTCCAGGATCACGTACTCGCGATTGGTCAGCGTGGAGATGATACTGGCATAGGTGGACGGACGGCCGATACCGTATTCCTCCAGCGCCCGCACCAGGCTGGCCTCGCTGTACCGGGGCGGGGGCTCGGTGAAATGCTGTTCCGGCCGGATTTTCTCCAGCGCCACCACGTCGCCTTCTTCCATCGGGGGCAGGATGCGGTCGTTGTTGTCCGCCTTGGCGTCGTCGACGCCTTCCTGGTAGACGGCCATGAAGCCGGGGTCGGCGATGGTGGAGCCGGTGGCCCGGAACACGTTGCCCTCGCCGCAGGAGAGATCCACGGCCACGGTGTTGATCGTGGCGTGAATCATCTGGCAGGCGACGGCACGTTTCCATACCAGATCGTACAGGCGGAATTGCTCGTCACTGAGGAAGCGCTTGACCTCGTCCGGGTGGCGTGCCGCCGAGGTGGGGCGTACGGCCTCATGCGCTTCCTGTGCGTTCTTGGCCTTGGTCTTGTAGCTTTGCGGTGTTTCCGGCACTTTCTCCTTGCCGAAGCGCTCCGCGATGACGCCTCGGATTTCCTGCACCGCTTCGCCTGCCAGGCTCACCGAGTCGGTACGCATGTAGGTGATCAGGCCCACGGTGCCGCCGCCGACGTCGATCCCCTCGTACAACTGCTGCGCCACGCGCATCGTGCGCTGGGCTCCGAAGCCGAGCTTGCGGGAGGCTTCCTGCTGCAACGTGGAGGTGGTGAAAGGTGGCGCTGGGTTGCGGCGGCGCTGCTTGCGTTCCACCTTGATGACGGCGAGACCGTCCCGGCCTTCCGCGCTCAGCACCTTCTCCACTTCCGTGGCCCGGGTTTCGTTGTCGATGGTGAACTGTTCTATCTTCTCGCCGCGGAAGTAGGACAGCTTGGCCTGGAAATCCTGGGTATCCTTCTTCAGGTCGGACTCGATGGTCCAGTATTCCCGGGGCTTGAAGGCCTCGATTTCCAGCTCGCGCTCGACGATCATCCGTAGCGCGGGGGACTGCACCCGTCCCGCCGACAGCCCGCCATGGATCTTCCTCCACAGCAATGGCGAGAGGTTGAAACCCACCAGATAATCCAGCGCCCGGCGTGCCTGCTGGGCGTTGACCAGGTCCATCGACAGGTCCCGGGCGTTGTCGATGGCCTCCTTGATGGCGCGCTGGGTGATCTCGTGGAAAACCACCCGCCGCACCGGCTTTTCCTTCAGCAGGCCGCGTTCCTCCAGCAGCTCGAACAGGTGCCAGGAAATCGCCGCGCCTTCGCGGTCGGGGTCAGTGGCCAGGTACAGCGCGTCAGCGTCCTTCAACGCCTTGGCAATGGCATCCACATGCTTCTTGTTGCGATCGATCACCGTGTACTTCATGGCGAACCCGTTGTCCGGATCCACCGCACCTTCCTTGGGGACGAGGTCGCGGACGTGGCCGTACGACGCCATCACCTGGAACTCCTTGCCCAGGTATTTGTTGATGGTCTTGGCCTTGGCCGGCGACTCGACGATGACGAGTGACTTGCTCATATGTTTGCCAGTGGTTGCCAGTTACCGCGCACGGTCTGTAAGGGCGCGTGAGTATCCGAGGCCCGCAGCGCGGGCCGTTCCGATCGGCTGCAAGTTTGGCAGGCGAGGCAGGCGGGAGTTCAGTGCACCAGATGAACCGGATTTTCGAACAGCAGGTTTTCCATCCACGCGTAGGCCTCTTCCTGACCGGGCTGATTGTACAGAACCATCAGCGAGACCCACTTGACCAGATCCAGGTCGGTCTCTTCCTCTTCCAGCGCCATCAACCGTTCGATGATCACCTCGCGGCTGGCGGGGCCGAGGACTCCGGCTTGCTCGAGAAACAGGATAAAGCCCCGGCTTTCCGTGTCCAGCTTCGCCTGCTCGTCGTCGGTGAACAGGCGGATGGCACGGCTTTCCTCCATCAGGCCGTGCGGCAGGTCCCTGGACTGCGTCAACGCGTCCAGCCAGTCGAAGGCCTTGCGGATCTCCACCTGGTGGAAGCCGGCGTCGAACAGTTCGGATTCCAGGGATTCCCGATCCGGTTGGGGTTCGTCGTCATAGATATAGTTTTCGAACAGGTACATCAGGACGTCGAACACATTTTCTTTCATTTGCGGTCCTCTGGCCGACACCGGGCGTAACGACCGCCGGGCATGGCAGTGACGTGGCCTTGCAACTCGAGTATGAGCAGGATGGAGGAAACGGCTTCGGGCGTCAATCCGGTGCGCTGCAACACTGTGTCGAGCGTCACAGGATCATAGCCCAGGGCGTCCATGACCTGGGCATGTTCCGCGTCCGGGGTCTGCTGGCTGGTGCTTTCCTCTGCTTCCCCCGGGATATCCGGCAGCGCCAGTTGGCCGGGAAGTTCCTCCAGAATGTCGGCGGCCTGTTCCACCAGTTTCGCGTGGCCGCGGCGGATCAGCGCATGGCAGCCCTTGGCGAGCGGGTTGTGAATGGAGCCGGGAATCGCGAACACCTCGCGACCGTGTTCCAACGCGTAGCGGGCGGTGATCAACGACCCGCTGCGCAGGCTGGCTTCCACCACCAGGACGCCGACACCCAGGCCGCTGATGATGCGGTTGCGCCGCGGGAAGTGGTCCGGCCGCGCGGTCACGCCGGTGGGAAACTCGGTGACGATGGCGCCCATCGCGGCGATGCGCTTCGCCAGTTCGCGGTTGCTTGAGGGGTAGATGCGGTCCGGCCCGGTGCCAGTGACGGCGATGGTGTAGCCGTCGGCGTCCAGGGCCCCTTGGTGGGCGGCGGTATCCACTCCCTGGGCGAGACCACTGGTGATCACCAGGCCAGAGCGGGCCAGGTAGGCGGCGAAGTCGCGCGCACTCTGGCGTCCTCCGGCCGTGGGGCGGCGACTGCCCACGATTCCGATCTGGGGGAAGGACAGCAGTTCCGGGTCCCCGACCACGAACAGCAGTGGCGGTGGATTGGGTATCTCCCGCAGGCGCTTGGGATAGTGGTGAGATGCCGGCGTGAGGATGTGGTGGTGTGGCGAGGCTTCTTCCCAGGCAAGATCCCGTTCCACGCCGGCGTCGTCCGGGGCGGTCAGGCCCTCCACGGTAGGCGCGTCCAGTTTGAGCTGCCCCCAGCCGCGCCGCCCGGCGGCGAACACCGCCCCGGGGTCACCGAAGCGTTCAAGCAGTTGCTGGAACACGCTGGGTCCGATGCCGGGCACTCGCCAGAGAGCGAGCCAGTCACGGAGTTGGGGCATGATGCATTAGCTATGGTCGCCGGTGAAAACGGCGGAACCGGCCCCCAGAGAGGCCGGTTCCGGTTCCGCGCGATGATCTCAGGGGTTGCGGACGATGTCCATCACACCCATGTGCCGTTCCGCCCGCATGACCAGCCCGAAGCTGAGCTTGTCGAACGTGCGGAAGATGATGAGTTCGCCGGCCCGCTCCTCGGGGAGGGTCACACGGTCGCCGGTGACCTGATCCCGAATCTGGCGACCGGCCTTGTAGATGGCCAGAACGTCGCCGACTTCTGCGCCCTGCTCGTCACCCAGGTTCAGCACCACGACGTCGAACTGACCGATCTGGCTGACCCCATCCAGCACATGGATGATCAGGCCGTTCAGCTCCATGTCCGGCGCCTTGGGGAAGAAATTGGCGCTGGCGGGCTGGCGCGGCGTGCGCAGGAGACGGTCGCCGGGCAGTATCTCGCGGTTGCTGCCGGAGACGACGGCCGTGGCGGGGTCGCCGTTGCGCTGGATGTTCAGGTCGCCAACGTGAGTCGCTTCATACCCCAGTATCTGTCGGGTTTCCGGGTCGCGGAACGCAGCGCCTCGGCGTACGGCGGCGAACCCGCCATCGGCGTCGTCCTCGGCCAGCCTGCGGACGTAGACGCGGTCGCCGCGTGACGCCAGCACGCGCTCGTCCTCGCCGGCCACGATATAGGGGGCCTCATTGAAGAAATCCTCGTCCACCACGTGGCTGCGGCTCAGGAAAGGCCTGATGGCATCCATCGGGATGGTGGGGATCGCCGGCGACAGTTGCTCTTCGCGCACGCCCGGCGACAGCCGTACTTCGCGGGTGCCGCGCTCCACGGTCAGCCGCGGTTCACCGTCCACGAACACCAGGCTGATCACGTCGCCCGGATATATAAGGTGGGGGTTCTCGATCTCCGGGTTCACGTGCCAGATTTCCGGCCAGAACCACGGGCTGGTGAGGAAACGCTGGGAAATATCCCACAACGTGTCGCCACGTTGCACCGTGTAGCGTTCCGGGTGGTTGTCCCTGAAAGCGTCGCTTGCAGCGAGCAGGGGCAGACAAATAAGCAGGCCGGTAACCAGGCTCAGCAGCTTCCTGATGCGCATGTTTTATTCCTTCAACATCCGGCCGGTATCCGTGGGCGACGGGAGGCCATGATTTCGTTATAATCCGCGGTCAATGGCTTTTGCGTTCAAAGGCTAACCCGATCCTTCCCGCTCCGCAATGAAGTGACCATGGCTAAACTCGACATCCTGCATTATCCCGACCCCCGGCTGCGGAAAAAAGCCGACCCCGTCACAACGGTGGACGAAAGTATCCGCAAATTGGTCGATGACATGTTCGAAACCATGTACGACGCGCCGGGTATCGGCCTCGCGGCCACCCAGGTGAACGTGCACAAGCGCGTCATCGTCATCGATGTGTCCGAGGACAGAACCGAGCCGCGCGTATTCATCAACCCGGAAATCCTGGAGCTGGACGGCGTCGAGCAGATGCAGGAAGGCTGTCTCTCGGTTCCCGGCTACTTCGATTACGTGGAACGCGCCGAGCACATCCGCGTGCGGGCGCTGGGCCGGGACGGGGAAGCGTTCGAGCTGGAAGCCGACGGCCTCCTCGCCATCTGCATCCAGCACGAGATGGACCACCTGGAAGGCAAGCTGTTCGTCGATTACCTGTCGGAGCTGAAGCGCAAGCGCGTCCGCAAGAAACTGGAAAAGCAGGCCCGCATGGACGGCGAGGGTGCCCGTCAGGGCATCACCGCCTGAGTGATCCGGCGTGGCTGAACCTTCCCGCCTGGTTTTCGCGGGGACCCCCGAATTTGCCGTGCCCGCGCTGGACGCGCTGATCCAGTGCGGCCATCCACCCGTTGCCGTCTACACTCAGCCTGATCGCCCCGCCGGCCGTGGCCGGCAGTTGCGTGCATCGCCGGTGAAACAGCGCGCGCTGGAGGCCGGTATCCCGGTGTATCAGCCCACGTCCCTGCGGGACGCGGAGGCCCAGACGGAACTGGCGGCGCTGCGGCCCCGGTTGATGATCGTTGTTGCCTACGGCCTGTTGTTGCCGCAAACGGTCCTGGAGACGCCTGCACTGGGGTGCGTGAACATCCATGCCTCGCTGCTCCCGCGCTGGCGCGGCGCTGCCCCGATCCAGCGTGCGGTGCTCGCGGGCGATCGCGAGACCGGTGTCTGCCTGATGCAGATGGAGCGTGGTCTGGACACCGGTCCGGTGCTGGCTCGCGCGGTCACGCCGATTCATCCCGAGGATACCGGAGGCACGCTGCATGACCGGCTTGCCGCCATGGGGGGCAGTCTGCTGGCGGAACGGTTGGCGGAGCTGCTGGCAGGCTCGCTTGTGCCACAGCCCCAGGACAATGCCCTGGCGACCTACGCCAGCAAGCTCGACAAGGCCGAGGCGCGTCTGGACTGGTCTCGCCCGGCAGCCCGGCTGCAGCGTCAGGTGGCCGCCTTCAATCCCTGGCCGGTGGCGGAAACTGTCTGGCGCGGTCAGACCCTGCGCGTCTGGAAGGCGCGGGTGATCCCGGGGGCAGTCGAACCCGGCGGGCAGCCGCCCGGTACCGTTCTCGTCGCCACGAAGCAGGGAGTTGACGTCGCGACCGGCGACGGTGTGCTGCGTCTGCTGGAGCTACAACCCCCTGGCAAACGGCCGATGGCGGTGGATGCTTTTCTGAACAGTCGACCGCTGGAGCCCGGTGAACACCTCGCGTAAGCGCCGTCGCCCTGCCCAAAAGGGGCGCCAGCCTGCCGACGCGCGGCAGGTCGCCGCCGCAGCGGTGCGCGATGTGCTAGCCGCTGGCCGCTCGCTGTCCGATTGTCTGTCCCCCCTGCTCGCGTCGTTGACCGATCCCGGTGAGCGCAGCCTGGCGCAGGAGCTGGCCTTTGGTACGCTGCGCTGGCAGCCCAGGCTTGCGTTCTGGCTGTCACGCCTGCTTGAGCGCCCGCTCAAGGCGCGGGATAGCGAGGTTCAAGCGGTATTGCTGGTCGGGCTCTATCAGTGCAGCGGTACCCGCATGCCCGCGCACGCCGCCGTGGCCACGGCGGTGGATGCCGCCCGGGCGCTGTCGCAACCCTGGGCGGCGGGCATGGCCAATGCGGTGCTGCGTCGGTTTCTCCGCGAGCGGCAGCAACTGGAGGCCGCGGCGGAGCAGGATGCAGAAGCGGCTTCCGCGCATCCTGCCTGGTTGCTGGAGTGCCTGCGGCGCGACTGGCCCGAACACTGGCAGCATCTGGTGGCGGCCAACAACAGCCGCCCGCCGATGACCCTGCGCGTGAACCGTCGCCGTTATACGGCGGCCGAATACAAGGACAGGCTGGCCCGGGAGGGCATCGCAGCCGTGCTGCACGCCCACGCCGCGGAGGCCCTCGTGCTGGATGCGCCCGTCTCGGTGGAACGCCTGCCGGACTTCCAGTCAGGGGCAGTCTCCGTACAGGATGCCGCGGGCCAGTTGGCCGCCTCGCTGCTGCAACTGGAGCCGGGCCAGCGCGTCCTCGACCTGTGTGCGGCTCCCGGCAGCAAGACCTGTCACATGCTGGAGCGCGAGCCGGGGCTGGCGGGGGTGACAGCGGTGGATCTCGATGAGCACAGGCTGCAACGCCTGACCGCCAACCTGGGCCGGCTCGGCCTGGAGGCGGAGGTGCGGGTGGGTGATGGCTTGCGGCCGGAGACCTGGTGGGACGGCAAGCCCTACCAGCGTATCCTGCTGGATGCTCCATGCTCGGCCACCGGGGTGATACGGCGCCATCCGGACATCAAGCTGCTGCGCCGCGCAGCGGACATTGCAGCGCTGACCGATACGCAGAGTAAGCTGCTCCAGGCCGTCTGGCCCCTGCTCGACACGGGGGGTATGCTGGTGTATGCCACGTGTTCCGTGTTACCTGGGGAAAATCAGGAGGTTGTTCGCGAATTCCTGAGCCGGAGACCAGATGCGCGTGAAGAGCCCCTTGCTGTCGACTGGGGCATGCCGCGGCCGGTGGGGCGCCAGATAATCACCGGAACGGCAGACATGGACGGTTTTTACTACGCGGTTCTGCGCAAACAGTGACCACTATGAGCTGTCGATACTCGGTATACGGTCTCCGGCTACGCTGCCTGCTGCTGGCGTGCCTGCTGGTCGTCATGCCGATGCCGCTAAGCGCCGATGAGCCGGGCATAAGGCTGATTACCGGCGATGTGCGGGAAGCGGGGCGTCAACTGACGCTAGGCGCCCGTTTTCGTGTCACTCTCACGGACGAGGCGGCGGAAGCGCTGGCCAGCGGCGTGCCGCTGACGCTGGAAGTGCAGGCGCGGGTGACGCGCCCGCGCTGGTGGTGGCTGTGGGATGCGGAGCTGGCGGACGTGACGGTGCACTACGAGTTGCGTTATCACGCCCTCAGCCGCCGCTACGTGATCCTGCACCGGGAGACGGGGGATCGCCGCACGTTCTTCCGCCAGGATGTGGCCATGGACGCCTGGGGGACAGTGGACAGTCTGAACCTGATGCCGTTGCGTCGCCTGGACGGTGTCGACCGCTATCAGGTGGAGGCCAGGGCACGGCTGGATCTGGATGCCCTTCCCCATCCCTTGCGGACCGTGGCGTACGTGAATCCGGACTGGCGTCTGGTGAGTGAGTGGTACACATGGCCGGTGGGTCGCTGAAACGCTTTCCTCGGGAAACGATACTGCGTGTCGTTCTCTGTCTGCTGCTGCTGGGCTCGCTCTACCTGCTGAGCGTGGCCACGCAGAACTCCGAGATTTTCGGTGAGCTGCACCCGTGGCTGCTGATCATCAACAGCATCTGCCTGGTGGGGCTGCTCGGCCTCATCATCTGGAATCTTGCCCGGCTCATCATTCAGTACCGTCAGCGCCAGGCGGGCAGCCGACTCACGGTGAGGCTGGTGTCCATGTTCGTGGTGCTGGCGGTGGTCCCGGTCAGCGTGGTGTACATCTTCTCCGTGCAGTTCCTGGGGAGGGGTATCGAGAGCTGGTTCGATGCGCGCCTGGAACACCAGGCCATGGAGGATGCGTTGAACCTCTCCCAGGCGTCTTTCGACACCCGCATGCGCGAGCTGCTGCAGCGCACCGAGCGCGCGGCGCCCGAATTCTCCGGGGTGACCGAAGCCGGCGCTTCCCTTGAGCTGGGACGGCAGCGGGAGTACCTGGGCGCGGCGGAGCTGACGCTGATGAGCAATACCGGCCGGATCATCGCCACCAGCGCCCGGGAGCCCTCGGCGATACTGCCGCACCGGCCGGAGCAGGATATCCTGGTGCAGTTGCGCCAGGGCCGGAGTTACGTGGGGCTGGATCCGATCGGCGAGGGAGGTCTGCATATCCGCGTGCTGGTGCCGACGCCCTCCGACGAGGGGGTGCCCAACCAGCGTATCCTGCAGGCGCTGTTCCTGGTCTCTCCGCGCATGGACACCCTGGCGGAAAGCGTCCAGCTTGCCTATTCCCGTTACCAGGAGCAGGGCTATCTGCGCCGTCCCCTGCAGGACAGTTTCATACTCACGCTGTCGCTGGTGCTGCTGATCAGCCTGCTGTTCGCGGTGTGGTCCGCATTCTACGCGGCGCGGCGACTGGTGGCGCCGATCCGCTACCTGGCAGAGGGCACAGAGGCGGTGGCGGCCGGCGAGTACGGCAAGCAGTTGCCACCGGCCGGGCGCGATGACCTTGGCTTCCTGGTGCGCTCCTTCAACGACATGAGCCGCCGCGTGGCCCATGCCCGCGACCAGGCGAAGACCAGCCAGGCGCAGGTGGAGGCGCAGCGTACCTATCTGGAAACGGTGCTGGGGCGGTTGTCCTCCGGCGTGCTGGTGCTCGAGCGGGACGGGACGCTGCGCACCTACAATGCAGCCGCCGAGCAGATCCTGGGGCTGCCCCTGCGCAGTGCCAGCGGCCGCTCGCTGGCCAACCTGACCGCCGGTTACCCGGAGCTGGAGCCGCTGCCGGGCGTGGTTGCGCGACGGCTGACCGGTGATGCCTCGGAGTGGCGCGAGGAAGTGGTGTTGCAGCGGTCGTCCGGCCGGCAGGTGCTGATGTGCAACGGTGCAAGTCTGCCGGGGGCCGGCGTGGGTGGCTACGTGATCGTGTTCGATGACGTGACTGCGCTGATCCAGGCCCAGCGTGATGCGGCGTGGGCCGAGGTTGCCCGTCGTCTGGCCCACGAAATCAAGAACCCGTTGACACCGATCCAGCTTGCCGCCGAACGCATGCGCCGCAAGTGCCTGCCGGTGCTGGAGGGGCGCGAGGCGGACGTGCTGGACAAGGCCACCCACACTATCATCCAGCAGGTGGATGCCATGAAGACCATGGTGAACGCCTTCGGCGAGTACGCTCATCCGCCGCAACTGCAGATGGTGCCGCTGGATCTCAACGGCCTGATCCGGGAAGTCATGGAGCTGTATCGCAGTGCCAGCGGCGGTCCGGATCTCACGCTGGAGCTGTCGCCGGAGTTGCCGGAGCTGTCCGCGGATCCGGGTCGTATCCGCCAGCTGCTGCACAATCTGGTCAAGAATGCGCTGGAGTCCACGCCGCCCGATGAACGTTGCCAGCTTGAGCTCAGGACCCGTAGCGTTGATGATGAGCGCTTTTATGGCGTCGAGCTGTCGGTTCGCGACCACGGACCCGGCTTTCCGCCCGAGTTGCTCGGCAACCTGTTCGAGCCGTATGTCACCACCAAGGCCCGGGGCACCGGGTTGGGCATGCCGATCGTGAAGAAGATTGTCGAAGAACATAACGGCCAGATCACTGCAGAGAACCTGGACACCGGTGCGCAGGTGACCGTTCGCATGCCCTGCCCCGGGCCGCGTGCCGTAACCCCAGCCGCGGGCGCTGCAGCCGCAGGGAGTCGTTCCTGATGACCGCCAGCATTCTAGTCGTGGATGACGAACCGGATATCCGTACCCTGGTTCAGGATATCCTCGAGGATGAGGACTACCACGTACAGGTGGCCGAGGACGCCGCTGCCGCCCGCAACGCGCTTCGTCAGCGCCGTCCGGATCTGATCCTGCTCGATATCTGGATGCCGGATACCGACGGCATAAGCCTGCTTAAGGAGTGGTCCCAGGGCGCCGGGCTGCCTTGTCCGGTGGTGATGATGTCCGGGCATGGCAATGTGGAAACCGCGGTGGAGGCCACTCGCCTGGGCGCCTACGATTTCATCGAGAAGCCGCTGTCGCTGGCCAAGTTGCTGCTGGTGGTGGAGCGCGCGCTGGAGGCGGAGCGGCTTGCACGGGAGAACCGCGGGCTGCGCGAGCGTGTGGACAGCGTGGTGGAGCCCGTGGGCAGCAGCGTGGTGTTCGAGGCCCTGCTGGAGCAGGCGCGGCGTGTCGCCGGACATGATACCTGGGTGCTGATCACCGGCGAATCCGGCAGCGGCAAGCGCACCTTCGCGCATTACATGCACCGCCATAGCCCCAGGCGCACCGGGCCTTTCGTGGAGGTGGCGGCCGGCTCCATCGCCGGCTCCGGCGCCGCGCCCGAACTGTTCGGCTCCGAGGAAGGTGGCAGGGTGGTCTACGGGCGCCTGGAGCAAGCCAACAACGGCACGCTGTTCATCGACGAAGTTGCGGACCTGGACATGCAGGCTCAGGTACGACTGCTGAGTGCCCTGACCAGCCGCCGTTTCCACCGTGTTGCCGGCGTCGAGCCGGTGGAATCCGACGTGCGCGTGCTGGCCGCCACCCGCGTGGACCTGGAGGAACAGGTCCGCGAAGGGCGTTTCCGTGAGGATCTGTACTACCACCTCAACGTCGTACCGCTCGCGATCCCGCCGCTGCGCGAGCACGCGCAGGACGTCAGCGAGCTGCTCAGCTTCTACCTGGACCGTTTCCTGCGCCGGGAAGCCCTGCCGCAGCGCAGCTTCTCCGCCGACGCCGAACGCTACTTGCGCCAGTACGAATGGCCCGGCAACATCCGGGAGCTCAAGAACCTGGTGCAGCGGTTGCTGATACTCGGGGACGGTCCGGAGATCAGCCTGGACGAGGTCCGGGCAGCCCTGGGTGGTGCATCCGCCAGGCTGCAGCAGATGGCCTCCCAGGCGGAATCGACCGAACTGCCGTTCGATCGGCCTTTGCGCGAGGCGCGGGAGGCCTTCGAACGCACCTATCTGCAGCGCCAGTTGAGGGAAGCCAGCGGCAGCGTGGGTGAGCTGGCGAAGCTGGCCGGCATGGAGCGTACTCATCTCTATCGCAAGCTGAAGGCGCTGGGAATTGATCCCAACGATTACTGATACACGCGACCACCGCCTGCCACGGCAAAGGCGTAGCGCATGAAAATCATCATTCTGGGCGCTGGCCAGGTGGGCAGCTCGCTGGCGCACAACCTGGCCAGCGAGGCCAATGACGTCACCCTGGTGGATACGGATGCCCGCCTGCTGCAGGATCTGCAGGACCGGCTGGACCTGCGCACCGTGCAGGGAAACGCGACGCACCCCCCGGTGCTGATCCGTGCCGGTGCCGACGATGCCGACATGCTGATTGCGGTCACCAACAGTGACGAGGCAAACATGGTCGCCTGCCAGGTGGCCTATACGCTGTTCCACACGCCGACCAAGATTGCCCGCGTCCGGGCGGTGGAATATCTCAGTCATCCGCAGCTGTTTTCGCCGGATGCCATGCCGGTGGACGTGCTGATCAGTCCCGAGCAACTGGTCACCCAGTACGTGAAACGGCTGATCGAGCATCCCGGCGCCCTGCAGGTGCTGGATTTCGCCGGCGGCAAGGTGCGCATGGTTGCCGTGCGTGCCTATTACGGCGGCCCGCTGGTCGGCAAGGAGTTGCGTACCTTGCGCGAGCACATTGCCGGGGACCACGCGCGGGTGGCGGCCATCTTCCGCAGGGGCAAGCCGATGATCCCCGAGGGCAACACGGTGATCGAGGCCGCCGACGAGGTGTTCTTCGTTGCCGCGCGCAAGAACATCCGCGCCGTCATGGGGGAGCTGCGCAAGCTGGACAAGCCGGTGAAGCGCATCATCCTGGCGGGCGGTGGCAATATCGGCAAGCGGCTGGCGCAGGCGCTGGAAACCCGCTACCAGGTAAAGATCGTGGAGCGCTCGCGCAGCCGCGCCCGCGCCATTTCCGAGGATCTGCGCAGAACCATTGTCCTGCTGGGAGACGCCGCCGACGAGGAGCTGCTGCTGGAGGAAAACATCGAGAACACGGATGTGTTCTGCGCGCTCACCAACGACGACGAAGCCAACATTCTCTCGGGTATGCTGGCCAAGCGGCTGGGGGCGCGCATGGTGATGTCGCTGATCAACCGACCCGCCTACGTTGAGCTGATCCAGGGCAGCGAGGATATCGACATCGCCATCTCCCCGCAGCAGGCGACCATCGGCACGCTGCTGGCGCATGTCCGCCGGGGGGACGTGGTCATGGTGCACTCGTTGCGGCGTGGTGCGGCCGAAGCCATCGAGGCGGTCGCCCATGGTAGCCCGAGTACTTCCAAGGTGGTGGGGCGCCCGATCGAGGACATCAAACTGCCCAAGGGGGCCACCATCGGTTGCGTGGTGCGGGGCGACCAGGTGCTGATGGGGCATCATGATCTGGTCATCGAGCCCGAGGACCACGTCATCCTGTTCCTGGTGGACAAGCGCCGGATTCGCGAGGTCGAGCGACTGTTCCAGGTGGGGGTGACATTCCTCTGATGGGGTCGGGCACCGATGCATATTGACGCGGTACTGCGGATTCTGGGGCTGCTTCTGGTGCTGTTCAGCATCACCATGCTGCCGCCGGTGCTGGTTGCGGTGATCTACGGCAATGATGTGTACCCGTTCCTCGCGGCAATGGCCGTGATCATCATTGCGGGTGCGGTGCTCTGGGTTCCGGTCCGCAATACCCGGCGCGAGCTCAGGACGCGGGACGGCTTCCTGATCGTAGTGCTGTTCTGGGTAGTTCTGGGCCTGGCGGGTGCGGTGCCGCTGGTGCTTTCGCCGTCGCCCTCTGTTGGCATCACCGACGCGATGTTCGAGAGCATGTCGGGGCTCACCACCACCGGTGCCACTGTGTTGACCGGTATTGATGATCTACCGCACTCCATCCGGTTCTACCGGCAGCAACTGCAGTGGCTCGGGGGCATGGGTATCATCGTGCTCGCGGTGGCCATTCTGCCCATGCTGGGTGTCGGCGGCATGCAGTTGTACCGGGCCGAGATGCCAGGGCCGGTCAAGGACAGCAAGCTGACGCCGCGTATCGCGGAGACCGCCAAGGCACTGTGGTACATCTATCTGACATTGACCATTGCCTGCGCCACCGCCTACTGGCTGGCAGGGATGAGCCTGTTCGACGCCATCGCCCATAGTTTCTCCACTGTCGCCATCGGCGGTTACTCCACCTACGACGCCAGCATGGGTCATTTCAACAGCCCGTTGATCGAGATGATCTGCGTGGTCTTCCTGTTCTTCGCCGGGATCAACTTCGCCATGCATTTCGTGGCGTGGCGGCAGCGCACGCTGCGCAACTACCTGCTGGATCCCGAGGTGCGGACGTTCATCGCAATTCTGGTGACCGTGGGGATGGTGGTCAGCGTCACGCTGTGGCTGTATGGTCCCTACGACGGGATTGGGGGCACTCTGCACCATGCTATATTCCAGTCTGTGTCCATCGCCACCACCGCCGGCTTCACCACCACCAATTTTGCCGACTGGCCGCTGTTCCTGCCGGTGTTGCTGATCCTGTCCGCGTTTGTCGGAGGGTGCGCCGCTTCCACGGCTGGCGGGATCAAGGTGGTGCGGTTCCTGCTCCTGCTCAAGCAGGGCTATCGCGAAGTGATCCGGCTGATTCATCCTCAGGCGCAGGTGCTGGTGAAGATCGGTAACCGCGCGGTGGACGAGCGTGTGATCGACGCCGTATGGGGCTTTTTTGCCACCTTCATCGCCCTGTTCGGCCTGATGATGATGGTGTTGATGGCCACCGGGCTGGACCAGGTAACGGCGTTTTCCGCGGTGGGCGCCACCATTACCAACCTCGGCCCGGGTCTGGGGGCCGTCGCTGAGCATTACGGTGATATCGGGCCGGTGGCCAAATGGACGCTGATGCTGGCCATGCTGCTGGGGCGACTGGAAGTCTTCACCCTGCTGGTGCTGTTTACACCGGCGTTCTGGCGCCGATAGGCGTCCCGCGCCCTTGCAGGCTGCTGGCGGTTTCGTTTTCCGGGAGGCCGGGATGATCGACAGACTGGAGAAAATGCTGGCTTCGGGGCAGGACTCCGCCATGCTGCGATTCACGCTGGGCGGGGCCTATCTGAAGGAGGGCCGCGCCGGCGAAGCAGCGGGACATTTGCGTGAGGCGGTTCACCAGCAGCCGGACTATTCGGCGGCATGGAAGCTGCTGGGCAAGGCACTGGCGGAAGCCGGGGAACGCGAGCAGGCGCTGGATGCCTACGAGCAGGGCATAGCAATCGCCCGTGACAAAGGGGACCTGCAGGCCGCGAAGGAAATGGAAGTGTTTCGGCGCCGGCTTCAGAAGCAGGGCTAGGAGCGTTGTCCAATTCCCGCGTTCGCCGGGTTCATTTGGGTATGGGCTTGTTCTTGCCTTTGTTCTTGTAGGGTTTGCGGACCCCCTTCGGGGTTTTCCTGAATCGCCGGTAGGTCCATTGGTACTGCGCAGGCGCTTGCCGGACACAGGCTTCTATGTCGCGATTCATGGCCGCGGCCGCCGCCTCGGTGTCGTCGCTGGCGACGTCGTCGTTGCCCCTGCGCACGTGCAGCCGGAAACCGCGTCCCCAGGGCAACCGCTCGGAGAACACGAAGGCGACCGGCCGGCCGGATTTGCGAGCCATCTGGCATAGCAGCGTCATGGTCAGGGCCGGCTGGCCGAAAAACGGTGCGAAGACGCCGCTCTGTTCAGGGGTCTGGTCCGGCAGGATGCCGACCATCTCGCCTGCCTTCAGTGCCTTGTACAGGCTGCGGATACCGCTGGGTGTCGCCGGATAGGATTTCGCGCCGTTGTGCTGGCGATACTCGACCAGCAGTGGCTCCAGGCCTTTTTCGCGCGGGGGGCGGTACAGGTTGTTGATTGGGAAGCGGCGGTTGAGATACAGACTGCAGAGTTCCCAGTTCCCCAGGTGCGGTGCGGCCAGCAGCAGTCCTTGCTGCGGATCCCACAGCGCATCCAGCGCGTCCATGGCGTCCGGGTTGCTGACCAGGCGCTGTAACCGGCGGTCGTCCGCGTGCCAGATGATGCCCATTTCCAGCATCTGCTTGCCCAGTTCCCGGTAGCTGCGCCGTTCCAGTCGGCGCCGGTCGCGTTCGGGCATGTCGGGAAAACACACGCGCAGATTGGTCCGCACCGTGGTTCTGGTCTGGCCGGGTAGTTGTGAGAGCAGGCTGCCCACCACGGCGCCCAGGCCATGGGCCAGCGGTAGGGGTAGCAGGCTGCTCGCGCGCAGCAGGAATTTCAGAACGGCGATGCGTGACAAGAATCGGCCTCTGTCATGGGGAGAGGAGCAGATGCTACCGCAGGAAGCGATGCCGGTGCACGCTGACACCAAACGGTGAAAGGTGGCGAACTAGTGGGGATGGGCACTAGACTTGGTAGGATCGCCAAGCGACGACTCCGTTCTTCCACAGGGGGCAACAAGCATGAACTGGCAGCAGCAGATGGAATCCATGGTCGCGGGCTGGACGGATATGCAGCGACAGATGTGGGACAGTTGGGTGGACAGCGTCAGGCAGTTCGGACAGGCCGGAAGCGGGGCGGAGGACTGGCAGCAGGCATACGCCAAGCGTCTGGAGGAGTGGGAGAAATCAGTCCAGGAAGCGCTTGAAGCCCAGAAGAGCTGGGCGCGGAAATGGTCGGAAAGCATGGGGGCGCCTTCGGATGCGCCCGAGGCGGCCAGGCTCTATAGCGAGCAGGTACAGGCCATGATGCATGGCTGGACGGACTCCCAGCGCCAGCTCTGGACGGCCTGGTTCGAAACCGTGCGGGAGTTGGAGCCGGGAACTTTGTCAGGCGCCTGGGAAGCGGAGAGCAAACAGGTGATGGAAGCCTGGCAGCAGGCCGCCGAGCGTGCGCGTGAGACGTTGGCCGATTGGGCGCAATCAAACCCGATGGCGGCGGCCATGGCCGAGGCAAGTGCCGCTGCCGGGTCCACGGCGAAAACCACCCCTCGCCCTGCGCCCGCCGCAAAGGCCAAACCCGCGCCGAAGGCAAAGCCCAAGTCCAGCACCCGTGCCAAGTCTGCCGCGAGCAGCAAGAGCACGAGCGGCAAACCTGCGGCCGGCAAGGCGGCCAAGGCCAAGGGCTCGGCGCCGAAGGCAGCGCCTTCGGGAAGGAAGGCATCCGCCGCCAAGGCGGCACCCAAGCCGCGCAAGCCGGCGGCTCCCAAGGCCGCGTCCGGCAAGCAGGCTACCAGTCCCTCCGGCAAGGCGGATGAAGGGACCGCTTCAACGCCCGCCGCCAAGCCGACATCGGGACAGGCGCCCGGTACAGGTGGCGGTGCCTCCGGCGGCGACAAGGGGAACTGAGGTTTCCCGCCCGCCGGCGCCGGGTGTCGTGGCTGTGGTGCGACGGGGAGCGGGCACGATAGCCTGGCGCGAGCGGCTGCGCACCGGATGCAGCTTGTCGGGGACATTGCGAAGGGCTCTACCGAGGACGGGCCCTATCGGCGGCATGAATCGTGGGCAAAAGAAAGCCGGCACATCCGATGTGCCGGCAGTAGATATCACTTAGCTGAAGGTGATCTGCGCGTTGGCTGTTCCGAACCTGTCCGTTTGACCTCCCTGACTCAACAAGTGCCATCCTGGCTCTATCCCTTTGAGTCGTCCCTGGCCGGTACTGCGCTCATCCCTGTTATTGTTATTACTTCCGACGTCGCCATCCATGGCGGAAGAGCTTCCTGCAATCCGTCCACGAGGGAAATTCTGCCACGGTGGCGGAGGAAAGGAAGTCGGTAAAACGCGACAGAGCTTGTAAGAATTTTCTGACAAACCATGTGTAATTGTCTGACAGCATCCCTTCCGGGTGATCTTTTTCCCGTTTCGGTGACGACCTCATGATCGGTCTGCTGCAGCGCGTGCGTCATGCCAGCGTAAGCATAGACGGCGAGCTCGCCGGTGCCATTGATCAGGGGCTGCTGGTGTTGCTGGGGGTGCAGCGGGGAGACGATGAGACCACCGGCCGGCGCTTGCTGGAGCGCCTGTTGGGCTACCGGGTGTTTCCCGATACCCACGGCAGGATGAACCTCTCGCTGACGGACACCGGCGGCGGCCTGTTGCTGGTGCCCCAGTTCACGCTGGCCGCCGATACGCGCAAGGGAACCCGGCCCAGTTTCACGCCGGCTGCGGCCCCCGCCGTGGGCGAGGCCTGTTTCAGGCACGTGCTGGAACTGGCCCGAGCGATGCACCCTACCGTAGAGGCCGGCCGGTTCGGTGCCGATATGCAGGTGGAACTGCTCAATGACGGCCCGGTGACCTTCTGGCTCGAGGTGCCGCCGCGACGGGGCTGAAGCCGCCGGTTGCCAGTGGTGGGCGGGCGTCGCCCCGGCGCCTGCTTGTGCTATGATGCCAGCCCTGTTTTCGTGTGGCTGCCAAGGGCTCAGCGACGATGGCCGAACGTACGGCAATAGTGGAACGCAACACGCTCGAAACCCAGGTTCGGGTCGAGATCAACCTGGATGGAACCGGCAAATCCGATATCACCATCGGCGTGCCGTTCCTCGAGCACATGCTGGACCAGATCGCCCGTCATGGGCTGATTGACCTGAGCATCCAATCCACCGGCGATCTCCACATCGATGATCACCACACAGTCGAGGACGTGGGGATTACACTGGGTCAGGCGTTGCGTCAGGCGTTGGGGGACAAGAAGGGCATCCGCCGTTTTGGGCATGCCTATTGTCCGCTGGACGAGGCCCTGTCCCGGGTTGTGGTGGATTTCTCCGGCCGTCCCGGGCTCGAGTTCCATGTCGATTATCCCCGTGCACAGGTGGGCGGTTTCGACGTGGACCTGTTCCGTGAGTTCTTCCAGGGCATGGTCAACCACGCCTTCATGACCGTGCACGTGGACAATATTCGCGGGGTCAACACGCACCACATCATCGAAACCGTGTTCAAGGCCACTGGGCGGGCGCTGCGCATGGCGGCGGAATGGGACCCACGGATGGCCGACATCATGCCTTCGACGAAGGGCGCTCTCTGACCACCGCACGACTGTCCGGATAGCTGGCATGGGTATGATTGCAGTCATTGACTACGGTATGGGGAATCTGCGCTCGGTCTCCAAGGCTCTGGAGCATGTGGACGACCGATCCCGAGTGGAGATTGCCCACGAGCCCGACCGTATTCTGCGGGCGGACCGCGTCGTGTTCCCTGGCCAGGGCGCGATCCGGGACAGCATGAGCGAGCTGCAGCGGCTGGAATTGCTTGAGGTGGTGCAGGAGGTCGCGCGCACCAAGCCGTTTCTGGGCATCTGCCTGGGCATGCAGGCCCTGCTGGAAACCAGCGACGAGAATGGCGGCGTCGAAGGGCTGGGTGTGTTCCCCGGACGTGTGCGGCATTTCCGCGATGGGTTCCGGGAGGCGGGCATCGAGGCGCCGGGGAAGGTGCCGCTGATGGGATGGGTGCCGGTACGCCAGACCATGGAGCACCCGTTGTGGGCAGGCATCCCCGATAACAGCTGGTTCTATTTCGTGCACAGCTATTTCGTCGAGTTGCTGCCCGGCGTGACCAGTGGGGTCAGCCATTACGGTCTGGACTTTACGGCCACCGTCGCTCGCGAGAATATATTCGCGACGCAGTTCCATCCGGAGAAAAGCCAGCGCGCCGGGCTGGAACTGCTGTCGAATTTCACGCGCTGGGATGGCACCCGGTAGTGCTGTTCCGGAACACCGTTTTCAACTGACGAGAAACTTATGCTGCTTATTCCCGCCATCGACCTGAAAGACGGTAAATGCGTTCGGTTGCGCCAGGGCAACATGGATGACGAAACGGTGTTCTCCGACGATCCGCTCGCCATCGCCCAGCGGTGGGTGGATGCCGGCAGCCGGCGCATACACATCGTTGACCTCGATGGCGCGGTTCAGGGGTTCCCGGTCAACGCGGACATCATCGGCCGTATCGCCGAAACCTTTCCGGGCGTGGAGATCCAGGTGGGGGGTGGCATTCGCGAATTCGAAACCATCCAGACCTACCTGGATGTTGGTGTGGATTTCGTCATCATCGGCACCCAGGCGGTACGTGCACCGCATTTCGTGGATGATGCCTGCCTGGAGTTCCCAGGCCATATCATCGTTGGCCTTGATGCCCGCGACGGCAAGGTGGCCGTGGAAGGCTGGTCCAAGCTGTCGCGGCATGACGCCGTGGACATGGCCCGGCGCTTCGAGGAAGCGGGCGTGGAGGCCCTGGTATTCACTGATATCGGCCGTGACGGCATGATGCGCGGTGTCAATACCGGCGCTACCCGCGATTTGGCGCGACAGGTGACTATTCCGGTCATCGCCTCCGGCGGCGTGACCAGCATGGATGACGTGCGTGATTTGTGCGATGCCGCCAACGATGGCGTTTCGGGTGCCATTGTCGGGCGCGCCCTGTATGAGGGCAAGCTGGACCTCGCGGAGGCACAGAAGCTCGCAAACGGTCTGGGAAAGAGCTGATGTGTCATTGCCGCCGCGAAGCCTCAGGCTCTTCGCACGGCTGACATCACATTTTCATATCACCGCCCTAGTCTGTGCGCTTGCCCGAGGGTCCGCGGCCGGGGCCAGAGTTCCGAACACCATGAGTACAACTGAACCGACCGGCCTGGCCAAACGCATTATCCCCTGCCTCGACGTGGACCGGGGACGCGTGGTCAAGGGCGTGAAGTTTGTGGATATCCGCGATGCGGGTGATCCCGTGGAAGTGGCCCGCCGTTACGATGCGGCCGGAGCGGACGAGATTACCTTCCTCGACATCACCGCCAGCTCCGACCAGCGGGAAACCATGGTCCATGTGGTGGAGGCGGTCGCCAGCGAGGTGTTCATGCCGCTGACAGTGGGCGGTGGCATTCGCTCCACCTCCGACATCCGGCGCATGCTCAATGCCGGCGCCGACAAGGTGGGCATCAATACCGCGGCGATTCACGAGCCGGAGCTGGTGCGACAGGCGGCTGACCGTTTCGGTTCGCAGTGCATCGTGGTGGCCATCGATGCCAAGCGGGTGGGTGACGGCGACGGCTCCGGCCGTTGGGAGGTGTTCACCCACGGTGGCCGCAAGCCCACGGGGATCGACGCCGTGGAATGGGCTGCACGAATGGCGGAGTACGGTGCGGGCGAAATCCTGCTTACCAGCATGGATCGCGACGGCACGAGGGAAGGCTTCGATCTGGCCCTCACACGTGCGGTAAGCGAGGCGGTGCCGGTGCCGGTGATCGCGTCCGGCGGTGTTGGCAATCTGCAGCACCTGGTGGACGGCGTGGTGGAAGGCAAGGCCGACGCGGTGCTGGCCGCCAGCATCTTCCACTTCGGCGAGTACACTGTGAGCGAGGCGAAGGATTACATGGCCGCCCGGGGTGTCACCGTCCGCAGGCTGTGGGAGGACACATGAACTCGGAATGGCTGGACGCGCTGACCTGGAACGATGAGGGGCTTTTGCCCGCAATCGCCCAGGATGCCGACGACGGTGAAGTGCTGATGGTGGCGTGGATGAACCGCGAGGCGCTGGCGGCGACGGCCGAGCGCGGTGAAGCGGTTTACTGGTCCCGATCCCGCGGCCGGCTTTGGCACAAGGGTGAGTCGTCCGGCCATACCCAGACCGTGCGGGAAATTCGGGTGGACTGTGATCAGGATGTCATTCTGTTGCTGGTTGAGCAGAAAGGCGGGATTGCGTGTCATACAGGTAGGCGGAGCTGTTTTTTCCAGCGCCTGGAGAATGGCCGTTGGGAGACCGTCGCTCCGGTGCTGAAGGATCCGGGAGACATCTATGGCTGAGCCCACGTCCGCTGACGGTCTTGCGGTTCTGCGGCAATTGGCACTGGTGCTTGAGGAGCGCAAGGGCGCGGACCCCGGCAGTTCCTACGTGGCCGGGCTTTACGGAAAGGGCATGGACGCCATTCTGAAGAAGGTAGGCGAGGAAGCGACGGAGACCGTCATCGCCGCCAAGGGTGGGGACCGCGATCAGATCGTTTATGAAACTGCCGATCTGTGGTTCCATACACTCGTCATGCTGGCCGCCTGTGATCTGGGGCCTGAGGATGTGCTGAATGAGCTGGCACGCCGCTTCGGCCTGTCCGGTCTGGACGAAAAGGCGGCCCGCACTCGCTGAGTTGACGCGGCATACGCCGCGGGAGATGGAAAATGGGTATCGGTGGTATCAGTGTTGGTTCTTTGCTTCTTATTCTGCTGATTGTGTTGCTGTTGTTCGGCACCAAGAAACTGCGCAACATCGGCGGAGACCTGGGCGGCGCCATCAAGGGCTTTCGCAGCGCCATGAAGGACGGCGAAAGTGGCAAGGACGAGGAAGAGGAGAAGGATCCGGCGCGCCTGTCAGAGGACACGACCGTTCAGTCCGAAAAGGCCGAAAGCCAGGAGCAGTCCCGCGACCGCTCTTCCTCCTGATTTGCGACTGACGGTGCGTCATGTTTGACGTCAGCTTCCAGGAAGTATTCCTGATCCTCCTGGTGGCGCTACTGGTCATCGGGCCGGAGCGTCTGCCGAAAGTGGCGCGCACCGCCGGTCTGTGGATCGGGCGGGCGCGGGCCATGTTCAACACCATGCGCAATGAGGTCGAGCGGGAAATCCAGCTTGACGAACTGCGCAAGGCGGAGAAGGAGCTGGAAAAGGATCTGGCGTTCCGCAAGGACATCGAGCGTGATTTGACGGCCCCGGTCGATGAGACCGACAAGCCGGACAAGTCACCGGGTTCCGGCAGCCAGGCGTCCAGCACCAGCCAGCGCAAATATCCGGCAGCGATGTCCTCGGAGTCGGCGACGGCTGAAGCAGATTCGGTCGGGTCGGGCGATGAGGGCAGCGATGGAAAGTCGGAGGAAGATCATGAGCGGAAGGCCTGACCTGGATCAGGACAAGCCCTTCCTCAGCCATCTGCTGGAGCTTCGCAGCCGGCTGATGTGGTCCGTGGGTGTGCTGCTGGTTGTTTTCCTTTGCATATTCCCTTTCTACAATCATCTGTTCTCGCTGTTTGCGGAGCCGCTTCGTGCGGTGTTGCCAGAGGGTGAGTTGCAGGCGATTCAGGTGGCCGGACCATTCCTGATCCCGATGAAGCTGACGCTCGTGGCGGCGGTGTTCATCGCGGTGCCTTACCTGCTCTACCAGATGTGGTCCTTCGTCGCGCCCGGCCTCTACAGGCACGAGCGGCAGCTGGTCTGGCCTCTGATGATTTCCAGCACGTTGCTGTTCTACCTGGGGGCCGCCTTCGCGTATTTCCTGGTGTTGCCGCTGGTCTACGCGTTCTTTGCCGGGGTCACGCCGCTGGGGGTGGTCTACCAGCCCGATATCGGGGAATACCTGAACTTCGTGCTGAAGATGCTGGTGGTGTTCGGCATTGCCTTCGAAGTGCCCATTGCCACATTGCTGATGGTGCGCTCAGGGGCGACCACGCGCGAGTCGCTGGCCGCGAAGCGGCCCTATATCATCGTCGGCGCGTTTGGCGTGGGCATGCTGCTGACGCCGCCGGATATGGTGTCCCAGGTGTTCCTGGCCATACCGGTGTGGTTGCTATTCGAGCTGGGGCTTTTCCTTTCCAAGTGGTATGGCAAGCCGTTGAGCGGTGAGCAGCGGTCCGAGGAGCCCGAACCCTGAGACGGCTGTAGGGTCAGCCCGCCGGCGGTTGAGTTGGCTTGAAACGAAAATGCGCGAATAGCCGCGTGGTTTCGATTATTTCCGTCAATTCCACGTAGATCACCAGTTGCTGCATGTTAACTGCCATCACCGTACCCACATCGAACACGGCAGCGGGGGTGATGAGCGTGGCCTCTTCCTTCATCGGGTTCACCCTCGGCAGTATCATACCGCGCAGGTACTCGGCCCCTGATCCCGGCCCCCTTACGGCGTAGCAGCCTACAGCCAGTGCCGTCTGCGCCAACTGCTGGACGCCCAGTTCGATACCTCCTCCGGTGCGGGTCCGCAGCCAGCGAATCACACCCACCTGCCAGAGCTCCCCGGGCGGCCTGGGTAGCGGGCTGTCGGTCCAGCACACCAGCTCGCCCACGCGGGTTTGCATGCGGCTTTTCTCTGGGCAGAACAGCGCCATGCCTCCCTGGCTGACGTTCTTGCGGCTCCAGACCTCGGCGCGGAACAGGCCGCGTGTCTCATTTTTCTGGTCCTTGAGCTCGACGGTGTGTGCCTTTTTCCAGACGTCGTCGACCTCGCTGTCAAAGGCGCGGAAGCGGGAGGTGCGCGATTCGCCCGCCAGCGGTGTGTTCAGGTAGCTGCCCTCGTCGGCTAGTGCCAGGCCCGGCGTTCGTGGCTTGTGCTGCTGCTCGTTGCCGGAGAGCTTTTCGCGCCATTTGCGTTCGGCTTCCTCGGGATTGAAGGGGGCGCCGTCGGCCAGGAAGTGATGGCTGGCGCTGAGGCCGTCCGCCATGCGCAGTTTCGCCACCGTGGGTCGGCGCTGGGCGCTGCGCTCCTGGCGGCCGCCCAGAGCATTGCGGAAGCGGCTGTACATATCGCGCTGCATGCGTTCGGAAAGCATGGTGCCAGAGCGTCGCGTCTGCAGTGTGCTGTTCAGATTGTCGACCTGCTCACCCAGTGTGCGGACCAGTGCATCCAGCTCCAGCAGGCGCGGAGTCTTCGGTGCCGGGCCGGGCTGCTGTCGGGTCAGGAAACGCGGCGGCAGATCGGAGGAGAGGTCGACAATGAACCGACCCTGCAGCGGTTCGCCGGCGCGCGGTAACTGCAGCTGCGCGAAATGCACCCAGCGGCCGATGCGTTTGTAGAGTTCTTCCGCTTCGCCCTGCATCAGATGGTAGGGGTTGGACAGCGCGAGGACCAGCGAGCGCAGATAGGCCTGTTTGATGGAAAGTGCGGTTTCCTCCGCATCCCGGCTGGCCTCGATGGGAAGGGCCTGCAGGCGCAGCAACTCCGCATTGCTGTACAGCGTATGCATCTCCGTCCAGATCAGGGTTGGCTCGGGCGCGTAGATGCGGTACGCCTCCAGCAGGCCGCGGCCATGGGCAAGCAGCGTGCGCTGTGTGGCCAGCAGCAGGTCGTTGCGGTCTTCACCGGTGAGTTTCGATTTTACCAGCAGTTTGTTCAGCGCCAGTTTGAAGGCGTTGGCCAGTTCTTCGTAGAGTTCGTGGACCAGCCGGGCCAGCGCTTCCTCGCCGGGTGGGAGCGGCAGCGCCTTGCCGCGGAAACGGCGCACAAGGGCGTCACAGATGTCGTAGACACTGGGCCGCACCTGCTCGGCCAGCGCGAATCGCTGCATGCGATGCAAGGGTGCGCGGTTGCTCTGCTGCAGCATGTCCAGCAGCCGGCGACCGCAGCTCTCAGGATTGCCCCTGGGAAGCTCGTCCAGCCACGCGCCCACCTGGGGCACGCCTGCCTGAGTAAACAGTGCATTCTCCCGGGTTTCCCCGGGGCTGCGCAGCTGAGTGAGCGTGATGGTCATCCGAATCCGTTAATCTGGAGGCAAGTCTGTTCCCGCACCGAGCCGCCTGGCGTATACGCACGCCGGAGGCCACGTGATCAATGTCGGCGTGACTGCAACGTTAACATAGGTCGTCAACGGCGAACCGCTGGGCAATATGGTGGCAATTTCGCGCCAGGACGCGATGCCAGCGCCGGTTCAGCTTGCGCGGATGCCATGCCACGCGTTATTTTAAGCAGCCATCGACAGACAGTCACCGGATGCCCGCCGAGTGAGCTTCCAGAAACCACTCGGTATACTGGCGTTCATCACGGTAGAACCGGTACCGTCCAGAACCATACCGTGTTTTTGCATCAATGCAACGCATCGCGTAAGCGGTCGGGGGCGCTTAGATTTTCAATGCCTGATGCTTCCCACAGAGGCCTGTCTCGCCGCGGGAGGGCCTTGTCACCAACCACCGGCGACCCAGCGGGTCGTTCGGGCAGGATGGTGCCGATGTGGCGGGAGCCGCGCGCATGAGCCTGCCTGATGCCGCCCCTGCCGGAACACGAGTTGATGTCCAGGCCGGTTTCCGACACCGCCTCCCTGTCTTGATTTATTCCCTGCCGCGCAATGCCGACCGATCCGGTCAGCCGCGGCTCGCCGGTCGTGTCTCTTGCCCGGCGTCTGCTATCTCCAAGGTGATGCAACCATGAAAGGTTCGTTCGAAGAACTCCAGCGCAGTTCCTATCTGAGCGGTATCAACGCGACATTCATCGAAGAGTTGTACGAGGCGTACCTGCGTGATCCCAGCCAGGTGCCGCAGGAGTGGCGGGCGTACTTCCAGGGCCTGGAGCATGGCGATCCCAGGCAGGTCCGGGAGATACCGCATAGCCAGGTGCGGGAGGAATTCGCGCGGCTGGCACGGCGTAACGGGCGCCCCGCCAGCGCACAGGAGGTAGCGGCGGCCGGCGGCCTGTCTCCGCAGGACGCCGAGAAGCAGGCAGCCGTGCTGCGACTGATCAATGCCTGGCGCGTGCGCGGCCACCAGGCGGCGAAGCTGGACCCGCTGGATCTGCGTGACGCCCCGGAGGTGCCGGACCTGGATCCCGCGTTCCACAACCTCACCGAAGCCGACATGGACCGCGAGTTCAACACGGGCTCGCTGTTCACCGCCGACCAGATGAAGCTTCGCGATCTGATCGAGTTCCTGGAGACCACCTATGGCGGCACCATCGGATCGGAGTACATGCATATCACCGACACCGTTGAGAAGCGCTGGATCCAGGAGCGGCTGGAGCGCCCCCAGGCGCGCCCGGCCCTTGCGGTGGAGGCCAAGCGCCGGCTGCTGGAGCGGGTAACGGCCGCAGAGGGCATCGAGAAATACCTGCATTCCAAGTACGTGGGCCAGAAACGGTTCTCGTTGGAGGGTGGGGAATCGCTGATCCCGCTGCTGGACGAACTGCTGCAGCGTGGCGGTGCCCAGGGCGTGAAGGAAGTGGTCATGGGCATGGCGCACCGCGGCCGCCTGAACGTGCTGATCAACCTTATGGGCAAGTCGCCCGGGGACCTGTTCCAGGAGTTCGAGGGCAACTTCAACGTCGAGAACGCCGGCTCCGGGGACGTGAAGTACCATCTGGGCTATTCCTCGGACATCCAGACCGAAACCGGGGCGCTGCATCTGGCGCTGGCGTTCAACCCCTCGCATCTTGAAATCGTCGACCCCGTGGTCGTAGGTTCCGTCCGGGCACGCATGCAGCGCCGCCACGACCGGATGGGCGAGCAGGTGCTGCCTATTCTGATCCATGGCGACGCTGCCTTCGCCGGCCAGGGCGTGGTCATGGAGACCTTCCAGCTATCCCAGGCCCGCGGCTTTTATACCGGCGGCTCCTTGCACGTGATCGTCAACAACCAGATTGGCTTCACCACCTCGAATCCGATGGATTCCCGTTCCACCCTGTACTGCACGGAAGTGGCGAAGATGGTGCAGGCGCCCATCTTCCATGTGAACGGTGACGACCCCGAGGCTGTGCTGTTTGTGGCGCAACTGGCGCTGGACTTCCGCCAGCGGTTCAAGAAGGACGTGGTTATCGACCTGATCTGCTACCGCCGCCATGGCCACAATGAGGCCGACGAACCGGCTGCCACGCAGCCGATGATGTATTCCAAGATCAAGCAGCATCCCACCACCCGGCAGCTATACGCCCAGCGGCTGGAAGAGGACGGTGTGCTCGGCAGCGACGATGCCCAGGTCATCGTGACCGCCTACCGCGATGCGCTGGACGATCACCAGGTGGTGGCGCCGCATATTCTCACTGGCGTGCGCAACGACTACGCGGTGGACTGGCGGCGTTACTTCGAGGGCAAGTGGGACGACGAGGTCCAGACCGCCATTCCGATGAGCATGTTGAAGGAGCTCGCGGAGAACCTGCAGCAGCTGCCGGACCGCTTCGAGCTGAATCCGCGTGTGGCGGCGATCATGGAAAGCCGTCGCAAAATGGGCGCCGGCGCCCTCGCCATCGATTGGGGCTTTGCCGAGATCATGGCCTACGCCGCGCTACTGCGGGAAGGTCACAAGGTCAGGCTGACCGGGCAGGACAGTGGGCGCGGCACGTTCTCCCATCGTCACGCGGTGCTGCACAATGCGCAGGACGGCAGCACGTACGTTCCGCTGAAGAATGTCACGACCGAGCCCGAGGATTTCGTCGTTATCGACTCGTTGCTGTCGGAAGAGGCGGTGCTGGGCTTCGAATACGGCTACGCCACCAACGATCCCGAGACCATGGTGATCTGGGAGGCGCAGTTCGGCGACTTCGCCAACGGCGCCCAGGTGGTGATCGACCAATTCATAACCTCGGGTGAGACGAAGTGGGGTCGGTTGGCTGGCCTGACCATGTATCTGCCACACGGGTACGAAGGCCAGGGTCCGGAGCATTCGTCGGCCCGGCTTGAGCGCTTCCTGCAGCTCTGCGCGGATCACAATATCCAGGTCTGCATCCCCAGCACGCCGGCTCAGTTCTTCCACATGATCCGCCGGCAGATGGTGCGCAACTACCGCAAGCCGCTGGTGGTGATGACGCCGAAGAGCTTGCTGCGCCACAAGTTGTCCACCTCCTCGCTGGACGATCTCACCGAGGGTCGCTGGCAGAATGTGATCGACGAGGTGGACGACATCAAGGCCAAGGATGTGCAGCGAGTGGTGATGTGTAGCGGCAAGGTCTATTACGACCTGCTGGCCGAGCGCCGCAATCGCGAGCAGAGCAACGTGGCCATCGTGCGCATCGAGCAGCTCTACCCGTTCCCGGAGGAAGAGCTGACCGCCCTGCTGCGGCGGCGCTACAACAAGGCTACGGCGGTGGTGTGGTGCCAGGAAGAGCCCAAGAACCAGGGCGCCTGGTATTCCAGCCAGCACCACTTCCGCAACTGCATGAAAGATGGTCAGGAGCTTAGCTACGCTGGCCGCGAGGCCTCCGCGTCGCCGGCGGTGGGGTATCCGAAAATTCACCACGAGCAGCAGCGGCAACTGGTCGAGGAGGCATTGGGCAAGGCCTGATGCGCAAACCATGCGCCGCTTCGGGCCATCGGGCCGGCGGCGGACTAATCTGAACAAGGGTTCTGGCCCAGACAGCTGAAGAGTGAGGATTGGATGAGCATCGAAATCAAGGTTCCGCCGTTACCGGAGTCCGTTTCCGAGGCCACTGTGGTGACCTGGCATAAGCAGCCGGGTGACGCGGTGACGCGGGACGAGAACCTGGTGGACATCGAAACCGACAAGGTCGTGCTGGAGGTTCCGGCGCCGGCGGATGGTGTGCTCGGTGAGATCAAGGCCAACGAGGGCGATACGGTGACCGCTGATCAGGTCATCGGCTCCATGGACGACAAGGCCACCGGTGGCGCCAAGTCCAAGGGCAAGGACGGCGGCGACAAGGGCAGCGGCAAGAAGCCGGCGGCTGCCGGTTCCTCCGAGGAGCAGAACCTGACTCCGGCGGTGCGTCGCCTGGTGGCGGAACACGGGCTGGACCCCGCCAGGATCGAGGGTACCGGGCCGGCTGGCCGCATCACCAAGGAAGACGTCATCAAGTACATGGACGGCGACAACAAGGACGAGGCGCCGGAACCGAAGCAGGAGAGCAAACCCGCTGCTCCGTCCACCGCCTCCGCCCCGCAAGCCGCCGACCTGGGTGATCGCCCGGAGCGTCGTGTGCCGATGACGCGCCTGAGGCAGCGTATTGCCGAACGGTTGGTCGAAGCCCAGCAAACCGCCGCCATGTTGACCACCTTCAACGAGGTGAACATGCAGCCGGTCATGGAACTGCGCAAGCGCTACAAGGAGCAATTCGAGAAAGCGCACGGCGCGCGTCTCGGCTTCATGAGCTTTTTCGTGAAAGCGTCGGTGGAGGCGCTGAAGCGGTTCCCCGCTGTCAATGCTTCGATTGACGGCACCGACATCATCTATCACGGCTACCAGGACATCGGCATCGCGGTCAGCACCGAGCGCGGGCTGGTGGTGCCGGTACTGCGGGACGCCGAGCACAAGGGGTTCGCCGACATCGAGAAGGCGGTGGTGGACTTCGGCAAGCGTGCTCAGGCCGGCAAGTTGTCCATGGACGAACTGACCGGCGGTACCTTCTCCATCACCAACGGTGGCGTGTTTGGCTCGCTGATGTCCACGCCCATCCTCAATCCGCCGCAGAGTGCCATCCTGGGCATGCACAAGATCCAGGAGCGGCCGATGGTGGAAAACGGGGAAGTCGTGATCCGGCCGATGATGTATCTGGCAGTCTCCTACGACCATCGCATCATTGATGGTCGCGAGGCAGTCAGCTTCCTGGTGGCGATCAAGGAGATGATCGAGGATCCGGCCCGCCTGTTGCTGGAAGTCTGATCCACCGACCGTCGCCGGTCACCGCAAGCACCGGCGGCGCGTTATTCCGGACAAACCCCCTACGGGAGCAAGCATGGCTAAAGCATTTGATGTCATCGTGATTGGCGGCGGCCCCGCCGGCTATGTCGCCGCAATCCGTTGTGCCCAACTGGGCATGAACACCGCGGTGGTCGACGAGTTCGTGTACAAGGATGGGGAGCCTTCGCTGGGAGGCACCTGTCTGAACGTGGGTTGCATCCCCTCCAAGGCGCTGCTGGATTCCTCCGAGCAGTACCACAAGGTGAGCCACCAGCTGGAGGCCCACGGCATCAAGGCCAAGGAGGTGGAGCTGGACGTTAAGGCCATGATCGCCCGCAAGGATCGGGTGGTGAAGGATCTCACCGGCGGTATTGCGCAACTGTTCAAGGCGAACAAGGTGGAGTGGCTGAAGGGACACGGCCGGCTGCTGGAAGGCAAGCAGGTGGAGGTCAGTCCCACCAGCGGCAAGGGCAAGGCCCAGGTCTACCAGGCCGAGTATGTGATCATCGCCACCGGTTCCAAGCCGATTGATATCGACGCTGCGCCCCTGGACGGGGACAAGATCGTCAATTCCGACGGGGCGCTGGAGTTCACCGAAGTGCCGAAGCGGCTGGGCATCATCGGCGCGGGCGTGATCGGCCTGGAGATGGGCAGCGTCTGGAGCCGGCTCGGTTCCAAGGTCACCTTGCTGGAGGCACAGGACACCTTTCTGCCCCCGGTGGATCCACGCGTGGCGAAGACCGCCCAGAAGGAATTCGAGCGCCAGGGCCTGGACATCCGCTTCGGTGCCCGGGTCACCAATGCCAAGGCCGCCAAGAATGTCACTGTCCATTACGAGGACAAGGACGGCAAGCAGAGCATGCAGGTGGACAAGTTGATCGTCTGCGTCGGCCGCCGCCCCAACACCAGCAACCTGTTCTCCGAGGACAGCAATCTGCTGCTGGACGAGCGCGGGCTGGTGAACGTTGACGAGCACTGTCGTACCAACCTGCCCGGCGTCTTCGCCATCGGCGACGTTGTGCGGGGGCCGATGCTGGCCCACAAGGGCTCTGAGGAGGGCATCATGGTCGCCGAGCTGATTGCCGGCAAGCCCGGCCACATGAACTACGATACCGTGCCCTGGGTGATCTACACGCACCCGGAGATCGCCTGGGTGGGGCGTACCGAGGCGCAGTTGAAATCCGCCGGTGTGCCCTTCACCAGCGGCACATTCAATTTCGCGGCAACCGGGCGGGCCCGGGCCATGGAAGAGAAGGCCGGCATGGTGAAGATCATTGCCCATGCCGAAACCGACCGGATTCTGGGCGTGCATATGGTGGGGCCGCAGGCGTCGGAACTGATCGCCGAAGCGGTGGTGGCCATGGAGTTCCACGCCAGCAGCGAGGATCTCGGCCGCATCATCCATGCGCACCCGACCCTGTCGGAGGCCATGCATGAGGCTGCCCTGTCAGTGTCGAAGCGGGCCATTCACAAGGCCAACTGATCGTATCCGGCCCCGGTCCGATACCCTCGGTCCGGGGTCTCTTTCATTTGGCAGGCGTTCCGAACACGCCGCCATTATTGAAAATCTCAATTAATAAAAATAATAAAGATTGCTTTTATCAACCCTTCTTCCTCGCTTTTTCCCTTTTCAAGTTTCTGTTTTTAAAAACATTTGGGAACAGCATTCCGCTTGAGCTAGACTAGCTTCCGCCCACCATGCTGCAAAGGGGTTATCATGAGTTCCTTTAAGGCTTTACGAGTGCATGACGCAGGCAAAGGGGTCGAGGCCCGCCTGGATTCCCTGACCCTGGATCAGTTGTCCGAAGGCCAGGTGGTTATCCGCAGCGCCTGGTCGGGTATCAATTACAAGGACGCGCTGGCCGTTACCGGCAAGGGCAAGATCATTCGCAAACCGCCGCTGAATGCTGGTATCGACGTCTCCGGAACGGTGGAGACGTCCGAGGACCCGCGTTTCCTGCCCGGGGACGAAGTGTTGGTCACCGGGTGGGGCCTGGGCGAGATCCACGATGGCGGGTTCTCCGAATTCGTGCGGGTGCCCGGTGACTGGGTGGTTCCGCTGCAGGATCCACTGGACCTGCGTCAAGCCATGGCCGTCGGTACGGCTGGCTTCACCGCCGCGCTCTCGTTGGTGCGCATGGAACAAAGCGGCCTGGCGCCGGATCAGGGCCCCATCCTCGTCAACGGTGCCACCGGTGGCGTCGGCAGCTTCGCGATCCGGCTGTTCAGCCGGGCCGGCTACAGCGTGACGGCGCTCACCGGCAAAACGGATGCGGCGGACTACCTGAAATCCCTGGGCGCTACGGACATTATGGACGCGGGTGAGCTGGATCCCGGCAACCGCCCGCTGGAAAAAGGTCTCTGGGCCGGTTCGGTGGACAGCCTTGGCGGTGAAGCGCTGGCCTGGCTGACCCGGACCACCAAGCCCTGGGGCTATATCGCCGCGGTTGGCCTGGCTCAGGGGATTGAGCTCAACACCACGGTGATGCCATTCATCATTCGCGGCGTCAGCCTGATTGGCATTGACTCCCCGCTCTGTCCCCGGGACATCCGCCTGGCGACCTGGAAGCGGCTGGCAGGCCTGTTGCGGCCGGAGGACATCGATGCCGTGGTCAGCCAGGAGGTGGGGTTGGACGGCGTGGTGGCCGCCGCGGGAACCATGATGGAACGACGACAGCGGGGTCGCACGCTGGTGAAGCTGGGCTGATGGCCCGGTCCTGAGATTACTGGAGGAAAGAACCATGTCCGTAACCCCATCCGCAGGCCGCCGTTTCCGGGATGCCCTGGCGACCGAGCAGCCGCTGCAGATTGCCGGGGCCGCGAATGCCTATTCCGCGTTGCTGGCCGAACGGGCCGGCTTCCGCGCTATCTACCTGTCCGGCGCCGGCGTGGCAAACGCGTCGTTCGGGCTGCCGGATCTGGGTATCACGCAGTTGGCGGACGTGGTCGAGGATGCCCAGCGCATCACCTCCGCCACCGATGTGCCCCTGCTGGTGGACGTGGACACCGGCTGGGGCAGCGCCTTCAGCATTGCCCGCACGGTGCGCGAGATGGAGCGGGCCGGCGTGGCGGCCATACACCTGGAAGACCAGGTGCAGGCCAAGCGCTGCGGCCACCGACCGAACAAGGCGCTGGTGAGCAAGGAAGAAATGGTGGACCGCGTCAAGGCGGCGGTGGATGCCCGTCAGGATGACGATTTCGTGTTCATGGCGCGCACTGATGCCCATGCCTCCGAGGGTATGCAGGCGGCGGTGGAGCGCGCCAATGCCTACGTCGAGGCCGGGGCCGATGCCATCTTCGCCGAGGCCCTGCACACGCTGGAGGAGTTCCGTGCCTTCACGGCGGCGGTCCCCGTTCCGGTGCTGGCCAATATCACCGAGTTCGGCCAGACGCCGCTGTTCACTGTGGATGAGCTGCGAGAGGCAGGTGCCGGCATGGTGCTCTATCCCTTGTCCGCGTTCCGTGCAATGAGCCGTGCCGCGGAGCAGGTCTACGGTGCCATCCGGCAGCAGGGAACGCAGCGGGACGTGGTGGACAGCATGCAGACCAGGGCCGAGCTCTACGAGGTCCTGGACTACCATTCCTACGAAGAAAAGCTGGATCAGCTGTTCAAGCAATCCTGAACGTTCAAACGTTTACGAGTGAGGATCTTATGACCGAGAAGAAGCTGGGCGGCGCCGGGTTGCGCGGAACCTCTGCCGGCGAGACGGCCCTTTGCACGGTGGGCAAGGAAGGTACGGGCCTGACGTACCGGGGATACGACGTTCGGGATCTCGCGGATAACGTCACCTTCGAGGAGGTCGCGTACCTCCTTCTGTACGGCGACCTGCCCACGCAGTCCCAGCTGGATGCCTACCGCAAGCGCCTGCAGGGGCTGCGCGACCTGCCGCAGCCGCTGAAGGAAGTGCTGGAACGCATTCCCGCCAGTGCACACCCGATGGATGTGATGCGTACCGGCTGCTCCATGCTGGGGAACCTGGAAACGGAGACGGATTTCTCACAGCAAAAGGAGCTGGTGGACCGCATGCTGGCGGTGTTCCCGTCCATCATCACCTACTGGTACCGCTACTCCCACGACGGCGTGCGGATCAATCCGGTGACCGACGATGACACCATCGGCGGGCACTTCCTGCATCTGCTGCACGGCAAGCCGGCCAGCCAGTTGCACGCCGACGTGATGAACGTGTCGCTGATCCTGTATGCCGAGCACGAGTTCAACGCCTCCACCTTCACCGCCCGGGTCTGCGCCTCCACGCTGTCGGACATGCATTCCTGCATCACCGGCGCCATCGGTTCGCTGCGCGGTCCACTGCACGGCGGCGCCAACGAGGCGGCGATGGAGATGATCGAGCAGTGGTCCGATCCGGACCAGGCCGAGCGCGAGCTGCTGGCGATGCTGGAGCGCAAGGACAAGGTAATGGGCTTCGGTCACGCCATCTACCGCGAGTCTGACCCGCGCAACGCGGTGATCAAGGAGTGGGCGCGGAAGCTGGCGCAGGAAGTGGGCGACAAGACCCTGTTCCCGGTGTCGGAGCGGGTGGACCAGGTGATGTGGCGGGAGAAGAAATTGTTCCCGAACGCTGATTTCTACCACGCGTCGGCGTACCACTTCATGGGCATTCCGACCAAGCTGTTCACTCCCATCTTCGTGATGTCGCGGCTGACCGGCTGGGCGGCCCATGTGATGGAACAGCGTGCCAACAACCGCATCATCCGCCCCAGCGCCGATTACACCGGACCGGAGTTGCGCAAGGTGGTGCCGATCGCCGAGCGCGGCTGATCCAGTCCCTGGTCGGGGCTGCCGTGCGATGCCTCAGGGGCGGACTGTCACGCCCGCCCCGTCTGTTAAAGCCCCACTCGACGGAAGTCTGACGCCATGAACACTGAATACCGCAAGCCGCTGCCCGGCACCAGGCTGGACTACTTCGACGCCCGCGCCGCGGTAGAGGCTATCCAACCGGGCTCCTATGACACACTGCCGTACACCTCGCGCGTGCTGGCGGAGCAACTGGTGCGCCGCTGCGAGCCGTCGCTGCTGACCGATGCGCTTAAACAGCTGATCGAGCGCCGGCGCGATCTGGACTTCCCCTGGTACCCGGCGCGCGTGGTCTGTCACGACATCCTCGGGCAGACCGCCCTGGTGGACCTGGCCGGCCTGCGGGATGCCATTGCCGAGCAGGGCGGCGACCCGTCCAAGGTCAACCCCGTGGTGCAGACCCAGCTCATCGTCGATCACTCCCTGGCCGTGGAGCACGCCGGCTTCGAGCCGGACGCCTTCGAGAAGAACCGCGCCATCGAGGATCGTCGCAACGAGGACCGCTTCCACTTCATCGAGTGGACCAAGACCGCGTTCAAGAACGTGGACGTGATCCCCGCAGGCAACGGCATCATGCACCAGATCAACCTGGAGAAGATGTCGCCGGTGATCCAGGCCCGCGACGGCGTGGCCTTCCCGGACACCTGCGTGGGCACTGACAGCCACACCCCGCACATCGATTGCCTGGGTGTCATCGCTATCGGGGTGGGCGGGCTGGAGGCGGAAACCGTGATGCTCGGCCGGCCGTCCATGATGCGCCTGCCAGACATCGTCGGTGTCGAGCTAACCGGTAAGCCCCAGCCCGGCATTACCGCCACCGACATCGTGCTGGCGATCACCGAGTTCCTGCGCAAGGAGCGCGTGGTGGGCGCCTATCTGGAGTTCTTCGGCGAGGGGGCCTCCAGCCTGACCATTGGCGACCGCGCCACCATCTCCAACATGACCCCGGAGTACGGTGCCACCGCGGCGATGTTCTACATCGACGAACAGACCATCGAGTACCTGAAGCTTACCGGCCGCGAGCCCGAGCAGGTGGAACTGGTGGAGAATTTTGCCCGGACCACCGGGCTGTGGGCCGACAGCCTGAAGAAAGCGGACTACGAGCGCGTGCTCACGTTCGATCTGTCCACCGTGGAACGCAACCTGGCCGGCCCCTCCAATCCCCATCGTCGCCTGCCCACCCGGGCGCTGCACGAGCGCGGCATCGCGGGGGACCTGGACAAGGCCATGGCCGAGGAAAAGCAAGGCAGGATGCCCGACGGCGCGGTGATCATTGCCGCCATCACCAGTTGCACCAATACCTCCAACCCGCGCAACGTGGTCGCGGCCGGTCTGCTGGCGAAGAAGGCCAACGAACTGGGCCTCGTCCGCAAGCCCTGGGTGAAGTCGTCCTTCGCGCCGGGCTCCAAGGTGGCGCGTCTGTATCTGGAGGAAGCCGGTCTGCTGCCGGAGCTGGAGAAGCTGGGTTTCGGCATCGTGGCCTACGCCTGCACCACCTGCAACGGCATGTCCGGCGCGCTGGATCCGAAGATCCAGCAGGAGATCATCGACCGCGACCTCTACGCCACGGCCGTGCTTTCCGGCAACCGCAACTTCGACGGCCGCATCCACCCCTACGCCAAGCAGGCCTTCCTGGCCTCGCCGCCGCTGGTGGTGGCCTACGCCATCGCCGGCACGGTGCGTTTCGACATCGAGCAGGATGTTCTGGGGACGGATTCGGACGGCGAGCCCGTGACCCTCAAGGACATCTGGCCATCGGACGAGGAAATCGACGCCATCGTCGCGCAATACGTGAAGCCGGAGCAGTTCAACAAGGTCTACATCCCGATGTTCAACCTGGGTGCGGTCAAGGAGGCCGAGAGCCCGCTCTACGACTGGCGGCCGCAGAGCACCTACATCCGCCGCCCGCCGTACTGGGAGGGGACCATGGCCGGAGCGCGCGCGCTCAAGGGCATGCGACCGCTGGCGATCCTGCCGGACAACATCACCACCGACCACCTGTCGCCGTCCAATGCCATCCTGCTGGACAGCGCGGCCGGCGAGTACCTGGCGAAAATGGGCCTGCCGGAGGAGGACTTCAACTCCTACGCGACCCACCGCGGCGACCATCTCACCGCGCAGCGCGCCACGCTGGCCAACCCGAAGCTGTTCAACGAGATGGTGCGCGACGAACACGGCGAGGTGAAGCAGGGCTCCCTGGCGCGGGTGGAGCCGGACGGCAAGGTCATGCGCATGTGGGAGGCCATCGAGACCTACATGAACCGCAAGCAGCCGCTGATCATCATCGCCGGGGCCGACTATGGCCAGGGCTCGTCCCGCGACTGGGCGGCCAAGGGTGTGGCACTGGCGGGCGTGGAGGCCATCGTGGCGGAAGGCTTCGAGCGCATCCACCGCACCAATCTGGTCGGCATGGGAGTGATGCCGCTGCAGTTCCCGGAAGGCACCACGCGCCAGACGCTGGCACTGGACGGGACCGAAACCTACGACGTGGAAGGCACGCCGTCACCCGGTGCAACGCTGACGCTGGTGATCCATCGTTCCAACGGCGAGGTGGATCGGGTGCCGGTGATCTGCCGGCTGGATACTGCCGAGGAAGTCTCGGTCTACTCCGCCGGTGGTGTGCTGCAGCGCTTCGCGCAGGATTTCCTGGAATCGGAGTCCCGGACCGAAGCCACCGGCTGAGCCTGCCGCTCGCGCTGTGAACCGTCGGCCCGGCGTCTGGCGCCGGGTCGCTTCGTTAGCATAGATTCAGGAAGCGATTGTCATGGCCCACGCACCCCAGATCCGCATTCCCGCCACCTACATGCGCGGTGGCACCAGCAAGGGCGTGTTCTTCCGTCTGGACGACCTGCCGGAAGCGGCACGTGTACCCGGTCCGGCCCGGGACGCTCTGCTGCTTCGCATGATCGGAAGCCCTGACCCCTACGGCAAGCATACCGACGGCATGGGTGGCGCAACCTCCAGCACCAGCAAGACGGTGATCCTGTCGAGAAGCGACAGCCCGGATCACGATGTGGACTACCTGTTCGGTCAGGTGTCCATCGACAAGCCGTTCATCGACTGGAGTGGCAATTGCGGCAATCTGTCCGCGGCTGTGGGGCCATTCGCGATCAGCAACGGCCTGGTGGACCCCTCCCGGATTCCTGAAAACGGCGTGGCCGAAGTCCGCATCTGGCAGGCCAACATCGGCAAGACCATCATAGGCCGGGTGCCCATGGTTGATGGTCGCGTTCAGGAAACCGGCGACTTCGAACTGGACGGGGTCACGTTTCCGGCGGCGGAAGTGCCGGTGGAGTTCATGGATCCGGCGGACGGTGATGGCGCCATGTTCCCCACAGGCAGTCTGGTGGACGAACTGGACGTGCCTGGTCTGGGCACGGTGAAGGCCACCATGATCAATGCCGGCATCCCCACGGTCTTTGTCAACGCGGTGGACATAGGCTACACCGGTACCGAACTGCAGGACGCCATCAACAATGATGTCAAGGCGCTGGCCATGTTCGAAACCATCCGCGCCCACGGGGCCGTCCGCATGGGCCTGATCGGCCATGTGGACGAGGCCGCCCAGCGGCAGCACACGCCGAAGGTGGCGTTCGTTGCCCGACCGGCGGACTACGTCGCTTCAAGCGGCAAGTCGGTGAAGGCCGCCGATATCGATCTGCTGGTGAGGGCATTGTCCATGGGCAAGCTGCACCACGCCATGATGGGCACTGCAGCGGTCGCCATTGCCACCGCCGCGGCGGTGCCGGGTACCCTGGTGAACCTGGCGGCTGGCGGCGGCGAGCGAAACTCGGTGCACTTCGGCCACCCCTCCGGCACGCTGAGGGTGGGGGCCGAAGCCGGGCAGGTCAACGGGGAGTGGACCGCCACCAAGGCCGTGATGAGCCGCAGCGCCCGGGTGTTGATGGAAGGCTGGGTCCGGGTGCCCGGTGACGCTTTCTAAGAGAAATACTTCAGTGTTTCACTAAGCCGGTGGCGGCGCTCCTCCCGCTTGACGACTAGGCTTGTTACAAGTCGTTGAGCAACCGGGAGGAGCTGGCCATGAGCACAGCTGACGGGGTCACGAAATCCAGCAAGCGGCCGAAGCCGGACAGGGAGCTGGTGGCTATCGCCGACTACGTCACCGGCTACACCGTCAAATCGGACGAGGCGTACGACACCGCGCGCTACATGCTGATGGACAGCCTGGCCTGCGCCATGCTCGCTCTGCAGTATCCGGCCTGCACCAAGCTACTGGGGCCGGTAGTGCCGGGCGCCGAGATGGCAAACGGCGTCAGGGTGCCGGGCACATCCTACCGGCTCGACCCGGTGCAGGCGGCGTTCAACATCGGCGCCATGATCCGCTGGCTGGACTTCAACGACACCTGGCTGGCCGCGGAATGGGGGCACCCCTCGGACAACCTGGGCGGCATCCTGGCAGTGGCGGATTACCTCAGCCGGCGGAACATCGCCGAGGGCAAGGAGCCGCTGACCATGCGCGAGGTCCTCACCGCCGCCATCAAGGCGCATGAGATCCAGGGCGTGATCGCGCTGGAGAACAGCTTCAACCGCGTCGGCCTGGACCATGTCATGCTGTGCCGGATTGCCACCGCCGCCGTGGTCACGCACATGCTGGGCGGCAGCCGGGAGGACGTGATCAATGCGCTTTCCCATGCCTGGATCGACGGCTCCAGCCTGCGTACCTATCGTCATGCCCCCAACACCGGTTCGCGGAAGAGCTGGGCGGCGGGGGATGCCTCTGCCCGCGGCGTGCGGCTGGCACTGATCACCATGACCGGCGAGATGGGCTATCCCTCCGCGCTGTCGGCCAGGGGTTGGGGCTTCAGCGATGTGCTGTTCAAGGGAAACAAGCTGAAGCTCAAACAGGATTTCGGCAGCTACGTGATGGAGAACATCCTGTTCAAGATTGCCTTCCCGGCCGAGTTCCATGCCCAGACCGCCGCCGAGGCGGCCATGACGCTGCACGATCAGGTGAGGGAGCGGCTGGACCAGGTCGACCGCGTGGTCATCGAGACCCAGGAGGCCGGAGTGCGCATCATCGACAAGACCGGCCCGCTGGACAATCCCGCTGATCGCGATCACTGCATCCAGTACATGGTGGCCGTGCCACTAGTGTTCGGTCGCCTCACCGCCGACGACTACGAGGACCACGTGGCCGCCGATCCGCGTATCGATGCCCTGCGCAAGAAGATGGAGGTTCGGGAAAACAAGGCGTTTTCCAAGGACTATCTCGATCCGAAAAAGCGCTCCATCGGCAACGCGGTGCAGGTCTTCTTCCAGGACGGCAGCCAGACCGACCGCGTTCAGGTTGATTATCCCATCGGTCATCGCCGCCGTCGCAAGGAGGGCATTCCGATGCTGGTGGGCAAGTTCGACCGGGCCGTTGCCACGCGTCTGGCGCCGCGTCGGGTGGCCGCCATCCAGGCAGCCTGCGGCAAGCAGAAAACGCTGGAGAAAATGCCGGTACACGCCTTCATGGATCTCTGGGCGCTATAGCCCCGGGGACACTGAAGGAAGCGCTCATCAATTCCCACCTTCGCGCGTGGGGTTGGTCAGATCCTTCATGCGATGCCGGGTCCGGTGCACAGCTCACCGGCTGCCGTGGCTGACCAGCGTGGACAGCAGCTCGCCGTCGGGACGGCGAGTAACCCTGACACGGCTGCGGCAGGCATAGGGAACCTCCAGCCGGGACAGCATGTGCGCTGGCGACAGTCCCAGGGCATGGCTCAGCACCGTCCGGATCACACCGCCATGACAGACCAGCAGCACGTGCTGGCCCCAGAGCCGTTCCAACCAGCGATCCCAGGCCGCCCCCACCCGCTGATGAAAGTCGCTCACAGTCTCGCCGCCCGGCGGCGGATTTGCGTCGCCGTCCAGCCAGAATGCGCCCAGCGCCTTGCCGTAGCGGGCCAGAATCTCCTCGGTTTTCATGCCCTCCCAGTGACCGAAGCTGATTTCCACGAAGCCCGGTTCCTCATACACCGGAATCCCGCGCCCGTGTCCCACCTCCTCGGCAAAGGCGCGGCAGCGTTCCAGGCTGGAGCTCAGCACCGCATCCCAGTGGGTGCCGTCGGCCACTGCCCGGCGCATCTGCTCCCAGCCGAGCGGGCTCAGCGGGTCGTCACGTCTTCCCCGGTACATCTGGCCGCCTACCGGCTGGCCGTGGCGAAGCAGATCGACGAGGGTGGCGGACGGCTGCATGTGCATCGGATTGTTCCTGAACTTCCGTTGATCCGGGCATACTACCGGCTCAAGGCGGACTTGCCTTGTGCCGGGGAGGCGACGCAAGGGAAGCACTGATTAATTCCCACGTTCGCGCTCGAGACCGATTTTCGTTCGTGGCCAGGAGCAAGGCGCCGCAGGTAGTGGTTCTACCTGTGGTGGCTTGCGACACCGCCACGGGCGAAAATCGGCCGAGCCCCTTGGGGTTACAGCTGGATTTTTCGCGCTGCGTTGTTGCGGCGCTTGACCGTGGAATGACCACGGCGCTGCGCACCGCGCCTAGCATCGCGAAAAATCCA
>JAFIFV010000048.1 GCA_020831845.1 Ectothiorhodospiraceae bacterium
CCATTATAAGATGCCCGCTGAATACATTTAAAATCGGCCATACCAACGGGTAGGGATATGCGCGGGCGTGCGCACAGCACGCCCGCGCAGTCGCGTCTAGCCCGCGGTTCCCCGTTGTTCCAGCACCTCCTCCGCTGCAGGAACGTCCCGTGTGGGAAGCGGATGCCGGCTGGCCTTCCAGGCGCGATACACCGCCACCGCCAGCACAACAGCCCCGGCCGCGAAGACGACATCACCCGGTACACGCAGCCACACCAGGGTTTCGATCACGGGGCCGCGGACGATCTCCTCGGAGCGGGCATACCAGAACCCCGTGGTAATGCTGTGGTAGGCCTGGTAGACGCCGGCCGGCAGCAACGACATGAAGACCATCATCGCCAGCCCGACGTTCAGCATCCAGAAGGCCGGGGACATCAGTCGATCGTCCCAGCGCACCCTGCGGTTAGCGCTCTGCAGGCAGAACAGCAGCAGACCGATACCCAGCATTCCGTAGACTCCGAACAGCGCGCCGTGGGCATGGGCCGCCGTGGTGTTCAGTGCCTGCAGGAAGTAGAGCGAGATAGGCGGATTGATCAGGAAGCCCAGCAGGCCGGCGCCGACCAGGTTCCAGAACGCGACAGCCACGAAGCAGTACACTGGCCACTTGTAACGCTCCATCCAGTCCGAGCGCTTGCTCAGATGATAGTTCTCGTAGGCTTCGTAGCCGATCAGCACCAGCGGCACGACCTCCAGGGCGGAGAACATGGCACCGATGGCAAGAACACTGGTCGGCGTGCCCGCGAAGTACAGATGATGCAGCGTTCCGAGTATGCCGCCGAACAGGAAGATCACGGTGGCAAGCAGCACGGCTGCGGCCGCCATCTTCGCCCGTATCAACCCCAGGCGCGTGAAGATGAGGGCGATCACCGCCGTAGCGAAGACCTCGAAGAAGCCCTCCACCCACAGGTGCACGATCCACCAGCGCCAGTAGGTCACCAGCGTCAGGTGCGTGTGCTTGCCCCAGAAGAAGGCCGCGCCGTACAACAACCCGATTGCGACGGTGGAGAGAAACAGCAGGATCAGCAGCGGTTGCCGCTGACTGCGTTCTCGCAGCGCCGGCCAGAGCGCACGCCCCACCAGCACCAGCCAGAACACCAGCCCGATGAACAGCAGGATCTGCCAGAACCGGCCCAGGTCCACGTATTCCCAACCCTGATGACCGAACCAGAAATTGGCGTCCAGCCCCAGCTTCTGCTGCACGCCCAGCCATTCGCCGGTCAGCGAGCCCACCACCACCAGCAGCAGCGCCGCATACAGAATATTCACCCCCAATTTCTGGAACCGCGGCTCATGGCCCGACAATGCCGGCCCGATATAGAGACCGGTGGCCAACCAAGCGGTGGCGATCCAGAAGATGGCGATCTGCGTGTGCCAGGTGCGCGTCACAGCGTATGGCAGGTAATCCGCCAGCGGAAAGCCGAACAGCCCCTGGCCTTCCACCGCGTAATGAGCCGTCAGTACCCCAAGCCCGATCTGCACCATGAACAGGGCAAGCACAGTGTAGAAATACTTGCGCGTGGCCAGCATCGAAGGCGTGACCTTCATGGTGCGCAGAGGATCTTCATCCGGCGGCGTCGGAAGCGCCTCCTCCTTTCGGGATGCGGCGTAGAACCAGACCATGGCGCCAATGGCCGCCAGCAGCAGAATAACGCTGGCAATGGACCACATGGCGTTGGCCGTGCTGGGGCGGTTGTCTATACGCGGCTCATGGGGCCAGTTGTTGGTATAGGTAATGGCCTTTCCGGGCCGTTCCGCCGCTGCCGCCCAGGCGGTCCAGAAGAAGAACGCAGGCACCAGTTCACGGCGCGCGAGATCCGGCACCGGATCCTCCGGTATGGCGTACTTCTCGCGCAATTCGGACAAGCGGGCTTCGCTGCCGAACAGGTCGACATAGTGGGCCGACACCGCTTCGATCGCCCGGGCGCGGTCATTGGAGACGGTGATGGTGCGCGTCTCCTCGTCCCAGGTATTGGTGCGCAAGGTGGACTTGAGTCTGGCCTTCAGGCCCGCCTGCTGTTCCGCCGACAGGCTGTCCCAGCTGCGACCGTGGTCGTGTTCCGCCCAACCGTGCAGCAGGGTGGTGATCTCTCGATGCAGCCAGTCCGCTGTCCAGTCTGGCGCCACGTAGCCACCATGCCCCCAGATGGAGCCGAGCTGCTGCCCGCCCATGCTCTGCCACACCTGCCGGCCGCGCTGGATGTCGTCCAGCGTGAACATCACCTGCCCGTCCTCGCTGACCACCTGGTCCGGCATCGGCGGGGCCTGTCGATAGATTTCCCCCCCGATAAGCAATAGCGCCCCGAAGGACGTGACGAACATGATTCCGAGGAACCACCAGAGCTTCTTGATTGAATCCATCACTGGATCTCCCGTATTGCGTGATTCCGATGACACGGTCGCCACTGGCGGGCGCGTGCATTGAAGCCAATGACATCATTTACAATGTATTTTCTATACATCTTTGTACCCATGAAGTAATGCTCAACAAATCGTTATCAGCGCTTCCCTAGCCGGGCCGTCCGTCCACGCGCGGGGCGGCGAGAATCAAGGTGTAGCGAAGCAGGAACAGCGCATATGCTGCCGTCCACAGCAAGGTGCCAGCACCGATACCGGCATGCCAGGGCAGCCATCCTAACGCCGCGCCGACCCGCGCAAGCGCGGCAAGCTGGATCAGGACGAAGGCTGTTACCATGCCGGCGGGCAACACCAGCGGCCGCCCGGTGTGCCCGAGGGCGACCCGGCTGATCACGCCCAGCATCAGGCCACCCATGGCACCGACGCCGACGGCGTGCATCCAGACCGTGCCGACCCACCAGCCCGCTGCACTACCGGCCAGCAGCCAGAGCCCGACCGGTATCCACAGCAGCGACAGGTGCAGGACCCACAACAGCGGCTCGCCCCGGACGCGCCAGCCGCGCCACAGGGCCAGCCGGACCAGGGTGAGCGCACCCGCGGCGGCACTGGTCACCAGAACGGCCAGGCTGGCTTCGCTCATCACCGCCAGGAAGGTCAGTGCCATGGCGGCGAGCATCATCTTCTCCAGCAACGGCACCACGAGGATGCCTTCGGTGGACAGGCCGCGCTGGCGCAGCCAGGCCATCGAGAAATTGGGCGTGATGCGGCCGCCGATGACCAGCATCAATGCCATGGCCACAATCAGCGCACCGCTGGCATACGGGCCGTGTGGCTGTAGCAGGAAACCGAGCTGCATCAGCCACAGCAGGCCCAGCACGAGCATGATGACCAGTTGGCGCCGCTGCCCGGTCTGCCAGATGCGCCAGCCGGCGTCCACCATGACCAGCGGCAGAAAGGCCAGGTTGACGCCGAACACCAGCCAGTCCGGCAAGCCGTCGCCCCCAGCCATCAGCAGCCTTCCGGCAAGCCATACCAGCCAGAGGCCCAGCAGGCGCGCGCCGTGCATGCGCTCGGTCCCGGTCCAGACACAGACGGCGGTGAGCAGGAATCCGGCAATGCCCGCCTGCAGGAATGCGAAGACCAGTTCATGCTGGTGCCAATGGAATCCAGGCAGGGCCAGGGGCAACTGCAAGAGACCCATCAGCACCGCCAGCCACAACGGCACCACCAGCACCGATAGCAGTGCCAGTGACAGGAAGAAGACGCGGAATGGGTAGGCGAACAGCTGCCAGAGGCCGGCGGCGGCGCGGTCGTTAAACGTGGTGTCAGGCATCGGGACGGCTCCATAGCCAGAGGGCAACACAGAGCAGCAACGGTGGCAGCAGCCAGCGCATCAACATGGGGACCGGCGCGATGGCGATCATGACGATGCTGCTCAGAATCAGCGCCGACGCCATCCACTTGGCTTTCCGGGGAACGGCGCGCCGTTCACGCCAACTGCGGATGGTGGGCCCGTGGACCGGGTGGGCGAGCAGCCGGGCTTCCAACTGCGGCCAACCCCGGCCTCCGGCCCAGGCCGCGACCAGCAGAAAGGGCACGGTCGGCAGACCGGGAACAACCACCCCTGCCGCTCCCAGCGTCAGGGCAAGTGATGCAAGTGCGCGCCATCCGGCCATGGCCAACATGGACTGTCTCCCTGGAAAGCGGATTCGCTCCGTTGATGGAGTGGATTGTAGGGCTATTAAGATATATTTCAAATACATCTTAATAGATAGATTGATCTGCATCATGTTCCTCCCTGGAGCTGTCAATGCTCTCAGGCAGAAGCGACCGGCGCGAGAGTATGCATGATCCGCCCGAGGGCACGGCGCAGGGGACGCACCGCGAGCACCAGCAACAGCACCATGGCCGTCCACTCCAGCCATGCCGGCAGAAGCTCCCGCACCATGCCGGCCTGCCCGCCGGGGTCAACCCCGGTTGCGCGGATCAGGGCATCCACCGAAAGCCCCACCAGGATGGCCGACACCAGGATGCCGACCAGATAGGTCAGCAGCGCCCGGTTGCCCATCTCGCGACGGTAGGCGCCCAGGGTGGCAAGACTTGTAACCGGCCCCGCCAGCAGGAAGACCAGCACCGTGCCGGGCGAAACGCCGGCAAGCAGCATGGCGGCTGCGATGGGTGTGGCCGCGGTGGCGCAGATGTACATGGGAATGCCGATCACCGCCATCAGCAGCATCGCCCAGATGCCGCCGCCCAGCCCCGCAAGCGCCTGGGGCGGCGCGAAGGTCGCGATCAGACCGGCCACAAGCAAGCCGGCCAGCAACCAGGCGCTGATGTCGTCGAGCAGGTCAGTAAAAGCGTATCGAATGCCTTGGCGCAAGCGGACCCCGACAGGGGTGGCCACATGCACGGCGCCGTGGTCGTGGCCACCGCCGCAGGCGTTACCACAACCGCCGGAATCAGTCCCCGCCACGACGGAAGCCGCCCGGCTATCGCGATCGGTGGCCGCCACCAGCAAGCCGGTGGTCACGGCGGTGACAAGCGCGCCGAGGACTCGCATCAGCACCATGAAAGGCCCCAGCACGGCATAGGTGATTGCCACCGAATCCACACCCACGCCGGGTGTGCTCACCAGGAACGCGGTGGTGGGTCCACGCCCTGCACCCTGGCGACGCAACGACAAGGCGGTGGGAATGGCGCCGCAGGAGCACAGAGGCAACGGAGCACCGGTGAGAGCGGCCCGGAAAATAGCGCCAAACCCGTTGCCACCAACCCAGCGGGACAGCAGCTCCTGCGGCACCAGAGCCTTGATCAGCCCCGCCCCGAGAAAGCCGAATACGAGCCAGGGTGCCGCCGCCAGGGCCAGGGATAGAACTTCGCCGATTGTCTGCATCGCCGTCCGCCTTCGAAACCGTGCCGCTGGGACAATGGATTTCCGCGAGCCTCGGAGTTACGCTAAACCCTGTAATCGTTACAGGGTCAAGTGTTGATGCAGCACTACCTCATCGGCGAAGTGGCCAGGCAGACCGGGTGCACACCGGAGACGATTCGTCACTACGAACGTCTGGGGCTATTGCCAAAACCCCTGCGCGGTTCGAACGGATACCGCTACTACGACAGCGAGGCGGTGCGGCGGCTGGGCTTCATCCGGCGATGCCGGGACCTCGGGCTGGACCTGGGGGCGATCCGGGAACTGGTCGAGCTCGCCGCCCAGCCGGAGGCAAGCTGTGCCGCCGTGGACGCCATGGCGGCGCGGCATGTAGCGGAACTGCGCGCGCGCATCCGCGCGCTGCAGGCACTGGCCGACGAACTGGAAGCCACAGCGCACCAGTGCCGGGGCGGGAGCATCGTCAGCTGCCGCATCCTGGACAGCCTGACGCCGGAGCTGTCCACCCGTTAGCATCAGCGCTGTCGCGCCCCTGACCACAGACACCAGGAACACAACAAGAACGCAAGGAGAACAGGGATGGCGGCGAAACATTTCGCCATTGTGGGTTGCGGTACAGGGGGGCTGGCGACAGCGCTGTTTCTTGCCCGGGAAGGGCACCGGGTCACCGTTTTCGAACGCTTCTCCGAACCGTCCGCGGTCGGCGCAGGCATCCTGCTTCAACCGACCGGCATGGCAGTGCTACGAGAGCTTGGCCTGCTGGAGGCCCTGGAGGCCACGGCCGCACGCGTCGACACGCTGGACGGCAGAATAGCCGATGGCCGGCGCGTGATGGACGTGCACTACCGGCACCTTGCCGCGGACGCCTACGCGCTGGGCGTGCATCGCGCCAACCTGTTGCAGGTACTGAGTTCCGCGGCATTCGGGGCCGGCGTGGAGCTTCGCTGCGGGGCCGAAGTGGACTCCATACAGCAGGCCGCGGGCCACGGCTCGCTGACCCTGGCTGGCGGAGAAAAGGCCGGCGACTTCGACGGGATTGTGATCGCCAATGGCACGCAATCGAGGCTGCGAACCCAGCTCGGCATTCCGCAGACCTACAAACCCTACCCCTGGGGTGCGCTCTGGACCATCTGCCCGGCTCCCGAGGGGCCGCTGGCACCGGCCCTGCAGCAGCGCTACGACGGCTCCACGGTGATGATCGGCGTCATGCCCACCGGCCGGGATCCGGTATCGGGACAAGCCTGCGTGAGCTTCTTCTGGAGCCTGAAAACGGCTGAGTACCCGGTGTGGCGGAAAACATCGTTCGATCGCTGGAAGACACAGGTGCTCTCGCACTGGCCCCAGATTGAACCGCTGATGTCCTCCATCGCCGATCCCGAGCAACTGCTGCTGGCTACCTATGCCGACGTTCGCATGCGGCACTGGCATGAGGGAAATACGGTGGTGATCGGCGATGCGGCCCACGGCATGAGCCCACAATTGGGCCAGGGCGCCAACCTGGCGCTGGTTGACGCCCTGGTCCTCGGCGACTGTCTTGCCAGACACTCGGATGTGGCTGCGGCCTTCGCAGCTTACTCACACCAGCGGCGGCGCCACCTCCGCTTCTACCAGTTCGCAAGCCGCTGGCTCACCCCCTTGTTCCAGTCCGACAGCCGCCTGGCGGCCTGGACGCGCGACTGCAGCTTCCCGCTGACGAACCGCATTCCATTCACCCGCCGCGAGGCAATCCGCACCGTTGCAGGTCTGAAGACCGGCCTGCTCCTCGACCGGCCCGCCCTGGAGGTCGACGGGCGATCCGGGCTCTGGCCGGCGAAAGAGTAGACGACACCGCCACCGCATTGCGGCGCGACCGGGATGCCGCTCCGACACTGCCGGATCGGGAATTCTGGTCTATGTTGGGGACTCCAGACCGCAGCAAGGACAGGGATGATGCGACTGATTGGACCAGCGCCCGGCGCTCTCATGGTGGCCGGATGCCTCATGGTACTTGGCGGCTGTTTCAGCGATGGGGACAGTGTCGACGACCCTGGCGAACCGGTGGGCGTTGCAATCGAGGAGGTCGTCGACGGGCTGGAACACCCATGGGGACTTGCGTTCCTGCCTGACAACCCGGAACTGGCGCTGGTCACGGAACGCCCGGGCCGACTGAGCCTGGTGAACCTGGACAACGGGACCGTGGATGAAATCAGCGGCCTTCCGGACATTGCCGCGGTGGGCCAGGGCGGCCTGCTGGATGTTGTCCTGCACCCGGACTACCCCAACCACCCGTGGGTCTACCTGACGTATTCCGCCGAAGGCCCAGGTGGATACGCCACCCATGTGGGCCGCGGGCAACTGGATGTGGAGTCCCTGCGATTGCAGGGCTTCGAGGAACTGCATGTGGCCACCCCGTTTACCAGCAACAGCGGCCACTTCGGCTCCCGGATGATCTTCGACGCGGACTGGCGGCTGTATGTCACCGTCGGCGACCGACGCCAGCGGGATTCCGCCCAGGACCTGACCAGCCACCACGGCAAGACACTCCGCCTGGAAGCGGACGGCAGCATACCGGACGACAACCCGTTCGTGGATGACCCTGATGCCGAGGATGCCATCTATAGCTACGGCCACCGGAACGCCCAGGGCATGGCGGTAAATCCCGCAACCACCGAGATATGGCAGCACGAGCACGGCCAGATGGCCGGCGACGAGATCAACATCCTGCAGGAAGGCGGCAACTTCGGCTGGCCCATTGCCACCTACGGACGCGAATACAATTCGGGCGAGCCTATCGGCGATCTGCCACCGGACAACCCCGACACAACGGACCCGATCCATTACTGGGAAGATGACGCTTTCCCTCCCTCGGGCATGGCGTTCTATGTCGGGGATGCCTTCCCGGACTGGCAGGGGAGCCTGTTCATCGGGGCCCTGGGCCGCGAATACCTGGCCCGCTTTGCGCTGAACGGCAATGTCGTGGGTGAAGAGGAGCGGTTGCTCGAGAACAGGGGCTGGCGGATACGGGACGTCCGCGTCAGCCCGCACGATAGCTACGTGTACGTGCTGGTGGACGCCCCCACTGCCCCGCTGGTGCGATTGGTTCCGGCGGAAGACAGCGCCGAGTAGCAAGCTGAAACGCATGCCCGGGACCGCGGTGTCACGTCCCACCCCCTCATGTCTCCATTTTGAGCCGTCACACCTCTTGGAGCCGTCACATTTCAGCAACAGCGGCGAGGGCGCTCCGCATGCACTATAAGGTATGAACTTGGGCTCCAGGGGGACGTCATGGCTCTGCTCTCGAAGTTCCGTCGGCTCACTCCTCATCCAACCTTCGATCACAAGCACTTCGTCACCGGGACCGGTGTCACGGCCTCGATCATCTTCGCTTTGCTGCTGTTGACGGGCTGCCTGAACAGCAACGACGACACTGGCAGTGAACGCGATACCACCGAAGAGACCGGCCCACCGCCTGAGACGGCGCCGCCGGAGGCCGTGCCCTTTGCGGTGGAGGTGGTCATCCCCGAACTCTCGCTGCCGTGGAGCCTGGCCTTCCTGCCGGACAACCCGGAACTCGCCCTGATCACGGAGCGCAAGTCGCGGCTCAGCCTGGTTCATCTCGAGGACGGCACGATCACCGAGGTAACGGGCACGCCAGAGGTGTCGACCTCCGGCCGTGGCGGATTTCTCGACGTGGTGCTGCACCCGAACTTCACCAGCGAGCCCTGGGTGTATCTCGCCTACACCGCGGAGGGCGAACCCGACACCTACGCGGTGCACCTGGGACGGGGCAAACTGAACCTTGACCGTGTGGCGCTGGAAGGCTTCGAGCTTCTGCATGTCGCCACACCATTCCAGGACGGCACCGGCCACTTCGGCGGGCGGCTGGCATTCGACCAGCATTACCACCTCTACCTGACGGTGAGCGATCACGAGCAGCGCGGCGTCTCCCAGGACCTGCAAAGCCACCACGGCAAGACGCTCCGCTTCACCGATAACGGCGACATCCCTTCGGACAACCCCTTTGTGGGCGACGACGACGCCCTGGATGCCATCTACACCTACGGCCACCGCAATGTGCAGGCGATGGCCGTGGACCCCTCGACCACGCGCATCTGGCAGGCGGAGCATGGCGAAAAGGCGGGAGACGAGATCAACCAACTGGAACGGGGCGCCAACTTCGGCTGGCCCATCGCCACCTACAGCCGGGAGTACGACAGCGGCGAGCCCATCGGCCAGCGGCCGGAGGAAAACAGCGAGACGGTGAGCCCCGCTTATGTGTGGCAGGAGGAAGCGTTTCCACCTTCCGGAATGGCGTTCTACAACGGGGACACCTTTCCGCAATGGAAAGGCAGCCTGTTCGTCGGCGGCCTGGGCAGCCTGGCGCTGGCTCGGTTCAGCCGTAACGGGTCCAGCGCGCTGGTGATGGAAGAACTGCTGCTAACCGACCGCGAATGGCGGTTCAGGGACGTCCGCGTGAACCCTCACGACGGCAGCATCTACCTGCTGATCGACGACGATCCCGGCCCGCTGGTTCGGCTGGTTCCCGCCGATAACGCGGAGAACGATGAATGACCAGGGTTCGCCTCAGGCCGGGGGTCGGCGATTGGCGTGGTCCGCCAGCACCATCGCCATGGCCGCGGTGAGACGACGGGCCGTGGCCAGATGCAGGAACTCGTTGGGGCCGTGGGCGTTGGAGCGCGGGCCGAGCACACCGGTGATGACGAACTGGGCGTTCGGGTAGGCGTCCCCCAGCATGGCCATGAAGGGAATGGTGCCGCCCTCCCCCATGCTCATGGCCGGCGCCCCGAAACACTGTTGCGAGGCCCGGTCCAGGCTCTGCACCAGCCAGTCGGGGCGCCGCGGCG
>JAFIFV010000050.1 GCA_020831845.1 Ectothiorhodospiraceae bacterium
GGCAGGCCATGTCCCAGTACCAGGTTGAGATTCCCCAGGACTTTTTTCTCTCGGCCCATAGTCTGTTGGAAATCCTGTCCATTGCCGTATCCGCGCTGATTTTTTTTGTGGCGTTCGGCGCCAGCGATACGGAACGGAGTCTACGGGTTACCCTGCTGGGCTGCTTCTTCCTCGCCGCGGCGCTACTGGATGCTGTCCATCTTCTTTCCTACCCGGGCATGCCGGACCTGATCACGCCCAACAGCGCTGACAAGATGATCTGGTTCTGGCTGGCTGCGCGGATCTCTGCGGCGCTTGGGCTCATGAGTTACGCCCTCCTGGACAAAGATCGCCCAGCCGACAGCCGAACCCGCGGCATTCTACTGGTCGCCACTCTGATGCTTTTCCTGCTGGTGTTCGTGGCGCTCCTGCGCTACGAACCTGCGTTGCCGGTCATGCACGTGCCGGGCGAGGGGTTGACGCCCCTGAAAATCGCCCTGGAGTGGCTCATCGTGGGGATGCTTCTGCTGACCGCAGTGGCGCTGCACGGGAGGCGGCACCGGGTCAGTGATTACCACACCGGCACACTCATCCTCGCGGTGCTTCTGATGGCCGCCGGAGAACTGTTTTTCACCGTCTACGTGCAGGTGTCCAGCACTGCGAACGTTATGGGCCATGTTTACAAGGTGGTTGCCTATTACTACCTGTACCGGGCCATTTTTGCCGAAACGGTGCGTCGCCCTTTTCTGCGCGCCGCGGAACTGAATCGCGACCTTGAACGGCAACGGGATCTGGTGACCGGCATGCTGAATACGGCTCCCGTCATCATTCTGCTGCTGGCCACGGATGGGCGCATCCGGCACGTCAACCCCTACTTCGAGCGCCTCACCGGGTTTTCCCTGAACGAGCTCCAGGGAAGGGACTGGTTCGAAGCCATGCTGCCGGAGCGGGATCACGCACGTATCCGCGAGCTGTTCGCACGGGCCAGTGTCGGACAGCCCGCACGGGGTAACGTCAACCCGATCGTCACGAAGGGTGGCGAGGAGCGCGATATCGAATGGCACGATCAACTGATGCGGGATGCGAATGGTGATGTCCAGGGCCTGTTGGTGATCGGGCTGGATGTGACGGAACGCCGGTTGGCCCAGGAACGGGCCGAGATGCTGCAACGCTTGACGGATAACTCACCGCAGCCCATCGGATGGGCGACGCCGGACGGGACAGTGCGCTATCTGAATGCGTCCCTGAGAAACCTGCTGGCTGTTCCCGACGGGGCGGAACCGGGTCAGTTTCATGTGCGGGACTTCTATGACGAGGCCGGTTTCGCGGAGTTGGAGTCGCATATCGAGTCGGAGGTTCTGATCAAGGGACAGTGGCAGGGGGAATTTTATCTCCGGGCGCTGGATGGTCGCAGGCTAGCGACCATACACAACCGGTACTGCCTGCGGGATAGCCAGGAAGAGATTGTCGCCATGGCCAATCTGGTGACGGACCTCACCGAACTCCAGCGCATTCAGAAGGCGTCCGATGAGAGCGAATCCCGCTATCGCCTGCTCTACGAGTTGTCCAACGACGGCATTATCTATGCCGATGCGCAGTCCACCGGGTTTGTCGCAGCGAATCCCCGCTTTGCGGAAATGGTGGGTTATCCCGAATCGTATGTTCCCCGACTGAGCGTCAGTGACATACACCCTAAGGATTCACTGCCCTGGGTACTGGAGCAGGTCAGGGCGTTGGCCGAAGGAAGCCTCCAGGTGGCCAGAGATGTTCCCGTGCTGCGCCGGGACGGTTCCGTGTTCTATGCCGACATCAATGCCAGCCGGGTCAGCCTGAACGGGCGCTCCTTGTTGTTGGGCACCTTTCGGGATGTGACCCAACGCAAACGCGAGGCCGAACTGGTGCAGGAGATGAACCGGGAACTGGAGGCCCGGGTTCGCGAGCGCACGGGCGAGATGCTGGCGGCCAAGGAGGAGGCAGAGCGGTCGAACCAGGCGAAGACGGAGTTCTTGTCCCGGATGAGTCACGAGTTGCGAACACCGCTTAACGCGATTCTGGGGTTCTGTCAGTTGATCGAGTCCGAACCGGATCATCCCCTGTCCGAATTGCAGGAGGATAACCTGCGGGAGATCCTCCAGGCCGGAAAGCACCTGCTGGCCCTTGTCAACGAGGTGCTGGACCTGGCGGCGCTGGAGAAGGGTGGGCTGACAATCCGGCTGAAACCCGTGGCGGTTGTTCCGGTGGTGGAGGCGTGCATACGACAGATTCAGCCGCTGGCGGCGAAACGCAAGATCAGCGTGGGCTGCGCTGCCGGATCCGCCTGTTCAGTTATAGCGGATCAAACCCGCCTGCGTGAGGTGCTGCTCAATCTCTTGTCGAACGCCGTGAAGTACAACCGGGACGGCGGCGGCATTGAGGCGCGCTGCGAGCCTGTTGGCGTGGATCGTGTGCGCATCGAAGTGCAGGACACCGGGCAGGGCATTGAGCCCGAAGCCATCGCGCGTCTGTTCCGGCCTTTCGAGCGTCTGGAGTCTCCTTACGAGGGGATAGAAGGAACCGGTATCGGATTGGCCCTGACGCGCGAACTGGTGCGGCTGATGGATGGCGATATCGGGGTCGCGAGCACGCCCGGCGTCGGCAGCACGTTCTGGTTCGAGCTGCCTCGGGCCGGTGGCGATCCGGCTGACGATGCCTTTGAGCATCCGGCTCCTTCTTGACGTTTTTTCATACTGTTTTGCTGATAAATCCATGGAATGATCCACATGAGTGATGAGTCTCTTTGCCAGGAACGTATCCTGATCGTTGATGATGAGCCGACCAATCTGAAGCTGCTGGAGCGTATGCTGCGTGGCCAGGGGTATCGCGGACTGGTTCTGCTGGATGATCCCCGGGATGTGCTTGATGTGTATCGTCGCGCGCGGCCGGATCTGATACTCCTGGACATCAATATGCCGCACCTGGACGGCTACGCGGTCATGGATCAGCTCCGATCCCTGGATGACCCGTTGCTGCCCCCCATCATCATCCTGACTGCCCAGCACGGGAAGGATTACCTGCTGCGCGCGTTGGCCAGCGGCGCCCGGGATTTCATCACCAAGCCCTTCGACCGGAATGAATTGCTGATGCGGGTGCGTAATCTTCTCGATGCCCAGTTGGCCCATCGGCTGATGCACGACCGGAAGAAAGTGCTGGAGGACATGGTCGAGGCGCGAACCGCGGAGTTGCGACGTACACGATTGGAGGTGGTGCGGCGCCTGGGCATGGCCGCCGAATACCGGGATGAGGAAACCGGAAACCACATCCTGCGCATGAGCAACACGTGTGCCTTGCTTGCCCGTGCCTCCGGCTGGGACGAGGCGCGGTGCGAGTTGATTCTGCACGCCAGCCCCATGCACGACATCGGCAAGATCGGTATTCCGGATGCCATCCTGCTGAAACCAGGCCGGTTCGAGCCCCACGAGTGGGAAATCATGAAAACCCATGCCTCCATCGGAGCCCGGTTGCTGGAGGGCGATGACTCGGATCTGATGCGCATGGCACGTGAGATCGCGCTGACCCACCACGAAAAATGGGACGGCAGCGGCTATCCGAACGGTCTGGCCGGCGAGGAGATTCCCCAGGCTGGGCGTATCGCCGCTCTGGCGGATGTTTTCGATGCGCTTACGTCTGAGCGTCCTTACAAGAAAGCATGGACAGTGGATTCCGCCATAGACCTGATCCGGGAGAACCGTGGCAAGCACTTCGATCCGGTGCTGGTCGACATCTTCCTGGAGCAGTTACCCGGGATCCTGGAGATTAGTGAACGATATGCCGAACCTGACTGATGCAGGGGATTGCCTGAATCAGCGGGGGAGACCGGCTATCCAGTATCAGACCGCCAGGTCCACGTGCTGGACCGTACCGGCACGTCCATCCTCACCAATCCAGATACCGGTGCTCTGAATGCGTCCCTGCAGGTTGTTCTCGCTGTCCCGCAGGTCGAACGGGGTGGCGGCGTTCCCCAGATAGATGGCGCCTATGCCCACTTCCCCCAGTGCCAGCAGCCGGTCGTTACCCTGGTCGTCCCGGGTCCAGATGCGGAGTTTGTCGTAGATGCTGTCACCGGCGTCGATCCAGTTGTTCCCGTCTTCGTCATACGCCCTCAACTCGGCGAAACCATCCCCGGTCAGCGGGCCGAACAGTTCGCTGCCGTCATCGATTCCGCCGCTGCCGCTGCGGTCCACGGCGAGAAACCCGCTCCCTGGCCTGAGAAAGGCGATCTGTTGCTCGCGGCCGTCCGCATCCAGGTCGAAACTGAAGCGGGTCTCGGTCAACTGGGCGGCATTTCCGTCGAAGTTGATCACCAGAGGGTCGCGCAGTCGCTCCCCGGCGCGGATGCTGATGCGCGTCTCTTCCATGAATGTGCGGGACATACCCAGTTCGATCCCGATGCGGATTTCCTGTCCGTCCGTGGTCCGTACGATTCCGGTGGCCTGGAACCG
>JAFIFV010000051.1 GCA_020831845.1 Ectothiorhodospiraceae bacterium
CCCCCCCCCCCCCCCCCCCCCCCGCCCCCGGGGGGGGGGGGGGCGGGGCGCCAACACATAAACCCCGACACCACTCTGGAAACGGAGATTCCCGATCAGCGAGACGACGGAACGCCTATGACCCCTCAACAGATCGCCCGCAACGTCGGCAAACTGGCATCCATTCCCGCAGTCTATTATCAGGTGGACCGGATGCTGGACAACCCCGGGCGCACCAGCGCAGAGATCGGTCGCGTCATCGGCCAGGACCCGGCACTGACTGCCCGCCTGCTGAGCGTGGTCAATACGGCCTATTACGGCTTCCCATCCCGCATCGAAACCCTGCCCATGGCAATTACCGTTCTGGGCACGCGCACGTTGCGGGAACTGCTGCTGACGGTAACGCTGACGAACTCCCTGCGCTCTTTGAACACGCCGCAACTGGACATGGATCGGTACTGGGAACACTGCATCTACTGCGGCGTGGTCAGCAAGGAACTGGCACGGCGGGAGGGACGCATCGATGGCGAGCAGTTGTTCATTGCCGGGCTGCTCCACGACGTGGGCAAGCTGGCGATGTACCAGGCAATACCCGACAGCATGGCGCGCGTGCGCGATGTGCATACGGAAAAACCGCGTCCGATCCAGCAGATCGAGCAGGATCTGCTGGGTTTCGATCACGCCGATGTCGGTGGCGCCCTGCTGGCGTTCTGGCGTCTGCCGCTGCTGTACCAGGAAGCCGCGGCCTACCACCACCGTCCGGCGGACGCCCACGACTACCCCGACGTGGCCAACCTGGTGCACGTGGCCAACCTGATCAGCCCGGCGACGGAAACCGGCAACAGCTGTCGCTGGAACAGCGATACCGATATGCCGCCGATCGACAAGGCCGCGGAAGCACAGGTGCAACTGACACCCGCGCTGATCGCGCAGCTGCGGCTGGAGGCCGACCTGCAGACACTGGAAATGCAGGAGACCCTGTTCGAGGGGGCCTGAGAAGACGCTAATGAATGTCCGCGCGATTACGGCATTGGTTCGCCAAAGGCGTCCCTGTACCAGGCACGGAAATCCTCCATTGCGAAGTGATGGTTCTGCGTGCCGTGATGGGCGACCTTGATACTCCCCATCATCGAGGCGATCCTGCCGGTCACTGACCAGTCCAGGTTTCGCGTCATACCGTAGATCAACCCTGCCCGATAGGCATCGCCGCAGCCGGTAGGGTCTTCCACCGCTCGCGGCCTGACGACCGGGATGAGGTGCTTCTGCCCGCCGACATGGATCTCCGAGCCCTCCGCACCGCGCGTAACGATCAGCGCTTCCACCCGCGATGCCAGGGCGCCCAGATCCAGCCCGGTACGCTCGGTCAACAGCCGCGATTCGTAGTCATTCACCGCCACCCAGGTGGCCTGCTCGACGAACCAGCGCAGGTCTTCGCCGTCGAACAGCGGCATGGCCTGGCCGGGATCGAACAGGAAGGGGATGCCGGCCTCACGGCACTGCCGCGCATGCAGCCGCATGCCATCAGGTCCATTGGGGGCAATGATGGCCATGCTGACGCCCGCATCCAGCGGAACGTCCACTTCGTGCGCCGCACCCATCGCCCCCGGGTGAAAGGCGGTGATCTGGTTGTCGTCCAGATCGGTGGTGATATACGCCTGGGCGGTGTAGTGTTCGCCGATCACCCGGATGTGATCCTGGTTGATGCCCCACTTGGCGAACCAATCGGCGTAGTCGCCGAAATCCGCCCCCACGGTGGCCAGCGGCAGCGGGTCCGCACCCAGCAGCTTCAGATTGTAGGCGATATTGCCGGCGCAGCCGCCGAATTCCTTGCGCAGTTCATCCACCAGGAAGGACAGGTTCAGGATATGCACCTGTTCCGGAAGGATATGGTCCCGAAAGCGACCTTTGAACACCATGATGGTGTCGTAGGCCACGGACCCGCTGATCAATGCCGTCATTCCTGCTCCTTCAGCGCCGGCGTTCCCGGCAACCATTTCAGATCGAGTTCCTTCGCCGCCCTGACCTCGTCCAGGCGCCGTACGGGCAACGTGTAGGGAGCCTGCTTCAGATAGTCCGGATCACGCCGCGCCTCATCGCGGATACACACCATCGCTTCCACGAAACCGTCCAGTTCCTCCCGGGTTTCGGTCTCCGTGGGTTCGATCAGCAGGCATTCCGGCACCAGCAGCGGGAAATAGGCGGTGGGCGCATGGTACCCGTAATCCAGCAGACGCTTGGCGAAGTCCATGGCGGTGGCGCCCAGTTCCTTGGCTTCCTGCTTCAGGCTGATAATGAACTCATGACTTGCCCGGCGCTGTGGAAACCAGACCTGGAAGCCCTCGGCACGCAGCCGGCACATCAGGTAATTGGCGTTCAGCGTCGCGAAGTCCGCCACCCGGCCCATGCCCTCGCGTCCGAGCATGCGCGCATAAACGTAGGCGCGCAGCACGACGCCGGTATTGCCCATGAAGGCGGACAGCCGGCCGATGGTCTGCGGAAGGTCCCGCTCGGTCAGCCATCGATACGCCTCCCCCTCACGGGCCACCACCGGAACCGGCATGTGCGGAAGCAGCCGCTTGCTGACGCCGATCGCACCCGAGCCGGGCCCGCCACCGCCATGGGGGGTGGAGAAGGTCTTGTGCAGGTTCATGTGAATGACGTCGAAGCCCATGTCCCCGGGTCGCGCCTTGCCCAGGATGGCATTCAGGTTGGCGCCGTCGTAATAGAGCAGGCCGCCGGCCTTGTGGACCAGTTCCGCCATCTCGGTGATGCGCCGTTCGAAAACGCCAAGCGTGGACGGGTTGGTGAGCATGATGCCTGCCGTCTGCGGCCCCAGCGCCTGCTTCAGCGCCTCCAGGTCGACATCGCCATCGCGGTCGGTGGGGATCTCGCGCACCTTGTAACCGCACATGACAGCAGTGGCCGGATTGGTGCCGTGCGCGGCATCGGGAACCAGTATCTCGTTGCGCGCCTCGTCCCCCCTCGCCAGATGGTAGGCGCGGATCATGGCCACCCCGGCGAATTCCCCCTGGGCGCCGGCCATGGGGGTCAGGCTGACCCCGGCCATGCCGGTCACTTCCGCCAGCATCTCCTGGAGGTCGTGGAGGCAGGACATCACGCCCTGGCTGACGCTGTCCGGGGCCCAGGGGTGGCGATCCAGAAAACCGGGCAGCATGGCCAGGCGGTTACAGCCCCGCGGATTATACTTCATGGTGCACGAACCCAGCGGATAGAACTGGGTGTCGATGGAGAAATTCTTCTGCGACAACCGCGTGTAATGCCGCACCACCTGCAGTTCGGAGACCTCCGGCAGCCTGGCCGGTCCGGCCCTCAGGAAACGGTCCGGTATGCCGGCACCCACCGGGAAGTCCCCGGGCGCCTGCGCGGCCGCCCGGCGGCCGGGACGGCCCTGCTCGAAGATCAGCGGATCGTTTCTCATGCCGCTTCCTCCCGCAATACCGCTTCCAGCGCCTGTCGATAGCGCGCGATGTCGTCGCCGGTGATCAGTTCCGTGGCGCAGACAAGCAGGCAGTTCGCCATGTCCGGGTCGTGCCGGCCGAGATCGTACCCGGCCAGCACGCCCACTGCGGCCAGCCGTTCGATGATCTGCGAGGCCGGCCGCGGCAGTTCCAGCACCCGTTCATGAAAACAAGGGCCCTGGTGGAGCGGCCGCACGCCGGACAGCGTGCACAGTTGCTCGGTGAGCGAGACGGTATTGTGGTGGCAGGCCAGGGCCACCCGCCGCAATCCCTCGCCGCCCAGCAACGCCATGTAGATGGTCGCGGCGGTGACCATCAGACCCTGGTTTGTGCAGATGTTGGAGGTGGCCTTGGAGCGGCGGATATGCTGCTCCCGTGCCTGCAGCGTCAGGGTGTAGCCCGGCGTTCCTTCCAGGTCGACGGTGCGGCCGACGATGCGACCGGGCATCTGGCGGACGAAGGCCTGCCGCGCGCAGAGAAAACCGAAGTACGGCCCGCCCGACGACAGCGGCACCCCCAGGGGCTGACCCTCGCCGCAGACGATGTCGGCACCGTCGCGCCCCCAGTTCCCCGGGGGCCGGAGCAACGCCATGGCGACCGGATTGACCACGGCGATGACCAGCGCCCCCGCGCCATGGGCCTGGTCGGTCAGCATATCGACGTCTTCCAGCCGTCCGTAGAAGTTCGGCTGCTGCACAACCACGGCCGCCGCACCGTCGAGTGCAGCCATGGCCTCGGCGTCCAGCGCACCGTCCCGCAACGGTGCCTCCAGCGTTTCCAGCACGATGCCCTGGGCGCCGACGATGGATTCCGCGACCTGCCGGTAGACCGGGTGCAGGGTCCCGGCGACCAACACCCGGCGACTGGATGCCCTGCGGTTGGCCCTGATCGCCATCAGTATGGCTTCCGCCAGCGCGGAGGCGCCATCGTAGAGCGAGGCATTGGAGACATCCATGGCAGTCAGCCCGGTCATCATGGACTGGAATTCGTACAGCAGCTGCAGGGTGCCCTGGCTGGCTTCCGCCTGATACGGCGTGTAGGCACTGTAGAACTCGCCGCGTGTGGTGAGCTCCCAGACGGCCGCCGGTATATGATGGCGGTAGGCGCCCGCACCGATGAAGCACGGCCCGCAAACATCCCTGGCCGAGCGCTCCTGCATCAGGCGGGTCACCGCCTGTTCCGACATTGCCTCGGGCAGGCTGGACAGCGGGTGCCCCTTCAGCCCGACCGGAATCTCGTCAAACAGGCTCTCGAGGTCGGCTGCACCGATGACCTCAAGCATTGCATCGATGTCTTCCTGGGTATGAGGAATGAAGGGCATGTCTGTCGCTCCGGAGCCTGGGGTTGGTCAGTCCTCGTCTTCCTCCGCAAGCATCTGCTCGTAATCGTCCGCGGTCATCAGGCGCTCGATGTCATCCTCCTCCTCAGGGCGGATGCGCATGATCCAGCCGTCGCCGTAGGGGTCGGAGTTCACCAGCTCGGGCTCGTCCTGCAGACGGCTGTTGGAATCCACGATCACGCCGGCCACAGGCGCATAGATGTCCGAGGCCGCCTTGACCGATTCCACCACCGCACATCCCTCCCCTGCCTGGACCTGGCTGTCCAGCTCCGGCGTCTCCACGAAAACCAGGTCCCCCAGCGCTTCCTGGGCATGATCGGTGATACCGACGGTTACCAGGCCGTCGTCGTCCAGCCGCGCCCACTCGTGGGTAGCCGCATACTTCAAATCACCGGGCAAGTTACTCATGGTGTCCCCTTTCTTCAGGTCAAATATCCGGATGTGACAAACGATACACGGCACGTTATGCCCTGGGGAAACACTGGAAGGTACTAGCCCACCAGGGATTTCCCCTTGCGCACGAAAGGCAGGCGCACGATGCGTACCGGCAGGGATCTACCCCGCAGGGTCACGTTGCCCCGGTCCGCAGCTGAAACGGGCACCCGGGCCATGGCGATGGATCGGCCCAGCAGGGGCGAGAAGCCGCCGCTGGTGATGACGCCCTTGCCCCCATCCGGCAGCTGCACGGCCTGATCGCGGCGCAACATGCCACGCTCCTCCAGGATCAGCCCCGCCAGTCGTTCCCGCGGACCGCTGTCACGCTCGGCCTCAAGCGCCGCACGGCCAACAAAGGCACGTTCCCCAGGTTCCCAGGCCACCGTCCAGCCCAGGTTGCTGGTCAGCGGCGAGGTCTGCTCATCCATATCCTGCCCATAGAGGCACAGGCCAGCCTCCAGCCGCAGGCTATCGCGTGCACCCAGACCACAGGGGCTGACTCCCGCCTCCAGCAGGTGCTCCCACAACGAGACCACCTGTCGCTGCGGCAGGATGATCTCGAAGCCATCCTCGCCAGTGTAGCCGGTGCGGGCAATCAGCCAGTCTCCTGTTTCCAGCCCCTGGAACGGTTTCAGCTCAGCCAGTTTTCTGGCGGTCGTGGCTTCCACCTGTTCCGCCACCTGCGCCGGCGCCTCGGGCCCCTGCACCGCCAGCATGGCCATGTCCGCACGTTCCCGAACGCGCAGATCCATGGTCCCGGCAAGGCCCTGCATCCACTGCAGATCCTTTTCCCGGGTCGCGGCATTGACCACAAGCCGGTACCGGCCTTCGGAGAGGTAATAGACAATGAGGTCATCGAGAATGCCGCCGCCGTCGTTCAGCATGCAGCTGTAGATGGCCTGCCCACGGGCCGTCAGTTGCGCCACATCGTTGGCCAGCAAGTGGCGCAGGAATGCCAGGGCCTCGGAGCCGCTGATATCCACCACCGTCATGTGGCTGACATCGAACACCCCGGCCCGGGATCGCACCACCCGGTGCTCCTCCAGTTGGGAGCCGTAATGCAGTGGCATCTCCCAGCCGGCGAAGTCCACCATTTTCCCGCCAGCCGCACAGTGCTGATCGTGCAAGGGCGTGCGTCGGAGCATGATGCTGAATCCCTGTTGCCCTGTCTCTGACACCCGTACCGGGCCGACCTCGCGACTATACCGAGCCTATGAACAAAGGCCAAGGAAGCCGGGAAACCCAGTATGGCACGCCAAAACCACCCGTGCGGGTGATGCGCGCCGCCGCGATGTGAAGCCGTTTCATGAAGGTTAGTCAATATGCGGGCGTTCAGGGCCTCGCCGGCGCCGCCGGATGCAGTTCTTCGGGCGCGGGCGGCACCGGTGCCGCCATGCGCCGGCGTTGCACTACCGAGCGGCGCACCAGCAACATCACCGGCAACAGACCCACCAGTATCAGCGTGACGGCCGGCACGGCGGCGCGCTGCCACTCACCATCGGAGGTGAACTCGAAGATCCGCACGGCCAGCGTATCCCAGCCGTAAGGGCGCAGCAGCAAGGTGGCCGGCATTTCCTTCATAACGTCGACGCATACCAGCAGGGCCCCGGCAAAAAGGCCGGGACGGAGCATGGGCACGTACACCTGCCGGATGACACGACCCGGTCCGGCTCCCAGGCTGCGGGCGGCATCAGCCAGGCTGGGACGAATCTGTTCCAGGGCGGAATCCACACTGTTGAAGGCCACGGCCATGAAGCGGATCCCATACGCAAGCAACAGCGCCCAGACGGTGCCTGTGAGCCACTGATTCCCCGGATCTCCAAGCATGCCGGCAATCCAGCCATCAAGCCGGGTGAACACCAGCATGACCGCAACCGCCAGCACCGAACCGGGTAGTGCATAACCCAGGGTGGACGCAGCCACCGCCCGGCGCGTCAGCCAGTCCGGCTGCACCCGCTTGGCATAGGCCAGCAGCAGCGCCAGCGTCACCGTGATCATGGCCGCCATCAGGCCCAGCCCCAGCGTTCGCATGAGCAGATCCAGGTACTGGCGGTTGAAATCGGCCAGCGAATGCGCGAAGACCCACCACAGCAACTGGATCAGCGGGACCACGAAAGCAAGCCCCAGCACGGCGACGCAGGCGGCCACGGCAGCGATGCCGCGCCATCCGCGGAGCTTGATGCGGGGCTGGCTCCCGGGGCTGCCATGCTGGTAAAAGCGGGCTCGCCCCCGGGTGTAGCGCTCGCCGAACACCGCAAGTGCCACGAACAGCAACAGCAGTGAAGCCAGTTGGGCAGCGGTTTCCAGACTGAAGAAGCCGAACCAGACCTTGTAGATGGCCGTGGTAAAGGTGTCATAGTTGAAAACCGCCACCGCACCGAAATCCGCCAGCGCCTCCATCAGGGCCAGCGCCGTGCCCGCCGCGATGGCGGGCCGGGCCATCGGCAGCGCGACCCGGAAGAACGACTGCCAGGGCCCGAGCCCCGACAGCCGGGCAGCCTCCATCACGCCGCCCCCCTGGGCAAGGAAGGCGGTTCTGGCCAGCATGTAGACGTAGGGGTAGAGCACCAGCGACATGACAAGGATAACGCCACCGGCAGAGCGCACCGGCGGGAACCAGTCGCTGCTGCCGAACAGATCCCGAAGCAGGGTCTGTACCGGCCCGCTGAAATCGAAGATGCCAATAAAGGTAAACGCCAGCACGTAGGCCGGCACCGCCAGCGGCAGCATCAGCGCCCAGTCGAAGAAGCGCCTGCCGGGGAATTCACAGACCGCCGTGAGCCAGGCCAGGCTGACACCGATCACCAGTACAGAGCAACCGACGCCGACGATCAGCAGCAGGGTGTTGGTCACCAGTCGCCCGAGTACCGTGGACCAGAGATGGGACCAGATCATGGTGTCGATCTGGCCCCATGCGGCCACCGTCACCAGGATCGGACCCAGCACCACTGCGGCGACCACCACTGCCAGCCAGCGCCAGCCGCGCAGAGGCAATGGCCAGCGGTTCCAGCGACCGGTTGTCGCGGTAGCGGAGGCAGCGGTGGCGCTCATCAGTGTCTCATCGGCCTAGCGGAATCCGGCCCGGTCCATCAGCATCACGGCCTGGGTCTGCAGGCGGCCCGCTTCCGAGAGATTGGTCTGGTCTGCGCGGAACGTGCCCCAGCTGGCGACCCGTTCTTCGGGCGTGATGTCCTCGCGGGCGGGATACTCCATGTTCAGCGCGCCGAACAGGGATTGCGCCTCCTCTCCGGCCAGCCATTCCAGCAACTGCCGGGCCGCCTCGGGCCGCTTGGCATGGCGTGTGATCCCCGCACCGGAGATATTCACATGCACGCCGTCACCGTCCTGACCCACCCAGTGAATATCCAGGGGTACGTCGGGATTCTGATTCAGCAGCCGTCCGAAGTAGTAGCTGTTGACCAATGCAATATCACACTGCCCCGCGGCAACCGCCTCCATCGCCGACGTGTCGTTGGAGAACGGCTGTGTGGCCAGGTTGCTCACCCAGCCCCGCACCGTTTCCTCGGTGTCGTCGGCGCCATTGCGGGCGATCATGGTGGCGATCAGTGACTGGTTGTAGACGGATTGCGAAGTGCGCAGACACAAGCGGCCATGCCAGCGCTCGTCGGCAAGATCCTCGTAGCTGCCGGGCAGCTCGTCCGCATCGACCCGCTCGGGGCTGTACACCACGGTGCGTGCCCGCACCGAAAGACCGAACCAGCGGTTGTCGGGGTCGCGCAGATGGGCCGGAATGGCGTCCTGCAGAAGCTCGGAGTCCAGCTCGGCAAGCAGATTGTGCTCGGCGGCCTGCCAGAGGTTGCCTGCGTCCACGGTCATGAACACGTCGGCCGGGGTGTTGCGCCCTTCCGAACGCAGGCGGGCCATCAGCGGCCCGGCATTGTCGGTGACGTAGCGCACCCGGATACCGGTCTGCTCGGTAAACCGGTCGAACAGCGGCTTGATGAGATGCTCCTGCCGGGAGGAGTAAACCACCACCTCGTCGTCGGCCAGCACAGGAGCGACGCCTCCAACAGTGAGGCCGGCCGCCAGCAGACCGCTAAGCAGGAAACGGTGCATATGCAAATCTCCATTTACAGGTCAACAATGAATGCAATGATAATCATTCTTGTTTGCGCCTGCAAAGCTTTCCCTATCGGGCAATCATGGGCAGGTCTCCCCGCAGGCCGACCGCGTGGGCCATCAGGCGCCGTTTGATCGGCGGCAGCCTGTCGGTCAGCTCGAATCCGATGTTGCGCGCCATGCGTCGCAGCGGATCACGGTTGCTGAACAGCCAGTGAAAGCCATCCATGGTGGTCTGCATCAGCGCGTTGTCGCCACGACGCCAGCGTTCGTAGCGACGCAGTGTGGCCAGGCCGACAGGGTCGCGCCCGGCGGCGGCCGCCTCGCCGATCAGCTGCGCCAGGGCCGCCGCGTCCAGGAACCCCAGATTGACGCCCTGACCAGCCAGCGGATGGATCACGTGCGCGGCATCCCCCACCAGTGCGAACCCAGGGCTCACGTATCGCTCCGCGTGCAGGGCCCGCAGCGGGAACCCGGCCCGCGATTCACTCTGCTGCACGACCCCCAGCACCTCGCCGGCAGCTGCTTCCAGTTGCCGGTGGAACGCGGCATCGTCCATCGCCAGCCGGTTGGCCGCTTCATCGTCCGGCTGGGACCAGACAATGGAACAACGGCCATCCGCCAGCGGCAGCAGCGCCAGCGGGCCACCGGGCAGGAAACGCTGGCGTGCCACCAGACCATGTGCCTGCGCGAACCGTACCGTAGCCACCAGCCCCTGCTGACCGTAACCGTGCCTGCGCACGCCAATGCCCGCCCAGTCGCGCACGGCGGAACGGGCGCCGTCCGCCCCCACCAGCAGGCGGGTGCTGAGCCGTCGCCCGTCCTCCAGCCGCAACTGGACCTGTCCGGCATCGTCCGGTGACGCGGCGGCAATGGTCGCCGGCGCGAGGACCGTTAGTCGGTCGTCGGCGCTCGCGACCGCGAACAATGTCTGCTGCAGCAGGCCGTTCTCGACGATATGCCCCAGCCAGGGCTCACCCAGTTCGCCAGCATGGAAACGCACACGTCCGCCCCCGGCATCCCAGGCGTGAATCGCTTCGAACGGGCTCACCCGGGCAGACGCCAGCGTTGACCAGACGCCCAGGCGTTGCAGCATGCGCTGCGAGGCCAGCGTCAGCGAGGAAACGCGGTTGTCCATGCGGCCAGCGCTCCAGTCGGCTGCGCCGCGGGCTTCCACCACCGCCACCCGGAGACCGGAGGGCCGCAGAGCCAGGGCCAGCGCCAGGCCAACCATGCCGCCGCCGTTGATGACGATATCGAAAGCGCGTTCAGCCATGCCCCACCTCTGCATCGGATTCCAGCGGCAGGCCCCGCGCCAGCCGGCCTCTGCCTGCCGCATGGCCCATGGCCTGCTGCATCAGTCGACGCCGCAGACCAGGCGCCAGTTCCATGCCGAGCAGCCCCAGGCTGCGGCCCAGGGCCAGCCCGGGCACGCTATTGGAAAACAGACGCACCAGGCCGTCGGTAAACGCCACCACCCTGCGGTAGTCGGGGCGGCGGGCACGCAGATAACTGTCGAGCAGACGTGGCGCACCGGGGTCATCGCCGGCCTGCCCGGCCCGGTGGAGGTGCTCGGCCAGCTCTGCCACATCGCGCAACGCCAGGTTGAAACCCTGACCGGCCACCGGATGCAGGGTGTGCGCGGCATTGCCCACCATGACCACGCGCCCCTGACGCCTGGCCGTGCTGCGCATCAGCGGCAGCGGGTAGGCGGCGCGGGCACCCACCCGAAGCAGGCGGCCGAGCCGATAGCCGAACGCCTGCTGGAGGGCGTCCAGAAACCTGGCCGACTCCAGCGCCATAAGACGCTGGGCGGTGGCGGCACGCACCGTCCACACCAGCGACATCGCCTCGCCAGGCAACGGTAGCAGTGCCAAGGGGCCCTCCCGGGTGAAACGCTCGAAGGCGCGGCCCTGGTGCGGGCGTTCCGGGGTGACGTTGGCCACGATGCCGACCTGACCGTAGTCAGTGGTACGCACCGGCACGCCCAGTTGTTCGCGCACCACGGAACGGCTACCGTCCGCAGCCACGATCAAGCGCGCCGACAGCTGCTGCCCGCCGGTTTCAGTCTGAAGCCGGGCCTGCACCCGGTCGCCAAGATCCTCCAACGCATGCAGCCGCGCCGGGCAATGGATCTGCAGATTCCGCTGCACTGGCAGCCCCGCGTGCAGCGTTTGCCCCAACACACGATTGGGGACAACATGACCCAGCGCCTCCAGGCTCTCGGCCTCCGCTTTCAGCCGGGTGGCGCCGAAACTGCCCTGGTCGGAAACATGGATCTGCCGAATCGGCGCCGCGGCAGACCGTATCGCCTCCCAGCAGCCCAGCCCCTGGAATATCCGGGCACTGCTGGGCGACAGCGCCGTACTTCGGTCGTCATAGCTGGGTTGCCCCGGCGCCGGGGCCGGCACCGCCTCCACCATGGCCAGCCGCAGCGGGCTGGATGCCAGAGCACGGGCCAGGCTGGCACCCACCATGCCGCCGCCGACAATCAGCACGTCCACATCCGCCTGGCTCATGGGTTCGTTATCCGTTCATCAGCGCCTGTATGTCATCCACCGCCTTTGGGGCGCCGTCGCTGAGGATGTCGGGGCCGTTGCGCGTGACCGCCACGTCGTCCTCAATGCGGATGCCGATATTCTTCCATCTGACATCCAGGTCCGGGAGGGTGTCCGCGAAATACAGGCCGGGCTCCACGGTCAGCACCATGCCCGGCTCCAGCTCGCGCCAGTGGCCATCGACCCGGTACTCACCCACATCATGCACATCCATGCCGAGCCAGTGGCCGGTGCGGTGCATGTAGTAGGGGCGGTATGCCTCGGATTCGATGAGATCGTCGACCGCGCCCCTGAGCACGCCCAGGTCCACCAGCCCCTGGGTCAGTACGCGCAGGGCCGCCTCGTGCGGCATGTTCCAGTGATTCCCTGCACGCACCGCGTCGATAGCCGCAAGCTGGGCTTCCAGCACGATGTCGTAGACGGCGCGCTGTTCCGCGGTAAAGCGGCCGCTGACCGGGAACGTCCGCGTGATATCGGAGGCGTAGCAATCCAGTTCACAGCCTGCGTCGATGAGCAGCAGGTCGCCATCTTCCAGCACATCCCGGTTCTCGATGTAGTGCAGGATGCAGCTGTTACGACCGGCACCGACGATGGGCGGGTAGGCGTGCTCGCCCCCGTGGCTGCGGTAAACCTCGTGAAAGGCGGCCTCGATCTGGTACTCCTTCATGCCGGGGCGACAGATTTCCATGGCGCGACGGTGGGCCTGCACGGAAACCTGGGCCGCATCGCGCATCAGGCGCAGTTCCGCCGGGCTCTTGATCAGCCGCATTTCGTGCAACAGATGCTCCAGCGACACGAACTCCCCGGGCGCGCGGGCGCCGGCCCGCGATCGGGCCCGGATCTGGTTGACCCAGCCGAACAGGGCCTGGTCGAAATCCTGGTGCACGCCAACCATGCAGTAGACCTTTTCACGCCCCTCCAGCAGGCCGGGCAGGATCTCGTCGATATCATCAATGGGGAAGGCGTCGTCGGCGCCGTAGACCTCGCAGGCGCCGTCCTGCCCGGCGCGCGGTCCGTCCCACTGCTCCCGCTCGGGATCGCGGTCGCGGCAGAACAGCAGGAACTCGCCGTGTGCCCGGCCAGGGGCCAGCACCATCACCGCCTCCGGCTCCGGAAAACCGGTCAGATAGTGGAAATCGCTGTCCTGGCGATAAGGGTAGAGCACGTCACGATTGCGCGTCTGTTCCGGCGCGGCGGCGAGCACGGCCACCGATTGCTCGCCCATCATGTTCATGAGTTCACGCCGCCGGCGCCGGTATTCGTCGATCTGCATGCACCCTCCGTCGGGGTCAAGGCCGGGGCCGCCCCCCGGACATTCGGAAACTGTGACGACCTGGCCAGCCGCCGTCAGTGAATCGTCCTGCTGTCGTTCCCGGGCAACCGCACATCCACCGGTTCCCGGCGCTTGACCGGCTGCAACTGCTCGCGGACCAGCAGGACCGCAACACGGACGAATTCCACCAGTTCCTGGTAGGCATCCTGGTCACTCTCCTCCGCCGCCTCGCTGTCCACCCGCGCGATTTCCGCCAGCGAACCGAGGGCTTCGCGGACGTCCGCCGGCAGGGCGGCGTCATCCATCTTGCGCTCACTGCTGCCCAAGCCGAACAGATAACCGGTGCACCAGGCGCCCAACGCCTCGGCCAGAACACCGGGTGCAGCATCATCCGCGGGCAGCAGGAGCTGGAAATCCATGTTCGAGTCTTCCAGCCCTTCGCGCGTGGCCTGGTAGGTCAGGGCCAGCGCTTCCAGGCAACGCCGCGCCGGCTCGCCTTTCGGCTCGGTTCCATCCAGCACCTGGGCGATCCACGCTGCTGCCGGTGCATCCGCTGAGGCGCTGAGGGCGCCGCAAAGCACGCCATGGCTTTCCGAGGCACCAATGGCGGCACCCACATCGGTGAGCGCCTGTTCAAGATCGGCAAACGCTGGCAGGTCCACGGCCATGTAGGGCTCCACGCTGGTCTATGTCGCTGTTGGTACGGATTCGGTATTCTACCATTGATAAACACAACAACTTGCCAGCCGAAACAGATCGTCTGATCTCGTGTTCAGGCGGGTCTGGGCACCGCAACTGGTAGATGGGGACGACATGGACAGCGACCGAGTCATACGTCTGACCGAAGAGCTGCAACAACTGGAACGCAAGCTGGAACAACTGGTTCAGCGGTCCGCCAGACTGCAGGAGGAGAACCGCGTGCTGCGCCAGTCGCAGGACTCCCTGAACGCCGAACGCGCCTCCCTGCTGGAGAAGAATGAACTGGCCCGCTCGAAGATCGAGGCAATGATCAGCCGCCTGAAAGCGATGGAGCAGCACTGATGAAACCCGCAGTGGAACCGGTGAAGGTCACCATTCTGGACAAGGAATACCTGATAGCCTGCCCCGAGGACGAGAAGGAAAGCCTGTTGCGCTCGGCGGAGATGCTCCACCGGCGGATGCGCGAGGTTCGCGACAGCGGCAAGGTGGTGGGCGCGGACCGCATCGCCGTCATGGTGGCACTGAACCTCGCCCACGACCTGCTCCGCTCAGAGGAGACCGGGACCGACCTCGCGGACGCGTTGGAGGAGCGGCTGCGTGCCATGGACCGGCGCCTTTCCAGTGTTCTGGACATCAGCGGGCAACCCTCGTCCTGAATGGAACCATGCAGCCGATGTTCGCCTCATGGCCCGTTCCCCTTGCAGTCACGGGGCTTTGGCCCCACCATGACGGGGTGACATCCCCTGCGGCGTTCGAGAGCGGGCATTGCAATCCTTGACCCTCAATTGATTCGCCAGGGGAAATGGCGTGGTGAAAGCCGGTGCGCATGTCCGTCCCGTACGGAAAGCCTAAGGTTTCACTCGTCCTCCCCACCTGAACCCAAGGGTTCAAGGGGCGAGACCCGCACGGCGCAGGCGGGGGATGTCCTTGTATCTACCCCTATGAGCAGGGCCACCCTGCCCACCAGCAACGAATGCCTTCACGTCAGCAGCTACGCCAGCATTTTCGGGAACTGCGCCGCGGCCTCAGCGAGCGCGAGCAGCACGCGGCAGCGGAGCGGCTCTGTCGGCTGGCCATGGGCTGGAGACCGTTCCGGCGCGCGAGGCACATTGCCCTGTACCTGCCGAACGACGGAGAAATCGATCCGACACCCCTGATCCGCGCTGCCTGGGCCATGGGCAAGCGGGTATCACTACCCGTGCTTCGGCCGTTTACTCCCCGGGGCCTCTGGTTCGTCGATCACCGGCCCGGTCAGGCGATGCGCCCGAACCGATACGGCATACCGGAGCCGGATGGCCGCATGCGACGGACGCCTTTGCGGGAACTCGACCTGATACTCACCCCGCTTGTCGCCTTTGACGGCAACGGCAACCGGCTGGGCATGGGTGCGGGCTACTATGATCGATGCCTGGCACCCCTGCAGCGCCATCCCGGTTGGCGGAAGCCTCGACTCGTAGGCCTCGCACACCAGGTACAGCAAGCGGACTCACTGCCTGAACAGCCCTGGGACGTGCCGATGGCCGCCGTCATCACCGACCGCGGCATTATCCTGCCGCGATGAAGCCAGGCATGCACGGCGGGTGCTTCACGGGTTATCCTTTGCGCGCTGCCGAAACGGGAGAGCGCACATGAACTACTGGCTGATGAAGTCCGAGCCGGATGTCTTCGGCATCGACGACCTGGAGAAGCGCCCCAACCAGACCGAGCCCTGGGACGGCGTGCGCAACTACCAGGCGCGCAACATGATGCGCGACGACATGAAAGTGGGCGACCAGGTCTTCTTCTACCACTCCAACACGCAGCCGCCGGGTATCGTGGGTATCGCCGAAGTCGTGCGGGAGGGCTATCCTGACCATACCGCCTTCGACCCGGAAGACCCGCATTACGATCCCAAGAGCGACCGGGACAACCCCCGATGGTTCATGGTGGACGTTGCCTTCCGGCGCAAGCTGAAGCGTACGATCACGCTGGCGGAACTCAAGGACAGGCCCGACCTCGACGGCCTCCCGCTAACCCGAAAAGGCAACCGCCTTTCGGTCATGCCGGTGAGCGAGGAACACTGGAAACTCATCCTGTCGCTCGAATGAGGGTGCGGGCTGTTCCCGCGCTCCCGGCAGACAGAGGGCCTGCCTCATGAACCAGCCTGCCGTCCGGCCACTAGGCCTGACCGACCATCGGATTGTCCTGCTCGCCGCCACCCTGGCCCTGCTGCTGGCCGGGCTCTGGTCGGGCTGGAGCGCGATCCAGCAACTCGAGGCCCGCAACGGCGTGGTGCTTTACACCTCCGTTCCGCTCAAGGAACTCGCCGTGGATTCGGTCTTGCTGGCGAACCAGCGATTCGAGGAACTGAATTACAGCTGGCCGCCGGAAGATGGCGTGCCCGTGGTTGCCGTCTCCCGTTTCCCTCAGGACATGGAGGAGTTGTCCGTGGACGAACGGAAGGCGCTCTTCCTGCGCAGCCTGCTCCCCATGCTGCTGGCAGAAAACTCCCGCCTTCGACAGAAGAACCGCACATTGAGAACCTGGTTCGAGCAGGGCGACCTCGACCCGGAGGGGCCCCGCTGGGAGCGCATCAAGACCCTGGGCGAGCAGTACCGCCTGGAGGGCGACCCCAATGACCCCGAGTTCCGGCTCGCCCTGCTACGCCGCGTCGACGCCGTTCCTGTGGATATGGCGCTGGCCCAGGCGGCCAAGGAAAGTGGCTGGGGCACATCCCGGTTCACGCGCGAGGCGAACAACCTGTTCGGCGTCTGGACCTGGAACGAGGAACAGGGCCTGCTGCCGGAACGCCGCCCGGAAGGAGCAACGCATTTTGTGCGCGTGTTCCCGGACCTGGAGTCATCAGTGCGTAATTATGTATACACACTGAACGTCGGCGACGCGTACAGCGATCTGCGCCGGCTTCGTGAGGATCGGCGGGCGGCCGGGCAACCACTGCTCGGCCTGGAGATGGCCGAGGGCTTACTGCGCTACTCCGAACGGGGCGAGGCGTACGTGGACGAGATCCGACAGATGATACGAAGCAACGAACTGGACGCATTGCAGCACGTGGAGTTAAGGGACGGCACCTCGGGAAACGCTGATTAACTCCCTCACTCTGCGGATTCTGGCGCCCACTTCGGTAAAAGTGTTGTCAAAAACCAACAACTCCAGTGGCTTATAGGCGATTTCTACTTGAGCGATAAAGTCTGCTGAGCTACTGTGTGTGCGATCCGGCGCCAGCCGCGAGCCCGGGTGCTCGCCTAACGAACAAGCCAGAACAACCATCCTTCTGAGGATTCCGTTTTGCGATCTTCCAGACTGACAGATATGGACTTCAAGGCGCGGCACACCCGCCGCTCACCTGCTGCCAGTTGGTTTACCAGGCTGCGGCGGCGCCCAGCCCTGCTTGCCGCCGTTGTGGGTCTGTCCGGATTGATGGCGCTGGCCATGACCGGCGGCAACCCGATGGAGGAGACGGTAACCGATACCGTCGACACGGCGGACCCCGCGCCGCAAACGGCTCAAGCCGATAGGGATGAATGGCAGTCCGATCCGGAGCCGGTGGGCAGCAGGCCCGGTGCTCCGCTCGGGCGCTGGCAGCCTTCGGCACTGATGGAGCCCTTCATCCCGTTCTACGCTGGTGAGACGGTGGGCGCCCGCATTGCGGCCATGGAAGCCTCCATGCCGGAACCGACCGACCCGTACGCGGAGTACGAGAAGGTCGAAGTCCAGTCCGGTGACAGCCTGGCGCGCATCTTCGGCCGGATCGGTCTCAGCGCTGCAGAATTGCACCGCGTGATCAACGCGGACGAACAGGCCAAGGCACTGACTCGCATTCATCCCGGCAACGAACTCTATTTCCGGCTCACTCCGGACGGCGAAGGGCTGGAGGAACTGCGATATCCGCTAAGCCGCACGCGAGCACTGCACATAGCGCGGGACGGCGATGGCTTCCAGGTGAACATCGAAGAAGAGGTACTGGAAACGCGGCGCCTCCACGCGGTGGGCGAAATCAACCGCTCGTTGTACCTCGCCGGTCGCCAGGCCGGACTCTCCAACCGCCAGATCATGCAGTTGATGAGCATTTTCGAGTGGCAGCTGGACTTCAACCGGGATGTGCGCTCCGGCGACATGTTCTCCGTGGTCTACGAGGCCGACTTCCTGAATGGCGAACAAGTGCGCGACGGGCGTATTGTCGCTGCCAAATTCATCAACCGCGGCAACCGGCACAAGGCCCTGCATTATGAACTGCCGGACGGCAGCAGCGGCTACTACACCCCCGACGGCGAGAACCTGCGCAAGGCGTTCATACGCCGGCCGGTACAGAATGCACGCATCAGTTCAGGCTTCAACCGCAACCGCAAGCACCCGGTTCTGGGTGTCACCCGGCCGCATCTGGGCACCGATTTCGCGGCCCCCACCGGCACGCCCATCATGGCCTCCGGCAGCGGCCGCGTCATCCGTGCCAGCCGGCATGGCGGCTACGGGCATACAGTGATCATCCAGCACAGCAACCAGTACCGTACGCTGTACGCTCACCTGTCGCGGTATGGGGAAGGTATTCGCGAGGGCGCCCGTGTGGAGCAGGGACAGATCATCGGCTACGTCGGTCGCTCCGGCCTGGCCACAGGACCGCATCTGCACTACGAATTCATGATCAACGGGGCGCACTACGACCCGATGCGGGTCAACCTGCCCAACGGAGACCCCGTTCCCCAGGAGCACCTGGCAGACTTCAAGGCCAGCACCTCCAGCTTGCTGGCCCAACTGGAGCGGGTCACGGAAACCCAACTGGCACTGCTGGAAACGGATTGACCGCCTGCCTTCGTGCTGTCGGCGGCCCGTCCGGCATAGACCTCCGTGGGAACGCCAGGAACAATTCACGGTCAATGTGTGAACAATGCCAGCTCTGCGTGCCTAACATGCGTCTGACGCCGTTGTTGTTTTCACTACTGTTGCTGGTGGGCTGTGCGGGAGTTCCGCAGGCGGTCGATCACCCGCTATCCGACCCTCCGCCCACGTTTGCGGAAGCGCAGCGCGCACCCGAGCAACACCGCGGGGAGACGGTCCGCTGGGGCGGGTCCATCGTCGGTGTGCAAAACGCCCGCGACCGCAGCGTGGTCGAGGTGGTGGGCCGCCCCCTTCGAAGGGATGGTCGCCCCAACGACAGCGGGAGCAGCCCGGGGCGCTTCCTGATCGTGACAGCCGAATTCCTGGATCCGGAAGTCTACAAGAGCGGACACTCCATCACCGTGGCCGGCGCGCTTGACGGGGTGGAAACCGGCCAGGTCGGAGAATACGACTACCCTTATCCGGTCGTGCGCGCCCGTGGTCTTCATCTCTGGGAGCCACTGCCCGACCCCGCCATACGTCACTATGATCCCTACTGGGATGACCCGTGGATGCGCCCGTGGTGGTACGACCCGTGGCACCCGTACTGGCGCCACCATCGGCGCTGGTAGCCCGCTCGGAAGGAGCCGCTGATGACTTACCGATTGCTCGCCCTGCTGTCCCTGCCCCTGTTTCTCGCCGCCTGCGCCACCGGGCCGGGCTACACCGGGGACCACATCAACACCGAACTCCAGCCCCGTGCGGCGGCCCAGGCTTCAGACGGCGGCTCCGGGGAGACCGTGGTCTGGGGCGGTCGCATCATCCAGGCACAACCGCTGGAGGACGCGACTCAACTGGAAGTACTGGCCTACCCGTTGCAGCGCAACCAGCAACCGGACACCGGCAAAAGCTCCCAGGGGCGCTTCCTGGTGTACTACCCCGGGTACCTGGAACCGGCCGACTATGCCAGCGACCGGCTCATCACGGTGACCGGCCCGCTGCGTGAAGCCCACACCGGCCGCGTGGGCGAAGCGGACTACCGCTATCCGGTGATCAACGCTGACGACATCCACCTGTGGCCGGAACAGCAGCAGGTGCGTCGTGACGAGCCACGCGTGCGTTTCGGAGTGGGCGTGATGCTGCACCGCTAGGGAAGCGCTGGCAAAATCGCCGCCGCCGTTATACCGTTTGCGTTTTTCCCGAGCGAAGCAATGTCCGAACAACTGATTCAGCGCCTTTCCGGCGAACTCCGCATACACCCGCGCCAGGCTGCCGCCGCCATTGATCTGCTGGACGGCGGCGCCACGGTCCCGTTCATCGCCCGGTACCGGAAGGAGGCGACGCAGGGGCTGGATGACGGCCAGCTGCGTCAGTTGGAAGAGCGTCTGGGCTACCTGCGGGAACTGGACGAACGGCGCCGGACCGTCCTCGATGCCATCCAGGAACAGGGCAAGCTGACCGGCGAGCTGCGCACCGCGATCCTGGCGGCAGACACCAAGCAGCGGCTGGAAGACCTCTACCTGCCCTACAAGAAGAAACGCCGCACCCGGGGCCAGATTGCGCGCGAAGCCGGCCTGGAGCCGCTGGCCCGGCAGTTGCTGGAGAACCCGGCGCTCGACCCGGAATCGACTGCACGCGACTACGTCAACCCGAAGGCCGAGATTCCCGATGCCACCGCCGCGCTGGAAGGTGCCAAGCACCTGCTCGCCGAGGAGTTCGCGGAAGACGCGGAACTGGTGGGCGCACTGCGGCAGCATGCCTGGGAGCACGGCGTGCTGCATTCCGAGCTTGTGGACGGCATGCAGGAAGCCGGCGCCAAGTTCTCGGACTACTTCACCTATCAGGAACGGCTGAAGGCCATCCCGTCCCACCGGGCGCTGGCGCTGTTTCGGGGCCGCAAGGAACGCGTGTTGCGGCTGACCCTGGTCGTGGATGGCGACGCACGTACGCCCGGCCCCTGCGAGCAGAAAATCGCTACCCGGTTCGGTATCAGCCACCAGGGGCGCCCGGCGGACGACTGGCTTGCGGCGCTGGTGCGGTTCGCCTGGCGCATCAAGATCTTTACCCGGCTGGAAACCGATCTGCTGGGGCAGTTGAGGGAAGCGGCGGAAACCGAGGCCATTCAGGTTTTCGCCCACAACCTGCATGACCTGCTGCTGGCCGCTCCGGCGGGCAACCGCTGTGTGCTCGGGCTGGACCCGGGCATCCGCACCGGCTGCAAGGTGGCCGTCGTGGACGGCACCGGCAAACTGCTGGAAACCGCTACCGTCTACCCACTCCCTCCGCGCAACGCCTGGCGCGAGACCATCGCCGAACTGGCGGCGCTGGCCACCCGTCACCGCGTGGAACTTGTCGCCATCGGCAACGGCACCGGCAGCCGCGAGATCGAACGCCTGGTCAAGGAGCTGGTGCAGCAGCACCCGCAGTTGAAACTGACCCAGGTCATGGTCTCGGAAGCCGGCGCCTCGGTGTATTCCGCCTCGGAACTGGCCGCCGCCGAGTTCCCGGACCTGGACGTCTCGCTGCGCGGGGCTGTGTCCATTGCCCGCCGTCTGCAGGATCCGCTGGCGGAGCTGGTGAAGATCGACCCGAAATCAATTGGGGTGGGCCAGTACCAGCACGACGTCAGCCAGGTGCAACTGGCTCGCAGCCTGGAAACGGTGGTGGAGGATTGTGTGAACGCCGTGGGCGTGGACCTGAACACCGCATCGGCCGCCCTGCTGGCACGGGTGTCGGGCCTGAGCGCAACGCTGGCGGAAAAGGTTGTCGAGTACCGCAACACCCATGGCGCTTTCCGCAGCAGAGAAGCGCTGAAAAAGGTCCCCCGACTGGGCGACAAGACCTTCGAGCAGGCTGCGGGCTTTCTTCGCATTCGCGATGGCGAGCAGCCCCTTGACGCATCCGCGGTGCACCCCGAGGCCTACCCGCTGGTCGAGCGCATCCTGCAGCGCAACGGACGCAAACTCCAGCAGGTGATCGGCGACCGCACGTTCCTGCGCGCGTTGAACGCCTCCGACTACACTGACACGGACTTCGGCGAACCCACCGTGCGCGACATCCTGGCCGAGTTGGAGAAGCCCGGCAGGGATCCGCGGCCGGAGTTCCGCACCGCCGCCTTCAAGGAAGGTGTGGAGAAGGTATCCGACCTGCAACCCGGCATGATTCTGGAAGGCGTCGTCACCAATGTGACCAATTTCGGCGCTTTCGTGGACATCGGCGTCCATCAGGACGGCCTGGTTCACATCTCGGCCATGTCGGAGAAATTCATCCGCGATCCGCGGGAGGTCTCGCGCTCAGGCGACGTGGTAAAGGTGAAGGTGATGGAGGTGGATCTCCGTCGCCAGCGGATCGCGCTGAGCATGCGCCTGCAGGATCCGCTGCCGGATGCCGAGGGCGGCGGCAGGAGGCCCGGCAAGCCCCAGCGCCAGGAGACCACCCCCCGGGTCAGGAATCAGCGGGGCGGGCAGAAGGAACAGCCCGGTGCCCAGGGTGCGCTGGCGCAGGCACTGCTGCAGGCCAAGAAGCACTGACGAACAGGCGACCCGGGTCCGGGTCGCCTGTATTCAACTGAGGAACAGGCTGTAGGCGGGGTTGTCCGTTTCCTCGTAATAGCGATAGCCCAGCTTCGCGAGGAACTCGTCGAACTTGCCCTTCTGCCCTTCCGGCACCTGTACGCCCACCAGCACGCGCCCGTAGGCGGCTCCGTGGTTACGGTAGTGGAACAGGCTGATGTTGAAACGCCTGCCCAGCCGGGTGAGGAAGTTCAGCAGCGCACCGGGGCGCTCGGGGAACTCGAAGCGATACAGCACCTCGTCTTCCACCAGCCGCGCGCGCCCTCCCACCATGTGCCTCACATGGACCTTGGCCATCTCGTTATCGGTCAGGTCCAGCACCGGATAATCCGCCTCGCGCAATTCACGGATCAGCGCGTCCCGTTCTTCCAGTCCGTTGTTGAGTTGCACGCCTGCAAACACGTGGGCCTCGTCCGGATCGGAAAAGCGGTAATTGAACTCGGTCACACCGCGCTGCCCGATGGTCTGGCAGAACTGACGGAAGCTGCCGGGGCGTTCGGGTATGGTGACGGCGAGTACAGCCTCACGGTGCTCACCCACTTCGGCACGCTCCGATACATGCCCAAGTCGGCTGAAATTCATGTTGGCGCCGCTGTTGATCGCCACCAATCGCTGATCCTTCAGCTTTTCGCGCTCCACATACTTTTTCAGCCCGGCAATGGCCAGCGCGCCGGCAGGCTCCATCACCGAGCGTGTATCGTCGAAGACGTCCTTGATGGCCGCACAGATCTCGTCCGTGCTGACCAGCACGACCTCGTCCACGTGCTGGCGCGCCACCCGGAACGTTTCCTTGCCGATCTGCTTCACCGCCACGCCGTCCGCGAAAAGGCCCACCTGATCCAGCGTCACCCGGCGCCCCTTGGCCATGGCCTGCTGCAGCGTGGGCGCGTCCTCCGGCTCGACGCCGATCACGCGGATATCCGGCCGCAAATGCTTCACGTACACGGCAACGCCGGCGACGAGCCCACCGCCGCCCACCGGCACGAAGATGGCATGCAGCTGCTCGGGGTGCTGGTGCAGGATCTCCATGCCCACGGTGCCCTGACCAGCGATGATGTCGGGGTCGTCATACGGAGGGATCCAGCTCAGTCCCTTTTCCTTCATCAGCTTGCTGGCATGGGTGGAGGCGTCGTCGTAGCTGTCCCCATGAAGCACTACCCGGCCGCCGAAACGGCGCACGGCCTCCACCTTGATAGCCGGCGTGGTCCGCGGCATCACAATGATGGCCTTGATACCGAGTTTCTTCGCCGCCAGGGCGACACCCTGGGCATGATTGCCGGCAGACGCGCAAATCACTCCCCGAGCCCGGGCTTCATCCGAGAGCCGGGCAATCTTGTTGTAGGCGCCCCGCAGCTTGAAGGAGAACACCGGTTGCAGATCCTCCCGCTTCATCAGCACCTGGTTTCCCAGGCGGGCCGAGAGATTGGGGGCAGGATCCAGCGGCGTATGTTCGGCCACATCGTACACGCGGGCCGTCAGTATGCGTTCCAGGTATGGTCGAGTCATACGGAATGTGCCATCTCTTTGAAGTCTGCGCGGCGCTGGTCCGGAACAGCCGGCGGCACGCCGCAGCGCGCGCATCAGTGTATGGGCTATCTGCGCCGTTTGAAAGCGGCGGCCTGCCGCCTCTGCCATTCTGCCCACCCTTGCGTCCTGCCTGCGGCCTCGTATCATTGCAGGCACATTCCTCGAGGAGCATGAACATGTCCGCAGACGCGTTGAAGAAGGCCGTGGCCGAAGCTGCCCTGGCGCATGTGCCCCGAGGGGAGATCCTCGGTGTCGGCACGGGATCGACGGTCAATCACTTTATTCGGGGCCTGGCGACCATCAGCGAGGAAATCCCCGGCGCGGTGTCCAGTTCCGAAGCGTCCACAGCCCTGCTGAAGGACGCAGGCATCCGGGTTCTTTCCCTGAACGAGGTGAGCGAGATCGCCGTCTACGTTGACGGCGCCGATGAAGCCAACCACCATCTGGAGTTGATCAAGGGCGGGGGCGCAGCGCTAACCCGGGAGAAAATCGTTGCCGCAGCCAGCCGTACGTTCGTCTGTATCGCCGACGAAAGCAAGCTGGTGAAGGCACTGGGGCGCTTTCCGCTGCCGGTGGAGGTCATTCCCATGGCGCGGAGCTATGTCGCCCGCCAACTGGTCAAACTGGGTGGCACCCCGGTGTACCGCGAAGGCGTCACCACGGACAACGGCAACGTCATCCTCGACGTGCGGGACCTGACCATCAACGAGCCCATGAAGCTGGAACAGGCGATCAACAACATTCCGGGCGTGGTCACCAATGGCCTGTTCGCGATGCGGCCGGCGGACGTCCTGTTGCTGGGAACCAGCGACGGGGTGAAGACCTTGAAGGCCCACTGATCGGAGTCGGGCCATGCAACGCACGCTGATCATCATCGGACTGGTCATACTGGCCGCAGGGCTGCTCTGGCCCTGGCTGTCACGCATGGGACTGGGCCGACTGCCGGGGGACATCATCATCCGCCGAGATGGATTTACCTTCTACTTCCCCATCGTGACGTCGATCATCGTCAGCATCGTGCTGACGGTGTTGTTCTGGCTATTCCGCAAGTAGCCGTTCTTGCAAGAGGGAAGCACCGACCCGGTGCTGGACCGGAGAGACGGTTTCAGACACGCCGTGAACCCATCCTTGGGGGCTTGACGGCAGCGTCCATGCTGCCGACAGTCTGAAACCGTCTCTCCGGTCCAGTACCTCCCTCCGGCGGCTTCCGCACTCCAATCGAGGTGACCAAACCGAGGCTGTGAGGCGTTTTCTCGCTGTGGACTGTCGGCCGGAGGGACCCGGTCGACAAGCCCCCAGGGATGGGTTCACGGCGCGTCCGCAGCGAGAAAACGCCTCACAGCCGGATCGAAGTCACCATTGCTCGGTCCACCATCAAGAATTCCCCGGGGTCCGAAAAATAAAAAACCCCGCCGTTGGCGGGGTTTTCTGTTGGCTGGGGGACCAGGATTCGAACCTGGGTTGACGGAGTCAGAGTCCGTAGCGTTGCCTTACCCTGAGCTAGATGTAACCATCTCTATTCATACAAGTCAATAGCTTAATACGTACTGAATCCGTTGTTCTTAGATGGAGTTTTCTCTAAGCTGCTTACATATTGCTTACTTTTAGGGAAAACAGCGATGCCTGACACCAGAATCAAGATCGGGAAAACTACCGTCGAGTCTGCTGGCCGAGTACCGGAGGCAGGCACGGCCCTATGGTGGGATTCCACCCTATCCGGGTTCGGCCTTCGAGTCACAGCGAATGGTGTCCGGTCTTACATTGTCCAGGGGCGTGTCGGACGCAAGAGCAGGCGCATTACCATCGGTAGGCATGGCGCACCCGCCACCCTGGTCGGAGCAGACGGCCAGAAAACCACAGGCACCCTCACTGCCGAACGGGCACGTAAGCAGGCACAGCATTTGCTCGGCCAAATGGCCGGGGGCATTGATCCAGTCACCGAAAAACGCCAGACGGAAGTCTCCGGCTTGACGCTGAGGCAGGCCGCCGAGGACTACATCGAGAACAAGCGGCGCAAGACCGACGGCAAATCCCTGGCCGACCGGACGAAGGCCGACATTCGCCGACACCTGAACAAGAGCTTCGCGGATTGGGCCGACAAGCCCGTTAAGGCGATCACCGCCGATGCCGTGGCCCGCAAGTACAAGGCGCTGTCGGATCGCTCACAGGCGCAGGGCAATCAGGCATTCCGCGTGCTTTCCGCAATTCTGAACTACGTCGTCAAGCGCCACCAAGGCGCGGTGATCGCCTCCAATCCTGCAAGCGTGATCCATGACGCTGGGCACTACCGCGGGAACGTGCCCGGGCGCAAGACGAAGGTGCCCGATGACAAGATCGGCGCCTTCTACAACGCGATTGACGAGGCACGGATCACCGGCAACCCCGGCCAGCGGATAAAGGCAACGGCAGCTTACCTGTTGATGCTTACCGGACTGCGCAAGGCTGACCTGCTGGGCCGCCGTTGGGCAGAGGTAGATATGGATGCGGCCACCTTGCACGTGCCCGACACAAAGCACCGCTCACCGAGAACGTTCCCACTCGCAAGCCAGGCCATTGATGCGCTGAAAGACCTGGAGGAACTAACCGGCGGCCAAGAATTCGTATTCACTGCCAACAGCAAAACGGGCTTCTGCACCGAGATCCGCGACGGACTCCAGCCCGGCATCGACGCTATTGGGCACCATGTTGCCGCCCACGACCTACGCCGCACGTGGATCACGGCAGTGAAAGAGACAGGCGTCGATCCGTTGGCCGCCGAACTCCTGGCGAATCGCAAGGGCGAACAGTTCCAGGCGCTTGCCGTCCGGTTCGAGAACTACGACAACACCGACTTGAGCCACTACCGACCGCAGGCGCAGACCATCGCGGACTGGTTCGAGGAACAGGGACGCATTGCAGCCGCTGGGAATGTTGTGCACATGGAGGTGAAAGAATGAGCCGCAGAGTCGATAGACGGATCGAGGATATGCAGCGGCTTGCGGAATCTGTGCTCGAGGAGGCCAGCTCTCCAGAGTTCGATGTCGCTCGGGCATTGGCGGTCAACCTGCGCGGCTACCTGGCAAACCTACGGGAAGCCCTAGAGCAGGAGAAAGGCGCGAACGGCGGTGCCTACTGGATGTTGGAATGCCTCGACCTCTACGAGGAATTGCGCTTCACCTTACCCGACGCTGACGCCAGACAAATGGGACTCGGCGGTGCTCACGCCCCTCAACCCGACGCCGTGGAGCAGGCTGCTGTTCATGGCCGCAGGTACTGGCGACGACAACGGCATAACGCCGCTGCGGGGGCGGACGCTCGCTGGAGTGGTAATGCCGCCCACGTCCGCCTGCAAGAGATTGTTCACGGTCTAGCGGCAAGGCGTGATGAGCTCGGCGACCCCGAGCCGCCGGGCGAGTTATGGGGTGCGCTCTACGGCGCTCTGGACGATGCAGGACTGGAGCCGCAGGACCCCGAGCCAGACCTTTCGGGAGAGCAGCGCTATTACCTCTATGGCTCCGACGGCAGACGTTACAACTTCGGAGCCTTCAAGAAAGCTGTGAGCCGCGCCCGCAAAAAATAGGCATCGGGACATGCCCAGGGCAACCGCCTAGTCGATGCTGCAATCCCCTCGTAGATCAAATCCGCTACGAGGTGACGCAGCATGACGAAACTCGCCGAACTCCTGGAACAGGCACGGACCGCAAAGTCGCTGACGACTCCGCAGGCCGCCGCCTACCTCAGCCTTTCGCCCAACACTCTCACCCGCTGGCGCTGGTCTGGCGACGGGCCGCGTTTCTGCAAGTACGGGCGCGCAGTTCGCTACAACCGCGATGACCTTGATCAGTGGATCAGGGAATCGTCCCGCGGCAGCACGTCGGAGGTAGCGTAATGGCTGCCCACTTCCCGCCGTTCAACACCGTTTGCGACTGGCTCACGCCTGACGCCGTTCCCGGGACCTACGGCGTCCCCCTGGAACTGGTCCAGACCGCAATGCTTTCGGGCCAGCTCACGGTCCGCAGCGTGGCCGGCCAGACCCTGGTCCGCCATGACGAGATCAAGGCAATGCGGTTGCGGCTGATGGCTGAACGGGGGTGCCACGCATGCGAGGACTGAAAACGACTGCGCCCCGGGGAGCCGCCAAGCAATCCCGAGGCGCGAGAAATGAGCACAAGCAAAGGCTCAGTCGCGATTGTAGCCCGATCGACAACCTCTTGTCGCGTCTTGAGAAGGTGAAGGAAACCGGCCCCGGCCGCTGGATCGCTTGCTGCCCTGCACACGATGACCGCACGCCATCGCTCACGATTCGGGAGACGGATGACGGCACCGTACTGCTCAAGTGCTGGGCGGGCTGCGGGGCTGCGGACGTGGTGCAGGCTGTTGGCCTGGAGCTGCAAGACCTGTTCCCGCCACGCCTGGACCATCGCACACCCCTGCGCCGCGGCGAAAGATGGGTGCCGAAGGACGTGCTCGCCTGCATCGTCGGGGAAGCAGTAGTTGCACTGATAGCAGTGGAGGCTTGCCGGCGCGGTGAGGTGCTGTCCGAAGACGACACCGCCAGGCTAGCGACGGCTGCGGGACGTCTGCGGGCTGCTGCGCGGGAGATCGGCTGCCATGTCTGATAAGGGAGCGATCTGGCTGGACCAAAAGTCAGCGGAACTAGAGGCGCGCACGGCCGAGCCGATAGGCACTGCGCGCCGACCCGGCGAGTCGCTAGACCCTATACCGGCAGCCCGACTTGTTGCACAACGCTGGAAACGGATTGTGCGCTGGCAAGGGGCGTTCTGGATCTGGCAGGACGGTGCCTATCAGAGCCTGACCGACGAGGCGGTGCGCTCTGGAGCGTACGACACGCTCGAAGGCCTAAACGAGCGACCAAACGCAAACCGCGTCAGCAACGTGCTGGATGCAATGCGGGCGACGTTGCTGGTTGATGAGCACATGGAGCCGCCGTGCTGGCTGAGCACGAACAAGCCGCTTGAGCGCGGCCAGGTTGCGATGCGTAACGGCATACTCGATCTGGCGAGCGGCAAGCTGGCACCGCCATCACCGGATCTGTTCACGCTGTCGGCACTTCCAGTGTCATACGAACCCGACGCGACCGCGCCACATTGGCAGCAATTCCTTGAACGTCTATGGCCGGATGACGCCGAGGCCATCCAAGCAGTGCAGGAGCTATTCGGCTACCTGATAAGCGGGGAGACGCACCAGCAAAAGGTGTTCCTCCTGGTTGGGCCAAAGCGCGGCGGCAAGGGCACGATCCTGCGCGTTCTAACCGCGATGCTCGGGCGCCACAATGTAGCAGCGCCGACGCTGGGTTCACTGTCGCAGCCTTTCGGCCTGCAGGCCTTGATAGGCAAGCTGGCGGCGATTGTCTCGGATGCCCGTCTGAGCGGCCGAGCGGATCAGGAGGCCATAGCCGAGCGGCTGCTATCAGTCTCAGGCGAGGATCACGTCAGCATCCCCCGCAAGTTCCTGCCCGACTACACAGCGCAACTGCAAGCAAGGTTCGTTCTCGCCACCAATGAGCTACCGCGTCTGCACGATGCAAGCGGCGCGCTGGCGAGCAGGTTCGTTCCCCTGGTGCTGAGCCGGTCATGGTACGGCCGTGAAGATCACGGCCTTACGGATCGACTGTTGCGCGAGATCCCCGGCATCTTTCGCTGGAGCCTCGACGGATACCGGAGATTAGCGGAGCGCGGACACTTCCAACTTCCCGCCTCGGCAGCCGACGCAGTGCAGGAGCTTCATGACCTGGGCTCCCCGGTCGGCGCCTTCCTTCGAGAGAGCTGCACTGTTGAGCCAGGCGCAGAGATTGCGGTTTCCACGCTGTATCAGGCCTGGCGCCTATGGTGCGAGGCGCACGGACGCAATCACCCCGGCAACGAGCAGACATTCGGCCGAGACCTTCGCGCTGCTGTGCCTGGCGTCTCGGTCACTCAAGTGCGCAGAGACGGTAAACGAGTGCGCGTTTATCAGGGAATTCGCCAGGAGACTAGCGGGGACTGTCACGCAGTGTCACGCGTGCATAACCATTGTACGCGTAGCGAGGAAACAGAAAGAGAGAGTAGAGACAACAATGCCTTGTCTCGCGTGACACCGCGTGACACCCAAGACGAGGGGATCGAGTTATGACCCCCGAAACCGCAACCGAATACCTGCACCGCGTATGGACTGAGGGCGACCGCGTAAGGGTGACGTTTCGCCCTGGTGCGCCTGCAGATGTACTGCCCGCACTCCGAGGTGTGAGGCCGGCAATCCTGCTGTTGGCTACTGCTGCCCGCCGTGCTCGCTGTTGTGAGCCGCTGTTGGTTCTGGTTCATGAGTTCCGCCAGGACCTGGAGCAGATGGCAGCGGGCGCGTGGACCGTTGAGGCGGTGGCAGATGCCATCACCACCATCGGCGCTGTAGACGGCTGGCAGTTCAGCAAGAGGAAGACGGTATGAGCAGAAAACAAGGACACGGATGGCGCAGGCGTTTCGGTCGGCTGGTGCTGGGCCGCCTGCTGCGGCAGGCGCGACCTACTGCGGGCGAGAAGTGGGAAGTGAAACGGCGGGCAGAGGTCCGCGACGAGCAACGACGATTGGCAACTGAGGTGAGACCATGAGAGAGCAGACGTACTCAACAGGCGAACAGCCGCAGATCGGCGACCGCGTATGGCGGTCCCAGTTCGACCCGCAAAACCGGGGCTTCAACGAGGGCTTCCGCGTTCTCGAAGTCCACGGCATCCGGGTGTTGCTCCAGGCCGGTGACGGCCGCTGCTGGTGGGATGAGATCCAGTTCTTCGGCCTGGTTCGTAGAGCGCAGGCGGCCTAGCCCATGAGTGCGGATCGCCTCTCACAACTGATCGCGTTGGCGCGGGAGCATGACCCCGCGCTGGCCGGTTGGTTGTGTCGGGCGGTCTCAGATTGGCGCAAGGGGGCAGCGCTGGAGACTGCCTTGGGTTTGCGAGGAACGGCCGCCATGGTGCTGCGGGATGCGGCAATCCGTGAAGCCGCCGCGTTGATGGACCCGAAAGGCCAGCTCTCGACGTGGGCCAGGGCGGAAAAACTCGGCCTGCGCATTGCGGCGTTTCGGACCAGTGTATGGCCTCGCTACCGCGACAATCCTGACGCGGAAACGCTCGGCGTGAATGGGGCGTTGGTGGCTGCCTTCCGAGCTGGCCGCCACGTTCCGCGCTCGCCGCGGCAACTGTTCGACATTCTGCAAAACCAGTCCCGAGATTGCAGAAAAGCGGCCTGACAATGATCGTAACCCCCACACCACGGAGTTACGGAAATGCCTGAAATCCTCGGCCTGCAGGCCTCCACCGACGACCTGATTCACGCTAGCACCCACATGGCCCGCGCCTGGGTTTCCGGCCGGCGCAAGGCCGGCGATCCCATCGCCGACGAAGTGCTGGACCGTGACGGCAACCTGGGCGACTTCGCTTGCGCCATTGGTGAGCAAGCCCTGGCCGCACAGGGGAAGACCCCGCGCAACCGCTCGCATGCCATCGCATGGGGCATGCGCTCGCGGGACTTCGGGATTGCCTTTGCTACCGGCCTGCGTGAGTTCGTCTATCAGCGCCTGGCGGCGACCAGCGATCATCGCGACCTGTGCCTGTTCCATCCGGCGCAGGACTTCCGCGAGGTCGAATTCCCCACCATCGCCCTGGACGACCCCCTGCCGGAGATCGTCCGCGAGGGGCAGGAGATCCCGCGTCGGTGGGCAGCCTATACCCCTGGCGTGGTTCAGCGCGTTCACAGCCGTGCGGCCAATCTGATCGTCTCTGCCGAGGCGCTGATGAACGACGACCATCGTCTGGTCGAGCGCACGCTCTCTGCGATGGCAGAGGCGGCCTTGGCGGCCGAGCACCGCGCTGTAATCCATGAGCTGGAGAACCCGGACGATCTGGGCGACGACGACGCCTTCTTCTCAACAGGCGCCGGAAATGTGGTGGCGGGTCAGTCCTTCGGCAAAGCAGGTGTTGCCGCTGGCATGGCCGCGCTGCGGACACAGCAGGTCAACGGCGAGCCGGCGAACTACCCCACAGGCTGGTTGATCGTCCATGCCGACCATGAGCTTGAAAGCCGCGAGATCCTGCGCGACATCACCCACGGCGACCAGGCTCCGCCCCGGTTGCTGGTGAGTCCTTACCTGGCAGCAAGCCGGTTCTACGTGGCTGCTTCACGCGAGCAGGCTGCCGCTATCGCCTTCATGACCTTTGATCGGGACCCGCGCCGGATGGCATCGATGGGGCTCGACCCCATCAGCCCGCGAGCCATGCCCATCGATGTGGACGGCGTGGGCTTCCGGGTCCGTGCGGATTTCGCCGCCAAGGCTGTCTCCCGCACGGGCATCGTGCGCGTGGACTCGGAGGAATGACCATGGCGCGGAATGTAGAGACATTGCTGGCCGAGGCCCGGCGGTACGGCGTGGAGGTCAGCTTACCCAAGCGGGGAGGGGTGGCCGCCTCAGGCAACCTGCCTGACGACCTGTGGACAGAATTGTTGCTCAACGAAGCGGCACTTCGGGCACACGCTGCCAGGCCGCAGAGACGCACACTGCTGGGCCGCCTGTTCGGACGTAACCGGACGAGCCCAATGGCGTGAATATATTTGCTCCATATCGGAGGGGCACGGAATGGGATTACTGCGTGAGTACCCGGCCCCAGAAACCGCGCAGATGCGGCAGCACCATATCTCCGGGTGCGTGGCCGTGGTGCTGACTGTCGGCACCGCTTCAGGGTTCGGCCGTGACCTACTCCGCGGTCGGACCCTGGCCCCCCTGGGGCACCCCCACCCCTTCGGGTCCTTCCCGTCGATCGAACGCCACGGGGGCTTGCGACGCGCGGTCCTTGGCAAATTTTCGGCCCTATAGGTGTTGTTTAAATGGATGAAGCACTGGACATTCCGCGCCGACGCCGAGCGAACAAAGCTGAGGTGGCAGAGTTCTTTGGCGTCTCTCTGCCCACAGTAGATTCGTGGATCAGGCGCGGCTGTCCGGTGGTCCAGACGGGGCGCCGGGGCGTGTCGTGGGTGCTGGATCTCCGAGCGGTAGCCGAATGGGCATATGGCCGGCACGAGGATGGAGACGTGCCACGCCAGCCCCATGAGCGGCTGTCCTACTGGAAGGCCAAGCGCGAGGAGGTCGCTTATGAGCGGGAGGTGGGCACCCTGGTACACGTGGACGACGCGCGGCGCGAGATGGCCGTCCAGGCCACGGCGATCACCAACATGCTTGATCAACTCCCTGACGCTCTGGAGCGCAAGACCGGGATGATGCCGGAGCAGTTGGAGGTGGTGGAGCGCGAAATCTTCTCGTTGCGAGAAGCCCTATACCGACAACTGGCGGAGGTTGTTGACGATGGACCAACGGACGCTGGATGAACTGCGCGCTAGCCTGCAACGTTTCGTGGACTGGCGCCGGGAGACTGGCCGCGCATTATCTGAACCCGGAGCGGAGCGTCTGGCTGTTCAGGCTGTCGCTTCGGCGCTCGCTGCTCGCCTGGTTTCCGGACTGCCTGCAGGGCGCCGGGAAGCATTGGCAACGGGGTTTTCCCAGATCGTTCAGGAACTGGTATCGGAACTCTCGTTCAATCCATCAGCTCACGGGGGCGACGCCTGAGCATTGCAGTGCCCGCAGGCGCTGCGCTGGCCTCGGCTATTCAAGCACTATCCGGAAGCAATAGGCTCCAACAGTTCCGGGCTGTTGTTCTTCGGTGAGTTCGCCCGCGTGCTGACCGGGTAGGCGTCCATCTGGTTTGCCGGGAACGTCACCAGTGCGGCCCTCGCTTCTTCCATCGTGCCTTCCAGCCAGGCGGCGCAGTCTTCCGGTAGCATCATCGCCGGCATGCGTGCCTTGGCGTGGATCTCAGCCACCATCGGGTTAGCTGGAACCGTGATGATGGTGAAGCTCTCCACCACCTCGCCGTCTGCCTTCCTGGATGACTCCCAGAGCCCTGCGAAGGCGAACCGCTCACCTCCTGCCAAGCGGATGAAATAAGGCTGTTTCCGGCCCGCTACCGTCTTCCATTCGTAATAGCCGATAGCGGGCACAAGGCAGCGCTGGGAGCGTTTCCAGGGGCTGCGGTAGCTCGCCGCAGTCTCGACGGTTTCGGCTTTGGCATTGATGGTGGAATACTTCGGCTGCTTGCCATGAGCCCATGGGGGAATTAGTCCCCACCGCAGCATGTCGCCGACACGCTCACCTTCGGCAAGGCGGATGATGGGAACGGTCTGGGTCGGCGCCACGTTGTAGCTGACCCAATCCACCTGCCACCAGGGCCGCACGATGGAGAATTTCCGCTCGATCTCGGCTTCCAGCTTGCTTACGAACCTGCCGCACATGCGCACGTCTCCTGCCGCCTTGATACAAGTCTGGCATAGGGTCGCTAGACCGGAAAAAGAAACGCCCCGGAAGCCGAAGCCCCGGGGCGTTGTTGGTGCGGGACGCCTCAAGGCTGGTCAGTCCCGCGTAAGCCTTCCTCCGTCGCGCTCAGCAGCTTCCAATCGTGCGCTGATGTCCCGCAGCACGGCCAAGGCCCCGTGCAAGCATCCTCCCAGCCGCTGGGCGTGCTCGTCGGGGTGCTGAATGAGATCCATCCAAACCAAATCGACGCAGAGGACCACCTGATCAACGTCAGAATAAAGTGACGCAAAAGTTTCGATTTCCGGCCGCGTCTCCTGCGCAGTCATTCCGCGCAAGTGCTCCGCGTACTGATGGCCTTCGGGGGTGGGGGCATTCAGAGCGGTAGGGCTCTGGGGGGTATTGTTGGACATGGCCTTATCTCCTGTCGTTGTGGTGACAGGGAAGGCAACGATGCGGGGTTGCTTACCATTTGCTTACTCAGGCGGCCCTCCTTGGCCGTTATGTCTCCGTAAGCACCTGATTTCAAATGGCTGGGGGACCAGGATTCGAACCTGGGTTGACGGAGTCAGAGTCCGTAGTCCTACCGCTAGACGATCCCCCAATAAGCGGCAGCGCTCTAGCGCTTGCTGAACTGGGTGGCCCGGCGGGCTTTGTGCAGACCAACCTTCTTGCGCTCGACCATGCGGGCGTCGCGGGTCACGAAGCCGGCCTTGCGCAGCGAGCCACGAAGCTCTTCGTCATACTGCATCAGCGCACGGGTGATGCCGTGACGAATGGCGCCGGCCTGACCACTGGCGCCGCCGCCGGACACATTGACATTGATGTCGAACTTGTCCACGGACTCCACCAGCTCCAGAGGCTGACGCACCACCATGCGGGAGGTTTCCCGGCCGAAATACTCGTCCAGCGGGCGACCGTTCACCTGGATGTTGCCGCTGCCGGCGCGAATGAACACGCGAGCGGTGGAGGTCTTGCGGCGACCGGTACCGTAATACTGCTGCTCTGCCATAGTCGTAACCGTAATCCTGATCTGGCGCTAGATGTCCAGCGGCGTTGGCTGCTGGGCCGAATGGCGATGCTCGGAACCGGCATACACCTTCAGCTTCTTGAACATGGCCCGGCCCAGACGATTCTTCGGCAGCATGCCCTTGACCGCCAGTTCCAGCACCTGCTGAGGCTTTTCCTCAATCAGCTTGGTGAAGCTGGCGCTCTTCATGTTACCGATGTAGCCGGTATGCCGATAGTACATCTTATCGGTTGCCTTGCGGCCGGTCACACGGATCTTCTCCGCGTTCACCACCACGATGTAGTCGCCCGTATCCACGTGCGGCGTATATTCTGCTTTGTGCTTGCCACGCAGGCGGAGAGCGATTTCGCTGGCCAGCCGGCCCAGGGTCTTGCCGTCGGCATCGACCAGAAACCAGTCTCGCTCCACATCTGCGGCTTTGGCGCTGAACGTCTTCATCAGTAACTCTCTCCGAGAGTCGTCGTTCCCAGTAAGAAGGGCCGGAATAGTACCCGAAAGGTTTCAGGCGTTCAAGGGATAACCAGAGGGTTTTGCGAACCCGCCCCGGAGGCGGTCAGATGAGACGCTACGCCACCCTCGGGCCAAGCATAAAAAAGGCGCGGCCATTGGAGGGGGCCGCGCCAGAAATCCACCAAACAAGGAGGATGGAGGAGTAGCGTCAACGGGGGAGGAGAACCGCGTTGACAACTCAAGTATCGAATGCTGCACCGCAATAGTCAAGCCTTCTTGTGCACTGCAACGCGCCGGCGCGCGACACACCTCATTCAAGCTTCAGGCGCTCCACTGGCTGGCCTTTGATCAGGTGCTGCTCGATGATCTCGTCCAGGTCCTCCCGGTCCACATAGGTGTACCAGGTCTCGTCCGGATAGACGACCATCACCGGGCCCTCGCTGCAGCGGTCCAGGCAGCCGGCATTGTTGATGCGTACCCCGCCCTTGCCGGAAACTCCCAGGGCCTTGATGCGATCCTTGACGTAGGCACGGGCGTCCCCCGCGCCGCAGTTTGCGCAGCACTCGCGGCCGTCTTCCCGCTGGTTCGTGCAGAAAAAGACATGGTGGCGATAGTACGACATCTGGGGACCTCGCTCTGGCCGGTTGGTGGGCGGGATAGTAGCATTGATGCAACGCAACTGAATAACCACCGGAGCTCTCGATCATGTCACGGGAATACAGCCTGTCGGACCGGATGCTGATGGAATTCGACAGGGGGCTTCGCAGCCTGTTCGGCCGCCCGCCACAAACCGGCCGCCCGCACCCTGCAACCGGCGTTGCCGAGGGGGATCTGAGCAACGACCAGCGCCGTGAGTCCGCCCGACTCATGCGCGTTAACCACTGCGGAGAGGTCTGCGCCCAGGCCCTTTACCAGGGCCAGGCAATCACCGCCCGCAACCCGGCCGTGCGCAACACCATGCAGGAAGCCGCAGACGAGGAGAACGATCACCTGGTCTGGTGCCGGGACCGGCTGGAACAACTGGACAGCCGCACCAGTCACCTGGATCCGCTGTTCTACCTCGGTGCCCTCGGCCTGGGCACGGCAGCCGGGCTGGCCGGCGACCGCTGGAGCCTGGGGTTCCTGGCCGAAACCGAACACCAGGTAGTGAAGCACCTGGAGGGGCATCTGCAGCGATTGCCGGAGGAAGACTCGGTGAGCCGCGCCATTGTCACCCAGATGCGCGATGACGAGGCACGCCACGCCGGCACCGCGGAAGACCAGGGCGCGGCGGCCCTGCCCACCCCCGTTCGCCTTCTCATGGGAGTGGGCGGCAAGTTGATGACCGGGACCACCCGCTGGATATAGCGCGGCAGACGCTTACTGGAAATCCAGCCCCAGCGCTACCTCCTGACCGGGGCGCAGGTTGCGGCCGTAGAAGATCTCGGCCATTTCCCGGCGCAACTGGCGCCGGATGCGGTCCTTGTCTTCTTCCGAGAAATCCTCGGCGGATTCCCCGAACAGATAATTCCGCAGCTTCGGCTCCCGCAGCAGCATCTTGGTGTGGAACATGTGTTCCTGGAATACGTTCACATCGATCATGTGATACCGCTCCTTGGTGTCCTCGGAGAGGTAGTTCTGGATCGAGTTGATCTCGTGGTCGATGAAGTGCTTGTGACCTTCCACATCCCTGGTGAAACCACGGACACGGTAATCCATGGTGACGATGTCCGAGTCGAAGGAATGAATCAGGAAATTCAGCGCTTTCAGCGGAGAGATGACCCCGCAGGTGGAGACGTCGATATCCGCCCTGAAGGTGCTCACACCGTGATCCGGATGGGTTTCCGGGTAGGTATGTACAGTGATATGGCTCTTGTCCAGGTGTGCCAGCACGGTGTCCGGCAGCGGGCCGGGCGCGGCGCCGCCCACCTGGGACTCGTCCACCAGTTCCTCCTCGGCAATGAGGATGGTGACGCTGGCCCCCTGGGGGTCATAGTCCTGGCGGGCAATATTGAGAATATTGGCGCCGATGATATTCGCCACCTGCGTGAGGATCTGTGTCAGACGCTCGGCGTTGTACACCTCATCAATGTAATCGATGTAGGCATGCCGTTGCTCCGCGTTCCGCGCATAACAGACGTCATAGATATTGAAACTCAACGACTTCGTCAGGTTGTTGAAACCATGAAGCCGTAGCTTGTCTGTCTGTTGCACCAACTGCCCGCCCTCCGGATATCGACGGTGGCCACTGGCGTGGCCGGTAAAACCCCGATGAAAAACGGCACGACCCCGCAAGTGTGGACCGGATCGCGCCGTATTTCCGTCTGTTCAGTCGCTAACGACTTCAAAGTCATGGCTGAGTTCCGCCGCCTTGCCCAGCATGATAGAGGCGGAACAGTACTTTTCGGCCGAAAGCCGCACCGCCCGTTCGACGGCGGCCTCGGACAGGCCATTGCCCTTGACCTTGTAATGAAGGTGGATGCGGGTGAACACCTTGGGCGGCTTCTCGGCCCGCTCTGCCTCCAACTCCACCTGGCAATCCGTCACGTCATGCCGTCCGCGCCGCAGGATGTAGACCACATCGAAGGCCGTGCAACCGCCCAGGCCGAGCAGCAGCATTTCCATCGGCCGCACGCCAAGATCGCGCCCACCCATGTCCGGCGGCCCGTCCATGACCACGGTATGACCACTGCCGGGGGTTCCCTCGAACGTCGCCTCGCCGACCCATTTCACCGTTGCCCGCATCTGTGCCTCCGATAAGCCGGCCAATGCCGTATCTGGCAATAAAGCAAGAAAGGATCTCTGCTGCGGCCCTAGGCACCAGCGGAGACCCTTTCTTCCGGGAGGCCGCCCGCCTCCCTCGCGAGCGCGCATTATAAATGCTACGGGTTCGCACGAAAACCATGGATATAACGAAGAATTATCATGCTGAATCGCATCAAGGGGGTGGCTCAGCAGACCGACAACTGGTTTACTATGAATAGCGGAGCATTCGACCCATCGCGGCGGAGGGCGATGGAGCCACTGGGCGCAAGGCAACACTGGTCGCGTCACGGGCTGACGGCTGCGCCGAAACGGCAGGCCAGTGTGCCTCTGGGCGACAACGATCACAAGGTGTGAGCATGGCGATAACAACAATGGAACGCGCGAGCAACCGCAACTGGTCCATCGACAACCTGTTGAGACACTGTCACCGGCGACGCTACCCTGCCAAGACCGGCATCATCTACGCCGGCGATGAGCCCGATGCGCTCTACTACATTACCGAAGGGTCGGTCAGCGTCATCATCGAAGACGAGAACGGCCATGAAATCGTGCTGGCCTACCTGAACGCCGGCGATTTCTTCGGCGAACTGGGGCTGTTCAGCAACAACAGCACCCGCAGCGCCTGGGTACGGACCCGCACACCCTGCGAAATCGCGGAAATCAGCTACAGCCGGTTTCATCAGGTGGCACGGGAAGATCCGGAAATAATGCTGTTCCTGGCCAGCCAGATGGCGGAACGTCTTCGCCGCACCAGCCGGAAGGTCGGCGACCTGGCTTTCCTGGACGTCACCGGTCGGGTCGCGCGTACACTACTGGACCTGTGCAAGGAGCCGGATGCGATGACCCATCCGGACGGCATGCAGATCCGCATCACCCGCCAGGAACTGGGGCGCATCGTGGGTTGCTCCAGGGAAATGGTGGGGCGCGTACTGAAAGACCTGGAAGAGCGGGAGCTGATCTCCGTCGCCGGCAAGACCATGGTCATCTTCAATACACGCTAACCCGGCGGAAACAGATTTGCGGAGCCCTGAACCGAGCTGGACGATCACCCCCTTCCCGCATGCCCGCGGCAAGGGGATCAGGCATGCCCAGACCAGCTAGCCGAACAGTTCCTTCAGTTTCTCCCCGGGGTCAGTGGCCCGCATGAAACTCTCCCCCACCAGGAAGCAGTGCACTCCGTGCTGCTCCATGTACTCCACGTCCTCCCGCGTTCCGATACCGCTCTCGGTTACCAGCAACGCGGACTCCGGCACCAGCTTCTTCAGCCGCAACGTCGTGTCGATATCGGTCTCGAAACTGTGCAGATCGCGATTATTGATGCCGATCAGATCCGGCTGCAGGGCCAGGGCGCGCTTGAGCTCCTTCTCGCTGTGTACTTCCACCAGCACGTCCATGCCCAGCTTGCGCGCCAGGGAATGCAACTCCTCCATCCGATCGTCGCTAAGCACCGAGGCAATCAGCAGCACGCAATCCGCGCCAAGCATCCGGGATTCCCAGATCTGGTAGGCATCGATCATGAAATCCTTGCGCAACACCGGCAGATCGCAGGCGCCGCGAGCCAGCCGCAGGTTCAGATCGTGGCCCTGGAAAAAATCCTCGTCCGTGAGTACCGAGAGGCAGGCAGCGCCACTGCGCGCGTAGCTGGCGGCAATGGCCTCCGGGTCGAAGTCCTTCCGTAGCACGCCTTTGCTGGGCGAGGCCTTCTTGATTTCCGCGATGACTCCACGGCGCCCCTGACCAATTGCGTCCAGCAGCGCCTGCCGAAACCCACGGGGAGGGTCCGCTGCCAGCGCTTCCTTCCGCAGCGTCTGCGTATCAAGGCCCTGGCTACGTTCGGCCACCTCTTCCGCCTTGCGCGCCAGAATCTCTTTCAGTACGTCCGGGGTGTTAGTCATGACCGAGCCCTCATAGAGACTGCGTGTAGCTCAGGAACTGTTCCAGTTTCCGCTCGACAGAGCCGTCCTCCAGCAACTGCCTGGCGTGATCAACGCCGTCGGCCAGGGTTGCCGCCAGACCGGCCACGTAGATGGCGGCGCCGGCATTCAGCGCAATCACATCCGCCACCGGCCCCGTTTCTCCGCTGAATGCGCCACGAATAAGTGCCAGGCTCTGGTCCGCACTCTGCACCCGGATCGCGTCCAGCGACGCACGGCGCAGCCCGAAGTCCTCTGGCTGCACACGGTATTCGGTCACCTCGCCGTCACGCAGCTCCGCCACCAGGGTGGGGCTGGCGATGCTGATCTCGTCCAGGCCATCCTCGGCGTTCACCACCAGCACGCGCCGGCTGCCCAGCGTCGCCAGAACATTGGCCAACGGCGCAACCCACTGGGCACCGAACACACCCATGACCTGATTCGGCGCGCCGGCGGGGTTGGTCAGTGGCCCGAGCAGATTGAAGATGGTCCGCACGCCCATCTCCTTGCGCGGACCGATGGCGTGCTTCATGGCGGAATGAAACAACGGCGCAAACAGGAAACCCACCCCGGTTTCCTCCACGCAGCGGGCAACCTGCTCGGGAGTCAGATCCAGCCGGGCGCCCGCGGTTTCCAGCACATCGGCACTGCCGGATTTGCTGGAAACGGAGCGATTGCCGTGCTTGGCTACCCGACCGCCGGCCGCCGCCACAACAAATGCGGAAGCCGTGGAAATATTGAAGGTGCCGCTGGCGTCGCCGCCGGTACCGCAGGTATCCACCAGGTGCTCGTCAGAGACGACGACCCGGGTCGCCAGTTCGCGCATCACCGCCGCGGCAGCCGCGATCTCCTCGACCGTCTCCCCCTTCATGCGCAACCCGATCAGAAAACCGCCGATCTGGGCCGGAGTCGCCTCCCCGGTCATGATCCCGCGCATGATGCCGATCATGTCCTCGCGGCTCAGGTCCTGCCGCTCCGTGACAGCGCGTATGGCACCCTGCATATCCATTCCTATCCTCCCACGCTGTGTCGCGCCGGTCGTCGTTCGCGTTCCGTCAGGCAGCCTTGCCGGCAGGCGGCCGACGGAGGAAATTGCGCAGCAGATCGTGCCCTTCCCGCGTCAGGATCGACTCGGGGTGGAACTGGACACCCTCGACATCCAGTTCCCGGTGGCGCAGCCCCATGATCTCTTCCATGGAGCCGTCCTCGTTCTGGGTCCAGGCCGTAATCTCCAGGCACTCCGGCAGGCGCTGCTTGTCCACCACCAGCGAATGGTAGCGCGTGGCGACCATCGGGTTCGGCAAACCCTGGAAAACGCCGACGTCATGGTGATAAACAGGCGAGGTCTTGCCGTGCATGACGCGACCGGCATGGACCACATGTCCGCCGAAAGCCTGGCCGATGGCCTGATGCCCGAGGCACACCCCCAGTAACGGGATGCGGCCCGCGAAATGGCGAACGGCCGCCAGTGACATTCCCGCCTGATCCGGGGCACAGGGCCCCGGAGAAATGACCAGATGGTCGGGCGCCAGTCGCTCGATCTGCTCCAGCGTGATCTCGTCGTTGCGGTGAACCTGCACATCGGCGCCCAGCTCGCCGAAGTACTGCACCAGGTTGTAGGTGAACGAATCGTAATTGTCGATCATCAGCAACATGCTATGCGTCCCCCTCGCCCAGGGAATCCAGCCCCCGCTCGGCCATCGCCGCCGCGCGGATCACCGCCCGACCCTTGTTGACGGTTTCTTCCCATTCGCTGGTGGGCACCGAATCGTAGACCACGCCGGCACCCGCCTGTATGTGCAGCTGACCGTCCTTGATAATCGCGGTGCGTATCGCGATCGCGGTATCCATATTCCCCGACCAGGACCAGTACCCCACCGCACCGGAATAGATTCCCCGCCGCGTGGTCTCCACCTCGTCGATGATCTCCAGCGCGCGGATCTTCGGCGCGCCGCTCAGCGTCCCCGCCGGGAAAGTGGCCCGCAGCACATCCATCGGCGTGAGTTCGGGTTTCAGCCGGCCGGTGACATTGGAGACGATATGCATGACATGGGAATATCGCTCCACGGCCATGCGCTCGGTGACTTTGACCGTGCCGGTCTGGCTGACGCGGCCGACGTCGTTGCGGCCCAGATCGATCAACATCAGGTGCTCGGCGATTTCCTTGGGGTCGGCCAGCAGTTCCTGTTCCAGTTGCCGGTCCTCCGCGTCGCTGGCGCCACGCTTGCGCGTGCCGGCCAGTGGCCGGACGGTGACGTCGCCGTCGTCGACGCGCACCAGGATCTCCGGGGACGAACCGGCCACATGGAAGTCGTCCAGATTCAGGTAGTACATGTAGGGCGACGGGTTGGTGGCGCGCAATGCGCGATAGGCGTCCAGCGGCGGAGCCTGGTAGCTACAGCTCATGCGCTGCGAAGGCACAACCTGCATGGCGTCGCCGTCGATGATGTACTGCTTGATCCGGCGGACTACATCCTCGAAGCCCTGCTGACTGACATTGCTGCTGAAGTCCGTCTCGGTGACCTCGCGCCGCTGATGCGGAGGCTGGTAGTCGCTGTTGCCGGCACGAAGGCGCTGCACCAGCGTATCGAGCCGTGCATGGGCACGGGGCAACGCGCCCGGCTCGGAGGGGTCGGCATTCACCACCAGATAAAGCCTGCCGCCGAGGTTGTCGAAAACCAGCACCTCGTCCGCCACCATCAGCAGGATGTCGGGCACTTGCAAATCGTCAGCCTGGTCGGGACGTTTCAGTCGCGGCTCGATGTAGCGCACGGTGTCATAGCCGAAATAACCGGCAAGCCCGCCAAGGAAGCGCGGCAGTTCCGGATAGCCCGGCGGCGTGGGCACGTGGTAGCGGGCGTGAAAGGCTTCCAGCCACGCCAGCGGATCCTCGGATTCAAGCGCCTCCACTTCCCGCCCGTGCTCGGTGACGCTGATCGAATGGTCGCGGATGCGGACCACGGTACGGCAAGGTAATCCGATGATGGAATATCGGCCCCACTTCTCACCGCCCTGGACCGACTCCAACAGGAAGGAGTAAGGGCCGTCGGCCAGCTTCATGTAGGTGGAAAGCGGGGTATCGAGGTCCGCGAGGATTTCGCGAATCACCGGGATGCGGTTATAGCCCTGGCGTGCCAGGTCACGGAATACTGCCTCTTTCATGATGTTTCAACCGTCAGTGTTCGATGGGATGACGTTAACTGGGCGCAAAGGGGCGCGCCCGTGCCCGACAGATGTCAGGCCCGCCATCGCGGGTGGCTGCGGCCCATGGTCATGACTGACGGTAAGCTGATCATGCTGCTCTGTTTGTCCCCGTTTAACCCTGCCCGCGCGGACAGCGTGAACTCCAGGCCCAAGGCCGATCAGGCGGCCGAGCGCAAGAGGTGGTGCAACGCGAGGAAATCGTTCACCACCGCGTCCGGTGCAGCCTCGCGGATGTCGCCACCGTGGTTGTAGCCGTAGGGCACACAAACCACCGGCACCCCGGCGTTGCGGGCGGCTTCGACGTCATTCCGGGAATCGCCGACCATCATGGTATTCGAAGTCGTGCTGCCCAGCCGCCCCATGGCAAACTGCAAAGGCAGCGCCGAGGGCTTTTTCTCCGCCGTGGTGTCGCCGCCAACAATCACCGGCAGATCGCAGCCCAGTCCCAGCTCCTCGAGCAACGGCCGGGCAAGGGCCTCCGGTTTATTGGTGACACAGGCCAGACGATACCCGTCCGCCAGCAAACGGTCCAGCCCCTCCCTCACGCCCGGGTAGAGCCGGCTGCGCAGGCTCAACTGGCGACGGTAGCTCTCCAGAAACAGTGCCAGCGCGCGCTGAGTCAGTTCCGGGTCGGGATCACCGTGCATATCACCGGTCAGCGCGCGCATGACCAGTTTCTGCGCCCCGTTTCCGACCCAGCGGCGAACCTGGGCCTCCCCCGCCGGCGCCCGGCCGAGTTGCTCCAGCATGCGATCCACCGCATCAGCCAGATCCGGCGCACTATCGATCAGCGTGCCGTCCAGATCGAACAACAGCGTGTTAACGCCTCGCATGGGAGAGCTCCTCGCGCATGGCACCGATCACGGTGGCGTAATCGGGCTGGCCGAAGATGGCCGAACCGGCAACGAAAGTATCGGCGCCGGCCTCGGCCACCTGACGGATGTTGCCCACCTTGATGCCGCCATCCACCTCCAGGCGGATGGCATAGCCGCTGCCGTCGATCATCCGGCGCGCTTCTCGCAGCTTGTCCAGCGTGGCGGGAATGAAGGACTGGCCGCCGAAACCCGGGTTCACCGACATGAGCAACACCATGTCCACCTTGTCCATCACATGCTGCAGATGAATCAGCGGGGTGGCCGGGTTGAATACCAGCCCGGCCTTGCAGCCCTCGTCACGGATGAGCTGCAGGCTGCGGTCGATATGCTCGCTCGCTTCGGGATGGAAGGTGATCCAGCTGGCGCCGGCCCGGGCAAAATCCGGGATGATGCGGTCCACCGGCTTGACCATCAGGTGCACGTCGATCTCGGCGGTGACGCCGTGCTTGCGTAGCGCCTCGCAGACCAGGGGGCCGATGGTCAGGTTCGGCACATAATGATTGTCCATGACATCGAAATGCACCATGTCGGCACCGGCCGCCAGCACGGCGTCGACCTCTTCGCCCAGGCGGGCAAAATCAGCGGACAGGATGGACGGGGCGATGCGGAAATCGCTCATGGGCAACCTCGGCGTTCCATGGAAGCGGAAACTCTAACCCGGATCGGGGAGGAATTCGACCCGAGGACCCCGCTTGCTGCTATCGTGTATGGTCGAAAGCCGTGATCCACCACCACACCTCAAGGAGAGCGCCTTGCTCAGTATTGCCAGCCTTCTGCACGTCGTCTTTTCCGTCATCTGGGTCGGCGGGATGTTCTTCGCGTGGATGATCCTGCGGCCGGTGGCCGCAGGCACCCTGGAGGCACCGGAACGACTGATGTTGTGGCGGCGGGTGTTCGCCAAGTTTTTCGTCTGGATCTGGAAAGCGGTGGTGCTGGTGCCGCTGACCGGCTACTGGATGGGGTTCACGATGTACAGCCAGATGGCGCACTGGCCAACGCACGTGCACGTGATGCATGGCCTGGCGTGGATCATGGTGGTGATTTTCCTGGCCGTGTTCTTCCTTCCCTTCCGAACCCTGCGCGCCGCGGTCGACACCCAGGACTGGGAAACCGGGGCGCGATCACTGGGCCAGATACGCCAGTTGGTGGGTCTGAACCTGATCCTGGGCCTGATCGTGGTCATCGTGGCCAGCGGAGGGAGATTCGGGCTGCTGGGCTAGCCGGGCCCGAAAGCCATGTCGTCCGGCCCGCTCGCCGGTGCAGCCCCGGCGTCCGCCTGGAGCCGGTAGGCCCGCAGCGTCTGCAGCCGCCACTCGGCGTTCAGACAGAGCTTCCTAAGCCCCCCGCTGCCGGCGGACCTGCTCGTAGGCCTGCTTGATAATATGTATTCTTGCCGCCCCTTCCCGCACCTGCGCATCAGGCAGGCCGTTGGCCTGCAGTCGGTCCGGGTGGTGACGGCTTATCAACCGGCGGTAGGCCAGGCGCAGGTCCCCCTCGGAGGCCGTTTCCGTGACGCCGAGGATACGGTAGGGCGTCTGCGCGGTGGCGCGGATGGCACCCGAGCCGAGGCGGGCAGCATGCCCAAACATCCGCTCGAGCTGCGCCTGCGGGATGCAAAGCACCGCCGCCATCCTGGACAGAAGCTGCCGCGATGCTTTCCCGGGCCAGCCATTGGCGCTGGCGATTACCACCTGGTACTCCAGCAACTGCTCCAGCAGCGCTGTTTCCTTCCCGGCGTGCCGACGCGCCCGCCGCAGGAGGGAAAACAGCGGGAAGTCACTGCGCTTGCCGCGACGGAACAGCGCGATGGCCTCCCTGCGCTGTTCGCCGCTGAGCGCCAGTACATCGAATACCTGGCTGGCGACCTGGATCTGCTGCTCGGTGACGCGACCACCGGTCCTGGCGACACACCCCATGGTGGCGCAGGTCACCACAAGGAAAGTGCGATACGCGCGGTCCGGGTAGGCCTGGCGCCAGGCCATGCCGCTGTATGGTCGGAGCCGCAGGCGGCGGTCTACCAGCCAGCCTGCGGCAAAACCGGCAGGCATCCACACCCAGCCCGCGGCGACACCGGCGATCATCATGCCCGCGCTTCTGCCGACCCAGCCCAGCACGGACTGCCGCATCCGTTCAGTCCAGTCCATGGCGCGCTCCGGAAGAACCGTCCCGGGGACGGCGACGGGGGCTCTCAGACCTCATCCGGCAACCATTGAATGACCGGCACCAGCAAGCCCAGCGCCATCGCCCGGGCCACGGCCTGCTGCCGGCTGGACACACCCAGCTTCACGTTGACGTTCTGGAGATGGAAGACCACTGTCCGCTCGCTGATGCCCAGTATCTGGGCGGTTTCCCACGATGTCTTGCCTTCGGCGCACCAGACCAGGCATTCATGCTCGCGTTCTGTGAGCTCCGCCACCTGTTCCTGGACGGCGAATCTCTGATCGATCAGCCTGGTGGCTGCATCATGTAGCACCGCCAACAGGTAAAGGGCCAGCGGCATGTTCTGCTGCAACTTTCGCCGAAAGGCCGGCGTATCCCTGCCCCCACCGCTGAGCAGGGACAGCTCCCCCCGTGCACTGTGCAGCGGCACGACAAACCCCCATTCCAGGCCGTGTTCGGCGAAGGCGCCCAGCAATCGCTCACGGGAAACCGGGTCGTCGCTGCGGTCCCAGATACTGGCCCAGGTGGCCGGAAGGGAATGACGGTAGCAATAGCGAGCCACAGCGTCCACGAGAACCATCTGCTCTCGGCGGTATCGGCCTACCAACGCCTCCGGATAACTGGACAGCACGACCAGTTCCGGATCGATGAAGGAGTTCGACTGCCGCAGCAGATAGGTATAGGCCTCCAGCCCCAGGTGCTCTGCCGCGCGATCACACAACGCGCGGAGTTCTTCCCGGTTGGTGACCTCAGCCGCCCGCCGTTCGAGATCATCGAACGCCCTGGTCATCGGCACCGTGCGGGTCGTCATCACGCCCCCGCGGCGACCTGCCGGGTCATCAGGCCGAGCTGGCCCCGCTGCTGTTCGAGCAGGATATAGAACACTTCCGGCCCCTTGAGACGAGCCAGTTGCAACCCGGCCTGCAGGCTGCCCATCAGCGCCAGTGCGCAGGCCTCGGGGGCGCCCATTATGCGCAAAGCACCCTGCTTTCCGCCTTGTGTCAGCACCGCCGTCAGCCAGCGCAGCAAATCATCGGCCAACGCGGCCGCCTCGGCCCGGACGACATCCGGAACGCCTTCGGACTCCACGCCAACCACACCCAGAGGGCAGACCTTGCCTTCTTCCATGTAGCGGCGCTCCAGCGCAAAGAACGCCTCCAGGCACCGTTCCGGCGTCTCGCCGCGCCGGCGCATCTGATCCTGCCACCAGATGAAACTGCTCCGGTAGCGGCGCAGCAGGGCGAGCACCAGATCGGTCTTCGAGGGAAAGTGGTAGTGCACGGCGGCGTTGCGCACCCCCAGGCGCTCGGCTATCTGCTGATAACTGAAGCCCCCGTAGCCGCGATGCTGAAACAGCTCCTCCGCGACTTCGAGTATCCGCTGCCTTGTCCCCTGCCTTGCCGCCACAACTCCTCCGGATACATCTGCGCTTCACTCTTGCCCGTCCCACGGCACAAATGACGTGAAACGCGGGAAGGGCATGAGCACCACCTCCTGGTAACAAGTGTACCGAAACCGCAATGCCCTGTGACAACGGCTCTGCAGGCAAGCCGCCGGTGCGGGTGACGGTGCCACGGGCAGTGGAAGAGATGGCAAGTCTTCCAATATTCTGTACAATACTTGTACATAACCGATAGACATGGATCGATATACATGACAGACAAACGGGTGGCAGTGGTCGGCGGCGGTGTAGCGGGGCTGTCTGCGGCATGGCTTCTGAGCAGGCGCTATCGTGTAACGCTCTTCGAAGCGAACGATTACGTTGGCGGTCATACCAACACGGTTGAGGTACCGGGGCCGGATGAGCAGCCGATGCCGGTGGATACCGGATTCATTGTCTATAACGAGCGCAACTATCCCCTTCTCACCAGCCTGTTCCGGTATCTGGGCGTCCGCACGCAGGCCAGCGACATGTCGTTCGCCTTCTCTGACCGGACGGCCGACCTGGAATGGGCCGGCGACAACCTCAACTCCCTGTTCGCGCAGCGTCGCAACCTGCTACGGCCTGCCTTCTGGCGAATGGGGCGCGACATCCTGCGATTCAACACCCTGGGCAAGCGCTTCGTGCGGGAGATCGCGGACGAGACACTGACGCTGGGCGAATTCCTCGACCGCTGCCGCGCCGGCGTCGAACTGAGGCGAAATTACCTGCTGCCCATGGCTGCCGCCATCTGGTCGTGTCCACAGCAGGAGCTACTGGAATTTCCAGCCCAGCGGTTTCTGAAGTTCTTCGACAACCACGGCCTGATGGATCTGGCCGACCGGCCGGCCTGGCGCACGGTCAGTGGCGGCGGGAGAAGCTATGTCCGACGGATGCTGCCGGAGTTGAGCGGAGGGCATCGCATCGGGCTCAGGGTGGAACGCGTTATCCGGACGCCAGAGGGTGTGAGGCTGGAAGCCGGCGGCGAGTGCCTGGGGCAATTCGATGAAGTGGTGATCGCCACCCATGCCGACCAGGCTCTGCGGCTGATCGACCGCCCCAGCTTCTGGGAAGGCACGCTGCTCTCCGGCATGCGCTACCAGACCAATATCGCCTATCTGCATACCGACCCCCGGCTGATGCCGCAACGCCGTAGCGTGTGGTCCTCCTGGAATTATCTGGCCAATCCAGATGACGCGCCGCCGGCGGTCAGCTACTGGATGAACCGCCTTCAGGGGCTGCCGGGCAACCGCCAGTATTTCGTAACGCTGAACCCGGAAACACCTCCGGACCCCACTACCGTGCTTCGCCGTTTCGCATACGACCATCCCGTGTTCGATCACGCCGCCATGCGCGCGCAACTTCTGCTGCCACAGATTCAAGGCAAGGACCGGCTGTGGTTCTGCGGGAGCTATTTCGGCTACGGCTTTCACGAGGATGCGCTGCGCTCCTCCGTGGAACTGACCGCGCAACTGGGCGTGCAGGCACCCTGGACCGAAACACGGATTGCTCTGAGCGGAGCGGCCGCTCGGGAATCAGAGGACCTGTCCGCGTCCCAGCCAGGACTCCAGCCCTCATGAACACCGCGGGGCGCCTCTACCTGGGTAACGTATCCCACCGCAGGCACGTTGCCCCGTTCTACCGCTTTCGCTACCGACTGGCCTCGGTGCTGGTGGACATCGACTCTCTGGACCGGCAACTGCAAGGCCTGAGACTTTTTTCCCGCAACCGCTTCAATCTCTACAGCCTGCACGACGCCGATCATGGCCCCAAGGACGGAACCCCGTGGCGCCCCTGGATCGAAGGCATTCTGGCCGATGCGGGAATTACGCTGGAGGGCGGGCGCGTCTTGTTGCTGTGTACGCCGCGTGTGCTGGGCTACGGCTTCAACCCGCTCAGCCTCTGGTACTGCCACCACGCCGACGGCGGTCTGCGCGCAATTCTCTGCGAGGTGCGCAACACCTTCGGGGAATGGCATGGCTACGTGTTACATCAGAACGGAGCCGCCCTGGAGCACAGCCCGATCTGCGCGGAGGCGGTGAAACGGTTCCACGTATCCCCCTTTTTCCCGGTCAGCGGCGACTACCGCTTTCGACTGACCGCTCCCGGAGATAACGTAACTGTCAGTGTCCGCCTGCTCCAGGACGCCAGCCCGCGGCTGACCGCGGTACAGCAGCAGCGTGCCCATCCGCTGACCGACGCTCACCTGCTGCGCGCTGCGCTGAGCTATCCGCTGATGCCGTTCAAAGTCATTGTGGCGATACACTGGCAGGCACTGAAACTCTGGATTCGCGGAGCCCGCTTCCACCGCAAGCCGCCACCACCGGAGGAGACCGTCTCGTGACCGACAAGCTACTGCTCGCGGAACTCAACACGCCCCGTACGCTCGCCGGGCGCCTTGTGGCCACGCTGGCTCGCAGAATCGATGCGGGGTCGCTGACAGTCGAACTACCGGACAATGAAATCATCCATCAGAATGGTCGGCATGCCGGGCCGGCCGGGCATCTGCAACTTCACCGCCCCTGGGCATTGCTTCGCCGACTCTGGCGGGGCGGCGCCCTGGGCCTCGGGGAGAGCTACCTGGCAGGCGACTGGGAATCCGAAGATCCTGCTGCGCTACTGCATCTTCTGGCGGATAACGAACAGGCACTGGGTGCGGCCACGCGGCCAGGGACCCTCAACCGTCTGGGCCACCTCTGGCAGCATCTGCGCCGCAGCAACAGCCGCAGTGGCAGCCGCCGCAACATTGCCGCCCACTATGACCTGGGCAACAGTTTCTATCGTCTCTGGCTGGATCCCACCATGACCTATTCCGCCGGCGTCTACACGCCGGACGACGATGACCTGGAGCGGGCCCAGATCCGCAAGTACCACAGCCTGCTGGACCGCCTGGGTGCGGAACCCGGCACGCATGTACTGGAGATCGGCTGCGGCTGGGGCGGCTTCGCCGAAGTGGCAGCCCGCAGGGGCATCCGCGTCACCGGCATCACCCTGTCCGAGGAACAGTTTGCCTACGCCCGCGAACGAATGCGGCGGCAGGGCCTGGATGGCCTGGTGGAGATTCGACTGATGGACTACCGGGATCTCGATCAGAGCTACGATCACGTGGTCTCCATCGAGATGTTCGAGGCAGTGGGCGAGCGATTCTGGCAAACCTACTTCGACACCGTCCGCCGCGTACTGCAGCGCGGCGGCAAGGCGGCATTGCAGGTAATCACGCTGGACGACGCCTGGTTCCGCCAGTATCGCACCACACCCGACTTCATCCAGTGCCACGTATTCCCCGGCGGCATGCTGCCGTCGGTGAACCGTTTCAGCGCGCTTGCCCAGCATGCCGGGCTGACGGTGGAGGCCATCCATTTCCATGGCCGTGATTACGCCCGCACCCTGGAACAATGGCATCAACGCTTCAGGAACGCGCTACCGGAAATCCGGCGCCAGGGTTTCGATGCGACTTTCATCCGTCTCTGGCGCTACTACCTTGCCTACTGCGAGGCCGGTTTCCGCTGCGGACGCATCAACCTGATGCAGGTGACGCTGGGCTAAGGAAGCGCCGATGCATTCCCACGTTCGCGCTCGAGCCCGATTTACGCCTGTGGCGCGGTCGCAAGCGGGCGCGGGAAAACAGCATCAACCGCCGGCGCGCTGCTCCAGCACTGCCACCGCAGGCAGGGTCTTGCCTTCCAGGAACTCCAGGAATGCACCGCCACCGGTGGAAATGTAGGAAATGCGATCACCCAGGCCGAACTGAGCCACCGCGGCCAACGTATCCCCGCCGCCGGCAATGGAGAACGCGGGGCTGTCAGCAACTGCCTGCGACACCACCCTGGTGCCGCTGGCAAACGCTTCGAACTCGAAGACGCCCACCGGTCCGTTCCAGACGATCGTGCCGGCCTGCTGAAGCAGCGTGGCGTAGCGCCCCGCCGTCTCCGGGCCGATATCCAGGATCAGGTCATCTTCCGCCACATCCGCCACGGCCTTGGTTTTCGCCGCCGCGTCCTCGGCAAACCGCTTGGCGGTGACGACATCGGAGGGCACCGGAATCTCGCCGCCGCGGGCCCGCGCCTGTTCGATCAGCTTGCGGGCTTCATCCACCAGGTCCGCCTCGTACAGCGACTTCCCCACCGGGTATCCGGCCGCCGCGATGAACGTATTGGCGATACCGCCACCCACAATCAGTTGGTCCACCCTGGCGGACAATGATTCCAGCACAGTGAGTTTGGTGGAGACCTTGGAGCCGCCGACAATGGCCACCATCGGCCGCTTCGGCTGCTCCAGCGCCTTGCCCAGCGCATCCAGCTCCGCCGCCAGCAAGGGCCCGGCACAGGCCACCGGCGCGAATCGCGCCACGCCATGCGTTGAGGCCTGAGCCCGGTGGGCGGTGCCGAAGGCGTCCATCACGTAGATATCGCACAAGGCGGCCATGCGCCGGGACAACGCCTCGTCATCCTTCTTCTCGCCGGCGTTGAAGCGCACATTCTCGCAAAGCACTACCTCGCCCAGTTCCACGTCCACGCCGCCCAGCCAGTCCCTCACCAGCTTCACAGGCTGGCCGAGCAGGGATTCCAGGTGAGCCGCAACCGGCGCCAGACTGGCCTCGGGGTCAAACTTGCCTTCTTTTGGTCGGCCGAGGTGGCTCATCAGCATGACCCGGGCGCCGGCATCGACGGCATGACGGATGGTGGGCAAGGAGGCACGGATACGGGTATCGTCACTGACCCTGCCGTCCTTCAGCGGCACATTCAGATCCTGCCGTATGAGCAGGCGCTTGTCGCTCAGATCGAGATCGGTCATGCGAAGTACGGTCATGATGTCGTTCCTGTGCGTTAGGGAAGCGCTGAAGTATTCACGCTGCCGCGTTACGGCGGATACCGGCTGCGCGCCTGACACCCGGTTGAGACTCCACCCTAGATATCCGAGCTGCTACCAGAACGGGCCAGCCAGGCCTCGGTCACGTCCAGCATGCGGTTGGCGAAGCTCCACTCGTTATCGAACCAGGCCATCAGGTGCAGCAGCCGGTCGCCGCTCAACCGCGTCTGCGTCCCATCCACCACCGAGGAATGGGCATCATGGTTGAAATCGCAGGACGCATGCGGCATTTCAGTGTAGGCCATGATGCCGCTGAACCGGCCTTCGGCGGCCTCCCGCAACAGTCCATTCACCGCCCCTGCCGTGGCCGGCTTGCGCAGCAGCAGACAGGTGTCCAGCGCCGAGACGTTGGCCGTGGGCACGCGCAGATGATGCGCCTGGATCCGCCCGGCAAGCTCCGGCAGCAGGCGGTCGATGCCGCGCGCCAGCCCGGTGGATACCGGCACGATGGAGTTCATCGCCGAACGGGTGCGGCGCAGATCGGTACGGTGATAGCCGTCCAGCACCGGCTGGTCGTTCATCGCCGAATGCACGGTGGTGATGCTGCCCGCCTCGATGCCGAAAGCATCGTGGATCAACTGCAGCACGGGGACGATGCAATTGGTGGTGCAGGAGGCGTTGGACACGATGCGCAACCCCTCCCGCAACTCCGCGTCGTTCACGCCCATGATCACGGTGAAGTCGGCCTCGGCCTCACCGTGCATCGGGTTGGACACCAGCAACCGAGGCGCGCCCGCGTCCAGATGGCGCTGTGCGGTGGCACGGTCGCCAAAACTGCCCGAGCAGTCCAGCAGCAGATCGATGCCGGACCAGTCCAGAGCCTCTGGCGCATCAGCGTGGCTGACCCGAATACTGTCCCCCTCCACCAGCATGCCCGCGCCGTACTGCTCCACGTCGCCCGGGAAGCGACCATGATTGGAATCGAACCGGGTCAGGTGAACCACGCTTTCCAGGTCGGAGGGCTCGTTGATGGCCACCACCTGCATACGCGAACGGCGCCCTGTCTCGTAGAGCGCGCGCAACACGCAGCGGCCGATGCGGCCATAGCCGTTGATGGCAAGGCGGATCAACGGCTCAGGACTCCAACAGGCGCTGAGCGGTGGAAAGCACGTTCTCCACCGTGAAGCCGAAGTGCTTGAACAGGTCGCCGGCCGGCGCAGACTCACCGAAACCGTGCATGCCCACCACCGCCCCCTGCAGGCCGACGTACTTCCACCAGTAGTCCACGTGGCCCGCCTCCACGGCCAGGCGGCAGGTAACCGTGGCTGGCAGTACGGCATTGCGATACGCGGCGTCCTGGGCCTCGAAGAGCTCGATACACGGCAGGGACACCACACGGACGCGGCGCCCGTCGGCGGTCAGCCGTTCCCAGGCCTGCACTGCCAGTTCCACCTCGGAACCGGTGGCCAGCAGGATGAGCTCCGGCTCGCCGTCGCAGTCACGCAGCACGTAACCGCCACGGCGGATATCGGCCAGCTGGTCGGCACCCCGCTCCTGGCAAGGCAGGCCCTGCCGGGTCAGCACCAGCGCACTGGGGCCGTCCTTGCGCTCGATCGCGGAACGCCAGGCGGCCACGGTTTCCACGGTATCGCAAGGCCGCCAGACATGCAGGTTCGGAATCAGCCGCAAGCTCGCCAGATGCTCCACCGGCTGGTGCGTGGGGCCGTCCTCGCCCAGGCCGATGGAATCGTGCGTGTAGACGAGCACATTGCGCAACTTCATCAGCGCGGCCATGCGCACCGCGTTGCGCGCATAGTCGGAGAACACCAGGAACGTGCCGCCGTAAGGCAGGAAGCCCCCGTGCAGGGCAAGCCCGTTCTGGATCGCGGTCATGGCGAACTCGCGCACGCCGTAGTAGATGTAGTTGCCGTCCCCATCAGCCGCACTGACGGGGGTGGAGCCGGACCAGTTGGTGTTGTTGGAGCCGGTCAGATCGGCCGAGCCGCCGATGAACTCCGGCAGGTAGGGCCCGAACCCTTCCAGCGCGTTTTGCGATGCCTTGCGGGTAGCCACCTTCTCGGCCTGATCCGCCACCTTCCGCAACAGCGCCTCGGCATGCTCGTCGAAATGGCCCGGCAGTTCGCCGGACATTCGCCGGTCGAACTCGTCCGCCATTTCCGGATGCGCCTTGCGATAGGCCTGCAGCACCGCGTTCCATTCCGCCTCTGCGGCGGCGCCGGCTTCCGCAGCGTTCCAGGCGTCATAGATCGGCTGCGGGATCTCGAAGGGCACATGCTCCCAGTGCAGAAACTCGCGGGTCGCCTGGATCTCGTCCGGGCCCAGCGGCGCGCCGTGGACACCGTGGGTGCCGCAGGCGTTGGGTGCGCCGAAACCGATGACGGTCTTGCAGCAGACCAGCGTTGGACGATCGGTCACCGACCGCGCTTCCTTGGTCGCCTTCTTCACCGCTTCCGAGTCGTGCCCGTCGACGTTCTCGATCACGTGCCAGCCGTAGGCACGGAAACGCCCCGGCGTGTCGTCGGTGAACCAGCCCTCCACCTTGCCGTCGATGGAGATCCCGTTGTCGTCATAGAAAACGATCAGCTTGCCCAGCCCCAGGGTACCTGCCAGCGAACAGGCCTCGTGGGAAATGCCCTCCATCAGGCAGCCGTCGCCGGCAAAGCAATAGGTGTGGTGATCCACCAGCGTGTGGCCGGGCCGGTTGAATTGCGCCGCCAGCACCTTCTCCGCCAACGCCATACCGACCGCATTGGCAAGGCCCTGGCCCAGCGGCCCGGTGGTGGTTTCCACTCCTGGTGTGTAGCCGAACTCGGGGTGTCCGGGGGTCCTGGAATGCAGCTGGCGGAAGTTGCGCAGCTCCTCGATCGGCAACTCGTAGCCGCTGAGATGCAGCAGGCTGTAGATCAGCATGGAACCATGACCGTTGGAGAGCACGAATCGGTCACGGTTGGCCCAGCCCGGGTTTGCCGGATTGTGACGCAGAAAATCGTTCCAGAGCACCTCGGCGATGTCCGCCATGCCCATCGGCGCGCCGGGATGGCCTGACTTTGCCTGTTGTACGGCATCCATGCTCAAGGCACGAATGGCATTGGCGAGTTCTCGACGAGACGGCATTGATGCGGCTCTCCAGGTTGCGGCGGCTTCGGCGCAAGGGTGGAATCCGGGCATTGGAAGCGGCGTATCGGGGCATCGCTCGTTCGCTTCCCTATACTTGAGCCCGGATCGATAAGGGCCGCAATTTTCTCGAAGTTTTCCCCGGGGAGCAAGCGACTACGGCAACACCGGGTTTTCACCGCCCGGTATGCTTTTCCCTGTCGTCATCGACGGCCATGCGCGGTACACTTTGCGGTTCCCGCGCGCTGCGGAATCCTTGAATCACCGCGGTGGCGGCACCCCGGGATCGCGATCAACCAGGAGGATGAGGGTGAAGAACTTCCTTTTTACATCGGAATCCGTATCGGAAGGCCATCCGGACAAAATGGCGGACCAGGTATCGGATGCCATTCTCGATGCCATCCTCGAACAGGACCCGCGGGCGCGCGTCGCCTGCGAAACCCTGACCAAGACGGGGATGATCGTGCTGGCAGGGGAAATCAAGACCTCGGCGAACATCGATTACGAAGACATAACCCGGGCCACCGTCAAGCGCATCGGCTACACCTCGTCCGACATGGGCTTCGACGCCGAGACCTGCGCCTTCATCAACGCGCTGGGCAAGCAGTCCATGGACATCAACCAGGGGGTGGACCGCGAGTCCCCCGAGGAACAGGGCGCCGGGGATCAGGGCATCATGTTCGGTTATGCCTGTGATGAAACCGATGTGCTCATGCCGGCCGCCATCACCTACGCTCATCGACTGGTTAAGCGTCATGCCGATGCTCGGCACGGCGGCACGCTGGGCTGGCTGCGCCCCGACGCGAAGAGCCAGGTCACGCTGCGCTACGAGAACGGCCGCCCGGTGGCAGTGGATGCGGTGGTGCTGTCCACCCAGCACGCTCCGGACATCAGCCAGGAAGAATTGAAGGAAGCGGTGATCGAGGAAATCATCAAGCCGGTGCTGCCGGCAGAGTGGATCACCAGCGGCACGCGCTACCTGATCAACCCCACCGGCCGCTTCGTGGTGGGGGGGCCGATGGGCGACTGCGGGCTCACCGGCCGCAAGATCATCGTCGACACCTACGGCGGCATGGCGCGCCACGGCGGCGGCGCCTTCTCCGGAAAGGATCCGTCCAAGGTGGATCGCTCAGCGGCCTATGCCGGGCGCTACGTGGCAAAGAACATCGTCGCCGCGGGTCTGGCCGAAAAATGCGAAATCCAGGTCTCCTACGCCATCGGCGTGGCCGAACCCACCTCGATCATGGTGGACACCTTCGGCACCGGCAAGGTGGACGAGGCCCGGATCGTGGAACTGGTGCGCAGGCACTTCGACCTGCGCCCCTACGGCATTCTGAAAATGCTGGACCTGGTGCGGCCGATCTACACCCCGACCGCGGCCTACGGGCATTTCGGCAGGGAAGAACCCGGCTTCACCTGGGAGCGCACCGACAAGGCCGCAGACCTGCGGGCCGACGCGGGCATCTAGGGCCGGACCGGCGCAAGCAATGCCGGCTTTCCGATCCGAGTCCGCAAGGACCCGGGGTTGATGAACCAACCGCCGCAGGAAGACTCAAACAGCACATTCGCAGTAACACCCGACACCGAGGAGCGTTGCAACAGGGCTTCCTGCCAGGCTCGGTGAACGGTGCACAATCAACAACGGCGCTCAGCGAAATCGGAGTCAAGCATCATGAATGCTGTCGTGGATTCAAAAACCAGCGACTACATCGTGCGCGACATCGGCCTCGCTGACTGGGGCCGCAAGGAAATCGCCATCGCCGAGACGGAAATGCCCGGCCTGATGGCAATTCGTGAGGAATACCGGGGAGCGCAGCCGCTGAAAGGAGCCCGTATTGCCGGCTCCCTGCACATGACCATCCAGACCGCCGTGCTGATCGAGGCATTGGTGGACCTGGGCGCCGACGTGCGCTGGGCGTCCTGCAACATCTACTCGACCCAGGATCACGCCGCAGCGGCCATTGCCGCCAGCGGGGTTCCGGTATTCGCCTACAAGGGCGAGACCCTGGAAGACTACTGGGAATACTGTCACCGCATATTCGACTTCGGTGACGGCCAGACCGCCAACATGATTCTGGACGATGGCGGCGATGCCACCTTGCTGCTGATGCTGGGTGCCCAGGCGGAAAATGACCCCAGCGTGCTGGACAAGCCGGGCAGCGACGAGGAAAAGGCGCTCTTCGCCAGCATCCGCAAACGGCTGGAAACCCGGCACGGCTGGTATGGCAAGGCGCTGGCGGAGATCGGCGGTGTCACCGAGGAGACCACCACCGGCGTGAACCGGCTGCTGCGCATGGAGAAGGATGGCAAGCTGCCGTTCCCGGCCATTAACGTCAACGATTCCGTCACCAAGTCCAAGTTCGACAATCTCTACGGCTGCCGCGAGTCGCTGGTGGACGGTATCAAGCGCGCAACCGACGTGATGATTGCCGGCAAGATTGCCGTCATTTGCGGCTACGGCGACGTGGGCAAGGGCTGCGCCCAGAGCCTGCGCGGACTGGGTGCCACCGTCTGGGTCACGGAAGTGGACCCCATCTGCGCCCTGCAGGCCAGCATGGAAGGCTTCCGCATCGTCACCATGGACGACGTCGCAGACCAGGCTGACATCTTCGTGACCGCCACCGGCAACTATCATGTGATCACGCACGATCACCTGGTGCGCATGAAGCACAATGCCATCGTCTGCAACATCGGCCATTTCGACAACGAGATCGACGTCGCCAGCCTGAAGCAGTACGAGTGGGACAATATCAAGCCCCAGGTGGACCACATCACACTGCCGGGCGGAAACAAGCTCATCCTGCTGGCCGAGGGCCGGCTGGTGAACCTGGGCTGCGCCACCGGCCATCCCAGCTTCGTGATGTCCAATTCGTTCACCAACCAGGTACTGGCGCAGATCGAGCTGTTCAACCACCGTGACCGCTATGAGAACGGCGTCTACGTGCTGCCCAAGCATCTGGACGAGAAGGTGGCCCGGCTGCACCTGCAGAAGCTGGGCGCAAAGCTGACCGCGCTGAGTCCCGAGCAGGCGGACTATATCGGGGTTCCGGTGGAAGGCCCCTTCAAGCCGGACACCTACCGGTACTGAGCCGGCAGTCCGGCGCTTCGTCATTGCGTGCCCCCGGCCGGCTGTTGCGACCGGGGGCGTGTTCCCTGTGGTAGAGACAGATGGAATCCCAAGCAAAGTACCAGCCCGAATACAGTTTCGAGTTCTTCCCGCCGAAGACGCCGGAAGGCGTGGAGAAACTGCGCGCCACCCGTGACCGCCTGGCGCGCCTGAATCCGCGCTTCTTCTCGGTGACCTTCGGCGCCGGCGGATCAACGCGCGACCGCACCTTCGAGACCGTGGTGGAGGTGCAGCAGCACTCCGGCATCGATGCCGCCCCGCACCTGTCCTGCGTGGGCTCCACGCCGGAGAGCATCAGCGAGATACTGCAGCAATACCGGGATCACGGCATCCGCCACATCGTCGCCCTGCGCGGCGACATGCCCTCGGGCATGAGCGGACCCGGCCATTTCCGCTACGCCAATGAACTGGTGGAGTTCATCCGCAAGGAACACGGCGAGCATTTCCGCATCGAGGTGGCCTGCTACCCGGAAGTGCACCCGCAGGCCGAGGACGCGGATGTGGACCTGGCGAACTTCAAGCGCAAGGTGGAGGCCGGGGCCGACAGCGCGATCACACAGTATTTCTTCAATCCGGCCGCCTATTTCCGTTTCGTGGAACGCTGCGAGCAGTCCGGCATCGAGCTGCCCATCGTTCCGGGCATCATGCCCATCACCAACTTCAAGCAGCTGGCGCGCTTCTCCGACGCCTGCGGCGCCGAGATCCCCCGCTGGCTGCGCAAACGCCTGGCGGCCTTCGGCGACGACCGGGAATCGCTGCTGGCCTTCGGTGTGGACGTGGTCTCCGAGCTCTGCTTCGACCTGCTCGAAGGCGGCGCACCGGGCCTGCACTTCTACACGCTGAACCAGGCCAAGGCCACAGAGGCCATCTGGAACAACCTGGGCCTGTCCGCGGCCGAACCCGATCCTGTCGCCAGCTAGGGCAACAGGATCGCAACCGCACCCCGGACGCCCGGCACATTCACCGCGACGCCCTCGGTAAACCATGACCAATGATGACCTCAACCAACGCGATCTGAGCGTACTCTGGCACCCCTGCACCCAGATGAAGGACCACGAGTGGCTGCCCCTGGTCCCGATCAAACGGGGCCACGGCGTGTGGCTGTACGATTTCGACGGCAACCGCTACATCGACGCCATCAGTTCCTGGTGGGTGAACCTGTTCGGCCACGCCAACCCGCGCATCAACCAGGCGCTGAAGCAGCAGTTGGACGAACTCGAACACGTGATCCTGGCCGGCTTCAGTCACAAGCCGGTGGTGGAACTATCGGAGCGCCTGGTGGAGATCACGCCGGAACCGCTCCGCCGCTGCTTCTACGCCGACAATGGCTCCTCGGCGGTGGAGGTGGCACTGAAGATGAGCTACCACTACTGGAAGAATCAGGGCAAGCCGCACAAACGCCATTTCATCACCCTGTCCCAGAGCTACCACGGCGAAACCCTGGGCACCTTGGGCGTGGGTGACGTGGCGCTGTACAAGGAGACGTACAGGCCGCTGTTGATGGAGGCCATCACCGTTCCGTCGCCGGACTGCTTCAACCGCGAATCCGGGGAGAGCTGGGAGGAATACAGCCGACGTCAGTTCCAGCACATGGAGTCGGCGCTGGAACGCCATCATGCGGACACCGCGGCAGTCATTGTGGAGCCATTGGTGCAGTGTGCCGCCGGGATGCGCATGTATCACCCCGTGTACCTGGAACTGCTGCGCGAGGCCTGCGACCGCTACGGAGTGCACCTGATCGCCGACGAGATCGCTGTGGGTTTCGGTCGCACCGGCACCATGTTCGCCTGCGAACAGGCACAGATCGCTCCGGACTTCCTCTGCCTGTCCAAGGGCATTACTGCGGGCTATCTTCCGCTGGCAGCAGTACTGACCTCCGAGGAGGTCTACCAGGCCTTCTACGACGACTACGACACGCTGCGCGCCTTCCTGCACTCCCACAGCTACACCGGGAACCCACTGGCCTGCCGGGCGGCGCTGGCGACCCTCGACATCTTCAAACAGGATCAGATCATCAGCCGCAACCGGCAGACAGCGGACGCGATGGCGAAGGCGGTCGAGCATCTCGCCGACCATCCGCATGTGGGCGAGATCCGTCAGACAGGAATGATACTGGCCATGGAAATGGTCAAGGACAAGGCCACGAGGGAGCCCTACCCTTGGCAGGAGCGCCGCGGCCTGCGCGTCTACCAGCACGCCCTGACCCGCGAGGCGCTGCTGCGACCACTGGGCAACGTGGTCTATTTCATGCCGCCCTATGTCATCTCGGAGGAACAGGTCAAGCACCTGGCACTGGTGGCAGAGGAAGGAATCAACCTGGCGACGGCAGACTAGACATCAACCCCTCGGGCAGACGCCGAAGGGGAGGTGCCCCTTCGGCCTGCAGGCCGCAGCGGCGAGGCCATCAGTGGAAAGACACCGCTTTCCGCAACCGTCCGGCCTGCCCACATGGCCAACCCCGACCCTCGGGCTCCGCCTTCTCGCCAATGGGCCGATTTTCAACGCCCAGTCCGGTTACCCCAGATCCCCCCACAGCGCCTGGAGGCCCGCCAGCGCCGTCACCCCTGCGGTTTCCGTACGCAGGACCCGGGGACCCAGCAGCAGCGGCTGATATCCGCGGTCCCGTGCCCATTCCAGCTCGGCGTCGCTCAGGCCTCCCTCGGGCCCGACCAGCAGCGCAATGGATACACCCGCGGGGCGGGTGAAGGCATTCAGCGATCGACCGCCTGCCGGGTCCGCCAGTAGCCGCAAGCCCTGAACGCCCAGTGCACGCTCGCTCTGCTGTAGCGGTACCGCATCGGCCAGCTCCGGCACACGGTTTCGACCGCACTGCTCACAGGCGCTACGAATCACGCCGCGCCAGTGCCCCAGTTTTTTCTCCAGCCGATCCCCGTTCAGGTTCACCACGCTGCGTTCGGTGAAAACCGGGACGATGCGGGTCACGCCCAGTTCCACCGCCTTCTGGATGGTCCAGTCCATGCGGTCGCCTTTGCTGACGCCCTGCACCAGAGTCACCGACAACGGCGACTCACGCTCCACGTCGACGTGATGGGAGATCTCCACGTGGACTGCCCTGCGGTCGACGGAGGCCAGCGCGGCCACGGTTTCGCCGCCCCTCCCGTCGAACAGGGTCAGCGGATTGCCGGGGCGCAGGCGCAAGACACGCAGATGGGCGGCGGCATCATCGTCCAATTGAAACGGGCCGCTGGAGGGTAGCGGCCCGGTGACGAACAGGCGGGGGCATTTCATCGGGAATCAGCCAAACATGGCCTTGTGGATCTCGTCTTCCATGAACTCCATGTCCGGGATAAAGGCAGGTTCTCCATGTGCCAGCACCGGCATGCGCACCGCCGGCGCGTCGTCCATGGGCTCGTTCAGATCCTCGATGGCGTCGGCGTGCACGCTCAGCAGGCGCGGTATGCCCTGGGCCACCACTGAAAAATAAGGAAGCCCAGGGCGATTCTTCAAGGCTTTCAGCACGATCACCCGCGCGCGCGTGGCCGGTGTTCCGGCATAGCCTCCATTCAGCGCTTCGAAGGACACGCATGGCAGGCGTTGGCCGCGCCAGTTGAAGCGGCCGAGCAGCCAGCGGGGATATTGACCGGGAACGGTCTCCGGCGGAGAGTAGCTGACCACCTCGGCGACCAGTGTGCCGGGCATCAGCAGATAACCATCCTGCATGGGTACCAGCAGGCTACGGATAGCGGCTTGTTCGGCGGCCATGGACGCGTTACTCCTCAGGAAGTGGCCCGCGATTCCTCGCGAGCCTTGAGATACTGTACCAGCGCACCGGACAACTCTTCCGGCGTGCCACGCCGGCGTACCGCTCCGGTCGCTGCCGCGCAATCGGGCATGCTGCTGATGCTGCAACTATCACTGTCCTGTGCCCAGACCTCACCGCCGGCGGCCGCGATGGCCTGCGCACCCAGCGCACCGTCATCGCCCATGCCACTGAAAACAATGGCGCCGGCTCGGGGACCGAAACACCGGGCCACCTCCTGCATGATGCCGTCGATCCAGGGCCGGTAGACACGGGGGGCATGGTCATCCTGCACCCGGATCCGGCTGCCGTCGACGATCTGGATGGCACCCTGTACCGGCGTTACGAACACCGTGCCGGATTCCAGCTCGGCCCCGTCACGGGCAGGAACCACCCTAAAGGGCGTCGAACGGTTCAACTGGGCGGCCAGCAAGTCGACGAAACCGTCGCCGATATGCTGGGCCAGGAAGAAAATGGCGTCGGGCACCTCCGGCATGGCATCCAGGAAGCGCTTGGTTGCCTCCGGGCCACCAAAGGAGGCGCCCAGCACCCAGACCATGGGGCCTTCTGCTGGCAATGCCGGCTGGACCGCTGCAGGTCGGGGCGCAGCCGGAAGCTCGTCGGCGGCGACAGCCATGCCCTTGAGTTTATCCGCCAGCTTACGCATCCAGGACTCGGACTTGCCGGCCAGCGCTTCCTCGTGGAACAGCACCGGCAGGCTGGTTTGATCCATCAGTGCGTCAAGTTGGTCGAGAACCGCGTCCGAGGCATCGCACAATTCCACAAGCAGTACCTGGGCACCGGCGGGCCACTGTCCCTTCAGGGCCTTTTCCAGCGCGACCGGCTCGACCCGAAAACCAAGGTTGGCCAGGCCCTCGCGCAGCATGTCACCCTGCCCACCCTGGCCGGCTGCCAGCAGAGCAACCAGGGGCGATGCCGTCCGGGCTTGCGAGGCGGAGCTATTGGCGACGTCCATGCCGTTCTTCCAGCAGTTCCCGCAGGTTATCCAGCAGATCCGATTCCTGGTACGGCTTGCCGATGTAGCGATTGACGCCGATCTCCATCGCTCGCTCGCGATGCTTCTCCCCGGTGCGGGAGGTGATCATGATGATCGGCACATGACGCAGCCGTTCGTCGTTGCGCATATGCGTGGCCAACTCGTAGCCATCCATGCGCGGCATTTCGATATCCAGCAGCATGGCATGCGGCAGGTGATCCTGCAGCTTTGCCACGGCATCGACCCCGTCCTTGGCGGTAATCACCCGCATCTGGTTGCGTTCCAGCAGGCGGGTCGCGACCTTGCGCATGGTGATTGAATCGTCCACCACCATGATGGTGGGCTCTTCATCCAGCAACAGGTCTTCAGCCTTCGCCGCGAGGGCAGCCTCCTCCTCCACGGTGGCTGCGCCAAGACGCGCCAGCGCGCTGACGTCGAGGATCAGCACCACCCGGCCGTCGGCCAGTATGGTGGCGCCGAAGATGCCCGGTACAGCGCTGATCTGCGGCCCGACGGACTTCACCACGATTTCGCGGCTGCCCATGAGACCGTCCACCTGGATGGCAAGGCGATGATCACCGGTCTGCACCAGTACCACCGGGACCCTCCGCCCCAGTGCCGCCAGGTTCGCCTCGCCGGTCCCAAGCAGCACCGACAGGCTGATCACCCGGTAGTCCTGACCGGCGTAGTGGTAACGCGCCTCGTCACCCTGCTGGAAATAGGTTTCCAGTTGATCGCGGGTCAGACGCACCACGCCGTCGATGCTGGACAATGGAATGGCGTAGGCCTGCTCCGATGCAGCGCAGAGCAGCGCCTGGTTCATCGCCAGCGTAAACGGCAGCCGAACCGTGAACTGACTACCCCGCCCGGCAGCGGAATCGATCTCCAGCACGCCGCCTAGCTGCTTGATTTCGGCATTGACCACGTCCATGCCGACGCCGCGGCCGGAAATCTGGGTGACTTTCTCCGCTGTGCTGAACCCCTGCTCCAGTACGAACTGCATGATTTCGCGATCGGTCAGGGTCTGCTCGTCGCGCAGCAGTCCTCGATCCAGGGCCTTGCGTCGTATTGCATCCAGGTTCATCCCGGCCCCGTCGTCCTGCACACGGATCACCACGTCCGCGCCTTCGCGGTCCAGCGAGATGATGATCTGCCCGGCTTCGGGCTTGCCGGCCTCGGCACGCACGGCCGGATCCTCTATGCCATGAGCCACCGCGTTCCGCAGCATATGCTCCAGCGGGGCGGTCACACGCTCCAGCACAGTCCGGTCCATTTCGCCTTGACCGCCCTGTACCTTGAGCTGGGCCTTCTTGCCCAGTTCCTGGGCAGTCTGGCGCACGATACGCCGCAGGCGTGGAGCCAGGTTGGCAAACGGCACCATGCGCGAACGCATCAGCCCGTCCTGTAGCTCCGTATTGACGCGAGACTGCTGGAGCAGCAGCGTTTCCGACTCGCGAGACAGGTTATCGAGCAGGGACTGGATGCTGCCCAGGTCGTTCACCGATTCGGACAGCGCACGGGAAAGCTCCTGCATACGTGAGAAGCGGTCCAGTTCCAGCGGATCGAAATCCGTCTGCAGCCCCTCCTCCTCATGCTCGCGCTCGTAGCGGTAAAGGATCTGGGCCTCGGTTTCGATTTCCATCGTGCGAAGCTGGTCCCGCAGCCGGTGCACTGTCTGGTCCAGCTCGGTCAGGTTGAAGCGCACGGCGCCCACCTGCTGGTCCAGACGCGCACGGTATATGCTGACCTCGCCGGCGTAGTTCACCAGATTGTCCAGCAGGTCGGCCCGCACCCGCACCATGTCGCTGCGCCCGGAACGCCCCTGTTGGGCCGCATCATCCACGGTTTCATCAGTTGCCGGAACGGGCTCGGCAGCCTGCTTCGCCGCGGCTGGCAGATCAATCACGTTGGCGCCAGCCGCAGTGCCTTCCTCCAGTTGCCGGATCCGTTCCAGCAGGTCCGCCGGGGAGCTCAGTGCCACATCCTGTGCCGCCTGCTCACGCATGTGGTGCAGCCGGTCATGGCAAAGCTCCAGCAACTCGAACAGCGATTCGTCGGCAGGCACGCGCTGGTCGCGTACGCCGTTCAGCAAGGTTTCAACGCTATGCGAAAGGTCCGCCATCGGGCTGTAGCCCGCCATGCGGGCACCGCCCTTCAAGGTGTGTAGTGCGCGCTGGATGTCCTGGATACTCCGCTCATCCTCCGAGTCACCGGACCAGGCGCTCTGCGCTTGCTCAATGGATTGCAGGATCTCCGTAGCCTCTTCCAGGAACACCTCCATCAACTCGGTGTCCCGGCCGGCCTCGTCCAACTCCGGTGGCGGCGGCGGGGCGGATGCCTGGCCGCGCAGGTCCGCGATAGCCTGCATCAGATCATCCACCGGCGGCTGCGGTTCGCCCGCGCGACCTGCATCCACCATGATGGCCAGTCTTTCCAGGCAGGCCTCAAGCACCTCGAAGAAGGCGTCGTCAGCTGGCGTGCGATTGACTTCCACATCGCTGGCCAGGCTTTCCATCACATGACAGAGATTGCCGATCTGGTCGAAACGGGCCAGCCTCGCCCCTCCCTTCAGTGTGTGCAGAGAGCGGTGCAACTCGGCCATCGCGGTGTCCAGGCCCGTATCGTCTTCCCAACGAGCCATGGTGCCGTCGAGAAACTCCAGGATGTCGCCGGCCTCATCCAGGAACAGGGCAACCAGATCCTCATCGATGGGTTCGGCGGGTTCGAGGGGCACGGAGGGCTCTGCAGAGGACCCGCCCCCCTGCGAGGGCTGAACCTGCTGCCGCTGCTCGACCCGCACAAGCAGGTCATCCGTTGCGGGGGGCGTGAGGCGCGCATCGCCCAGCGCATGGACCAGCGACTGTATGCGTTCGACACCAGCTGTCAGCAGCGCCGTGTCCTCCTCGTCCAGAGAGAGACCGGCCTCGCTGCGGGCATCCACCAGCATTTCAAGGCTTCTGCCCAGGTTCGCCACGCTGTCCACATCAGCCATGCGCGCGCTGCCCGAGAGCGTGTGCAGCGCACGGGCCAGATCATCGGTGACACGGCAATGTTCCGCGTTTGCCTGACATTGCTCCAGAAAACCGCAGACGACCCGGAGATGGTCTTCCGTCTCGTTGCGGAAGATCTCGTAGAGTGCCGGGTCCAGGGCCGGCGTTGGGCTATCGTCGCCGGCGGCCAGGGACTCCCCCGGCGAGGAGTTCTCCTCTTCCCGGGGTTGTTCCGGCGGCGGCTCGCTGTCGGTGATATCAGCTGACCCGTCCCGGTGTCCGGCCTCCTCATCGTCGGCACCGGAGGGGACGTCATCCTCGAGTTCAAAGTCGATATCCGTCTCGAACTCGAAAACATCGCCATCCTCGTCGGAAGGATCCACCTCCTCGACGGAAGGCAACGAGAAATCCTCACCGGAGAGCGGCTCCAGGGACGCCTCAACGGCGCCGGACTGTTCATGCTCATCCTGCTCCGGCGAGGGCTCCCCGGCCGCTGGCTCGTTTTCTTCCAGCTTCAATTCCCCATCCAGGGGGGCAATATCCAGACTGAGGGACTCCTCGGCCCGCGGGTCGATCTCACCATCGGTGTCATCGATCTCGAACACGAGGTCTTCATCATCGCTGGATGCCGGCTTCTGGTCGTCTTCGCGGTCGGTGGCCACGCCGTCGTCCACCGATGCGTAGGCGGAGCTCAGTTCCTGCAAGAGGGCATCATAGGCCTGGTCCGGCGGCTCGAGCGCTGCAGAACGAGAACCCTCGCTGCCGGGCTGGTCGGTATCGTCCTCCGCCAGTTCCAGCTCGAAATCGAACTCCGGCTTGGCTTCGGCTTCGGCTTCGGCTTCGGCTTCGGGCTCGGGCTCGGGCTCGGGCTCGGGCTCGGGCTCGGGCTCGGGCTCGGGCTCGGGCTCGGGCTCGGGCTCGGGCTCGGGCTCGGCAATGATGGCCTGCGCTGGGGCGGGCGCGTCCAGCTCGTGATGCCGGCTGGGATCGGCGAGAACATCCAGTTCCCAGAGCAGCTCGCGCACATCTGCGTCCGGTCCCGCCTCCCCTTGAAGCTCCGCCACCAGCGACGGAACCAGGGCCAGACTCCGGTCGATGGCACTGGTGATCTTCGAAGTAGGCTGCAATTGCTTTTCCAGCATGCGGTTGCAGAGCCGCTCGTTGCCCCAGGCGATCTCGCCCAGCAGCAGGGCGCCGGCCAGGCGACCACTGCCTTTCAGGGTGTGGAACATGCGACGCGTGGTGATCAGCGCTTCCTCGTTGCTGGAATCCGCCTTCCAGCGGGGATATTCGGTCCCCAGCGTTTCCATCAGCTCGTCGACTTCCTCGAGGAAGATCTCGAGAATCTCGTCATCGAGTTCCTCGGCGCGCACCGCCACATCCAGATTGATCCCGCCCGGAGAGCTCTTGCGAACGGCTGGGGCGACCGGGGCCGGGGCTTCCGCATCCAGGCTCTCGGCTGAATCCTCCAGTATCTCGGAAGGCACCTTCTGCTCGCTCTCCGGGGCGTCCTCCGGTACTTCGTCCACGGCCCCGGGAGCCTCGTCCACCGCCGGAGTCGGCTCTTCGGAAAGCACCGGTTGCGCATCAGCCTTGAGCAGATGCAGGCTGCGCTCGGCCACGTCCAGAATTTCCTCACGACCGCGGCGGTTCTCCAGCACTGCTTCCAGGTAGTACTCCAGGCTGGTTATCGCGTCTGCCAGCGCGTCCAGCTCATCAGCCTCCGGCACCGCCTTCGGCGCCAGCACCTGATGCTGGATATAATCTCCCACCGTCTGGAAAAGCGCGGCGGCACGGGCCAGATCCAGCATGTCCAGCGCGCCCTGCAGACGGCTGGTAAGCGATGCGGTGTCAGCCAGCGCATCGTGTTCTCCACGCTCGATGAAGCGAACGATGGCCTCCTTCATCGCCGCGATGTCCGCCACCGCCTCGCGCACCGCGGCGTGGTATACGGCACGGTATTCCAGGTCGAACAATTCGCTGTCGTCGATGCCCGGCGCCCCGGCGTCGTCCGTTGACACTTCCGCACCACGGGGCTCGTGCTCGGTTCCCCGCACAAGGTTGTCCAGCGAGGACTCGACATACAGCAGGGCCTTGGCCAACTCCATCAGTTGCTGCTCGTCGGCGTCGCCACCCTCCGCCAGGCGCTTCAATACCCCTGCCTGCTCCTTCACGACTCGACGCGGCCCGCCCAGGCCAAGCATGCCAAGCGTGTCGGCGACGCGGTTCAGGCTGTCGGCAGCCTGCCCCAGACGAGCAGGATCTTCCTGGCTGCCACGCACGTGGAGGTCGAGCGCATCCTTGATATTGGTGATGTCCTCGCGGATGGCGTCGGCCACGCTGCCGAGGATCTCCGCACCGGGCCCGAAACTGGCCTGGTCTCCACGCGACGCCAGGGTGTCCTGGTCAGGGAGCAGCGAGCCGAGTTCGAAACGCTCCTTGATCGCGGAGAGCCGCTCGGTTGCCGGCGTGGACTGGCTGACGTAGTACAACAGGTTCTTCAGTAGTTCCGTAGGCGCGGCGCTGCGAAGCGATTCCTCGCCCTGGTCAATGACCCGTTTCAGCTGGCGATCCACCTGACCCAACAGGCCGTTCACCGCAGTGCTCGTCTTGAGCCCACCGTGGCGCAGGCCGTCCACCATGCCGCCGGCGATCCACCAGAGATCGCCGTGGCTGTCGTCACGGGCGGCATTGTCCAGCTCGTCCAGAACCTCCGCCATCTTTTCAAGGCTGCGCTCCACGTGCTGCCCGCGCAGCAAACCAAGCAGCGCGCGTTGGTAGGTATGGCGGTGCTTGCGGGCCAGTTCGGCAACCGAGGCCGCAGCCTGTGCGCGCTCACGGCCGGCCGGATCGCCGGAAGCCTCCAGGTCAGGGGAGAACAGCATGCCCTCTGTCAGCAGGTTCGCGCCTCTGGCGGCACGCAGGTCATTCAGCAACGGCAGCATCAGCAGTGCGCTGTCCTGCTGCCCACCATGGATGCGCTCCAGCAATTCCGACAGCCGCAGGATGGCCGTCATCAGCGTTTCTTCCGCCTGCTCCACCTGGGCCACGGAGTCGGCCAGCAGCGCTTCCAGCAGCTGCTCCATCTCCTCGGTCAGCAGCGAGGCGCCGTAGAGTTCCAGGATCTGCAGTGTGCCGTAGACCTGGTGCAGATAGCTGGCGCAGAAACGTAGCTGGGTACGGTCGGACCGATCCTGGCTGTATTCTTCCAGCGCCTGTGCGGCCTGCCGCAGCGTCTCGTCCAGCTCCTTTCGGACCCACCCCAGGGTGCTTCGATCGAATTCCGGTTTTGTCATAGAGAAGCAACCGCCATGTTTTTATCCGCGACGCCGATAAGCCAGAACATCCCACCGGTTACGCACGCACTCCGTTTCCGGGTGCTCCCATTTGACCAGTTCGCCCGCGCCCAGGATCAGCGTGCCCCCGGGTCGCAGGTGATGCACGAGCCCGCCGGCTATGGCCTCGCGCCGAGCCTTGTTGAAATAGATAAGCAGGTTCTGACAATAGATGACGTCCAGCTCCCGGGAGGCGAGTTGCCCGGCATCCAGGATATTCATCTGCGCAAAACAGACCCGCCGGCGTAGCGCGTCGCCGACCCGGAAACGCGTCTGGGCCACGGTCTCGCCATAACGGGCGGCCATGTCATCCGGCAAGGTGCTGGCCCGGCGCATCGGATAGACACCCGCCTTGCCCACGGCCAGGGAATGCAGGCTGATATCGGTGCCCGTTATCCCGTAATGCAATGCCAGCCCCTGCTGTTCCAGGAAGGAATCCACCACCATGGCCAGCGTATAGACCTCTTCCCCGGTGGAGCAGCCAGCACTCCAGATATGCAGGGCGTCGTTCGTCGGCCGGGGACGCAGCACCCCGGGCAGTACCTCCTCGCGCAGGAACTCCAGTGCCTTTACGTCACGGAAGAACCGGGTCTCGTGCACCGTCAGGCGGTCTACCAGCGCCGTCCATTCCAGATTGCCGAATACGCCGGACGTCAGATACTGGAAGTAGTCCTCGTAATTGTCGTAACCCGCCTCGCGCATGCGCAGGCCAACGCTGGTCACCAGGAACGACTTCCGCTCCGCCGGCATGGTCATGCCAGTGCGCTCCTCCAGCAAATCCGCCCAGCGGGCGAACTCCCGATCATCCATGTCGGGCAGCACATCCGCGGGTCGCCATGCAGGCTGCACTGGATTCGGCACGCTCATCGTCAGTTACTCCGGAAGCTTGAAGCCGGCAACGGAGTTGCGCAGGTCATTGGCCAGGTCCGCCAGGTTACCGATGGAAGTGGCGGTTTCATTGGTACCGGCCGATGTCTGCGAGGTGATCTCCTGGATGACGTTCATGGTATCGGAGATGTTGCCGGCGGCCTTGGCCTGCTGGCGCGCGGCTTCGGAGATGCTCTCGATCAAGCCGGCCAGTTGCTGCGAGGTTGTCTCGATCTCGCGCAGGGCGTCGCCGGCGTCCTCGGCCAGGCGGGCCCCGCTGACCACACCCGCAGTGGACTGCTCCATCGAGATAACGGCCTCGTTGGTGTCCGTCTGGATAGTCTTCACCAAGGCCTCGATCTGCTTGGTAGCGTTACCGGAACGCTCGGCCAGTCGCTGCACTTCGTCGGCAACCACCGCGAAGCCTCGACCTGCCTCACCGGCCATGGCCGCCTGGATGGACGCGTTCAGGGCCAGGATGTTGGTCTGGTCGGCAATGTCGTTGATCAGCTCCACGATGTTGCCGATTTCCTGGGAGGATTCACCCAGCCGCTTGATTCGCTTGGACGTTTCCTGGATCTGCTCGCGGATGGTGTCCATACCGTCGATGGTGCGGCGCACGGTATCTGCACCCTTGTGCGCCAGGTCCACCGAGCGGCGGGCCACGTCGGCGGATTCTTCCGAGTTGCGGGACACCTGATCGATGGAGACCGCCATTTCGTTGATGGCCGCGGAAGCCGCAGTGATCTGGTGCGCCTGGTGATCCGAGGCTTCCGCCAGATGCATGGCGGTGGCCTGGGTCTGCTGGGCAGCCGAGGAAACCTGCACCGATGTTTCGTTGATGGTGGTTACCAGGTTGCGCAGGGCGTCGATGGAGTCGTTGAAGGCGTCGCCGATGGCGCCGGTGAATTCCTCACCCACCGAAGCCTGTACCGTGAGATCACCCTCGGACAGACCCTGGATTTCGTCCAGCAGGTCCAGAATGGCCTGCTGGTTCTTCTTGGACGTTTCGTCGGCCTTGAGCTTCTCGGCCTTCTGCTTCTCCAGTTCGCGACCGGAGATCACGCGAGTCAGCGCCGCACGCACCACCAGCAATACCAGCGCCAGGGCACCGAACAGGAAGCCGAACCACCACTGCACCGGACGTTGTTCCGGCAGGCCGCGATACACGCCGAGCAGGGAAACCGAGGTGGCATCCAGACGATCGGAGAGCACGAACACGCGGTCGGCGGCGTCGCGCACCCGGTACACATCGCTGGCACTGTCGATCACGTTGGCAATGCGCTCCTCCATCTGGCCGAACAGCCCGGAGGCCTGCTCCAGGTCTGCCCGGGCATTACCATCTGTCACCGCCGGGACGTTGAAGGGGCCATTCCCCAGCAGGGAATCCAGCACGCCCCGGAGTTCGTCAGCGCTACGGTCCAGGCGGCCGGCAGCGGTGATGTTGCCGATACCACCTCGAACCATTTCGCCCAGATTACGGCCGATGCGCTCGGCTTGCAGCAGGCCTTGCCCGCTCAGGTAGACCTGGCCGGGGTTGGCACCGGCGGAGGCCAACTGGCTGCCCGCGGAGTCAAGCAGGCGCTGCAACTGCGGAACCTCGCGCCGGAATTGCTCGGTCACCACGTTGATGCCGATGATCTCGCGCTCCAGCTCCAGAATGGTGTCGGCATCCCGCCGCAGCTCTTCCCAAGGGCGGCCCAGGCGCTCCAGTGCCGCACCCGCGGTCTCGTCGAAGTCCGCGGTGGGCGGCAGACTGGTCTCGGGATTCCCCTGAACCAGGATATTCATGTTCTGTTCCAGGTCACGGCGGGCATCACGCAGCTGGAAGAAGGCGTCGGTCTTGCCGTTGGCCGCCTCCGACGCGTTCTTGGCAATACTCTGGGCGAGCACTCGGATGGCTTCCGTCCGTTCGACGTACTCTTCATCAAAGTTCGCGTAGTAGGCCACGTACGCAAAACTCATGACCATGAGCAGAATAGCCAGCAGCACCAGGCCGCTGACCACATTGGCGATCAGCCGCAACCTGCCTGGCCGATCAGAAAACTGGACACCCTTCATTGTTGCCGTCCCTCCCGAGAATTCCTTGCCCACCCAATAGGGTTGTTCGTTACTGATTATTCAGGCCGCCCGGATGGCAGCCGCTGCCGCCAGTCAGCTCGCCACTTTCAGAAACTGCGGATGCCTGGCCAGCGCCTCCATGCTGAACAGCAGCCAGCGCCCCCCGGCAGGCTCGTCGAATCGGCCGTCGATATAAGGCGCGAGATATGGCGGCAGATCGGCGGGAGCGTCCCGCCGGAGATCATCCTCGAAATGCCGCATGCCAAAGACTTCGTCCACCAGCAAGCCGGTGAACACGCCGTCGATGTCGATCACGAGCACCCGGCTGGCCCGTGTCAGGCTGCTTGAGCCTCCCGACAGATAACCACTGAGATCCATGATCGGCAGGAGATTGCCCCGCACGTTTGCCATGCCGCGCACCCAGTTCTTGGTGCGCGGCACAGGTGACAGATCGGGATACTTGAGCAGTTCACTGACCTGCTCCATGGGTGCGACAAAGTGCTGTGAGCCGAGGCGAAAGGCGACGCCTGCCCAGAGGGCCTGGTGTTCTTCGTTGGTTGGCAGCTCCGCCTGATGATCACGGCCCAGATGCTCCAGATGCTGGAGCAACTGGAAAGGAGACTGACTTACCGGCGCATCCATTACACCTCCCGCATCCATCAGCCGTTCAGCGCATCCTTGATCTTCGCCAGCAGTTCTTCTTCGGTCACGGGCTTGGTGATGTAGTCCTTGGCGCCCTGACGCATGCCCCAGATCCGGTCGGTGTCCTGATCCTTGGTGCTGATGATGACGATCGGAATACGCGCGGTGCCGGGATCCTTGCTCAGCTTTCGCGTCGCCTGAAAACCGTTGACACCCGGCATGACGATATCCATCAGAATGACGTCAGGCTTCACCGAATGGGCGAGCTTGATGCCTTCCTCGCCATTGTCCGCCACGCTGACCTCATAGCCATGATTCTCCAGCATGCCCCGCAGCACATGCGTTTCCGTGGGAGAGTCATCAACGATTAAAACCCGAGTCATGCAAATACCCTCTGTCGTTTTCTCACGGTAATACTGGCGGGCCGCCAGAGTGGCCGGCCTGGATATTGTTGTCGTTGTTTACGGTGGGATACTGCCTACTGCGTCACGCCGCCTGATTCAGGTGATGCTTGATGGCGCTCAGCAACTCCTCCCGGGTGAAAGGCTTGGTCAGATACTGCTCCGACCCCACGATGCGGCCTCTGGCCCGATCGAACAGGCCATCCTTGCTGGACAGCATGATGACCGGCGTTTTCTTGAACATCTGGTTATGCTTGATCAGCGCGCACGTCTGATAGCCATCGAGGCGAGGCATCATGATGTCGATGAAAATGATGCTTGGTTTGAGATCGGCGATCTTGGAGAGAGCTTCAAAGCCGTCCGTTGCCGTGATGACCTCACAACCTTCCTTTTTCAGCAGGGTTTCCGCGGTCCGTCGTATCGTCTTGCTGTCGTCAACGATCATGACCTTGAGCCCAGCCAGCCCGTCCTGTTTGGTTTGGTTCTCCACCGAACTCCCCCGAGATCGTCAGTCTGAATCTTCCGATCGCGGCAAATATGCCCCGTTTCGAGACAATTTCCGCAATAACACGGACCTATGTAACATACATACCTAGCATAATCTACCGACCGCCCTCCGGTTTGCGGCATGGTCCACATAACCGGCGTTTCCCCCTCATTCAATGCAGGAGCATGCCCCCAGATGACGTTGAAAATCGGGGTCGTAATGGACCCCATACAGACAATCAAGCCCTACAAGGACACCACCCTGGCCATGCTGCTCGCTGCCCAGAGGCGCGATTGGGAACTGCATTACATGGAACTGGGCGACCTGTACCTGCGGCAAGGGGAAGCCTGGGCTCACCACCGGGCGCTCACCGTCACGGACGACAACGCCGACTGGTTCCGCCTGGGCGCCGGCTCGGACACCCCGATGGCCGAGATGGATATCATCCTGATGCGCAAGGACCCACCGGTGGACAGCGAATTCACCTATGCCACCCACATCCTGGAGCGGGCGGAGGCGGCCGGCAGCCTGGTGGTGAACCGGCCACAGGCACTGCGCGACGCCAACGAGAAACTTTACACGGCGCATTTCGCCCAGTGCTGCGCACCAACGATCGTCGACGCCAGCGCGGCGCGGCTAAAACAGTTCATCCGCGAGCAGGGGAAAACCGTGCTGAAACCGCTGGACGGGATGGGCGGCCGCTCCATCTTCGTGCTCGCGGAGGGGGATCCGAACACCTCGGTGGTGATCGACACGCTGACCGATGACGGCAGGCGCTACGCCATGGCCCAGCGCTACCTGCCGGAGATCAGCGCCGGTGACAAGCGCATCCTTGTGATCAACGGCGAACCGGTACCCTACGCCCTGGCCCGCATACCCGCCCAGGGCGAGACACGCGGCAACCTGGCAGCGGGCGGGCGAGGCGAAGGCGTGCCCCTGAGCGACCGCGACCGCTGGATCGTAGAACAGGTGGCGCCGACGCTGCGTGAACGAGGGCTATGGTTCGTCGGCCTGGATGTGATTGGCGACTACCTCACCGAGATCAATGTCACCAGCCCCACCTGCGTCAGGGAACTGGATGCGATCTACGGGATCGATATCGCCTCGCAACTGATGGATTTCCTCGAGACCAGGCGTCTCGGCTAGCCGATCGGGGCCGATCGCCACGGGTGCATTTTCGTGACCTGGCGCATGGCGGGCGAGTGCATGTTTGCGTACCATCTGCAGATACCCTGGGGATGCGCGCCCAAGCGCGGCGAACGGGGTTCGGGATTGCGGCCCCCGCACTGATGTAACCGGCCATCGCCGACCCTGATACGGACTATCATGCGCACGACCACCATCACTCCGAACGACCGACTTGGCATGACGCTGTTCGTGGCCGTGGTGGTACATGCCCTGGTCATCCTGGGCATCGGCTTCAGCACCCTGCTGCCCGAGCGGGAGATGCCGCCGCTGATCGAGATCACGCTCACCCAATCGCCCTCGGACCGGGCCCCGGACGACTACGATTTCCTGGCACCCGACGATCAGGACGGCGGAGGTACCGTGGAAGAGGTCATGCGCCCCAGCGAACCCAGTGCCGTCGTGCCGGATCCCAGGGACATGGAAGACCTGGTGCAGGCCGAGCCCACCCCGTCGTCGCCGGCCACGGCTCCGGAACAGACACAGACGATCACCACGCTGCAGTCGGAGCAGACCACGCCGGAACCGGAGGAGACTGCCGAGGAAACGGAGGTGACGGAGCACCGGCCCCTGGATCTGAACCAGACGCGCCAGCAGGTGGCCCGCGATATCGCCGATACCACGCAAACCATCGACTGGAATGCACGGTATCCGAGCAAGCAGCGCATCAATGCCCGCACCCGCTCGCATGCCGCCGCCGCCTACATGCACGGCTGGATTCAGCGCGTCGAGCAGATCGGCAATCTGAACTATCCGGACGAGGCCCGGCGTCGCGCCCTGTCCGGCAACCTGGTGGTGGAAGTCACGCTGCTCCCGGACGGCACGGTGGAAGACATCCAGATTCTGCGCCAGTCGCGTTATCGTGTACTGGATGATGCGGCCGTCCGCGTGGTACAGATGGCTTCCCCGTTCTCCCCTGTTCCCGAAGAGGTCCTGGATGGCAAGGAGCGGCTGGTGATCACCAGAACCTGGGAATTCGTGGGTGGCGAGCGCCTGCGGGCGCAGTAAACGAACGAGATACCGGATGGCCGATAGCCTGAACAATCATTTCCTGATTGCCATGCCGTCGCTGGACGACCCCAACTTCCAGCGCACGGTCACCTATGTCTGCGAGCACAACGACGATGGCGCCCTCGGCATCGTCATCAACCGGCCCACCGACATCACGCTGGGTGAGTTGCTGGAGCACATGGACATTCAACCGGGCAGCGACCGCATCGCCAATCAGGTCGTATACATGGGCGGCCCGGTACAACGGGAACGCGGCTTTGTGCTGCACCCGCCAGGCGACGACTGGGACTCCTCGCTACGCGTTTCAGAGAGCATCGTCGTGACCACGTCCAGGGATATTCTCGCCGCTATTGCCGAGGGCGCCGGCCCGGACCGCTACCTGGTGGCGCTGGGCTATGCCGGCTGGGGCGGCGGGCAGCTCGAGCGTGAACTAGGCCAGAACGCCTGGCTGAGCGGGCCCGCGGATGCGGACATCATCTTCCACCGCGAGAACGAACAGCGCTGGCAGGCCGCTGCCACATTGCTTGGCGTGGACCTGAATCTGCTGCCCTCCGACGCCGGCCACGCCTGACCATGGCGGCTGCGACCGTTCTGGCTTTCGATTTCGGTCTGCGACGCATCGGTGTTGCTGTGGGCGAAACCGTGACCGGTAGTGCCCGCCCCCTGACCACCCTGCAATGCCGTCAGCCGGGCCAGGTCGACTGGGACGCCGTCGCCGCCCTGATCGAGGAATGGAAACCGGCCGCCCTGGTCGTCGGTCGACCCAGCCGTACCGATGGCACCGTGAGCGAGATGACCGCAGCGGCGGAAAGGTTCGCACGGCGTGTCCAGGGCCGGTACGGCCTGCCCGTTCACCTGATGGAGGAACTTCTGAGCTCCCGCGAGGCGGAACAGCGGCTGGCGCGGCGGCCCGCACGCACTCGCGATCGCAAGGCGGCGATTGATATGATGGCGGCCACCGTCATACTCGAAACCTGGCTACAGGACAACGGACCATGACCGAACTCCCGTCCGTCCCCGAACTGCTCGACACCCTGGAACGGGACCTGCGCACCCTGCTCCACGAGCGCGGACTTGATGACCCTGCGATGATCGGCATCCACACCGGCGGCGCCTGGGTAGCCGCGGACCTGCATCGCCGGCTGGCCCTCCGCGAACCCCTGGGCACACTGGATATCGCCTTCTACCGGGACGACTTCAGCACCCGCAGCCTGCACCCGCAGGTGCGACCCTCCAGCCTCCCCTTCCCGGTGGAGGACCGCAACATCATCCTGATCGATGACGTCATCTTCAGCGGGCGCACCATCCGCGCGGCCATGAACGAGATCTTCGACTACGGGCGACCGCGCACTATCGTGCTGGCAGCACTGGTGGACCGCGGGCAACGCGAGCTGCCAATTGCGGCGGACATCACCGGCTACCGCGTCAGCCTGCAGCCCGGCGAACAGATCAAGCTGCAGGGCCCCGACCCCTTGCTGCTGACGTTAAGGGAATCCACATGAACGATCAGCTCAATGCCGAGGGCGGGCTGCACCACTTCCTCACCGTGGAAGGCATGCCCCGCGAGTTGCTGGAACGCATTCTCGGCACCGCCGAATCATTCAGCGGTGTGATCGAGAAATCGGTCAAGAAAGTGCCGCTGCTGCGCGGCCGTACGGTCATCAACCTGTTCTTCGAGCCCAGCACCCGCACCCGCACCACCTTTGAGCTGGCGGCCAAGCGGCTGTCCGCCGACGTGCTGAACATCAATCTGGCCACCTCCGCCACCAGCAAAGGCGAGAGTCTGCTGGACATGCTGCGCAACCTCGAGGCCATGCAGTGCGACATGTTCGTGGTACGGCACGCCGACAGTGGCGCCGCCCACTTCATTGCCCGCCATGTGGCGCCCCACGTCAGCGTGGTGAACGCCGGCGACGGCCGCCACGCGCATCCCACCCAGGCCATGCTGGACATGTACACCATTCGCCGCCACAAGGGCGATTTCGAACCGCTGCGAGTCGCCATTGTCGGCGACATCCTGCACTCCCGGGTGGCCCGGTCGCAGATTCACGCGCTGAACGGGCTGGGGGCCGGCGAGGTCCGCGTTATCGCCCCGCGCACCCTGCTTCCGAAGGATGTGGACAGCCTCGGCACCCACGTCTACCACGATATCCGGCGGGGACTGAAGGACGTGGACGTGGTCATCACGCTGCGTCTGCAGAAGGAGCGCATGCAGGGCGCCCTGCTGCCCAGCGAGCAGGAGTACTACCAGCTCTACGGCATCAGCCAGGAGCGCATGGCGCTGGCCAGGTCCGACGCCATCGTCATGCATCCCGGCCCCATCAATCGCGGCGTTGAAATCGAATCCGCGGTGGCCGACGGGCCGCAGTCGGTCATCCTGAATCAGGTCACCAACGGCATTGCGGTCCGCATGGCAGTGATGTCCATGTGCCTGGAGGGGCGCGCCACTCCGGTGGAGGAAAACGCATGAGCCGGCTCACGATTCGAAACGCCCGGTTGATCGACCCTGCCAGCGAGCACGATGGGATCAGCGATCTGCACATCGACTCCGGCCGTGTGTTGGCAGTGGGCCCGGCACCAGCCGGATACAGCCCCGAACAGGAACTGGATGCCAGCGGGCTGATCCTGATGCCGGGCCTGGTGGATCTGGGTGCCTGTCTGCGTGAACCCGGCCAGGAGCACAAGGCCACCATCGCCAGCGAGGCCGCCGCCGCCGCAGCAGGGGGCATCACCAGCCTGTGCGCCTCCCCGGCCACCGACCCCATCACCGACACCACGGCAGTGGTGGAACTGATCACCCGGCGCGCCCGCCAGGCACGGCAGTCGCGCGTGATACCGCTGGCGGCGCTGACCCGCGGCCTGCAGGGGGAGCAACTGGCGGAGATGGCGGCAATGAAAGGGGCAGGCTGCGTCGCAGTCAGCGACGGCGGTCGTCCGGTGATCAACACGCTGGTGCTGCGGCGTGCCATGGAGTACGCCTCCACCCAGGACCTGCCGATCCTGCTGACACCGGTGGACCCGTTTCTCAGCGATGGCTCGCACATGCACGAAGGCTGGGTATCCACCCGGCTGGGCCTGGCCGGCATCCCGGTGGCGGCGGAAACTGCCGCCCTCGCGCGCTACCTGGCTCTGGTGGAGGAAACAGGCGCCCGGGTCCACTTCTGCCGCCTGTCCTCGGCCCGCGGCGCGGACATGGTCAGGCGTGCGCGCCAGGAAGGCTTGCCGGTGAGCGCGGACGTCGCCTTGCACCAGTTGTTCCTTACCGAAATGGATGTCAGCGGCTACGACAGCAACTGCAACGTGCTGCCACCTCTACGCGGCCATGCCGACCGCGAGGCGCTACGCCACGCGGTCGCTGACGGAGTGATCCAGGCGATCTGCTCCGACCACCGCCCGCACGATCCCGACGCCAAGCAGGTGCCTTTCGTCACCGCCGAGCCCGGGATATCGGGCCTCGACACCCTGCTGGCGCTGACACTGCGCCTGGTGGAGGAGCGCCTGCTGGACCTGCCCACGGCAATCCACAGGGTGACCGCCGGACCGGCCGGCATACTGGGGCTGACCGCCGGTCGGCTGCAGCCCGGCGACCCGGCCGACCTCTGCCTGCTGGCCGTGGATGAGCCCTGGCGGCTGGACCAGCAGACCATGCGCAGCCACGGCAGAAACAGCCCCTTCATGGGCTGGGAGTTCACCGGTCGCGTGCGCATGACGCTACTGGAAGGCCGTATCATCCATCAGGCGCCGGAGACGGTCGCGCCGGCATGAACGGCCGGCTGATCGGCAACCGGCCGCTTGCAGACGGCGGACGCCTGGTCCAGATCCACGCCGTCGGCGTGGCCGGGGCCGTTGCCCCGGGACACTGGTTCCAACTGCGTGTCGGCTCACTGGCGTGGCCCGTCGCCGTACTGGACGCCTCCAGCAAGGAGAACTGGATCGCCTTCCACCTGCCACCCGAGGCTTCGGAAATCATCGCGGATGCCGGCTATGGCACACCAGCGACACTGGAGGGCCCGCTGGGGACGCCGCTGGCCGCCCCTCCCGCGGGACGCCGGTCGCTCCTGCTCTGCGACGCCGCGGGGGTGTCCGTCGCCCTGTTTGCCGCCCGCCGCCAGCAGCCGGATCTGGTACTGGCGGAAGTCCGGGACCCGCCGCCCGTGCGCATCCGCCCCTCCCGCTTCATCATTCCCGGCAGTCCGCCGGGCACTATTGCCGGCATCGGACCGCTGGAGGAAGCAGGCATTCCCAGCCGCATCGCTTGTCCGGACGGCGCCCATGGCTGCCTTGAGGGTAGCCTGGAAGCCCTGTTGCAGGCTTGGCTGGAGCAGCGCAGCGCCAGGCAGCGCTGGGAAACCGCCGTGGCGCTGGTGGGGAACGACGGTTTCGTCCGGCGCATGTCGGCCGCGACCCGGGGCCAGTTCGGCCAGACCTCGACCCACCCATTGCCCGAGGCAATGCCGACAGGCTGACTCGACCACTCGCCGATCCCTGCTTATGCTATGACTATCGGTCTGTCGCCAGGCCGATCAGGCGTAACTGACGCCATTGTTTCATCGTTATCCTGAGGAGATGGACAGATGCCCACCTGGCGTTGCTTTGTGCACGGGAACGGCTTCGATCGGGAGGAAGACGCGGAAGAGATCGTGGTTCAGGCGGACACTGAAGAGGAAGCCAACAAGGCGGCACTGAAGGAACTGGAACTGGAAGCCACAGCCAGCAATATCGAGCTTCCCAAGGTGGAAATCGTTTGCGAAGCGGTTGAAGACTAGCGAACTGTCGCGCAAACACCGTCCGGTTCCGAGCGTGGCATCGCGTTGCGGGCCAGGCAAACTGCCGCGAACAAGGGTTTCCCTGCCGGGCAAAGTGGCTTGAAACAGCCGGGAACTGCCGACCATGGCAACCCTGCGCCCCCAGCGCAGGACGGACAGGCTATTTCGTTTTCCCATGCGCCGGGTCACGGCTGCAGCGGTCCGGCCATACCATGGACGGCGACCACGGCGCATCGCACACCGGACACCGCTTCCCCTGCCCCTGCATCCACCGCTGCCAGGCCAGCAAAGCCAGGAAGAACTCGGCCACCGCCACAATCGCCAACAACAGCGCAGCCCCGGCCAGTATGCTGGCCACGCTGACGATCACGCCCGACGTGCCCGCTGCCTGCTGCATCAAGCCGGTCGCCAGCAAGAGCGCCCCGCCCGCCATCAAGGCCAGCAGCACCACCGGCCGACACAAACGCCACAACACTTCCCCCACTGCCTTTCTCCAAATCGATCGTCGTGATGAAGCCGCCAAAGGTGCAACAACCCAGCAACGTTGCACCAACTCAGGTTGGGGCTGGAGGTTTCGGTTGAGACTGTCGGCGAGAAGGATCTCGCCGACAAGCCCCCAGGGACGAGTTCACGGCGCGTCCCATCCGAAACGTCCAGCCCCAACCGGAACGAAGCCCGGAGAAAAACCGGGCGGGAAACAACTCCTGAAGCGATTCGGTTAAACTCCGCTGCATGGACCCCGACCTGCGCCTGCCCATTCTCTACCAGGATGACCACTACGTCGCCATCGACAAGCCGCCCGGCCTGCTCGTCCACCGCACTCACCTCTCCGGCAGCGATGATGCCGCCGTGCAACGGCTGCGCAACCAGCTTCGCCGGCACGTCTATCCGGTCCACCGCCTGGACCGCCCCACCTCCGGCATACTGCTGTTCGCACTCAGCCCGGAATCGGCACGGCCGCTGGCGGACGCCTTCGAACAGCGCCAGGTCGGCAAGCGCTACATCGCCGTCTGCCGCGGCTGGCCGCCCGAGGAAGGCAGGATCGACTACCCGCTGCGTGAACACAAGGACGCAGAGGCGCAGACCGCGGTCACCAGCTACCGTCGCCTGGCAACGGTGGAGCTGCCGATCCCCGTCAGCCGCTACCCGGCGGCACGCTATTCACTGCTGGACGTCTACCCGAAAACCGGCCGACGCCACCAGATCCGGAAACACATGGCACATATCCGACATCCGCTGATCGGCGACACCACCCATGGCGAAGGCCGCCATAACCGGCTGTTCCGCGAACATTTCCGTTTTGCCTGGCTGCTGCTGCGCGCGGACCGCCTGGAATTCCGCCACCCCTTCCACGACGAGCCGACCAGCATCGAGGCCCCTCTGCCGGAACGGCTGCACCGGCTGTTCCTGCAACTGGGCTGGGACAGCTCCCACCACGGCAGGACCATCGGGAGAGTCACGCCATGATGTCCTACCGACACGGCTTCCACGCCGGCAACTTCGCCGACGTGTTGAAGCATCTGGTACTGGTCCACTGCCTGCGACACCTGCTGCGCAAGGACAAACCCGTGTTGTACCTGGACACCCACGCCGGTGCCGGGCTGTATGCGCTGGACAGCGACTACGCGAGGAAAACCGGAGAGTACCGTAGCGGCATCGCCCGCCTGTGGCAGCAGGACACCATGCCTACGGCCGTTGCCGATTATCTGGCGCTGGTACGGGAATGCAACCCGGCTGATCCCCTGAGCCGGTACCCCGGCTCGCCATGGCTTGCCGCCCGGCTGCTCCGCCCCTGCGACAGGCTGCTGCTGCACGAGCTGCACTCCTCGGAGCACCCTTTGCTGACCGGCCAATTCGCCGACGACAGCCGGGTCAAGGTGCTGCCTGAAGACGGCTACCGGGGCTGCATTGCCGCGATGCCGCCGCCGGAGCGGCGGGGCCTGGTGCTGATGGACCCCTCCTACGAGCTGAAAAGCGACTACTCACAAGTGGTCGCCACACTGAAACAGGCTCACCGACGCTTCGCCACCGGCGTCTACGCCATCTGGTACCCGGTGGTGGAGCGCCGCCGCATTGCCGACCTGGAGACAACACTCAAGGACAGCGGCATCAGCCGCATCCTGCTAGCGGAGCTCGGGGTGTCCCCGGATTCCATGGAGACCGGCATGACCGCCAGTGGCATGATCGTGGTCAACCCACCGTACACGCTGGAGAACGACCTGCGTGACAGCCTTCCGTGGCTGGCTGACACGCTCGTCCCCGCCGGTGACGGCCACTGGCGCCTGGAAACGCTGGTGGGTGAACGGCCGTGAGTACGCAAGTGCCCGCCTCGGAACTGGAACGGCAGCTGGAAGTGAGGAAAAGCCGTTTCATCGCCCGAGCAGGCCGCGTCGTCACGCGCGAGCAGGCGATGGCATTCCTGGAACAGTCGCGGCAGCGATACCCGGACGCGCGGCACCACTGCTGGGCCTATCTGCTGGGTGACCCCGCCGCTGCCAGCAGCGCGGCCATGAACGATGATGGCGAACCTGGCGGCACCGCCGGCAAGCCCATACTGAACGTCATCCAGCACAAGGCCATCGGCGACGTGATGGTGGTGGTAAGCCGCTACTTCGGGGGCATCAAGCTGGGTGCAGGCGGTCTGGTCCGGGCCTACGCCGGCGCGACCGAAGCTGTCCTGGCCGAGCTGCCGCTGGACACGCTGGTTCCACAACGATCCCTGTGGCTGACGCTGGATTTCCCGCAGGAACAGCCGCTGCGCCATTGGGCGGAGCACCACGCGGCAGAGGTGCTCGAGGTGCGGTACGCCGAACAGGTCAGCATGCAGCTATCGTTGCCGACAAGCCACCTGCAGGCGCTGCTGGGTTTCTGCGCCGCCCACGGCATCTCCCCGGACATGCGGGACAACATCTAACGACGCCCGTCCTCCTCGATGATCAGCGTCATGTCGTCGGCAGCCGACTGATAGCGTTCCTCGCGGTCGTCGGAGCCCAGCTTGGCCTGCAGACGCACCTCGTTGGCCGAATCAGCGTAGCGGATGGCATCGTCGTAGGTGATCAGGCCTTCCTTGTACAGCTCGTACAGATGCTGATCGAAGGTGCGCATACCCTGCTCCCGGGAGCGCTTCATGATCTCCTTCAGCTCGTGCACGTCCCCCGCACGGATCTTGTCCTGAACCAGCGGGGTGCCGATCAGGATTTCCACCGCCGGGACGCGGCCCTTGCCATCCGGCGTCGGCACAAGCTGCTGCGCCACTACGCCCTTCAGGTTCAAGGACAGATCCATGAACAACTGATTGTGCCGTTCGGGCGGGAAGAAGTTGATGATACGGTCCATGGCCTGGTTGGCGTTGTTGGCGTGCAGCGTGGCCAGGCAGAGATGCCCGGTTTCTGCGAACGCAATGGCATAGTCCATGGTTTCCCGGGTCCGGATCTCACCGATCAGGATGACGTCCGGCGCCTGCCGCAGGGTGTTCTTTAGCGCCACCTCGAAGGACTCTGTGTCGATGCCCACCTCGCGCTGGGTCACGATACAACCCTGATGCTGGTGGATGAACTCGATCGGATCCTCGATGGTGATGATGTGGCCGGTGCTGTTGTGGTTACGGTAGCCGATCAGCGAGGCAAGCGACGTGGATTTACCCGTACCGGTGGCACCGACGAAGATGACCAGGCCGCGCTTGGTCATGGCGAGTTCACGAAGCACCGGCGGCAGGCCGAGATCCTCGATTTCCGGAATCACGGTCTCGATCCGCCGCAACACCATGCCGCAGTGGTTCCGCTGATAGAAGGCGCTGACACGGAAACGCCCCAGCCCCGAGACGCTGATGGCAAAGTTGCACTCGTGGGTGCGCTCGAACTCCTGCTTCTGCACCTCGCTCATGATGGAAAACACCACCTGACGTGCCTGGTCCGGGGTGAGCTTGGTCTTGGTCACCGGGGTCACGCGGCCGGCTATCTTCAGACTCGGCGGCATACCGGCCGTGATGAACAGATCCGACGCCTTCTTGTTGACCATGAATTCCAGCAGGGAATTGAAGTCCATCTCACTACTCCTAATATGGTGTGCCGCCCCGGCTCAGACGAACAGATCCTTGTTGGACGCCTTCAGCTTGGCGTCCTGCTTGCTGATCAGGCCCTTGCGCACCAGCCCCTGCAGGCACTGGTCCAGCGTCTGCATGCCCACGCCCTGACCGGTCTGGATGGCGGAGTACATCTGCGCCACCTTGTCCTCGCGGATCAGGTTGCGGATGGCCGGGGTGCCGATCATGATCTCGTGCGCGGCCACCCGTCCACCGCCGATCTTCTTCAGCAGCGTCTGCGATATCACCGCCCGGAGCGATTCCGAGAGCATGGAGCGGACCATGGATTTCTCATGGCCCGGAAAGACGTCGATGATGCGGTCGATGGTCTTGGCGGCGGAACTGGTGTGCAGCGTGCCGAACACCAGGTGCCCGGTTTCCGCGGCGGTCAGCGCCAGACGGATGGTTTCCAGGTCACGCATTTCCCCCACCAGCACGACGTCCGGGTCTTCACGCAACGCCGAGCGCAACGCCTCGGCAAAACCCAGCGTGTCCCGGTGCACCTCCCGCTGGTTCACCAGGCACTTCTTGGACTCGTGAACGAACTCGATCGGATCCTCGATGGTGAGGATGTGCTCGTGATACTTCTCGTTCTTGTAGTTCACCATGCCGGCCAGCGTGGTGGACTTGCCCGACCCGGTGGGCCCGGTGACCAGCACCAGCCCGCGCGGATTGTCGGAGATCTCCTTGAACACCTCCGGCGCCCCCAACTCCTCCAGCGACAGTACATTGGAGGGAATGGTCCGAAACACCGCGCCGGCCCCGCGGTTGTGGTTGAACGCATTGACGCGGAAACGTGCCAGATTGGGGATCTCGAACGAGAAGTCGGTTTCGAAGAATTCCTCGAAATCCTTCCGCTGCTTGTCGTTCATGATGTCGTAGATCAGAGAGTGCACCTGCTTGTGTTCCATCGAGGGCAGGTTGATTCGACGCACATCGCCGTCCACACGTATCATGGGTGGCAGGCCGGCAGAGAGGTGAAGGTCGGAGGCGTTGTTCTTCACGCCGAACGCGAGCAGATCAGCAATATCCATTCAGTTTTCCTGCGCTATCCTGTTGTCGTTCTTGAGAGGCTGTCCTGGCAGGCTCTGCCGGTGCCCCCGGTTATCCCTAAACATGCCGGATTCGGCGAACAACCCAGCAACCACAAGGACTTCCAGCAGTCTGGCTACGTTAAGTGATTCATGGTGACCAGGCAATGACCTCCATCGCAGAGCGACTCCGGCAGGTTCGCCAGCGCATTCGCGACGCCGAACACCGTTACGGCCGCCCCGAAGGCGCGGTGCAACTGCTGGCCGTGAGCAAGACCAAACCCGTGGCTGCCATTCTCGAGGCGCTGGCAGCCGGCCAGACCGCGTTCGGGGAAAACTACCTGCAGGACGCCCTGCCGAAGCAGGAAGCCCTGGCTGATCAACCTATCCAGTGGCATTTCATTGGCCCACTGCAGTCCAATAAAACAAAACTGGTGGCGACAAGCTTTGACTGGGTTCACAGTCTGGAACGGGAAAAGATCGCGCGGCGACTGAATGACCAGCGTCCGGACCATCTGCCGCCTCTGAATGTGTGCCTGCAGGTGAACGTCAGCGGCGAAGCCAGCAAGGCCGGCGTCAACCCGGAGACGGTGCAGGAACTGGCCGACGCCGTCGCAGCCTATCCGCGCCTGCGGCTCCGGGGCCTGATGTGCATTCCCGCCCCCGCGGATGACGAGCAAAGCCAGCGGGCACCGTTCCGGCGATTGCGGGAACTGCAACAGGCTCTGCTTGCCAACGGGGCCGATCTGGATACCCTGTCCATGGGCATGTCGGCCGATCTGGAAGCGGCGGTGGCTGAGGGCAGTACACTGGTGAGGGTGGGCACGGACATTTTCGGGGCCCGTGAATGAACGCCGGGCACGCGGCCGGGTAACGGGGGCAGCATGAACAACAGCATGATCGCATTCATCGGCGGCGGCAATATGGCGCGTAGCCTGATAGGCGGCCTGGTGGCTGACGGATATGCGCCGGAGCGCATCCGCGCATCCGACCCCAGTCCGGAGCTTCGCCGCGGGCTGGCATCGGATTTCGGCATCCACGTCACCGCCGACAACCTGGAAGCCGCCGAAGGCGCCAGCGGGCTGGTCCTGGCCGTGAAGCCCCCGGTGGTTCGGGCGGTGGCCGAGGAGTTGGCGGACACGGTGCACCGCCAGGGCTCGGTGGTCATCTCCATCGCCGCCGGCATCCGCGGAACCGACCTCGATCGCTGGCTGGGCGGGAACGCCGCTGTGGTACGCGCCATGCCCAACACCCCGTCGCTGGTGCAGAGCGGCGCTACCGCCCTGTACGCCAATGCCCGCGTCACGGGCGAACAGAAGGAACTGGCGGAGTCCCTGCTGCGGGCGGTCGGCGTGGTGCAATGGTTGGATGACGAGGCGCTGATGGACGCGGTGACCGCCGTCTCAGGAAGTGGGCCGGCCTATTTCTTCCTGCTCATGGAACTGATGGAGGATGCCGGCGCAAAGCTCGGGCTGCCGCGGGAGACGGCCCGGCTGCTGACCCTGGAGACAGCATTGGGCGCTGCGCGCATGGCGCTGGAGAGCGATGACGATCCGCAGACCCTGCGGCGCCGGGTGACCTCGCCCGGCGGCACCACGGAGCAGGCTATCGGGACACTGGAAGAAGGTGATGTCCGCGGCCTGCTGGAACGCGCGATCCGGGCCGCCGCACGGCGGGCCGGGGAGCTGGGCAAGCAACTGGGAGAACAATAATCCATGTCCGGGAGTTACTTCAGTGATCCCCTGGCCTTTCTGGTCAACACGCTGTTCGGCCTTTACATCCTGGCGGTGATGCTGCGCTTCCTGCTGCAGGCGGTGCGCGCGAACTTCTACAACCCGCTGTGCCAGTTCCTGGTGAAAATCACCCATCCGCCGCTACAGCCGCTGCGCCGCGTGGTGCCCAGCGTCGGCAGCTACGACATGGCATCGGTGGTGCTCATGGTGGTGCTGCAGTTCATCGCGCTGTGGCTGGCATTCCGCATCCAGGGTCAGGGGGCGCCGGCGGGCATGCTGCTGGTCATCACCCTTTACGAACTGGTGAACCTGCTGCTCAACGTCTACCTGTTCGCCATCCTCATTCGCGTGGTCATCAGCTGGATCAACCCCGGCGCGCACCATCCGGTGCTGGAGCTGATCGACGCCATCACCCGCCCGGTCATTCGTCCGGTTCAGCGCATGCTGCCAAGCACCGGCGGGCTTGATTTCTCGCCCATGGTCGTGCTGATCGGCATCTTCTTCATCAAGATGCTGATCCAGCCCATCTTCATGGACCTGGCGCGCGCCGCCGCCTGATCCGGCGGCCGGGGCACGGCTGTGCCTGCAGTCGTTGCCCTGCGGCGCGGCCGACAGTAGACTTTGACCCCCTTCGCACAACGAGAGAGCCGAAGCTGCGGATGCCCAAGGAATTTCCGGCCGACTCCGTAGGCCTGGTCACCCCGAAGCGCATGCACCTGGATCAACCGTTGCAACTGGACGGCGGCCAGGTGCTGCCGTCCTACGACCTGGTCTATGAAACCTACGGCACACTCAACGGGGACCGCAGCAACGCGGTGCTGATCGAGCACGCGTTGTCCGGCGATCATCATGCGGCCGGCTACCACGAAGGGGTCACAAAACCTGGCTGGTGGGAGGCCTGCATCGGTCCTGGCAAACCCATCGATACCAACCGTTTCTTCGTGGTCTGCTGCAATAACCTGGGCGGCTGCCGCGGGTCCACAGGCCCACTGTCCGTCAACCCGGAGACGGGCAGGGTCTACGGCGCAGACTTCCCCATCGTCACCGTTCGCGACTGGGTACGCAGCCAGACCCGACTGGCCGATGCGCTGGGAATCGAACAATGGGCGGCCGTGGTCGGCGGCAGCCTGGGTGGCATGCAGACGCTGGAATGGGCGATCCGCTACCCGGAACGCTGTCGGCACGCGGTAGCCATTGCCGCCGCACCGAAACTGTCGGCGCAGAATATCGCCTTCAACGAGGTCGCCCGGCAGGCCATCATGACCGACCCCGAATTCCACGACGGTCGCTACGCCGAGCACGGGGTGATTCCGCGTCGCGGCCTCGCGCTGGCGCGTATGCTCGGCCATATAACCTATCTTTCCGACGATGCCATGGGCGCCAAATTCGGCCGCGAGCTGCGGGAAGGGAAGTTCAGCTTCAACTACGATGTGGAATTCCAGGTGGAAAGCTATCTGCGCCACCAGGGGCAGTCCTTCGTGGACAAGTTCGACGCCAACACCTACCTGCTGATGACCAAGGCGCTGGACTACTTCGACCCGGCCTCGGAGCATGACGGCAACCTGTCCCGTGCCATGGAACCAGCCACGGCATCGTTCCTGATCCTCTCGTTCACCAGCGACTGGCGCTTCCCGCCCAACCGCTCCAGGGAGATCGTCCGTGCGCTGCTGGAGGGTGACAAGAACGTGGCCTATTCGGAAATCGAGGCGCACCACGGTCATGATGCCTTCCTGATGCCCATCCCGGAGTACATTCAGCTGTTCTCCGCCTACATGAACCGGGTCGCCGGGGAGGTGGGTGCATGAACACGCTGTTACGGCCAGAGTTCGCCATTATCAGCGACTGGATCAAGCCTGGCACGCGCGTGCTGGATCTGGGCTGCGGCGACGGCGCGCTGCTCAAGCACCTGCGCGACACCCGGGATGTGACCGGCTACGGCCTGGAAATCGATCCGGAGAACATCCTGCGCTGTGTCGAGAACGGCATCAACGTGATCCAGACCGACCTGGACCAGGGCCTCCAGGGCTTTGACGCCGATTCCTTCGATTACGTGGTGATGACCCAGACGCTGCAGGCGGTTCGCTACCCCGAGTGGGTGCTGGACGAGATGCTGCGTGTAGGGCGCCAGGGGATCGTGACCTTTCCCAACTTCGCCCACTGGCGGCTGCGCTATCATCTGGCGGTGAAGGGGCGCATGCCCGTCAGCCGCGCGCTGCCCCATACCTGGTACAACACACCGAATATCCACCTGTGCACCATTCACGACTTCGAGCAGCTGTGTCGCGAGAAGCGCATCCGGATTCGCGACCGCAACCTCGCGGACGACCGCTACCGCGACCGCTGGACGGCGCGGTTGCTGCCGAACCTGCTGGGAGCGATCGCAATCTACCGTTTCGAACGGCGCAGGAGCGGGAGGAAGAAATGATGGCATGGCGCGCTGTGCTGACGGCACTGGTTCTTGCCTTGCTGCCACTGACCACGGCCGCGGAACGTTTCGAACGCTACGACGGCTACGAGATCCATTACAACGTGATGCCGACATCCCGGTTGCAGCCGGAGGTTGCGCGCTCCTATGGCATTACCCGCAGCCGCGTTCAGGGCCTGCTGCTGGTCAGCGTGGTCAAGGACGGCGTCCCCGTCCCGGCAGAAGTCCGCGGCAGCGCCAGGACCGATTCCGGGCAGATGCGCGACATTCGGTTCCAGAGGATCGAGGAAGGCCAGGCCATCTATCACCTGGGAACCTACCGGGTCACCGACCAGGAAGTGCTGCGCTTCGATCTGCAGGTAAGACCCGAGATGGGGCAGCAGAGCTACCCCATCCAGTTCCGGGAACGCTTCTTCATGGAATGAGGCGCGGCCTCAGTTGCGGGAATGACGGCTGCAGTAGGCCCCATGTTCCGGCCGGAATGCGGAGAAGAAGTTCTCGAGCAGCGGATGATCCACGGGTTCGCCGCTGGCGTCGCCCAGCAGATGCTCCTCCGGTACGTAGGTGGCCGCTTCGGCCCCGTCCACGAGCAGGTGATACCAGGGCTGCTCCCGCTCGGGCCGAGTGACGGCCATGGCCTGATACCAGGCGTCGGTGCCCGAGAACACGGCATCCACATCCACCACCACGCCGCGATAGCCGAACAGGCGATGGTAGATCACCTGACCCGGGTGAAATTTCGCCTTCATCATTTGCATTCGCTCCCACTCCTGAGAAACTGGAGAGAGACGCACGGGGATTCGCTGACGGAGCGAACTGACCCAAGCGCCCTTACTCTGATGATGGGGGCGGCACGGGGCATTACAAGTGCCCGGTGCCGCATCCCAACGGGGCCCCGCTCCCAAACCGAGAACATTGCCCATGAGCACCTGGCTGATCACCCATCCGAGTTGCCTGGAACACGACACCGGCCCCGGCCACCCGGAGTCGTCGGCCCGGCTGCAAGCCGTGCTGGACCGGCTCTCACGGGACGACTTTGCCACCCTGGCCAGGCATGAGGCCCCGGAGGCCACCAGGGAGCAACTTGGCCGGGTTCACGACCCCGCCTACGTGGACGCAATACTGCGGCGCATACCGACCTCCGGCCTGCAGGAAATTGATGGCGACACGATCGTCTCGCCCGCTTCCGGAACGGCAGCGCTCCACGCCGCTGGCGCTGCTGTAGCGGCCGTGGATGCGGTGATGGCCGGCAAGGCACAACGGGCCTTCTGCGCCGTGCGACCGCCCGGCCATCACGCAGAAAAGGCCACGGCCATGGGTTTCTGCCTGTTCAACAACATCGCCGTGGCGGCCGCCCACGCCCGCGCCGTGTATCATGTCGATCGCGTTGCCGTGGTGGACTTCGACGTCCACCACGGCAAC
>JAFIFV010000053.1 GCA_020831845.1 Ectothiorhodospiraceae bacterium
GGGGGCGGGTTTTTGTGGGGGGTGACCAACCCAACCCCAAACACCCCCCCCAGCAACGGATCCAATGGTATAGCGCCGAAAGAATTCGTTGGGCGTGCCGCCGGGCTTGTGGCAGTGTCACGCATACCGTCTTCCGAACCATTCAAGCGGAACACCCTGTGCGCAACAGCTCGGCCTTTCTTGTCAGTGTGATCGCGACCCTGTTCGCCCTGGGATTGGCCCTGTTGGTGGACGGTGGCGCGTACCGTGTCGCCGGTCTGCCCCTGATGCCAGTGCTGGCGCTGTTCGGCTTTGCGGTGCAGTGGCTGGTGTTCGTGCCATCCTTCCTGCGCCAGACCGAGCATTACTACGACCTCGCCGGCGCGCTGACCTACGCCAGCGTGATCCTGCTGGCAGCCAGCTTCGCCAGTCCGGATGCGCGCGGGTGGGTGATCACGGCGCTGGTGCTGATCTGGTGCAGCCGTCTGGGCAGCTTCCTGTTCCTGCGCGTGAAACGCAGCGGCAAGGATGGCCGCTTTGACGACCTCAAGCCCTCCTGGGCCCGCTTCCTCATGGCCTGGACCCTCCAGGGGCTTTGGGTCTTCGTGACGCTGCTGGCTGCATTGATTGCGGTGAGCAGCCCGGCATACTCGGGGTGGGACGTTTGGGCCACGCTGGGACTCGTTATCTGGGCTGGCGGCTTTGCCATCGAGGCCGTAGCGGACCACCAGAAGACTGCCTTCAAGGCCGACCCGGCCAACCAGAGGCACTTCATCCAACACGGACTGTGGGCGTGGTCGCGCCACCCGAACTACTTCGGCGAGATCGTGCTCTGGACAGGTATCGCGGTCATGGCGACGCCAGCCATGACCGGGTGGCAATGGCTGGGCTGGGTGTCGCCACTGTTTGTCTGCTGGCTGCTCGTGAAAGTCAGCGGCATTCCGATGCTAGAGCAGCGAGCCGATGAGAAATGGGGCGGCCAGGCCGACTACGAGGTCTACAAGGCCACCACGCCGGTCCTGTTGCCCCGACCACCGAAACGTCCTGCGCGATGATCGACTCCATCCTCGCCTGGGCCGGCGAGCACCGCGAGCAGGCCGTCTTCCTCGTGCCGCTGCTGGCTTTCATGGAAACCTGCATCGGCGTGGGCCTGTTCGTCCCCAGCTTGATGATCGTCGTGGTCACTTCGGTCTTCTACGCCAATGATTGGGCCAATATCTGGCTCATGGCTGCCATGGCGATGGTGGGCTCGTCGCTGGGCGATCACGTGGGCTATTACGCAGGTCGCGGCATCGGTCATCGCATCCATGGCTGGCGTATCATTCAGCGCAACGCGAAACGCTGGGAACGTACGGAGACCATGGTGCGTGGCTACGGCGTTTTTGCCATCTTCATCGGCCGTTTCATCCCGGCTATCCGAAGCCTGGTCCCCGCCGTGATGGGCGTAACGAGATTCGACCGCTTGCGCTACACCCTGTACGACGTGACGGCATGCGGCCTGTGGGCGCTGGGCCTGGTCGCCATCGTGCAGGGCGCGCATACACTGTTCCTGCCTTCCTGATCCACCTGCTGCGTAACCTGCGAAACCTGACCGCAATCCGCACTTTCAGTGGCCCATGTGTCGGGTGATGGAGCTAACGGCATCGCCCGTCGATATAGGCAGCACGAGGTTGGGATGAGCAAAGCGAACCCCAACATCCCCCCACTCCCTAAGGGATATCTATGGACGCCTTCCCGCGGTCAACGGACTTCCCCCGATGCAGTGGACACCTCCGGTCAATCTGCTCCGAGACCACCGATCACCACAATAGATATTATGAGCATAAGGAGAAGCACGGTTTCGATGACCATGAGAGTGACCGGCTTCCAGCCTACCTCCGCAAGCTCATGGATAGAGGTCTTGACACCAAGCGCTGCGATCGCAATTACCAGACACCACCCCGACATGGCCGCCATCGATTGCGTCACCAACTCAGGGAGCACCCCCGCACTGTTCGCCATCACCAGCAGAATGAAGCCAACCAGAAAACCGGGCAACATTGGAATCCTTCCCTTTGAACCCCGCAGTCCTGAAGACTCGCGAAAGAACCATGCGAAGATGACAACAACAGGGACCAGCATCGCAACGCGAAGGAGCTTCACCACTGTAGCTGTATCCCCGGTGGGCTCGGAAAGCATATAACCAGCCCCGACCGCTTGCGCGACATCGTGGATGGTTCCCCCCAGAAGAATACCCGCCTGCGTATCGGTCAAAGCCACCGCCACGGCGATCAGCGGATACACTACCATCGCGACGGTCGAGAGCACCGTCACCCCGATAACAGTCACGATGGTGTTACGTTCACTGGCTCCCGTACGAGGCATCACGGCAGACAAGGCAAGCGCGGCCGAGGCGCCACAGATTCCCACGGCACCGCCAGTTAACAGGCCGAGTTCCTTCCGCAGCCCCAGAACTCTGGCCAGAACCAGTCCCGCCAGTATGACGAAGGCAACCGCGCCCATGACTAGAAAGAGCGGGCCAAAACCAAGCTGCCCTATCTGCTCAAGCGTGATTCGTGCACCGAGCAGCGCGACGCCGAGACGCAGCACCGTCCGGGACGCAAAGTCAACGCCACGTCGGCACCCACCCTCGTCACTGAGGAAATTCAGTGCAGTGCCGAAAAGCAGGGCGTAAAGAAGCGCCGGTCCACCATAATGATCGGCAATGAATGTGGCAGCCAACGCGATGGTCACACACAGAAGCAGACCGCGACTGATACCGCCATAGCGACCCAGGCGTCGATGCAGGCGCGTCCAGTGGGTTGCCAAAGTGCTTGTGGGAGGTTGTGGCGTCACATCGCGTCTCCTCGCCATCGATGTCATTACCAACCGAGCACGGCGTGCGCGTTGATCACCCGATGGGATATATGCATATGCCGTTTGCGAATAACGGTACCGGAGGCTAATCTATTCTTCTAATGCATCTAAGTTAATCAAAGATACTTACTAGTTATATGAACCTGCGCCTCCTGAAGACATTCACGACGGTTGTTGATCAGCACAGCTTCTCCAAAGCAGCGACTGTGCTGGGCATGAGCCAGCCAGCTGTATCAAAGGCTGTCCGCGAACTTGAAACACAACTCGAAACTGTTCTTTTGGAGCGACGAGGCAGATCGTTTGCAGTCACCGAGGCCGGCCAGACGCTCTATGAATTCGGACGTGGCATTGCCGCTCTGGAGCGCGAGGCAGATGAGGCCGTGGGGGCATTTCACGGGTTGACTCGCGGGACGCTGATCATTGGTGCGAGCACGACAATCGCCACGTACTGGCTTCCGGCGTACCTGGTCGCTTTCCATCAGAAATACCCCGGAATCGAGGTGCACCTCCACAGCGCTAATTCGCAACACATCATCGAACGGCTACTGGATTGCGAACTCGATGTCGCCCTGGTCGAGGGGCAAGTTGTTGATGATCGTGTGGAGGCCCGTCCGTGGCTTGAGGAAGAAATGGTCGTCGTGGCCGCTTCAGACACAGCACCACAAACACTTGGCGAACCAGCGGCATTTACCGAACAACTCTGGGTAGTTCGCGAGCCGGGCTCAGGGAGTCGTGAGGCAACCGAGCGGCTACTCACACGTCTGGGAAACGAGCATCCAAAGACACTGGAGGTCGGGAGCAACGAGGCTATTGTGCAAACCGTTGCTGCAGGGTGCGGGCTGGGCCTGGTCCCGAAAGTCTGCGCACAAGATCAGCTTGCGCTTGGTCGCGTTCGCATCGTCCCACTGAGCAACGATCCGATTCTCCGAAAACTCTACCGCGTCCGGCTCCCGCACCGCCCGACAAGTCACGCCGCCCTGGCCTTCGAAGCGCTGCTCGCTGACACGACACGCTGACCCCCCTACTCCCAGCGAACACCGCTATCCCAGCCCATCCGTCGGGCCTCCCCATCCAGTGGAACCTTGCTCAAACCCGCTGATCGAGCGGGTTTCTGCACAAGCATAACTAATGCTCATGAATACATAATTTCTTTTCCCACAAGATTTTTTGTGTCTTACGCAATCTTTTGCTACATATTGCACATCTACAGAAAAAACCGGCATCTACGGTTTCACAGACAATCACACTCCTAGGAAAGCAGGCGCCAATGACCAAATCGCAAAGGAAACCATCAAACGCGGCCGAGGTCGGCACACCCGCCAACGGGCCACTTCTCCGCGGGCTGTCGGTGCTGCGCGCAGTCCTGGACGCCCCCGCCCCAATGACCCTGGCGGAACTCGCGGACCGAACCGGCCTCGATTCGAGCACGACATTACGGCTGGCACAGACCCTCGCACCCGAGGGCTACCTCGTCCGCCATGAGGCAGGAAAGCGCTACAGTCCCGGGCCACGGGCTTTGAACATGCTCTCCCCCTACCACCCGATGAACACGTTCCGCCGCGAAACAGCGGATATTCTCCAGCAGTTGCGCGATCACTGCGGCGAGACCATCGGCCTGATTGTCTTCGTGGGTACCGAGAGGCTTATCGTCGACATCGCACAAGGGCGCGAGGCGCTGGCTCCCTTTTATGACACCTGGCTCCGGACCCCTCTACATGCGGCCGCCTCCGGAAAGCTGTTGTTGGCCACCATGGGCCCTCGTCGTTTACGCAGCATGCTCGGGGCCGAGCCTTTTGCAGCACCCACGCAACACACAATCACAAGCTATGAAGCCCTGGACACCGAGCTGACAACGGCTCGACTGAAGGGATATGCCCAGTCGATTGATGAAGTCCACGTGGGGCTGACCGCCATAGCAGCCCCTGTACAACACGAGGGCGGCACCCTGGGCTGCATTGTCACCGTCGGCTCGAGCACGCGGTTGTCGCGCCAGAACTTCGAATCCGCCGGAGACGCACTCAGCGATGCGGCCGCACTCATCGGTGCAGCGACTCCCTCGGTACGCCCTCTGGCGTATTACCTCGGTGTTTAACTAAAAGGAGCCAATCATGAGCAGAACTGCCCAGGAGTGGGAGGAACGCCCTGCAGTGCCCGAAGGCCACTTCGTGGACTCCCGCATCTATACGGACCCTCTGATTTTCAACGAGGAAACGCAGAAAATTTTCAATAAAACGTGGAAATTTGCCTGCCACGTGAGTGAAATCCCTGAAATCGGGGACTACAGAACTTTCGACCATGCCGGCTATCCGCTGATCGCGATACGCAGCGATGATGGAGAGGTTCGCTGTTTTGTGAATTCTTGCTCGCACCGATCCTCCGTCATACTCGACGCGCCCGCGGGGACCGCAAAGAACCTGACCTGCCCGTTTCACCTCTGGTCATACGACACACGCGGAAACTGCGTTCATATCACCCGCCCAGAGGGTTACGAGGAAGCCGGCATTTGCAAGGCAAATCGCGGCCTGCGGCAGGTGAGGGCCGAAACCATGCTTGGCCTGGTTTTCGTCAACCTCGATGACAGCGCCGGCTCTCTCGCCGACTACATCGGTGATGGTCTCGAAACCTTCAGCGAGATCCTTGGCACCCATGAACTGGAGGTTTTTCACTATCACCGCGTGGTGATGAGCGCCAATTGGAAACAATGGCATGAGACCAATATGGAGCTCTACCACGAGTGGGGCCACGTCGTTAATCGAACCACATCAGTCGCCGTCAAGGGCTATCACGACCGGATGTGGAAGCTCTATACCAACGGCCACGGAACACTCGAGCCACTCGCGGTGCAGTACAAGAACTACCCGGGCTGGGAAGACCGTGCTCAGAAAATGTTGCCGGGATTGACGGAAGGTGAATTCCGCGTTGTGGACCTCTTTCCCAATACCACTCTCATTGCACGCTCAACCGCTTTACGCATCGATACTTCCACGCCGATCGCACCAGGCAAAACGCTGGTGGAGTACAGAGGACTTGGCATAAAAGGCGAATCCCCGGAAGACAGAGCGATGCGTCAGAAGCATCACAACCAGTTCTGGGGGCCTCTCGGTAGAAATGTTTCGGAAGACGTTTTGTTCGTTGAGAAAGTTGAGCGCGCAAACCGGCATCGAGCCGCCAAGCACGGCATCATTGCTCGACGCGAGGGTGGGAGGGGCCAGGACGACGAGGTCGTGCGGTCCTTTTATCGCGAGTGGAAGAGGCAGATGCGGCGTGACCCGGAAGATATAACCCAGTTAGTCGACGCTCCCAGCATCAGCGCCACTGGTTCGAACTAGAAATAGGCCGCCGCCATGCAATCATCCAATGAAAGAATAAATGAACTTATTTGTCGCACATGCCTTCACCTCGACCAAGAGAATTTTGATGACTATCTGAAATTATTCACGGAAGAGATGAATTATCGTGTTGTCACATTCAGCCCAGAGCTGAAAAAAGACATGGTCTGGCTTGACCATGACCTTTCTGAAATGAAGCATCTATTCAAAATGCTTCCTCAGCACGTAAAAATGCCTGGAAAATTTTTCCGTCAAGCGGCCGTGTACACAATTGAAAAATCAAAACAGAAATGGAATTCAACCACATCTTTCTTGCTGATTTACACAGACCTTGACGGGCAGTCTCGAGTCTTCGCGGCAGGCCGCTACAACGATGAAATCGTTGAGCATGATCAAAAACTACTAATCAGCAAGAGAGAGGTTCACTTGGACACCCGGGATCTCGCCCCAGGGATCCACGTTCCCATTTAATCTAAAACACCGAAAGAATTAGAAAATAAATTCTTCTTGGAGGAGCCCATAATGAGCAGCAATTTCAAAAAATCGATTTCTCGCCGACAGTTCCTCACGCTGGCTGGCACAGGTTTAGCCGCAGCAGGGACCGCGAGCCTGGTACCAGGAGGAAGCAGCTTCCTCATCAAATCTTCCAAGGCCGACAAGGCGAAATACAATCTCCGCTTTGGTGCAAGTGTTCTCAACAGAACCAACGAAGTCCACTTGAGAAGCGGTGTTTACCATTTTGTCGACCTCGTTCACGAACTCACCGATGGTGAGCTTCACATCCAGGTCATTGATAACGCGCAAGCTTGTGCTGAACCCACCTGCGGTGACCGCGTTGCAAACGGGATACTGGATATTGGCGGTTCATCGCCCCAGAACCTGGGCTCTGTGTTTCCGTACTCCATCGCCCTCGATTGGCCCATGCTATGGAACAGCAGAGAGGAGTACATCAACTTCCTCTTCAGTCCTGCATCCAATGCACTGTACCGCGACGTGATGGAGCGTCGTTACGGGATCGTTCCGCTCTATGGAAGCGGCGAGATGCGCAGCGTCATGATGGGTCGCCCCTATCGCGATGCAGATGATGTCCGCACGCCGGAGCAGCTCAGAGGTGCAAAAATCCGCATCACCAACAGTGAGATGATTGCGGGCTTCGCTCAAAGCCTTTCCATGGAGCCAATCCCCCTGGCGTGGACCGAGCTGTTGGAAGGGCTCCGGTCCGGCGTCGTTGATGCAACCGAGACCTGGCCCGGCGCCGCGACCGGGTTTGGTATGCAAAACGTCCTCTCTCAGGATGTGGCGGTCAATTTCTCGCCAGGCCTGGAGCTCATCTTCATCTCTGCCAGATCATTCAACAGGCTGCCTGACCACATCAAGGAAGCACTTCTGGAAGCGTCCTATCAGGCCATGATCTACGGCTATGAGGGAGTGGAAGAGGCACAAAACGCGGTTGTCGGAAACGGGCCGCAGCCTGGTGCAGGCAACGCTTATGAGGAAGCGGGGGTGCGTCTGGTGACACTCACATCGGAAGAACGCGAGGGCTTCAAACGGGCAGCCGGTGTCGAGCATAACGAAGACACATATCAGCGCGTCCGCAGGAATATGGCCCGAATCGCCGGAACCGATGTCTACGATGAACTGCGCGAGTACCAGCAATCCGTGGCGGGACAGCCGATCAACCCGCAACGTTGGTGGGCATAGCCTACGTACCCGGGTAACTGCCAGTGCGGGGGCCGTCAGGCCCCCGCCGCCTCCGAAGGATTGAGGAAACCATGATGCATCGGCTTGACAGAATCCTTTCACGCATTGAGGGGACGGTGATACTCGTTTGCTACACCACCCTCATCGCTTTGGTCGGCTTGGAGACCGTGAGGCGCATGCTCACTGGTGGACAAGCGATCTGGGGGCCGGAAATCGCACTTTTTGCGTTTATCTGGCTTTCCTGGTTTGCGATGGCAGAGCACCTGAGACACGGAACGCACCTTTCGTTTGGGTTACTCCGGCACGCCATGCCGCCACGCATACAGAAAGCGCTCGAATTATTCGACTGCGCACTGTGGATGTTAATCGGCGCCATCATCATAACCGGCTCCACCAAGGTCGTTATCACCAATATTTCCATGGGGCAGACCGTTTTCGGCACCTCCATACCATTAGCGGCTGCGAGCTTGGCCGTGCCTCTGGGCTGGGCATTCACGATGATTCGCGTCGTTCAACGCGCCTATATCGTGGCGACATCGGATAAGAAGGCTGCCGTTAAATCAGCGCCACCGATGGCCTCTCATGCCCCGGAAGGCTAGACAACCAGAAAAACCAGGTTCCGGCCGGATAGGCAGCATCGAACCAAGAGGGCTTAATGCGTGTTGACGTTAATCATTTCAATCATCGCGATCGCATTGTTCTTACTCGGGTCACCAATCGTCCTCGTGATTGCTGTTTGGGTTGCTGGAACATCGTATTTCGTGCTCGAATTTCCGCTCACGAATATGGCCCTTGCGTCAGTTGATTCCTTAAAAAGCTATGCATTCCTTGCAGTTCCGCTTTTCGTAGCCACGGGGGATTTTCTGACCTCAGGCGGCGTCTCGCAGCGGCTCGTTCATTTTGCGAGGTCTGCTGTTGCCTTCATGCCGGGCGCAACGGCGTCTTCTGCCGCGATGGCTAGCGGTCTTTTTTCAGCCGTTAGCGGGTCCAATGCCGCGACGGCAGCAACAATGGGCCGCCTTCTCGGTCCGGAACTGATCTCAGCCGGCATTCCCAAAGGCATGTCGGCCTCAATCATCGCTGCCAGCGGGAGCCTCGGGATCATTATTCCGCCGAGCACCATCTTCATCGTCTATGGCGTCACGATGAACGTATCGCCGGTTGATCTGAATCTCGCAGGTCTTATTCCCGGGCTTATATGCATGATCTGCCTGCTGCTTTGGGTGTCCTATTTAACAAGATATATAGAGCCATCGGCGGGATTCCGGGCATTCTCCTTTCAACGACTCATTACCGCAGGCTTCAAGGCCTACCTCGGTGTCATCGCCGTTGCCATCATCTTCTCCGGCTTGTACTTCGGTTGGTTCAGCGCGACGGAGGCGGCTGGCGTCGCTGCGCTGTATTGCCTGTTGGCCGGACTGCTCGTGACCCGGAAAATCACTTTCCGAAACCTACCCGGCATCATGCGACAGAGCGCAGCACTGATGGGCATCATCGGTCCACTCGTGGTTTTCTCCATCCAATTCCAGCAGATCATCGGCGTCATGGGTGTCGTCGGACCCATGCAAGAGTGGTTCATTGCGCTGGGGACGGATATCAGCCCGGTCGTTGCGGTGATGCTCATGATGCTTCTTATCCTTCTCGTCGGGAGCATCACGGAGTCCGTTGCCGTGGTCCTTATCCTCGGCCCTGTGCTTGCGCCTGTAGCGGCTGCCCTCGGAATCGACCCTGTCCACTGGGGTGTGATTTTTGTGTTCGGCACATCCATCGGCTTCGTGACTCCGCCCTATGGCTTAAATCTTTTCATTGTCTCTGCGGTTATGAACGTGCCTTACGAAGAGATCATTCGGTCGGTATGGCGACTGCTCCTTCCGTTACTGGCTGCTTGGATTCTGGTGGCTGCTCTGCCTGGGTTCACGCAGCTGATGATAGGCCCCTAGACCGGATGATTTGATCTAGGCGCTGGTATTCCTTCAAACAAGAGGTCAAGCAATGAGCGCACATAATGGGCGAATCGGAGTCGCGATTATCGGCTCGGGAAATATCGGGACGGACCTAATGTACAAGGTCCGGAAAAACCCGAACTTCGAGATGAAATTGATGGCGGGAATTGACCCGGAATCGGAGGGGCTGTCCCGTGCGAGGGAACTGGGCTACGAGGCGTCGTCCGATGGCATCGAGTCGGTACTCGCAGCCGAGGGGGTGCAGATTGTCTTCGATGCGACCTCCGCCAAGGCCCATCAACACCATGCTCCTCGACTCGCGCAGGCTGGAATCATGGCGATTGACCTCACCCCGGCAAAGGTCGGTCCAAGTGTGGTGCCAAGCGTGAACATGGGGCGGGGACAACAGGCAACGAACGTCAACCTGATCTCCTGCGCGGCACAGGCCACCGTGCCAATCGTGTACGCCGTCAGTCGGGTCACTCCGGTCAAATACGCAGAGATTGTAGCCACCGTATCAAGCCGCAGCATTGGGCCGGGAACCCGCCAGAACATCGAAGAGTTTACCCATACCACCCAGAAGGCCCTCGAGGAACTAGGTGGGGCGACGCGTGGCAAGGCCCTCGTGGTGATTAACCCTGCGGATCCCCCCATCAAGATGCGAAACACCGTCTACGCCGTCATCGACGATGATGCCGACGATGAGGCTATCAAATCGTCCATCCTCGCGATGGTGGAGGAGGTTCGGCGCTACGTTCCTGGCTACATCATCACTGTGGAACCGTTCCGCAGAGGTGATCACTTCATGATCGGCCTGGAGGTGTCAGGGGCCGGGGACTACCTGCCCAGCTATGCCGGAAATCTCGACATCATCAATGCCGCGGCGATTGCCATTGCCGAACAACATGCAGCACATCGGGAGACAGCATAATGGCCGACATCACCTTTGTAGACGTGACACTGCGCGATGGTAACCACACCTATCGGCATCAACTGACGCCGCAGATCATCAGTGAAACCGCACGCGCTCTTGATGAGGCAGGCGTTGACATCATTGAGGTTGGGCACGGCGACGGACTGGGCGGCAGTTGTGTCCACGTGGGCCGGGCGCCAGCCAGCGATGAAGCGCTGCTGCGCGCGGCCACATCCTCGGTCAAGGAAGCGCGTATCGCCATGCTCGTCGTACCCGGCTTCGGGGTTTTCCCGGATCTCGAGATGGCGGCCGACGTTGGCGTCACCGTTGCGCGTGTGGCTACGCACTGCACTGAGGCGGACACGACGGAACAGCACATACGAAAATGTCGTGACCTCGGCCTATTCACCGTGGGTTACCTCATCTCGGTCGGCATGACATCCGCCGAGAAGCTGGCCGAGGAAGCGGCCAAAATGGAAAGTTACGGCGCTCAGTACGTCAACTTGGCGGAATCCCAAGGTCACCTCACGCCAAAGGAGGTTGCCGCTCGCGTTCGGGCGGTCCGCCAGGCCGTGGCCATTCCGGTGGGATTCCATCCCCACAACAACCTGGGCCTTGCGATCGGTAACATTCTTGCCGCCGTGGACGAGGGTGCAAGCTATATCGATGGCAGCCTGAAAGGATTCGGCGGCGGTGCCGGCAACGCTCAAACAGAGGTGGCCATCGCCGCACTCAAACGGGCAGGTCATCAGGTCAACGCCGATGTATTCGGGATCATGGATGCGGCGGCCACGTTCGAAAGGCTGGTTTCCCCTCATCCAATGCCGATCATTGACAACAATTCGTTGCTCATGGGCTACGCGAATGTCTACGGCGGATACATTCACCCCATTACCCATGCCGCTGAAGAGTATGGCTGTGACCCTCGCGAACTCGTCCTCCGGCTCGGCGAAAGAAAGGTCGTTGCCGCTCAGGAGGATGTCGTGATTGAAGAGGCGAAGAGACTGGCCAAACACCAGCAGAAGTCAGCATAGATCGTATTTGCCGGAGAGCGAGCCCGCTCTCCGGCAGCAGCTCCATTGACGAGAGGTCAGGAAACCGTGGGAATGCGGCAAGCACAGGCGAAGCACACCCTCACCATCCAGGGGCCGAAGTCCACGCTTGAGGTCGATTGCCACGATGGCGAACGCGTCCTCCTGGCAGGGCTTCGGCAAGGTATCGCGTTACCGTATGAATGTGCCACTGGTACATGCGGCGAATGCCGAGCGAACCCGAGTAATGGAGAAGCCGTCGCCCCGCTCTGGCCGGAGGCGCCTGGAGCCACAGGTTGCAAAGAATCCGAGTTCCTGATGTGTCAGTCGACCATCAGGCGCAACACAACGATACGCCTTCAACGAGAGCCGGAGTTGCTGACAGATCCCGCCTCCCCGCCCCCTGCTTACGGCTCGGCGACGATCACCTCAGTGACCTATGAGAGCAACGACACAGCGGTTGTGTGGCTCACTCCATCGCAACCGTTCAGCTGCCATGGCGGGCAGTTCATCCTGGTGAGTAGCCCGGAGTGTGATGGATATCGCGCCTATTCGCTCGCCAACCGCCCAGCGCCAGGCGATCCATTGAAGCTGATAATCCGGAGAAAGGCTGCCGGCAAATTCACTCAGTGGCTTTTTGACGAGGACCGGCGGGGAGCCACGATCAACTACTTTGGCCCACTTGGCAAGGCCCACCTCCACCCGGGCGACGATGCCGAACTGGCAATCATCGTCGGTGGTAGTGGCGTCTCGCTGGCCTTTGGTGTCCTTGAGCACGCCATACAGGCGGACCATTTCCGGACTCACAGAGCGCGCCTCTATCTCGGGGTCAGAACACAGGAGGACGCCCTTTTTGTCGAGGCGATCAAGCACTACGTCCGAACATCTAATGGTGCTCTTAGCGCAACCATTGCATTCTCCGAGGCCCCCGTACCAGAGGCCCTACAGACTGCCAACTCGGACATCCATTTCGCAACCGGGTATGTACACGAGGTGGCCGTCGCCGATCTGAAGGCGCTTCGTTCCTCGCCAACCGCTTTTGTTGCGGGCCCTCCCCCAATGGTCGATGGCGCGATTCGCGCATTGATCATGGAATGCAGGATTCCGCCAAACCGAATCCGATTTGACCGGTTCTCATAGCTTCACCAGAGAGCCCCACAAAAGGCCGCAGCGCAGCACCGTTTTGGCCGGGACTGGAACCGTTCAAGGCGGGCGGAGAAAACGCGCCTGACAAGCTCGAATTCGGCGCAAAGCAGACATAGCGAGGTATTGACTATGAGTTGGTATTCCGTTGGCTCACTCAACGAATTCACCGATGGTGAACTGAAGACAGTTGAAGTGGCCGGCATTCAAGTGCTTCTGGTTGGGCGTGGCGAAGACGTGGCCGCAATCCCCCCGATGTGCCCGCACCTGGAGGAACCCCTGGTACACGGCATGTGCGATGGCAGGCTGCTGACCTGCATGAAGCACCTCTGGCAGTGGGAACTTGACGATGGCTCCCCCGTGGGAGCCGCCGAAGCGCCGCTGAAGATGTATGCCACGCGGGTTGTGGACGGCCAAGTGGAAATTCTTGTGGAGCAAGAACTGATCTACGAGCGCGAGAGCTGAAATTGCAGGGCAGAGGAAGAGATCGCCGCCGTGGCGAGCGGGCTGCCTCTACCCGGGCCGGGCCGAGTCGACCGACTCGGCCCTGAGTTCATCGCAGAGGCAACCCTACATGCGAAGGCAGTGCAAGGATTCCATAGAATCGACGTATAGCTGGCTCGTTGTCTTTGTCAGTCTTGGCCTGGCCTCGCTCAGTTTCGGCGCCGTGACCTCGATCCCGATTCTGATGCAGCCGATGGTCGAAGACCTCGGGTGGCCACGCGCCACGCTCGGGCTTGCGCATGCTCTCGCAATGGTAGCCGCCGGGACGGTCGGGTTTGCCATCGGTTATCTCGCAGATCGAATCAGTTTTGCCGTGCTCTCAATAACCGCAGGCCTTGCAACCGGCATCGGACTCATGCTGTCGAGTGTCGCAACGGAGCCATGGCAACTTTATGCGGCCTACGCGCTCTTGGTTGGAGCGCTGGGCCAAGGGACATTTTTCGGGCCGATCACAGCCAACGTCAGCCGTTGGTTTGACAGAAATCGCGCCTTTGCGATGGCGATCGTGCTGTGCGGCCAGAGCGTGGGCGGGCTGACCGTCCCAATAGCGCTGCGGGGGCTTGCCGAAGCGTGGGGCTGGCGCGATGCCATGGCTGCCTACGGCTTGTTGTGTCTCGTCCTCATCGTTTCCTGCTCACTGGTGTTTGCCAAAGCCCCACCAAAGGAGCCCCAAACGCCACCCACCAGCGACACCACAGGACAACATTCCGCAAAAATTGCCCAGCTACGGCTGTTCACACTTGTGACCGCGACCCTGATGTTGCTCAATGCAGGAAGCTTCATCGTTATTGCCCATCTGGTCGCATTCGGCGAAGAACAAGGACTACCCGCCGCGCTGAGCGCTGGGATACTATCCATTCTGCTCGGGGTTACCCTGGTGTCACGGCTCGGCGGAGGAGCCCTTCTGGATCGGACACATCCGGGAGGCGTGCTTGTGGTGTGCATCGCTCTTCTACCGGTCGGGATCCTCATGATTGAAGCGGGCTCAGGCAGCATTCACCTGATGATGGCTGGGGCGATTCTGCTGGGGCTTGGATACGGCGGGGTTTTCCCTGCATTAACACACATCGTCCGTGCCACCTTTCCGAGCAGCCGAGCTGGAACCTGGATATCTGCCATGTTTCTCTTCGGCTTTCTCGCCGCCGCAACAGGCAGCTGGCTAGGAGGCATGCTTCGTGACATCTCGGGTACATACAGCCTCTCATTGATTGTCGCGCTCGCCTTAACAGCAGGCAGTCTGGGGCTTGCGCTCGCATCCGGTCTTGTCAGCACCGTGAGTGGGCACCAGTCCATGCGAAAAGCGTGATCGAGATGGGGACGACCATCACTCCGAGGTCAACAGCAGCGGGCATTCGGCAACGCCGTCAAGCGCACCGGCCATTGCTCTTGTCGTCGTAACGATGGCTGATCAAGCCCCACTGCCTTCCGAACTTCGCTTCCAGTCTTCTGTTCAAGTGGTACTCGGGGGAGTTGGCTCGGTCCCTGTCAATTAACAGACCTGCCCCCTGAGACAAGTCACTTCCCGATGAGTACCCTTTGCGCTTGCCTGACCGGACCGCCCGTGGGTAGACTTCCGACAATCATGGATTGATTCAACTCGCTTAAGGAGAGAGCGCAATGCCGCATATTGCCACGTTCCCCACACCTGGCTGGACGAGTTCAACGGCCACGCCATCCCCAACGCACGTCGCGATGCCGCCTATGTGAAGGACGATGGCCTCGCCTGCTACCCGTCCCTGGACAACGAATCCGAACTGTTCATGACCGGCCTGCGCCGCGAGGACGTCATCGCCCTGCACGAGGCCAACGTCGACGGCGACGGCAGCACCCTGATGGGCGCGGTCGATGTCCTCGGCGCCGGTTCGGCCGGCGTCTTCACAGGCGCCCACGGCATGGGCTCGCAATACATCCAGCGGGTGGACGGCCTGCAACGCCTGCTGGACCAGTACCGCGCCGCGGACCGCATCACCCGCCACCGTCTGAAACCACAGATTGAACGCGCCTTCGCCACCATAAGCCACCAGTACGCCCGGGAAATCCAGCGCGCCGCCAGCCACCGCTCCCGCCGCCCGTCCAGAAACCCGTACCTGACACCGCAACGCGCCATGAACATCGCAGCCGACAACCCCAGAGGTATCGACCTCAAGGACAACCGGGACATCCGCCGCATGAGCCGATTCCTGCAGAACGCGAGATTCGTCGGGGGCGTTGGAACAGTGGCAGCGGTAGGCATCGTGGGCTACGAGGCGTACCACAACGCCCAGAATGGCGATCCGTGGGTGGAAGATACGCTGATCGCGGGCGCACAGATTGGTGGTGCAGCCCTTGGAGGGACGGTAGTGCTAATGGCAGCGGCAACAGGCCCGGTAGGTTGGGTAATATTAGGAGCCGGAGCGGCGGGCATCGTCGGCTCCGCGGCTGCCGGCAGACTAGTAAGAGGAATAGCGAGAGCGTTTCGCGATTAGCCAATGAAGATTGACTTGCATAACGCCCTGCTGGAAACAGCCCCAACGCTTTACATAGTAATTGCCATCTATCTGGTTGCGGGCTGCTTCTGGTTCTTCATTGGATGGCTTCTACTGAGGCCTGTCGGGCGACGGCTCCGTGATGAAAGTCAGCCTTACGACGAATTCGTACGTTACTACTTCCTGGGACGAGGGGCCTTTTTCAGAATTCAAAGCATGTGGTTGATTCCGGCGATAGCTTCTGCGGTCCTCCATCGAAGCTTCTGGGGGCGAGCCTTTCGCAACCTCGAGCCGGAAGAAGCGGAGCGAATCGTCACATCCTTCTCTGTCAGCGCGTTCGAGAGATGGTTCTCCCGTTTCATGCTACTCCATACATGGATCGTCTCAATGGGCTTGCTTGTCACCTTTCTACTGGAAGCCGTTTCCTGGATCCTGAGCCGAGTTTTCATGAACACGTAGGCCGGCAACACGCCAACCAACCCACTCATGCCACTTGCATTCTTACAGGAATATGGATTTTGCCGACGAGGCATTTGCGCTCCTTCCCGACCCGGTGTTTCTCACCCTGGGCTTCTATGCTCTGTTTGTCGTCGTGTGGGTGCAAGTTGGATGGATCCCTCTATTACCTATGATAAGGCGGCTTCGATCAGACAGCCCAATTTTCTCAGAGTACGTCGATACCTACCTCAGAAACAGGTGGCTGTTTTTCAGCCTCCTGTCCCACATCACTATTCCTCTTACCGGCACAGCCATCGTTAGAGGAAGTGTTCTCGGGCGAGCGTTTCGAAAAACATCACCGGAAGAGGCAGGACGACTGCACAAAAATTTTCAGACTAGCCGCTGGGAAAACGCCTACTCTTTTTTCATGTTGTTAAACGTCCAATACTTCATAGCTCTGGTAGCCATAATGACACCGCTCAAGATCGCAACATTCATCAGTCAGAACTGGCCAGGCTGACGAACCGATCTGATGCTCCTACGCATAGCTCGTAGGTCGGGGTGAGCAAAGCGAACCCCAACACTCTACGGAACACCCCTGGCCCGCATTGCCTTCCGCTCGTCAAGCCGGCCGCAACGTATGCAGAACAAGTCCGAGAGCCGCACGTTGGTTCGGGATGGAAAATTAACCTGTATAAGTGTGCTGTTCGTCACAATTCCACTGTGGCACGGTGGGTAGGGTCCAAATAGTAGTGTTCGTTTTTGCTGATCAGCGAAGAAGGAAAGATAATGCACCCGCTGGCGGATCTTAAACTGCCAGTCCCGCTGAAAAGGGCAATTGGTGAGTCTCACTCGTCACAGAACGCTGTTGCCCACATCGGCGGGGCCATTAGTATCCTCATCCTGCTTGGGATGGTCGCAGCCGTCGTGCACGCGACTGGCGGCACGCAAACGGCCTACATCCATCTCGCCTACCTGCCCATCCTGCTTGGCGCGACACTGTTCGGAATTATTGGTGGCCTGGCTGCGGCCGCGATCGCCGGGTTCGGTGTCGCAGGCCCTCTGATGCCGATGGACGTAACAGCAGCCACACCGCAACCCGCTGCCAGCTGGCTGTTCCGCTCGGGCTTCTTCCTACTGTTCGGGTTCGTCGCCGGCGGAGTCATTGGCCGACTACGCCACCAGCTCGAGCACATCCGTACAGCCAGTCTGATTCACCCAGGCTCTGACCTACCCACCTACTTGGCTCTCGAACAATTCATCTCGGAGCTGTTGCGCAAGGAGAGCAGCACCCGACGTTACGGACTGATCCTCATCGACCTCAAAAACTTTGATCAGATCTTCAACACGCTCGGCCCGGATTTCATGCAGCGCATTCCCGCGGCCGTCGCCAAGCGTCAGCGCCATGCCTACCCACGCGCATGGCAGATCTATCATGTGCACTCCGGGAAAATCGCCATCCTGGTGGATGAAGCAAAGGGTGCATCACGTGATCAGGCCGCTGAGGTTATGGCACGCCTGACGCGGCCCGTGACCATCGATAACGTACCTGTCTACCTGGATGCGATCGTCGGCGCAGCCTCATTCTCAGCACCGGAGACCAGCGCATCGGCAATCCTGCAACGTGCCAACGCTGCCCTTGCATTGGCGCGGCGCAATACCAGCGGTCTGGCGGCCTACGGAGATGTGCAAACACAGGATCGGGCAAGAAACATCCGTCTGCTGGCCGACGCACCCACCGCCATGGATACCAACGAGTTCATCCTCCTTTATCAGCCTCAGTACCGCCTGTCCGACCACCAGATCATTGGTGCCGAAGCACTGATCCGCTGGAACCATCCGACCTACGGCCTTGTGCCACCTGGCCAGTTCATCCCGCTGCTGGAGGAAACGGCGCTGATCCACGAACTGACCCTATGGGTGGCACGAGCCGCCATCAAGCAGGCTGCAGAGTGGCAGACGGCCGGGCTGAATTTAACCGTCGCTATCAATGTCTTCCCACGAAATCTGGAGAGCCGCGAACTATCTCGGTTCATTCTGCAGGAACTTGCCAATCAGCGATTGGGGGCAAACCGGCTGGAACTGGAAGTCACAGAGTCCGCAATCATCGACGACCCGATGGCGTTACGGGACAGCCTTGAAGCGTTGAAGGATGCCGGGGTGTCCGTCGCGCTGGACGACTTTGGTGCCGGCTTCACCTCCGTCCGGCATCTGACCACGCTGCCCATTGACAAACTCAAGATCGACCGCAGCCTGGTGGACCGCGTGACCAACGACCGACGTCGCATGCGCATCGTCTCAGCAGTGATCTCCATGGCTAAGGATCTGAATCTCCGCACTGTGGCGGAAGGCATTGAGGATGCGGAGACCACTGCCCACCTAAAATGCGATGGCTGCGACATAGCCCAGGGCTTCTACTTCAGCAAGCCCTTGCCAGCGCATCAAGTGGCGGCGCTATTGGAACCCACGCGGCGTACACTCCAGTAGGACAATTCCTCACCCCCTCCCCACAGCAAGCCTCACTGCCGTCCGAACTTCTCTTCCAGCCTTCTGTTCAAGTGGTGCTCGGTGGTGTTGGCTCGGTCGCTGAGACAAGCCACTTCTCGATGAGTACCCTTCGCGCTTGCCTGACCGGACCGCCCGTGGTTAGACTTCCGGCAATCATGGATTGATTCAACTCGCTTAAGGAGAGAGCGCAATGCCGCATATTGCCACGTTCCCCGGAAAAACCTCTGACGCCTGGCTGGACGAGTTCAACGGCCACGCCATCCCGAACGCACGCCGCGATGCCGCCTATGTGAAGGACGATGGCCTCGCCTGCTATCCGTCCCTGGACAACGAATCCGAGCTGTTCATGACCGGCCTGCGCCGCGAGCACGTCATTGCCTTGCACGAGGCCAACGTCGACGGCAACGGTGACACCCTGATGGGCGCAGTAGACGTGCTGGGGGCCGGTTCCGCCGGCGTCTTCACCGGCGCCCACGGCATGGGCTCGCAATACATCCGGCGGGTGGACGGCCTGCAGCGTCTGCTGGACCAGTACCGCGCCGCGGACCGCATCACCCGTCACCGCCTGAAACCACAGATCGAACGCGCCTTCGCCACCATAAGCCACCAGTACGCCCGGGAAATCCAGCGCGCCGCCAGCCACCGCTCCCGCCGCCCGTCCAGAAACCCGTACCTGACACCGCAACGCGCCATGAACATCGCAGCCGACAACCCCAGGGGCATCGACCTGAAGGACAACCGGGACATCCGACGCATGAGCCGATTCTTGCAGAACGCGAGATTCGTCGGAGGCGTTGGAACCGTGGCGGCGGTCGGCGTCGTGGGCTACGAGGCGTACCATAACGCCCAGAATGGCGAGCCGTGGGTGGAAGATACGGTATTCGCGGGAGCACAGATCGCCGGGGCAGCGGGCGGTGCCGCAATCTACTTTGCGCTTGCAGCAACTGGACCAGTGGGCTGGGCAATTCTTGGGGCAGGGGCTGCCGGCATAGTGGGCTCGGCGTTTGCAGGCACGGCGGTTCGCAGCATTCAATCCCGATTTTTCAACTGAGCCATGTACTAGCTTCAATGGATCAGCTCTTCCATATCTTGTACACAGCCTACGTCCTCGCCGGCGGCTATGCATTACTCGCGTGCGTATGGATAGTGGTCGGATGGTTTCCTCTATGGGGCATGGGGCGTAGGCTTCGAGAAGAAAACGACCTCTATGACAACTTCGTACGCGAGTACTTCTTATATAGAGGCCCCATCCTCGAAATATTCAGCTACATGCTGATTCCATGCGTTGCCGCCGGCATTATCAATCGCAGCACCTGGGGAAGATCGTTCCGCAACTTGCACCCTGAAGAAGCGGAGGTCATCGCGAGCAACTTTCATGTTTCACGACGCGAAAAGCTTTACTCAATGATCATGATTGCTCATCTGTGGATAGTACTAGTCGTGATGACCTCCACTGTCCTAATTGAAGGTTCTCTTTGGGTGATCAGACACCTGTGACAAGTAGTCCGCGCTGAATAAGCCACTCAGGCGGCCGCGGAGATTGCTGCCAGCGAGCGTAGGTTGGGGTGAGCAAAGCGAACCCCAACATCCTCCCCCCAGCACCCTACGGCACACCACTGCCCCGCAGTGCCTTCCGCTCGTCAAGCCGGTCCATGGATGCCCTCCAGCCATTTCGCCTACGGAGATGTGCAAACACAGGATCGGGCAAGAAACATCCGTCTGCTGGCCGACGCACCCACCGCCATGGATACCAACGAGTTCACCCTCCTTTATCAGCCTCAGTACCGCCTGTCCGACCACCAGATCATTGTGTCGCCTTCCCTGAAAATTGGTCCATTGCAAACTAGAGGTCTCCGGGCAAACTAAGCCCAAGGAGGCCCAGATGCGCAAGAGCAGGTTTACAGAGACCCAGCTTGTCCAGAGGCTCAAGCAGGTCGAAGGCGGCCGCAAGGTGATGGACGTCTGCCGGGATCTCGGGATTTCCGAGGCGACGTACTACCAGTGGAAGTCGAAGTACGGCGGCATGGAAGCAGCCGATGTTCGACGCCTCAAGGAGCTTGAGGAGGAGAATGCCCGGCTCAAGCGGATGTACGCCGATTTGGCGTTGGAGAAC